>NZ_JAGQDN010000002.1:0-619443 GCF_021270385.1 Brevibacillus sp. AF8 | reverse complement strand
CAGCTGTGTCATAATTATATGACGACTGACGCCTATCTATACTATTCGAAAATCCTTGTTCTCGGAGGTAAACATATGGTACCAAAGCTAAGTAAACATCGAACTATAATTTCAATTTTTCTTTTATTAAGTGTTGTTATTTTCGTTTTTTTTCTACTTAGCAATTCTTCACTGGAAGATGAATATGTTAAGATTTTTGAATCTAATAATGCTGAGATTATTAAGGAGCTTTCAGACCACAATTTTCGTTATGTTATCGAAAATGATGGTTCTGTTTGGATACATGAAGATGACCAATATAAATATGCAATGTGTTGCACATAAGATAATAAATAAGAAACCACCTCCATCACCCTCCGATTTAACTGTTAAACCCAACTTTTTTGAACCAAATCTGGATTTTCATCTTAATTCCAACATATGGAGACGCCACTGACACAATCATGTCAGCGGCGCCTTGTATTATTGAATCGTTACTTCGTCAATCTCGATATGGCCTGCAGGGCTAATCCATACACCCTGTACATTTTTTTGAATCGCCGCTAGGTTCTCGGAGAATCGGAACGGAATGAGCGGTGCTTCAGTCATTTCGATTTGTTGTGCCTTTTCATAGAGTTGCTTTCGTTTTTCTGCGTCTGTTTCTCTGCGTCCTTCGTCAATCAGCTTGTCTACTTCCGGATTGTTGTAGAACGAATGGTTACCAGGTGCGCCATGTGCTTTCGAATGATACAGGTTCGATTGATTGTAGTCGGCATCGCCTGTAGCATTTCCCCATCCACTCATGAACAGGTCTGTCTCCCCTTTGGATGCTGCTTCGATATACGCCCCGAATTCCATCACATCCAGTTGCAGATCAATACCGATTGGCTTCAGTTGTTGTTGCAAAACCTCGGCTACGCTAATTCGTGCTTTGTTATCATTCAACGCGATTTTTGCTTTGAAGCCATTTGGATAACCAGCCTCTGCGAGCAATTGCTTCGCTTTCTCGACGTCATACGGAATGTCTTTTACATTCGGGCTGTACCCAACCATCGCTGGTGTAATCGAGGAGTGAGCTGGTGTTCCCACACTGTTGTAAACGCCTTCAATAATGGTTTTCTTGTCGATGGCGTGGGCAATGGCTTGGCGGACACGCACATCATCAAACGGCTTTTTCTTTGTATTCAATCCGATGTGGTCGACAGAGAACCCAGGGTATCGACCCAATTGCATGGATGGAGAATTTTGTACGCGATCGATGTCACTCACAGGCAAGTTTTCTGCCACTTGAACTTCTCCTGTCTCAACCATGGCAAGGCGAGTTGTGTCTTCCGGTACGGTTTTGAAAACGACTTTATCCAAATTCGGTGTACCGCCATAGTAGCTATCGTTTCTCACCAGAACCACTTCTTGACCCGGCGTCCATTTTTCGAATTTGTACGGTCCTGTACCGGTTGGATGCTTGCTCAAATCTTTTCCATATTGTTCAATGGCTTTCGGGCTGATAATGCTTCCCTCTGCACTCGCCAAAACAGACAAGAGTGGTGAGTACGGGTAATTCAGTAGAAATTGTACCGTGTACTCATCTACTACTTTCACTTCTTTGATTGCTTCAAACATGTTAATCCGACTGGAGCCAACGGCAGGGTCTTGAACACGAGCGATCGTTGCTTTTACCGCTTCCGCATTGAAAGGTACCCCATCATGGAACGTCACACCTTGACGAAGCTTGAACTCCCACGTCAAGTCATCGAGCTGCTTCCATTCACTTGCCAGGGATGGGACGTATTTGCTTTCTTTATCCATGCGGACAAGCCCTTCATATACTTTGTGATGAACGATTGCTGCAGAAGGGATTTGAGACAGGAAATGTGGATCGAGGTTGTTCGCATCGGACAGACGAGCGATGACGAGGGTTCCCCCTGTTTTGCCAGCTTCCGCAGTACCTCCTGCTTGTCCGGCGCTAGTCGACGCATCCTGCCCCGACGAACACCCAGCCAATGCCGCAGATACCGCGATTGTCATGGCAATCAGCGTGTGATAAAAGCTCTTCTTTTTCATCTGTGTTCCCCCAATTCTTGTTGCAAATGTTTTAGCATTCAAACATGTTTTATTTTAGACAATATTCAGTCATTGTATTTTCACTTTGTTTACCTTTATTTTCAGTTTCTTTACAACTTGATAAATAAACAAAAAAGAGAGACTCCTCAAGAATCTCTCTTTCTTCACTGGACTCTATTACGATGATCGAGTCAAAGGCTTTTTCATCATATTGATGTACTGCACCACATACAAATACTGCTGCGTTAGCAACTCGGCATCTGCTTTTACTTCCTGCAAATAGCGATTGCCCTCCACATGCAGATCTTCTATCAATGAGCCCAGAAAGCTCATATCGTATTCGGTTGCGAGCTCTTGCAGTTTTTTCAATTCCTGCAAATCTTGCTTATCAAGTTTATGGATTCCTTTGAGTAACAAGCGTTCCTGCCAATCAGTTAGCTTTTCGGTAAAGGAATATAACTCCTCCATGATTTTATGTCCACTCCCTCACCGTTTATAGGTCTAACTTGAAGCTCGTCAGCGATTTTCCCTGCATGATGCTGATGGGATAAAGCCCATCCCCTATTTTTTGCACAAGCAAATACACATCGCGCAACTCCAGCAACCGTTTGTTTTGCTCCAGATGACGTATATTGCGGGCGAAATCCCCCTGATAGGAGATGCTCAATGGGAGGGAATAACCTTGCTCGTCTTCGATCGTCAAAATCAACTGTTGCGACTTCTGATCAAAATCGACTTGATTGAACTTGTTCGCTTTCAATAAAAAAACCGAGTCCAAAGCAGTTTCAAACATATCGCCTGCCGCGTCCTTCCAGTCACTTGACCAGTCGCAAACGAGCACCTTGCCGAGATCCAGCTCTTCAATGTTGTCCCTGGGAACGATGGTTAGCCGCGTCTCTTCACTGGAAGACAAGCGCTGCTCCCGATTCGTCTTTGCCTGTGTCAGGATGACCTGTGAATGAGAGAGCTCCTCCATGGAGATCAACCCGCCCCATGGGACCTTGCCTTTATAGCTGTCCTTAAAGGAAAACGATATGCCCTCATAATACACGGGGCGCGCTTCTGTATACGTGTAAATGCGCTGATCAGAAAGCGAATAAAAGTAATACGTAATCCCCTTGTACCCTGACCGTGTCTCCCATGGATTTGCTCCCAATGCATACAGACTTAACTGTGGAACCATATGGTACTTGCTTTTGAAGCTGCCGAGCAGCTGCTTTTTCGCTTCGATGTGATCGGTCTTCTCTATGGCAAGCAAACTGAGATACACCCGGGAAAGTCGGTCGAGCAGCGCTTCCGTCGAAAACTTGACATGACGCTGAAAAAATAAGTTCAGCTCCCCATGAATGCCGCGTATGTCTTTTTCCACGCGGGGAAGATTGCCGTTATGCGCAGCAATAGCAAGCAGCTCCAGCCGTGTACAAATCGTTTGGGATAGCTTCGCCAAGCCGATGCCAAGAATCTCTGCGATTATCGATTTGGCTTCCGCTACGACATCGGTTTCGTAGCTGACATCGGTTACAGATGCTTGTAACTGCTCCCGATCCTGTAGCTGATGCATGGCCCGATAGCGTAAAATGACCTCCAGCTTGTGCAAGCAATTGCCTTTCGCCTTGCAGGTACACATGCTCTTCCCGATCTCCGATTCACTGTCAAAAGATACGGAAATATCTTGGGTACGTAATGTCATGGTTAAGAAGGATGTTTCAACGACCTCCATCTCCTCGAAATAGTCGAGGCGAAACAGCACTTCTTCCAGCTGTGCTGGGGTAAAAGCCTTGCTAATGTGAGACGGCTGCAATTGCAAGAGCCAGCTAAAGTCAGGCTTGTAAATCTCCAGCTCTTCCCCGGTCTCTGCTCCTGCTTGCAAGTGGTTTTTGGCATAGTAGACGATGGCGATGATAACATGCTTGCAAATCTTGTCTGATGGACATGAGCAGGAAAAGCGATCAATATCTGCATGAAGTCGGCATACGCTGTCATCTGACAGCGCACACTCGACGTAATCGTCCCCGAACTCGTAGGAAACGGACATTCCTTTTTCCATTTCCTTGATGGAACGATTGTAAATGCCTTTGTTCGCGTATTTGATCAGATACTCTTCGTTGCACAGCGCGATAAACCGATGAAATTCTGATGTGAAATCCGCCATCGTTATTTTCCTGCTGCTCGCATGACATCATAGACGGTTTCGCTGAAAATGCGTGTTGGAATATCAGTGAGCTTCAGTCGATCCACTGGTTTGAAGTAAAAATGCTTGTACTCGGCATCTTTGTTTGGAAAGAAAGCCAACGTTTCCAGCTTCACATCCTCCATTCCTTCCCAGTACGAAATGCTCGCCCCGCTGATTTTCAGCTCAGCCACCATACCGTCATACAGTTTGTAAAACTCGTAATAATAACCGGCATCGAGCGGGGTTCCTTTAACCCAGCCGAATTTCTCCATCATTTTCGCAAAAGCAGTAGGTGAATACGATTCAACAGGCAGGCGGAGCAATTCATTGGCTTTTATTTCTTCTTCCGTTGGCAGGAACGCTTCACGGCTCAACTGCTCGAACGGTTGCGTAATTTCGTAATCTTCCAGCTGAGTACGCCAGCCGTTCAACGTCTCTTCGTCCAGCTCCAGTGGGTGAATCAAGCCAATAAGCTGCTCATCTGCCAACTCATACTCATCCTCGTCCACGGTGTTAAATGTCCCATCGTCCATATAGCGGAACGTATCTACGAGTTTTCCATCCTCGTATACACCCCAGATGAGCCCGATTGCGAATTTTTGCATCAACACGTTCTCCACAAATAGACGTTTCCACGCTTCCGTTGACCAATAACGTGATTTGGAAAGGGACTCCTCCAGACGAAGAGATTGCACTTTCACCATATTTTTCAGGTCTTTTTTCAATTGGGCAAAAGTCAATCGCGCTTGTTCTGCCTTCTCCTGATCGTCTTTCGCAGACGGTGCAGGCAGATTTTTAACCGCTTTTCCTGTGCTGTCGTTCGTAACTTCCAGCTCCAGCTCGTTGCTAACTTTGACCGTGAAGGTGCGGTCGCCGTAGTCAAAGACTTGCTTGCCAGACGCAGCGAAGCCAAGCGTCGTGACCAATCGGTCTTCCAGTTCCATCGCGGAAATGTTCTGATTCGCAGCCGCCATAGACAGCGCCTCTTCTGCGGCTGATTTGACTTGCCTGTTTTTGATCGTACGTTTAATCTGGTCGATTAGACGCAGCGCAGTCAAATCATTCGAGAAAGACAGAGCACGTACGCCATCCGCAGCCAAAGCTCCGCGAGAGTGATCTGTCCACTCCTTAATCAACTGACCAAGCGTATCGACTATACGACGATCTCCAAAAGCAACGCAAAGCGGCATGACCCATTTTTCTTTGGCTACTGCTCCATTATCGACCCAACTGCGCAAAACTTCCGTGGTAAAGTCAGCAACAGATGCCGCTTGCAGAGACGGTTTCAAGTCAAGTACCAACTGGTTTGGCGCTGTCGGGAAATCGATTGAGGCGGTGAGCATGTACTCCATTACTTCCTGACCTAGCTCGTTGCCGTCTTGGTCGCGAAGGACTGGCATGCGCTCCAGAGGCATCCATTTAATCCGTGTGAGCTTGCGCTTGTCGGTCAGGTTGCCTAAATGAGTCAAGCTCGCATCTGGCCCTTGTTCCTCGGCGTCGATAAATGTTTGCAGCAGCGTTTTAAATTTGCTGCTCTTTTCATTTGTCAGTAGCTCTTGGAAAATGACCTTGTTATTGTCCAGGGAGCGAATCGCATCCAGCGCCATTTCTTTAACCTTTGCTTTTTTCTCGGTTTGATAAACGTGCAAATAAAGCTCCTTGTCTTTGGCCTGAAGAAACGCCGCACCAGCAAGGCCGCTCACTTTCTTCGAGCTGTCACCCAACCCGAGCAGAATCGCTTGGTTGCGCAATTCTTCTGACAGCGTCTCCTTTGCCGCTAATAGGGTTTGCATCACAAACACGCGAAGCTCCGTATCCAGCTTATCAAATTGAGCCAGACTCATTTCCGGATTCGCTACGACCAACGAACGATACACCTCTTCTTTGACGTCTGTGTAATAATAATGATTCTCCTTGATCGACAAAATCTGATAGAACAGCGTCTGGATATCTACAGCTTCGTCCTTCCGGTAATGATCGATGATACCGGTCAATCGCTCCTGGAACGCATGAGCGAAGCACATATGGCCTACTCTGCGGTTGGACTTGTCTTTGTATTGGCACATGAACGGAATCAGACGCGCAATAAACGGATGATCCACAGGCAAGAAGCTCAGCAGGATCATTTGCTGTCTTACAAGTTGTACGTCCTCCAGATGCACATGCTCGAGCACATCCTCGAGTACTGCTTTGTCATCCAGATAGTTCGCCAGCTTTGTCGATCCCTTTGCACGACGCAACGCGTCTTGAATAATCGCTTCCAGAGATGGCTGGAAATTGGAGAGATCCACGCCTTCTGCCGCCAGCGTTTTGTATAAAAATCCTTTGACCATCGGGATCGAAGCAAGCTCCAGTGCTCGTCTTGATTTCGTTACGTCTTCCTGCACCAGCTGCTTCACTTGCTCCCAATTGGTCGGAGGGGATAGCAAATGCTCGCGAAGTCCCAGCAGTAGATCGTAAGGCTCATCCATGTGTACGAGGTTAGACAGTCTCTTATCTTCGGCCAAGATATCGAGCGGGAACATGTCAAAAAGGATTTGCAAGGTGTCGTGCAGCTCCCGATCGATCTCCTCTTCCTTCTTCAGGAATGCACTGGTCCCGCCTTTTACGTGAATGCGGAAATACAGCAAGCTGATGACTAGCTCCATATAACGCTTCAAATGTTTCTGATTCAAAAGGGAGCCTTCCTTTACTTGCTCTCCTGGGTAATACTTTTCTCGCAACGCAGCCTTTTTCTCTTTGACGTACGAAGGGTACAACGACTCGTTGGTCAGCAAATTGTTACTCGAAAACTGCATGGTCACGATTTCTTTGGCAATGGTATGCAGTTCTTTTATATATTCACGCGTATCACCCGTAACTAGGTAATAGTAGCTCGGCATTAGCTTTTCTTTTGCTTCCTCCAATAAGCTCGGAGAAATCGAGTACGCATACGAAATGAATAGCAAAAATTCGGCCCGATCAAATGTCGAGGAGTAATCACGGCTGATGCTTACGCGATAATCCTCCGCGGCTTTTAACATAAATTCGGCAAACAACGCATATCCGAAATGCTCGATCGTTTTTCTCATGGCTTCCAATGCTTTCTGATCTTTTGCCCGGATATCAGCATCACTGATGTCCTTCATACCTTGAAGTTCGATCTGATCCAGGAAGCACTCATCCATCACATTTTTCTTATCGTAAAAACGGTTGCTTGCCTTGTAAATCAGTACAGCTGCTCGATAGAAAGCCAGCTCCTCGCCGCGTTTTTTCAGCTTGTCAAATTCGGATCGAACCGTATAGCTGTAAAACCTCGGGTCCTCTACGATTGCCGGGCATTCGTCTGTGTCGCCTGCAATGTAATCATTGATTTGATCGTACAAATGCTTGTTTCGATCACTTGCACTGATAAACTCCTCCACAAATTTCTTCGTAACCGGATTCAGATCTGTCTTTCGTAAAACCATTCCTTACTCCTCCTTCTTTCTATCTCTATTTGATAACCTTACCTATCCATTGCGCGAGCTCATCAGGCGTGATCGCAGCAACATTTGCTCCCATATCACTCAAAACCCGTGCAGCATGCTGGTTGTACGTAGCGTTGCCATTGAAATCCAAAGCCGTCAGCACTAAGAACTTGCAGCCCGCATCAATAATTTCCTTGCTTTGGCGATACATTTCCTTGATCGGATAGCCTTCCTCCAAATCGCTGACGAGGATAAATATCGTCTTGGATGGATTTTCGAGTAGTGATCTTCCGTATTTGAGCGCCTGGGCAATATGAGTCCCCCCACCAAGTTGCACACTCATCAGCACATCGACCGGATCATCCAGTCTATCGCTCAAATCAACGACCTTCGTATCAAAAATAACCAAATGCGTTTTCAAGGCAGCAAGCTTGTAAAAAATACTTGCCATAACGGAGCTGTAAATCACAGAGTCCATCATACTTCCGCTCTCGTCCACGACAATGACGATGTTCCATTTGTTGTGATGCTGAATATTGCTGTGGAAATACAGGTCATCAATGATAAAACGGCTTTTTTTGTGATCGTAGTTCTTCAAATTTTTCCGAATCGTTTTATGCACATCCAGATTTTTCATCGACTTTGTATAACCGCGTTTGTGGCGATTGCGTTTGCCGACGATACTGGTCTGCACTTCATTCTCAAGCTGACGCCGCAGATCGTCTACGACCTTGCGTACAATTTCCTTTGCACTTTTTACGACCTCTCCTTTCATCCTGCCTTTGAATTGGAGGATGTTTTTCAAGAGGGTCATGTTGGGTTCCATGCTTTCCAACACTTTTTTGTCTGTCAAGAGCTCTGTCATGTTATAGCGGTCCAGAGCTTGCCGCTCGAGGATTTCCACCGTCTTTTTGGGAAACAGCTTGCGGATTTTATTCAGCCAGACGGGAACCGTCAATGCCGAATCTCCTCGGCCGCCTTCTTTTCGATAGCCTTGCTCTTCTCCGTATTCACGGTTGTATAAAAATTCAAGAATCGAGTCCAGTTCCTGATAGGAAAACTCGGATGATTGATAGACCCCGCTGCCTTCCAAAGATTCCTCGGCATGAGAGCCCAATAATAACCGCCAGCGATTCAAGGCTTCGCGGCTCAAATCAGGTTCCATTTGGCAAACTCCTCCTTGATCGCTTGATCGAGCATGCGGGCATCACGCAAAGTACGCTCATCGATGACTGGATTCGTGACTTGCTCCACCGTCGTTTGGAAGAGAGCTGCCACTTTTTCCGAGAGCATACTAATTTCCATTGGGCTAAAATATGTAAACGCCAATCGCAGTTCAGGCACCACCTGCAAAAAGTCGTCGTAGGCCAAGGATGTAATCATTTGATGCAGATCGCGCAAGATTTCCTCTTGATAAAAGAGGTAGTCACGAGCCACGATAAAAACGCCATGTAAATACGCGGCAGTATGAAGCATTTGCTCAGGCGAGCCGAACATATAGGCACGCGCACGTCTGGAGATTTCTGCGCGTTCGACCACTTCGAGATTGCACAAGATCGCAACCACTACCCCCTCCAGTTTCGCAGGGAGCTTGTCGTTACGCAGCAATTCCAGCAGTTGATCACTGAATATCTCTATAGAATCATCCGCCTGTCTTTTCTCACTCAGCATGTAGAGGAATTTGAGCTGATCGGCCAACTCATCCAGTTCGTTGGGGTTCGGGTTTCCCTGCTCGACGATTTTGGTCACAGCCTGGTAATATACTTCTTCCACCAGCTTCTCCAGCCGTTCTGACTCGATCAAACCGAATAACCGTTTTTGCTCCAAAAGAATCGTGAGTGTTTTCAACGTTTTGCAAAGAGAGAGAAAATGTCCATCTTGCTTAACCGACTCTTGTACAGATTTAAAGAGTCGTTCTGACAGCTCTTCCAATCCCATGACAACCGCCATCAAAAGCCATTTTGCCAGTTCATGGCTCTGGTGCTGCGGCAGTTCTTTTACCATATCGGCTAGCTTATGGGCAGCTGCTTCCTTCACTGTCCCACCGTAGACCGAGCTCTCGATCAGACGGGCTTCGACGAACGAGGAATAGCTGTAGCGCCATGTTTCTCGGACGAGATTGACATTTCGGTTGTTCATCCAGTCGGGTCCAGCTTCTTTGGCGCAAAATTCTGTGCCCAAGAACTGCATGCAGTGAAAAAACTGGCTGGCTTCGCGATGCGACTTCTTGGCATACAGCTCCAGCACCTTCTGATTGCGCCCTGTTGTCGTGATCGCGAGCTTTAGCGATTTGCATCTGTCTTTGCAATCTCGAACGATAGGCACATCCAGTGAATTTGGGGCCACTTCACCGATTCCATCTCCGGTCAACAGCTCTCGCAATGTCTCGATCGGCTGGGAAGTCGCAATCGACCGTTCTCCTTTTGTAAAAGCAGAGAGAACGGAATCGATCAACTCATAGGCACCGCCCTCAGCCTTTTCCCGCATAACTGCCAAGCCGTTCATGAGGCTATACGCTTCGATCGCATCCGCAGTAGACGTCGGTTCTCCTTTGTCGCGCAGTTTTTTGAGCAATTGCGGGAGGTATATCAAGGCGCTTTTCGAGAAAGGAGCACGTTCCTTCTTCTCCAGGGCCTTCCACACACTCTCGTAATAATGGACGTACGGCATCCCGCTTGCGTATCCATTCAACTGATCTGCTTCCTGGTACGTGTACACCATTGGATATATTTTCTCTTCCTGGACCTTTTGTATCTTGTAGGAAGTCTTGCGCTCCTCGATGAGTCCGTATGTATGAAAGCCCCCGGTAATCACGAGAATTCTCGCGTGCTTTTGCTTTGCCTCTGCAATTTTTTGACGCATATGCGCCTCGCGAATCAAATCGCCTTCCGCTTCCAAAGTAGCGTCATCATAGCATTTTCGCGACAAGTAGCAGTAGGCAAAGACATCCTTGACGAAATCCTGCGTCTTTTTGCGAATCCCGTCAATCTCAAAAACCTTTTCCCACAGCTCATCGAAGTTCCTGCATTTCATCGTCTGGCACAATCGCTGTATAAATTGCGAGCCTGCCAGCATGCGCTCATCGTGATAGGACAGCTTTTCATTCTTCTTTTTCAAATCATGGCCGTCTTCCAAGCTTTCGAGGCGGCTTCCGTAGCTGAGATCAATGAAAGCAGCAGGAATCTGCCGGCGTTTTGCTTCGACCAAGGCCACATACTCCGGCGAATACAGAAGAAACGGAAAGTAACAGACGTATTTTTGCTCCCCTGAGGCGTACGCATAATAAATGCTCACAGGAGGCTTCGTCCGTTCATCCGTCAAAATCGGAATAATATGATTGCTATGGTCCGGGCCTTCAATCAGAATGATTTCCGGTTGATACTCTTCGATCGTTTTTTTCAAATGAAACGAGCAGGCAGGACTATGATGACGAACCGGGAAATAGACGACCTGTTTGCTGAGATTGTAAACCTCTTCTTCGACAAATGATTTTATGAAGCGGTCCTGATCCTTTATTTGATCCATTTCTTCTCGTTGTAATAAGTTCCCCATAGACCCTCTTCCTTTGCCCGTTCTTTGACCACTTTGGTAAAGTAGGTTTTCAGGATATTTGCGTCCTTTTGGTTTTCCTTGACGACGGCCCCAAGCATATTCTGTACCAGTCGATCCATGGAAATTGGCCTGCCATCATAGTAATGGGATGTCATTGCACTCTGGACATAGACGGATACGGCTTCGGCTGTACTCATCACGGATTGAGGGGAGTCGATTTTGAATCCTTCCTTCGTCTCGCCCATGCGCAGCTCCATGAAGGTCGTCGCCAATATCTCAACCACATCGCGATCGATTTCGATGTTTACGCCACTTTGTTCCAGGATCACTTTTGCTTGGGATTCGATAATTTGGGCTTCCATTTTCACATGATTAATCGGCGCGATTGTCTCAAAGTTAAAACGGCGTTTGAGCGCGCTGCTCATTTCATTGACGCCTTTGTCCCGCAGGTTCGCTGTTGCAATGATATTAAAACCGGGCTTCGCAAACAGGATCCCGTCTGACAGCTCGGGAATGTTCATCACCTTGTCACTCAAAATACTAATCAACACGTCTTGAACCTCAAAAGGACAACGGGTAATCTCTTCAAAACGGGTAATGATTCCTTTACTCATTCCGGTGTACAGCGGGGAGGGAACCAACGCTTGCAGAGAAGGACCTTTGTCCAGCAGCATCGCGTAGTTCCAGGAGTATTTGATCATATCCTCCGTCGTTCCCGCGGTGCCTTGGATCGTATTCGTGCTTGTACCGGAGATGGCCGCAGACAGCAGCTCAGACAGCATCGTTTTTGCCGTTCCAGGTTCACCGACTAGCATCAAACCGCGATTGCCTGCCAACGTGACGATCGCGCGCTCAATAAGCACATCGTCTCCATAAAACTTTTTCGTAATCGGTATACTTTCACCCTCATAAGAGAGAGGTTCATCCGTTCCTAAAATAAAGTCGCGCACAGCTCTGGGCGACATCAGCCAATTGGGAGGTTTTGCCCCTTTATCATGGGATCGCAGCGCATTCAGCTGTTTGTCATATAACACTTCCATAGGTGGCTTCATTGTTTCCATCCAAATGCCCACTCCATTTCTGGTTGTTCTTGAAAAAATAGGTACACTATTAAAAATGAAAACATATGTTTGTCAGGAAAAGAAGGGTATTTGTACCCAATATTAGGTAAGATATGTGAAAAAATGTGAAAGGAGTACTACAATCGAAAAAAGCGCCTTGGGTCCCCAAGACGCTTTTTTCGCTTTTTTTGAAGAGTTTTTTACAACAACGTCCGCAAGCTCCATAGCTCCGGGAAAAAACGGTGATCGAGCGCTCTGCGTAAGTACATGACGCCCGATGACCCTCCGGTTCCCGGCTTTTGGCCTATGATGCGTTCGACTGTCGTCATATGGTTAAAACGCCATTGTTGTTGCTGGCTGGCGATGTCCACCAGCTTTTCTGCCAACTCGTACAGATCCCAATATTGGTTCACATTTCGATACACAGTCAGCCAGGCTTGCTCGACACTCTGATTTGGTTGATATGGCTGTGACCAATCGCGATTCAAACATTCCGGATCAATCGGCAAGCCCCGAACAGCCATCTCCCTGATCGCCGCATCGTAAATGCTTGGCTGCTGCAAGGCCGCACTCATTTTGGCGTGAAGCTCTGGTTGATGCGTATACACCGCTAGGACATGCTGGTTCTTGTATCCTAATGTAAATTCGATGAGTCTGTTTTGGTAAGATTGAAAACCGGACGAATGACCCAGCGTGTCACGGAACTGGAGGTAATCGGCTGGCGTCAATGTAGAAAGGACATCCCACGATTTAATCAATTGCTGCTGGATACGCGAGACTCGCGCGAACATTTTGAAAGCTGGCTCCAGATCGTGATTGCAGATGCATTCGTTTGCTGCTGACAGTTCGTGCAAAATTTGTTTCATCCAAAGCTCACTCACCTGATGAATGATAATAAACAGCATTTCATCATGATGGGTGGATTGACGCTGTTGACTCGACAAGATTTGATCGAGCTGTAAGTAATCGCCGTACGTCATTTCTTTTTGAAAATCAGTATGAATCTGTGTCTCCAATGAGCTGTCGTTTGGTTGATTACTTCCTTGTTCATGTGGTCTCATCGTGGTATGACCTCCTTTCTCATCTAATTCCTTTCCACCCCTCGAACCTCCTGCTGAATCACCCTCCTTCTCACCCGATTTTATTTCGCTGATTCCAAATATTTCAAATCTATCAGACCATCGATTTTATTACTCGGAATATAGCCCGCTTCCTGGCTGATATCTGCCATTTCCTGAATAACTTTTTCATTAACCGCTGTTGTTACTTCCAAACGGGAAAAGGCTGCCTGCACTTCTTTTTTGCTCAACTCTTTGCCAGTCAGATTTTTCAGATGCTTGATGATCAGGTCTTGGCTTTCTTCGGGATTTTCTTGAATGAATTTGACTGCCTTTTTATGAGCTTGCAGGTAAGCGGTTGCCAATCCTTCTCGTTTCAAAAATTCATCGCTGGCTGCTACTACTGTATTCGTTGATTCTTTCCCCCAAGCGAATTGATCCCAGTCCAAAAGTAATTTTCCTCCCGCCTTATTTTCCAGTACATATCCCCACGGCTCCTGGGTTGCCGCACCGTCAACGGATTTTTGTACGAATAATGCTGCCGTATCTGCCGGAGCCGCCGCATACAGTTCCACATCCCCACCATTCGTCGTCGGTTTGAGGCCAACCTCATCCAATGCTTTTCTGAGCATGACATCCTGTGTGCTGCCGATTACCGGAATCGCGATTTTTTTGCCTTTTACATCTTTTAGTTCGGTAATGTTGGTTGAACCATTCATGACGAGAACAGCTCCGCCATTGACCGCTCCTGAAATCAAACGATAACCGGGATGCTTGACATAAAAGTTCAACAACGGTCCAGGTCCGACTGTCCCTACATCAATTGCTTTTGTTGCCATTGCTTCCATAAATAATCCGCCATTGGCGACCGTTTTGGTTTGAATTTTTACATCCGCACCGAAAGCTTCCTTGAAATAGCCTTTCTCCAGTGCAATGATCGTTGCGCTATGGGTAAGATTCGGGAAATATCCGATCTTTACTTCCTTTTCAGAGGATTCTGCTCCGCCCGTAGAGCACCCGCTCGCAATCCCCATCAATAATAGGGATGCGACAACGGTACTGATCACTTTTTTAAGCATGTGACGACACTCCTTCGCTATTTTTCTTTTATGAATGGACTCCCCACTTCATCTGAACGTTGCGTTCGATCCGTGAAAAGACAACATTATCGACGACGGTACCGATGATCGCAATAATGATCATGACAGATATCACCAAATCCATTTGTCCAAGGGAACGTCCCATCTCGAGCAGTTGACCGAGACCACCGCCACCCCCGAGCAGCTCACCAGCCATGAGTGCCCGCCAGGAAAATGCCCAAGCGATTCGAAGCCCTGAGATGATCTGTGGTACGGATGCAGGAAGAATGACTGTTCGTACAAAGTGAAAGCCAGTCGAACCGTAAGTTTTGGCTACCCGCTGATATAGCGGCGGGACATTTTTAAAACCGCTGGTCGCGTTGACCGTCATCGTCCAGGTCGCCCCAATCGTCACGATGAACAGAATGGAGAAGTCATTTAAGCCAAACCAGATAATCGCAAGCGGGAACCAGACAATGCTCGGAATAGATTGAAGCGCCGTCACGACAAACCCAAGCGTATCTTCTACGAGTTTGTATCTCCAAATGAAGTAACCCAATATTAGTCCGACGATAATGGCAATGAGAAAGCCCAACAGGATTCGTCCCATGCTTTTTCCAATCGCGGCGGTAATTTGCCCGCTTATCAAGCCATTTACGAGTGTTTCAAAAATCTGGGTCAAGCTAGGAAACATGAACGATGGCAACCCGGATAATTTAGATGTGACTTCCCATATCGCCGCTATCATAGCGATGAAGATGACCCGTCTTAAAGCTGTAGTCATTGCCCATTTCCTCCTTCAGCACCTTTTCTATCTCTTCTTGCAGGATCGACAGCACCTTCTGCTCCGTGTTGACTGTCACACTGTCCGGCATGACTCCATCGCGCATAGCAGGAACCGCAATGATCTCCTTGATTTTTCCGGGGCGTGTGGCAAAAACGACGATCCTCTCCGCAAGCAAAACGGCCTCCCGGATATTATGGGTAACGAAAAAAATCGTGACCTTGGTCGTCCGCCAAATCTCAAGCAACTCCTTATGAAGAACCATTCGCGTCTGTTCATCCAGCGCCGAGAAAGGTTCATCCATCAGTAAAATGTCGGGTTCCATGACAAGTGCCCGAGCTATGGCTACGCGTTGCTTCATCCCGCCTGAGAGCTGATGGGGATAGGAATGAACATACTTGCTCAAATGGACCATTTTGAGCACTTCCAGCGCCTTTTCGTTGGCTTTCGCTGCAGACATTTTCTTTAACTTGAGTCCGTATGTAACATTTTCCAAAACGGTCAGCCATGGAAATAACCCTGCTTCTTGAAAAACGACGACTCTGTCGGGGCCGGGCTTATTCACTTTGTTGCCAGCAACGTGTATGTCACCGCTGTCCGGTTGATCCAATCCCGCTATCAAGTAGAGCAGCGTCGATTTTCCACAGCCAGAGGGGCCGACAATGGAAACGAAGCTGCCCTTTTCCACTTCCAGATTGATATCATCGAGCACCTTTACTTTTTGTTTCTGTTCATCCACAAAATGTTTCGTAACATTATCAATAGTCAGATACATGACTGCACCTCTTTTTATTCCAACTTAGTCGATGGGGATTATGAATAAATAATGATTAATCCTATCGTTTTTGTCAACTATAATCCAATAAAAAAAGGGAAGGCGGCGGGCACCTTCTCCTATTCAATGCAAGGGCAACACTTTAGGTGCAGCATTAACATTCTCCAAACTACAATTTCGTCGGGTCAAATCTTCTCTCATCCAAATAAGCTCGCGCATGCCCCCAGAAATACTTGCTTGGCTGCATGTAGACTTCCAGGCCTGCCCGCTCGATTGTGCGATTCGCCTCTTCATTCGCTTCCTTGAGAATTTGCTTTTCATCCACAGTCAACACACGGCGTTCGTCCATAATCAGTTCACCGTCGACAATGACATGGTTCACATCTCCACCGACTGCCTGATAGACAACACGATGGACATGCATGTTTTCGGGATTCAAGTGGGCCTGATGCATATTTACTGTAATGACGTCCGCTTTTTTACCAGCTTCCAGCGACCCCAGCTCATCGTCCCAGCCCACACAGCGCGCCGCGTCAATCGTGACCATTTCCAGCAGCTTGCCCGGCGGGAGGTAGTAATAATCGCGCAACGCCGCTTGTTGCAACAGTTGCATTCTGCGCATGGCCTGGAACATGTCAAAAGGAGTCATCGGCGAGGTGCCGTCTGTTGTGATCGCAACAGTGGCTCCCATCTCCAGCAATTCCGTAATCGGGGTGCGTGCATTGATTTGACCAAAACCAGGAGAAGCACTCACATTCGTTCCTGTTTCGGCCAAAATTTTCGCCTCGTCAAAAGAAATTCCCCGACAATGCTGCAAGTGTACATCTGGACCTAAGAGCGCGTACTCTTTGTCTTGAATCGCGAGGTGAATCATGCCTCCAAAAGCATCGGAATGGATGCGCGTGTCGTACTTTTTCGCAATCTCCCTGATTTTCCGCGCTTGGTACCGGTCGAAATCGGTTAAGCCAAACAATTGGTCAGCTGGTGTCGGATAAGACGGATTGACAGAGGTCACGATGACAAAGGGAGTTATGTATGCTCTCGTTTTATCGTTGTTCGTATGATTCAGGGCTTCGATCACTGCTTCTGCTCCAGCGAGAACCTGCTCATAGGTGACTTCCTTCGTTACTTTTTGTCCATCGATCCAGCGGCTGAAAGGATGCGGCCACGGTGGGTTGCATGGACCTGTCGCTACGATTTCGCGAACACCCACCTCGTTGTACGCTTTGGCGTGATTCAAGGCAAAAATCGGATCATCCGAGCGCGGCATCGAGCCGAGTACGCTAACACCTGTCGTAATCCCAGCTTTAAGCCTCTCCAGTGCCGACAACTTGCCCTCGTAGTACCAAAAATCGTCTGTCACGTAGTGCTTATACGTGTTGGTCATGATTGGCATCCAGTCGTTGATATTGTCCGTCGCAATCGTTTTGAACAACGAATGTCCGCCATGACCATGTGCGTCAACGAAGCCTGGGAGTATACAATGATGCGCGCAGTCGATTACCTTTTGCGCGGGATACTTGTCTATTAGAAGTGGAGTGTCGCCCACCTCTACAATTCTTCCTTTATCAATGGCGACTGCCCCGTCCTGTAATACCCGACGGTCTTTGTCCATGGTAATGACTACGCCGTTTACGAGTAACAAATCGATCAAGTTGCATCTCCTCCAGCCTCAAGAATAAGGGCGGTGCCCATGTCACCTGCTCCACCTTCTCTCACCTTAACGCAATTAAGGCGCTTTGTATTTGCAAGAAAATTACGACTTTTTATAATATGTTTACCTCTTGGTTCCAAATGGAAAAACCACCTTCCCTTGAAGGAAAGATGGTTGGAAGGTTCTAGGCATCCACTTTTCGTTTGCGGAGGAAAACAATGAGGAACGCTATCCCCGCGAATGCGAGAACAACATAAACAACATTGGAGTAGAGATCGAAATAGTACAGAATGTCTTCCCATGATTCCCCCAATAAGTGACCTGCCACCACAAGGACGATGTTCCAAATAAACGTACCAAGTGTTGTAAACAACAAAAACAGAGGGAAGTTCATTTTGGTCATACCAGCAGGAATGGAAATCAGGCTTCTGATCAATGGGACCATGCGGCAAAAAAAGATCGTCCAGTACCCGTATCGGTCGAACCATTCATTTGCTTTATGGATATCTGCCGGTTTAATGCGCAGAATATGTCCCCATCTCTCTACGATCTTCTCTATTTTCTTGACATCCAGGTAATAACCGATTCCATAGAGTATGATTGCCCCGATCACAGAACCGATTGTAGCTGACAAGATTACGCCAAAAACCGTTAAGGATGATTGCGTCGTCATAAATCCACCGAACGTCAAGATCACCTCAGAAGGTATGGGCGGAAATATGTTTTCCAGTGCCATCATGAGCAAGATACCGAAGTAACTATATTGTTCAATAATTTGGGTCATCCAGTTCTGCATGCTATCCCTCACAATTATTTACCAATGCTTATCTCTCCAGTATAGAGAGACGCGTTGCATAGTTCAATGAAAAGCGATAATCTTTTCCTTTATTTCAATACGAAAGAAGGAAGTCTTGGGTTACCTTTCCTTTGAAAATTTTCATTTAAAATATTCCTGAGCAAAAAACATTGCAAAGAGAGGTAATATATGGAATATTAAAAAGGTGCCTCCATGCACATTTTTCAAAAACGAATCGTGAGGAGGTGAACTGTGTGTTTCGCAAGATTGTCTATTCACTCGTATGTTTTTTGCTGGTTATGACTGCTGGCGCCGTTAATGTAAACGCGGCCGTACCAAAAGCAACCGGCATGTTTTTCATTGACAAACCATTTAAGAAAGAAGGACTTCGGTTTCAAGTAACCGTTACCGAAATCGACAATCCTAAATACGACTCACCAATGTACCACGTAAATACGATTGTCACGAATATTTCGCGGAAGCCAATTACCTACACGACTGGTCATTGCTATGGTGTAACAAATCAACTTGAAGCGTTTGCCTCTGGAGACTCTTGGGAGCTTCCCTACCCTGAAGACGAACCTGCCTGTACACCGGACATCAAGGAAAAAACCTTAAAGCCCGGGAGAACATTGGAGCAAGATGAATATTTCCGAACAGACGAACTGCCGAGTGATCTAACGCCAGACTATTTTCAGTTAAACTCTTACGTACACATCCTCATAGGACCTGAAGATAAGGAACGCAAAGAGGAAATTGTAAAGATGCAGACGAAATTTCTTCCAGAGCTGGCTCTCCATCCAGATGAGATTGAGCTCCATGCTGAATCAAGTGAGCTCCCTAAATCGTATTACCAAATCGAAGTGACAGGGAAAGTCTCGAATAAAGAAATCAAGCGCGTAACCATTCAAGTCTTCAATACGGTCATTACGTTGCGAATCGACTCGAAGTCAGGAGAGTTCTCCACGAAGAAAAAAGTAAAAGCAAAAGGCCCGTCCCTTCAATCAGGAATACTCGAAGTAACGTATAAAGATGGCACGAAACATATCTACAACGTTCCCATAGAAAATTCCAGCAACTGATGTTCTCCACGAAAAAAAGGACTGCCATGTGTGCGTCCTTTTTTTCGTGTGAAACTCTGATTCTGTTCAGGAGTGCTATTATTTCTGCCTATACCAGTAAATCATTGCTTCGTCCCTCTTAATTTCTGAAAAGCCCAGCTTGACTAATAATTTTGCGGAATCTATGTTAGCTAGCAAGCACCTTGCCGTAATCTTTTTCACATCTGGCTGCAACAGCGCCCAATCCGTCAAGCCTTCAGCCGCCTCGTACGCGTAGCCTTTTTTTCGCTCGGCTTCAACAATTCCATAGCCGATGTCCACTTCTCCTTCGGGATTCGGGACTCCTTTGAATCCTACATCACCGATGATCTTCCTGCCATCTTTTGTAATGATCATCCACGATTCAAATCCAGTTGGTTCCCCTGTGCGTTCGAGTGCCTTGATGATTTTGGGTATGCTTTCCATCGCATCCGCATCAGGCCAGCCTTCGCCTAATGTAAGCCCCATAGCCAATAACTCTTCGTAATTTTCATGCAAAATATTCGTCGCTATTCTATGTGTAAATGGAATCAATTTGAGCCGTTGTGTATGAATGCTTTTTTCATTCATGGACAGGTACCCCTTCCTCTTTCCTTTATTATCGGTGAAAATATTTACGTTGGATTTACTCGACATATGTCTTTTCAGAAAGGGTCTATTCCTACACCTCAGCTTCTCTTTCCATACTCCGATAATAAGAATCGCTCGGGCATCACCATTATAGCATGATTTTCCAACACTCTTTCTGAGAACGAATAGAAGATTGATTAATTGGAATTTTTTTCGAATAATGAGAGATAACGAATGATGATAGACACAACGGACATCCAGTCGATAAGGAGTGAAAAAATGTCTACAACGCTAAACACTGCGCTTGTCCGCATTCAGCCCTGGGCGGATCACGATCTTTCCTTGCTGCGTCTTTTGAATGCGCCAGCCATGATGGAGCATCTTGGAGGCCCAGAGACGGAGGAACAGCTCCTTGCTCGGCACGAACGATACGTCAATAAAGACGGACAGCTTACCAGCAAGATGTTCAGTATCGTTCTGCTTCCAGATCACACCACTGTCGGAAGCATCGGCTATTGGGACCGCATCTGGCAAGGAGAAAACGTATACGAAGTAGGCTGGAGCGTCCTGCCTCCTTATCAAGGGAAAGGGATAGCCTCAGCGGCTTTAGCCTCACTCATCGCACACATCAACCAAGAACAGAGACACAAGTTTATTCATGCCTTCCCCTCCGTGGACAATCCTGCCTCGAATGCCATTTGCCGAAAGCTCGGTTTCACTCTGCAATCAGAATGCACCTTTGAATACCCTCCTGGAAGTTTTATGCGCTCGAATGATTGGCGATTAGAAGTTACATCAGGACATTTCCCCATTGAAAAAGTCCGAGAGCAATTCCCCGCACTTCAACGAACGTACAAAGGCAAGCCAGTTGTTTATCTGGATGGTCCAGGCGGCTCGCAAGTCGTAAAATCCTCCATGGACGCGATCTATCACTATATGGCGAACGGTGGAGCGAATTTACATGGCTCCTTTCCAACGAGCAAGGAGACAGAAGCCATTCTGGCAGATGCCAAGCAAGCCGTAGCCGATCTCTTCCACGTAAGGCCGCTAGAGGTTGCCTTCGGTGCGAATATGACCACCCTGACCTTTGCCATTGCTCGTGCATTAGGTCGGCATTGGAAAGAAGGGGATGAGATCATCGTCTCCGAGATGGATCACCGCGCCAATGTAGACCCGTGGCTGACTGTTGCCGCTGATCGCGGAATGATCGTTCGGTGGTTGAAGGTGAACAAAGAGACACTTACGTTACAACTAGATGAACTCGATACCCTCCTTACTTCCAGAACCAGACTTTTGGCAGTCGGGCTTGCTTCCAATGCTGTCGGAACGATCCATGATCTCGCTGCCATTTCCCAAAAAGCACGCGCAAAAGGAGTCGTTGTTGCTGTCGACGCCGTGCATGCGGCCCCTCACTTCTCCATCCATCGTGACGAGATTGGAGCCGATATCCTGCTCTGTTCCGCTTACAAATTTTTTGGTCCACATGTCGGAATCGCTGTCATCCGCAAAGAAATTTTTGAAGCACTCGATGTTTACAAATTGGTTCCCGCTCCTTCTTCTTATCCAGATAAACTGGAGACCGGAACACAAAATCATGAAGGGATCGCAGGAATCAGACCCGCTATCGAATTTGTTGCATCACTTGGTCTCGGTGATAGCTTCCCAGAAAAAATCCGCTCAGGTTACGAGGGAATCGAAGCTTATGAAAATCAGCTGGCAGAAAAGCTCCGAAAAGAACTTGGCGCAATGAAGGATGTCACCATTTATCAAGCAGGTGAAGATGTACCGAAAACACCGACGATCGCTTTTCGGATCGAAGGGATTTCTCCGCAAGAAGTATGTGAGCGATTGTGTGAGGAGCATAGCATATTCGTTGCGAATGGGGACTTTTATGCGACAACACTCGCCAATTGTTTGGGAATCAATGAAAGTGGCGGCTGGATACGAGCGGGGCTGGCACCGTATAATACCCACGAGGAAATGGACCGTTTCATTCAAGGTATCAAAGCCATTATACGAGCATAATACAAGACCCGGGTCAACGAGACTCGGGTCTTCCACGTTTTTATCCATGAAGCCCGGTCTGAAATCTGGCGCGGGGGCGATAGTGCCCGACCGGAATTTGAATCAAGCAGGTTTTCTCTTCGGTCTCTAGCTTGTAAAGATCATCGCAATTCTCCACGTCAAATCCGAGTAGCGGATGACCACCCATTCCACACGTGAACGCTGCCAAAAGCAAGTGATGCACGACGATTCCCGCCTCCATCTGCTGAATGCGATACCCTCGATAACCCAACTCATTGATCAGATGATCACGTTTCCCCGCCACATGAAAGCAGAGCGGCACTTGATACAAATTTACGTTGTCCAGAGTCATCCCGTCTTGAAGGCGTGCTCGTAAATCTCCATATACAATCGGATAAAGCGCGTGCTCCCGTGGTTCGTATGCATATGCCCCATCTTGCATCCCTTCGACCTGATGAATGCTTACATAGAGAGATAGCCTTCTACAAGCTGCTTCCTGATTATTTCCCAAATCATTGCCATACGATAGAGCACTCATCGTCATTTCCATGATACGCGCTACCTGATTCAGGTCTGTTTTCCTCTTGACAAAGTCCATTTCCGGTGAAAAACGCTCCCGGCAATATTGCGCCAGATCATAGCTTGGTTTCTGCAAACGCGGGAGAAGGATTCGCTCATCAAAATGACGAGGCCACTTGCTTTCCAACTGATCCGAATATCGTCTAAATGCATAGGTAGATGCCTGCATGGCAGCTTCATTCATTTGCAGAAGTGCAGGATATTGCCTCATTCTTTTTGATCGCATCACGTGCACATGCTTTTGCTCAGGCAGTTCTCTGATTAGCTCGCTTGCTGTCTCTTCCTCTTCTCGTTCTGTCCATTGTGCCGGTGAGTGCGAATACCTTCCCCCTTCTGTTTGAAGCGATAAGGGGACTACCGCGTAGACACTCTCTTGATCGGCAGACAATCCTAGCAGTGTATTCAACGCTCTATCCAGGAACTGGTAGTGTACCGAAGTCGTCACGCCGAGCTGGCTTGCCATTTCCTGCAATTGCCCAAGCAGTACACCAGCATCGAGGCCCTGCAATCGATAGGAAAACTCATCATACTTAAAAAAGTTCTTCCAAAAATAGATGGATACGAAAGCAACTCCAAAGCATGCATGTACCGGACAACTGCCACCAAGCGCTCGGCTAAGGACGTGATCAAAATTCCCTTCGCGCAACTGTACGAGTCTGTGATGAGCCACATCGTAGTGGTATAGACCTGGAGGAATACTCGATAGCTTCACATACACGTACAGCTCACTCGGATAGAGCCCTCCCCCAGATGGAACAGGTCTTCGATTCGTTACAAGCGGCCAAAACGACTCAGATTCTGCATCTGCCGAAGTCGTGGTTACCAACGATTGGCTGATTTGGATCAGTCCGTAGCTATACCATAACCAAGCGCCCAATTGAGGAAGAGACATTTCTTGTGAAACCGTTTGATCTACAAGTGAAAAAGGAATATCTTCTGGCAATGGAATGACAGGTAGCCCCCTGTACACTTTGTATGTAAGTGGCGCATCCCCCCAATCCACTTCACTATCACTTGACCTGGCGTTTTCTGTATCAAAATGAAGGCGGTACAAGAAATTTTCGAGGCTCATCCGGCTCACTCCCAGATGCATGTTATGGAAACGGATGCGGAAAAGGATTCAACTCGTCTACACGCAGTGGTTGTTTCGCGTAACCCAATTTCACAGGGACCTCCAATACTCTTTTCAATCCCGTTACTCGCGTGAGATGATGGCCAAAAGTCATCGGAAGCATGCCAGGAATCAATACACGCACGCAAGATAAGCCGTGGCGCCCTACCTCTGGTGTCGTTTGATCCACCACAATGACATCGAGATCTACCTTTTGGAACACACCGAGCAACTCCCGCAAATCGTCTGTTAGATCACGATTTTGGTTTCTTCTAGGAAAGCGTTCAGCGAATGACACCATCGGACGTGAATCATCTATAAGAAAGGATAAGCGCTCCGCTGCTTCCGGCAAGCTGTAAAGCATCGCATGATCGTCCATCTTTTTCACCAAGGATGAATCATGGAGCATGCGCAAGTATTTGTCTCGGTTTGCTTCGTACTTGTCTGTCAAGGTCATGAGCATGGCAGCCGTTTCGAAAATGGAGCTTTTTACCGCGCGGATCGGGTCTGGATGCGCTCCTGCTGCACAAATGAGGTGCAGGCCTTCCACTCCACGGTTTTTCGCAATCGTCCATACAGCAGGAATTCCATTTTCCATGGTCGCATCGAACAAGTACAAATCGTAATTGGTAACGGTCTGCATCCGATCGATCAACAGAAGCAATTCCCGATCATTGACCGTAGCGGGATCGAGTCGCGGCAATGGCAATTTGGCATACCAGGTCAACAAAAAAGCATCTCGCTCCACCACTTCGAGGATGCCGTAAAAGATCGCCTCCTCCAAACTGCCACCTAATGCACAGCCATTGGAGGTCTCAAATACAACTCCCTCCCCGAATCCCATACTATAGTAGGCCATGAGTTCTGGTACAAGAATGGGTCGCTCTTCTTTAAAAGAATACCCCCATACCCAGTTCATTTCCCGCTTGGGATCAAACGGCTGAAACGGAAAATCAGGCAGGGCATACTGCTCTTCTGAATGGGTTCCCGCCGTCGTCGGGTCAAGGGCATTCGGTGCAAGGTTTGCGTAGCAGTCGCGTACCATCGTCCGCTTGCCACGCGGCATCAGCCCGCAATATCTTTCCATTCCTTCCAGAATCGCCGTTATCTCACTATCCGCGTATGAAACAGATCTACCTGCCGTACCCTCGTCATGCGAAAATAACGGCAGATTGACACTAACATCTGCGAACACAGAGACAAGATCACGCATTTTCCCATTCAAAAACCCAGTACGGGAATCCAAATATTCGGTGGAAAGTGCTTGTTTCAACTCGGCAATGGGTTTGGTCCGATAGCTGTCCGGGCTTTGTTTTACGATAGGCTTCAAACGTATCCTCGCCTGCTCTTCGGAATCCTCAGGTAACTGACTGCATACCGGACATAACGGATTCGGCAAAAAGAAGTGGCGCGTGCTTGTCAATGTTTGCAAATCAATGAACTGGATATGCCCTGAAAACTGGGCTTGCCTGCCGCCTCCTATACGATCAACTTCCGCGCTTACATGGTATGCCACCTGTAACAATCCTGAACGGGATGCCCACGGGTCACGGGGTATGCCACCTTTTTCACTCAGCATGTGTTGTACCTTCCACATCTCTTTGCGATCGCGTCCCGCCATCAGTCGCCGCATATCTGCACACTGGGAGCAGCCTGTTTGACCTGGACGAACCAACGGGCCTACGATGGCCTCCCCGAATGAAACAAAGCCGCGTAGCCATGGGATATTTGTTTGCCGAAAATGTTTTTCTGCCTGCAAATGCAAGGCAGGATGGTACGTATCGTGTAACAGGAGAGCCAAATCAGCTCGACTTGTCGCCGACTCCATGGTTTCACTGTGCCACACACGATAGTCCTTTCTCAAACGTTCCGAAACCAGCTCTGCCAGTACTCCGTCTCCGATAAGCAGAATATCAGATGTCATTGGGCACCTCCCTCGAAAGCTGCAGGGCGAATACACCGCCAAGGTCTTCTTCCAGGAAAGGCTCTATCGCGGCATTCATGACTAGCGGAGTAAGGTGATGAAGGGCCAGCACCTCGAGAGCTTGTATCCATACTGCTCTTTCCGATTCTTCCTGAACGCTGTTTAGTGCAAGCTCGATGGCTTCACCCGTTAATCCAACAGATTGCGCTGTCAGGACATACTTAGAGACTTGGTTGGATGGAGTCTGAACCTGTTGCAAGGCAAACATCAGCGCTGATCGCAATGCATCTCGCTCCTGCAAGCCAATACTCCCGTACCAACCCGCGAGCGTTCCCACCCAATACACCGGAAATCCGGACACCTCATACCCCTTTGCAATTATTGGTTTTTCACCCAACGTAGTAAGTGACCGGACATAAAATTGGCATGGTTCATCAGCAATCGTGTCAACGCGTACTGGTCGTCCTGTTGGTTGTCTCCCTTTCATTTCTGATGTATACATGATCGTCAAGCAATGTCGAAGTGCACGATTAAGTCCTTCTGCTGGCGTTTCCCCTGCGCCGACTCCGATATTGCCATTTCCTACAGCTCGGAAAGCAGCGTCTGTGGTTGCAAGGTGGTTCACCAATCTTCCAACATACATTTCTACCCCAAGAAGCCCCGCTTCTCTACGTGCCTCTTCATGGGTATAACCAGGGCAGATAACTGGCGACATCAGCTCCGCCGGGCCTTCTGAGACAGGATCGACAGCTGTAACCATACACTGTGTGAGCGGTAATTGCGTGAGCTCACCCTCATCCCAGTTGTGAAAAATTCCTGTATCCGATGAGGTCCACGACTGAAACACAGACTGTAGTCCTTCCTTTGGTTCTGTCTTATCGGCTAGTCGAGATTCAAGCTCTTTTCTATCCAATATCTCCAGGCACATCTCTTTATTCACCATCGGATGGGGCAGGAATGATCCCCAGCTTCCTTCCAATGTCTCCAAATTCAGAACATACACCTTGTTTTCATTCTGCGCTTCATTGACACCAGTCACATGTTTAAACCATTCGAACACTGCAATATTCGCCAGTATCCCTGCTGCCGTCATTGAAAATGGATGTTGATCGGGATCCGCACATAAAGTCTGTCGGTGCAAACGACGCCAAGCCGATTCTAGGCAAGCGGCTGATTCGGGATTAATCAGCGGTCCAGCTATTCCTTTTTGCATCAGACAAACGGCAGGAACAAATACTTTCTGCCTCTCTCTGCATGCGGAATGAATGACGCTCATTTCATCCTTGCTTACTTGCGCTGAGGTGTACAAAACAGCAGCGAAAGGCTCAATAGCCTCCGACCACTCTGCAATGCCCCACGACGCTGGTTTCAGCTCCTCCAGCTTGACTTGCGCGTCTTTCCTGCGAGCATGCTCGATGATGGCGTCTAATCGCCCGCGATTCGTAGGAGCTTCGTTCGTGATGACGTAATGGAATTGAACGCAGCCTGATTCTAGCAAGGCGTGGGCAACAGAAAGGAGAAAGGAACCTGCCCCAATGATTAGTACCTTTTCCGTTCGATATTTTTGAAATAGATATCCACCCGATCCGCCAAACTGGTCCAAAAATTCAATCTGTTCTGCATAGGCCGTCATGATTTCAGGCGATAGTTCATGTGGCTTCTCTCGACTGATGTCTTGAAGAAATCCATTTTGTAAAAGCGTGTCTGCCACTTGGTATATTTGTTGCTGGTATTCTTCCGGCAAATCGTCAGTCAATTGGGCCAGCGTGTACTCCCCATTAAACATCGGCATGAGCTGGTCAACCCATCGATCAATCATATCCCCCTTCATTCGAAATGTTCCGATGTTGTTCCGAAAGTATACACTCCCATCTGAATCAGGCAGATAAACCGTATCCCGCTTCACTTTTATGCGCATTGAAGGATTCAGCCTAACCATTCTCCTCCCCCTTTTTATGCGAGATCAGTCCTTTTGCGACATGATGTGTCATCGTCATTTTATGTAGAACACGTTGTCTCACATGCCAGCTAGAAAAACAAAACCCCTGCCAAGAACGTCATCCTGGCAGGGCGCTTCATTCGGTTTATCGTTATACGATAAAGCATGGGAAGAAGCAAGTGCAGGTGCATGTGCAGAAGCAGGAACAGCTACAGGAGCAGAAGCAGGAACAACTGCAACTACAACTACAACTACAACGCCCGCAGCGGCCACAACCGCATCTACCACATCCACATCGGCCACGAACAAGCGTCGCTTCATTCATTTTTTGTTTATCCCAACGCTGTACGTGATCCGATTTTATTTCGGAAGCCTTTAGTTTTTTTAGCTCTTTTTTGAAATCATCCATTCATCTTCACCTCCGCCACTTCATGGAGCTACTCTAGATTTATGAAGTGACATTAGGTATTCGTTCCATGATCATGCGCCCATTTTTGGTTTAACTTGAGAAGATCCAGCTATGCCACAAGATTCCCAGACAAAAAAAGAAGCCGCCCTCTAAGTGAAGGCAGCTTGGATGATCACTGATTTACAGTTTGAAGATAATGCCCATCAGTGAATAAATAATCACCGTCGAGAACAGCACCGTCATATGAATCAGCGAATAAATAAACATCGTTTTCGACCATTTTTGTGAATCCATTTTCCGGTATCCAAAAACACTCAGAACCAGCCATAAAATATTCAGGAGCAGCGCCATAAACGTAAGACCAACGCTTAATGACCAAAATAGAAAACTACTAGCAATTAAAATAACCAAATAAACATTGGTTTGAATGTAGGTACGTCTTGCACCTTTGACCACGGGCAACATTGGAACCCCAGCCGCCTTGTATTCATCATGCTTGCGAATCGCGATCGCATAGAAGTGAGGCATTTGCCAAATGACCATGATGATAAAGAGACCAAGGATAGCAGGATGCGTAATATCCGGGTGAATGGCAGCCCAACCGATGAGCGGGGGCATTGCGCCAGAAATACTCCCTACCTCCGTGTTATAAACCGTTCTTCTTTTGGTCCACATCGTATAAGGCACGACATAAAAAAACAGTCCGAGAAAACCCATGATAGCAGCCAACGGTGATGCCAAGACGAGAGCCACCAAGCCAAAAATCGTCATCAGGGATGCTAGCCATAAAACGGTCTTCGTTGATATATCGCCTGTTACCGTAGGTCTGTTCTTCGTCCGCTCCATGACAGAATCGATATCGCGATCATATACGTTATTAAATGCACCCGCTGCGCCCATGATTAAAATAGAGCCGATTGTAGCAAATAAGATTTCTGGCAGCTTGTCAATTAGACTGAAGTGATACGTATATAAAGCCAATGTTAATCCGGCAAACATCGGAATCAGATTCGATTTGATAATTCCCGTCTTAACCGTTTGCGCCAAAATATTGGACATAGGCCGATTCCGCGTTGCAACGTTTTCTTCCCTCTGCATTCGTACACTGTCCCCTCTTACTAGATGATCTATCTCTATCGTACTCCAAAATAGCATGACATAGTAGACGGTTAAATCCTACAAAACTGCCATTTGCATCTTACATACCAATAAGGATTTAAATACTATATGGAATGTTAATTCTATATGGTATGCTTGTCAAGAGAAGGAGGAGGACGAATGAACAGACGCAGATTAACCCAAGCAGAGCGTAAACAGGAAACACGGCAATTGCTCATTGACGCAGCTATCGAGACCTTTGCTCAGTTAGGCTTCCACGGGGCTTCCGTTGATAAAATCGCAGACCATGCTGGCTTTACCAAAGGAGCTGTTTATGCTCATTTTCAGTCCAAAGAAGATCTCTTTCTCGCTATTTTGGAAGGTCAGATGCAATTACATGTGTCGAATATCCATCACGTAATTCATCACCAGCCATCATTATCGCATTTTATAGAAGCCATGGACGCCTATTTTATGTCCGTTCAGCAACAAAATCGTACATGGAACATGCTGAACCTGGAATTTTTGCTTTATGCCATGCGCGAAGAGTCTGTTCGAAAGCGATGGTCGAACATGATCATCGAGTCGGTACAGCATCTTTCCCAAGCCATTCAGACATTGATGCCAAAAGAAAATGACTCTACTCTATCCGCGGATGAAATGGCATGGACGATTCTTGCTTTAGAAAATGGCATGGCTATCTTTTATTACATGAACAGCGACCAGATGCCCCTGTCTTTATACGGAAAAGCTTTGCAAAACATGCTATCGACAAAATAGCGAGTGCCTCATGCTAGATTGTTTCTGACTGGACAGTCCGTTGTTTCATGATTCGATTGACTCTCTCAGAACCATATAGCATGAACGCAATGTAGAAGGCTATAAAAAACGGTAAAATCGAAACGGTCGTCTGTGCAGCAAGCCAACCTAGCAACGGAGGTAGAAACGTGGCCCCCGTGTACGCAACTGCCATCTGATAGCCCATCAGCTTTTGCGTTTGCTCTTTCCCAAAGCGTTCTGGGGTATCATGCAGCATACAGGGATAAATCGGAGCGAAGCCTAACCCGAGCAACAGAAAACCGATTACCGAACAGAAGATTGGTAATGGCAACATCAACAGCGCTGCCCCAGCGAATGATATGAGAAGTCCACTGCGAATCAGGACGCGGTTGCTCACTTTGAAGGTAACAAAGCCCGTGATAAATCGCCCCACAGTAATGCCACCGTAATACATGGCTACCCACACCGCTGCCGCAGCCGCAGGTAGCTCTTTTACATTTACCAAAAAGCTACTCCCCCATAATCCTACAGATGCTTCAGCCCCACAGTAGAACAGAAAGGTTAGCAAAGTCAGCTTGACGCCTTTTATCCGTAAAGGTTGCTCGCTCAGCCCATGAGACTGCTGAACATGTGGCTCTTTGGCAGCATGATTCTGTATGTTTTCCATCCGTTTCCACAAAGGAAGCGTAAACGCTAGAAGCACGACTAACGCAAATTGTATGAGCGAAACAGTCAAGTATCCATTCCGCCATAAACCATAATCGCGCATAAATCCAGACATGATAATAGGGCCAAGTGTAGCACCCACACCCCAGAAACAATGCAGCCAGCTCATATGATGCGCTTGATAATGCGTGGCGACATAATGATTCAAGGCAGCATCCACAGAGCCGGCACCGAGTCCCATCGGCAATGCCAATACCATCAACCATAAAATCGAAGGGGCAAAAGAAAATCCGAGCAAGGCTGCTGCCGTCATCAAACAACTGATCAGCGTGATCCGTCCTGTTCCCAATCGTTTTAATAATGCACCGCTCATCAAGCTAGATACGATCGTTCCAGACGCAATCACAATGTTAATCACACCAGCCATACCAAATGCCGCCCCATATTCTGCTTGCATGACCGGCCAAGCTGCCCCCAGTAATGAATCGGGAAGGCCCAAGCTGACAAACGACAAGTAAATCATGATCAAAAAGAATGTTGCCACGATCCCCCGCCCCCTGCTCGTTTTACATTCTTACAGTGAGTCTGTTCAGCAATTTCTCTCCCTCTGTTTTGAATCGCTTGTTCCTTTCAAGAAATTCGTTCACTTCATGTAATTGGGCTGGCCGGTAGCCTGGACCACCACAGCCACAAGAATGATAGGTAAACCCATGCTGATAGAGGATTTCAACCTTTTTCCACTGCTTCACATCCGTTTGCTTCGGAGCCTTGAAATCATGCCCCATCTCCTTCATTCCCTCACCACATTGCGGACAGCTATGCTTGATCTTGTTCCATTCTTCCTCCGTCATCTCATACTTGGAGGTTTGCTTGAACACTTTTCGGCAAGGGAAACAGGCGTATATTTGTTTATACGGACCATACATCCCATATCGACACATGATGATCAACCCCTATCTTATTTATCTGCAAGTTTCTCTTTTAATTGGATGGCGAGCATTCTCCAGCGTTTTCGTTCCTCCGATTCCGCGATTTCCTCCTCGTCCATTTCCAGCCAGTAGTCGGCATCCATCCATTCATACATATCCAAAAGAGTGATCGTTGCACAGGCAGGATTCTCAAAAGCCGCAATCATCGCCTCCGGTCCGTCATCCCAGTTGTAGCCATTCACTACAGCATGAAGGAGAACAGATGAATCAAGCAGACTGATTTTCTTGCACCGCTTGTGCTCAGATTCCTCATATAAAATATCGTCCACCGTTTCCTCTTCCTCAGAAGACAGTATTAGACGTACTGCGCCTTTCGTTTCGAGCAGCAGGTCTGCAATCGCTTTGTCGTTCCTAGCCACATTCCAAGCAGTAGCCAAAATGCCATGCTTAGAGTCAAGCTCGGCTCCCTGTTGCAGCAGTCGTTTTACGGCATCGACCTGCTTGAATTTGACGGCTTTTTTCAACGCGGTATCGCCCAGCTTATCTTCCGCTTCCAGCTCTGCGCCTTTATCCAATAGCATCTGAATTGCTTCTGGCGGCATTCGGTTTGTGATAAAAAGCATCAGCGGTGTTCGCCCGCGTTGATCCCGTTCGTTAATATCTAATTGATCTACTGCTGCTCGCACGATCTCAAGATCCTTTGTCTTGCTGACGTATGCCCATTCCATCCGACTTCTTCTCCTCTGCTTCTATTAGACAACTCCCTTTCCGGTATTGCTATGTATCCCCTTGGCTACCTCCTCATTGCGAATAAATGTTCATCAGTTCTGCCAAATGCGTTTTTATGCCGTCCACTATTTCTGGTGAATGCTGTACAGTCACTTCTTTCCCCAACCCAATCAAGAACTTTGAAAAAAATAAGATGTCACTTCGCGCTACATTTCCTTCCAACCAACCACTTCCATCCTGCCGCACATGCAGCATGGATGCAAGCCAAAGTTCAGCCTCACAAGCCTGCACACCTTCAATCGTCAGCTCCGCAAATAAGTGGACCGTGTCCTGATCCTCCACTGTTTTGATCCGCCGATTTTCCAAGTGAATGTCTCGAAGATCCAACGGCTTCGATGCCGATTGTTCGGCCGAATGGATACGGTCACAACGAAACACACGAATATCTTGATGTTGATAACAATATGCCGGGCAGTACCATAAACCGTTTTTTGTATAAATTCCAATCGGCTGCATCTCCCGCTTAGATTGTTGTCCGCGTGTTTCATAAGTGATAAGGAATACTTTTTGTTGGATGGCGGCATCCAGTAACGCCGATAAATGTGGGGAGCTTGCTTGCCGCTTCGGTGTTACGAAATCAACACGTCGTTTCATCTGATCTATGCGATCGCGAATATCCGGCGGCATGAACTGATAAAATTTGTTCAGCGCCGAGGAGGATTCTGTCTCAAATGGCAGAGAGGTATGGTGTCGAAGTGCATGGATCGCGAAAAAGATTGCGACCGCTTCCTCCTCTGAGAATGCAATAGGCGGCAAAATCCTTTCCTTCAAAACATGATATCCGCCATGCGGTCCCACCTCAGAGTACAAAGGCACGCCTAACTCACTCAGCTCTTGCAGGTCCCGGAGTATGGTTCGCCCTGAAACGCCAAATTCGTTAGCAAGCTCACTCACAGTAAACTTGCGCTTCCGGTTGACAGTCATCATCATTTCCAGCAGTCTTTTTGATTTTGGCATGGCATAACTCTCCAAATGTTTTTATTATGACAATTCCTGTCACTATTATCTGTTATTGTGTAAGAGAAGTCGAGTTGGACATGACGCTGATGATAAATAAGGAGGAATTACTATATGCTTCAGCCACAAGAAAAAAGGACGATAACAAGGAAATTTTTCCAATCAGGCAATGTAAAACTATCTTACCTCGATTTTGGCGGGGGCAGTCAAAGAGTTTTGCTCCTGCTGCATGGTCATATGAATGATTCACGAACTTTTTCAGCGTTTGCTTCCAGATTCACAGATTGGCGCGTGATTGGATTGGATCAACGAGGTCACGGTTGGAGCGAGCATGCCCCAGATACGGATTATTCACGTGAAGGCTATCTCAACGACATTCTCGCCTTTGTTCAGACCGTGTTGGATGGAGCTCCTGTTACGATCGTCGGGCATTCTTTAGGAGGAGTCAACGCTTATCAATTTGCTGCCCGTTATCCCGAGCTTGTGAACGCAGTCATCGTGGAAGATATCGGCGTAGAAATTAAGGCCGACTTATCCTTTGCAGAAAAACTCCCACATCGCTCCCCTTCTTTACACGATCTTAGGAAATCCCTCGAAGAAGCCGGGGTTCGGGCAGTCGATTATTTTTCGGAAAGCGTATTTGAGGATGAACAAGGCTGGGGATTCCGTTCTGATTTAAAAGGCATGCCTATCTCTCAACGACACATTAACGGGGAATGGTGGAACGAATGGCTGGCGTCTTCTTGCCCGATCTTGCTGATTCATGGCAAAAAAAGCTTTGTACTGGATGAAAGTCAAGCCGAGCGCATGGTTACCCAAAGGCCAAACACAAGGCTTGCAAGTTTTGCTGAGTGCGGGCATGATATTCATTCTACTGACCCTGATGGATACTTTCAGGCAGTAAGTAGCTTTCTTGATGAGTTGAAATAATAGAATAGAGGCTCCTCCATAATCAACAGCCAACCCTTTAAGGATTGGCTGCTTTTTGTGTTTCATTCCCTTTTTGGTTGATAACGAGAGTCGCCTTCGAACTTGAAGCCACTGACTTCTTTTTTTGTAAACATAGGATGAGAATAAAGGTCACCACCCCTAGAATGGCACTGCATGCTAACGCTACAATAAAAGCGTGCAATTGTAGTTGAAGCGCTGATGTACCCGTGTATGTAGCTGACTGGGACAGGACAGCAAAAAATACGGTTCCAATGGCTGCAATCCCTAGTGCATTGGCTGTCTGCCCGCGCTCAATGAAAACCTACACAACGCCGAGGCCACAATAAATATCCCCATGCCTACAAGGAACATTCTTTTTCTTCCTTGCCAATCTCCTAAACGAGCTCCGGCAATTAATAATACAGCATAAGACAGAACGTAAGATGCCACTATGAATTGTATATGTGTTGTACTTGCATGAAGTTGTTCCTGTATCGTTGGAATGGCAACATTCACAATAAAAGAATCCAAGATAACCATAATCGTTCCGAGTAGTAAAACAAACAGTGCCCACCATCGTTTAGTGTCCAGCGTCCTTGTCTTTTCAGAATGGGTGTAGTTCATACAAGAGTCACTTCCTGTCAACGATTATTAGAGGTATTTATAAACACGACTATAAATCAGTCGAAAAAAGAGGAAATACTCGTTATAAGTATTCCCTGTAAGGTGTGATAATGCTTACATAGTCACTCCCATATTTCTCTTCCAGCACTTGGCCGAAATCCTTCTCGATCTGACCCATGATGATGTCATGGTAGAAAGCATTTTGCAGTAACTCAATGAGAGACGGGTGGTCGGTCTCCAGTATAGTGGGCTTGATCCCTCGCCCAAAGCTACCCAGCAATGCCGAATGTGCATCGCAAAGAATAGAGAACTTCCTGGATTGCACTTGATTCCATTCCGCACTTCTTTTATGTACGACAATATTTTTTAGCTTTGCATGGCATTCGCCAATGGATATTAGCGTGACAGCAACCCCTTGTTTTTCTGCTTCTACCAGCGGTTCTTCTACCCAATGAACATCTTCAGACCAAATATCGACAACAATGCTTTTGTTTGCATTTGAGACGATACGTTTGATGGCTGTTTCAATCGCTTTGTCACCTTGCCAATTATAAAAGGAAGGAGACGTTCTGGGGGTGGATTTTAACTGTTCTTGAAGGACACGGGTTGTTTGATCAAATTCCGATTGTAACAAACGAATCAGTTGCTCGATTGGTACCGCATCATAAAGAACAGGCTCCGATTCGATCATGCGGCACATGCCCTTTTCCGTCAATGCTCGAAGGGCAGCGTATACATTTGTCCGAGAGACGGAAACTTTCTTGGCAACTTCATATCCAGATATTTTGGGTTCCTCGTGAAGCACCAAATAACATCTGGCTTCCAGGTCTGACAATCCGATTTTTCGAAGCTCATCAATCAAGGTGTTACCTCCTTTCTTTTTAGTAGTATAAATGAATACTGCTATAAATGAAAAAAGAACTGTAACAGAGAGGCATTTCTGTCACAGTTCTTTCATGCTCGTTACAAATTCAGTGTATTTTTTTCCAGAAAATTCGTAGCGAAATTCCCTGCGACAAAGTCAGGGTGCTCCAGTAGCTTCTCATGGAAGGGAACCGTCGTATGTACGCCTTCGATGACAAACTCACCTAGCGCCCGCTTCATACGAGCCAATGCTTCGTTGCGATCGGTTCCCCAAACGATCAGCTTGGCCACCATTGAGTCATAGAAGGGGGAGATTTCGTAGCCAGGATAAACGGCACTGTCCACGCGTACACCGTAACCGCCAGGCGGCAAGTAATTGATGACCTTCCCTGGTGATGGCATAAAGTTCTTCGCAGGATTCTCCGCGTTGATTCTGCACTCGATGGCCCATCCGTTGATTTTCACGTCTTCTTGTGAGAAGGATAACGGATTGCCTGCTGCGACAGATATTTGTTCTTTGATCAAGTCGATCCCTGTGATCATCTCTGTCACGGGATGCTCTACCTGAATGCGTGTATTCATTTCCATGAAGTAAAATTGGCCGTGCTTGTCGAGCAAAAATTCAACGGTACCAGCTCCGTGGTACGAAACCGCTTTGGCTGCCACCACCGCAGCTTGCCCCATTTGCTCGCGGAGAGCTTGGTCCAGCGCAGGAGATGGTGCTTCTTCTACCAGCTTTTGGTGACGACGTTGGATGGAGCAATCCCGCTCTCCCAAGTACACCACGTTGCCATGCTTATCACCCATGATTTGAATCTCTACATGCCGCGGCTCTTCTACATATTTTTCCAAGTACACGCCAGCGTTGCCGAATGCCGTCTCCGCTTCTTTCTGGGCTTGCCGAATCGCCTTGGACAACTCTTCGGCGTCAAAAGCGACACGCATGCCTCTTCCGCCGCCTCCAGCTGTTGCTTTTACGATGACAGGATAGCCGATTTTCTCCGCCACCTGCAATGCCTCATCGATGTCTTCAATCAAGCCGTCGGTGCCGGGAACTAATGGAACATTTGCTTGACTCATCGTTGCTTTTGCTACGGCTTTGTCACCCATTTTGGTGATTGCTTCCGGATCTGGACCGATAAAGGTAATGGAGCAATCTTGGCAAAGCTGGGCAAACGAAGCGTTTTCCGCCAAGAAGCCATAGCCCGGATGGATAGCGTCTGCCTTCGTGTGTAGAGCAACCGTCATAATCCGTGCCATGTTCAAATAGCTGTCCTTGGACGCCGTAGGTCCGATGCAATACGCTTCATCCGCCAATTCTACGTGCAATGCTTCCCGGTCCGCCTCAGAAAAGACAGCGACTGTACGTATCCCTAATTCCTGACAAGCGCGGATAATGCGGACAGCGATTTCGCCGCGATTGGCAATTAATACTTTCGTAAACATAGGCCCTCTCCTTCCTACTGAGTTTTGACAACAAGCAAAGCTTTTCCATAATCGACAAACTGACCATCCATGACGAGAATTTCCGTGATGATTCCGCTAACGGGGGTCGTAATATCCGCAGATAGCTGAAGAGCATCGGCCGTGCAGCGTCCAACCTTTTCGCCTGCTTGAACGGTCTGCCCTACTGTCACTTCCGCATAGAACAGTCCTACTCCCGGTGACATGACTTGTTGTGTCACTTCTTCCTCAGGTGCCTCAGTAACAACATTGACAGACTCAGCAGTGGCGGCTGCCTCCTGATAGCCATGCTCCACTTCGTCCACCTGTACAGGTGTATTGACAGCCACGACTTCGACTGGTGCGCTTTTCTTGATCACGATGCGGGTCTTCCCCTTCTCCCATTCCAACTCCTCAATGGAAGACTGATTCACCAGCTTGATGAATTCACGCAGTTCATGCAGCTTCATAGCACGATCAGAGCTCCTTTCTTTTTTCGTGTAAGAAAGCTTAAGTACAACATGTCAAAGCGACTTTGCTTAAGCTTTCTGGAGCGGATAAAAACTTTCCGCTAAAACGCGGTCGCTCATCCATGAAAAGACCTCGAAAATAGTTTTTTTACAATGGGATATTGCCGTGCTTTTTGTACGGACGGTCTTCCTGCTTGTTTCTTAGCATTTCCAGGGCTTGCGCGACTTTTTGGCGGGTTTCACGCGGATCGATGACGTCGTCCACCATCCCGAGACTTGCCGCGACATATGGATTGGCGAACTTTTCACGATAGAGGGCTATTTTCTCTGCGCGAGTCGCTGCCGGGTCCTCACTTTGTTCGATTTCCTTTGCAAAAATGACGTTGGCTGCCCCCTCGGGACCCATGACGGCAATCTCTGCATTCGGCCATGCATACACGACATCTGCCCCAATCGATTTGGAGTTGAGCGCCACATAAGCGCCTCCGTAAGCTTTGCGCAGAATCACGGTGATTTTGGGAACCGTTGCTTCTGAGTATGCATACAAGATTTTCGCCCCGTGACGGATAATCCCTCCATGCTCCTGATTGATTCCCGGGAAAAAGCCAGAGACATCTTCAAAGGTCAGCAGTGGAATGTTGAAGCAGTCGCAGAACCGGATGAACCGTGCCAGCTTATCCGATGAATGAATGTCCAGCCCACCTGCCATGACCTTCGGCTGGTTCGCGATAATGCCGACACTGTGTCCATCGATACGCGCCAGACCGATCACGATATTGCGGGCAAAGTTTGGCTGTACTTCCATGAAATCACCGTGATCCACGATTTTTTCGATGACCTTGCGCACATCGTATACTTTCGTGCTTTCAGCAGGTACCAGCTCCAAAAGCTCCTCCTGCCAACCATTATTCTCCTCTGCTTTTATCACAGGCGCGCGATCACGATTGTTTTGCGGAAGGAAGCTGAGCAGCCTGCGCACGCCTTCCAGTACTTCCTGTTCGGTTTCTGCCGTAAAATGGGCATTGCCGCTCACCGTCGAATGGACTTTGGCTCCGCCTAGGTCCTCTGCGGATATTTTTTCACCTGTAACGGTTTCGATCACTTTTGGTCCTGTGATGAACATTTGACTCGTCTTCTCTACCATGAACACGAAATCCGTAATCGCTGGCGAGTAAACGGCTCCTCCCGCACACGGACCGAGGATGACAGAGATTTGCGGAATCACGCCGGAGTAAATGGCATTGCGGTAAAAAATCGTGCCGTAGCCATCCAGTGAGCTTACCCCTTCTTGAATACGTGCGCCGCCGGAATCGTTCAGACCGATAAAGGGAGCGCCGTTTTTCGCTGCCAAGTCCATTACCTTGGCGATTTTCATGGCGTGCATCTCTCCCAGAGCACCGCCAAACACCGTGAAATCCTGCGCGAACAAATAGACAGGGCGACCGTTGATTTTTCCGTAACCCGTCACGACGCCCTCGCCTGGTGCCTCCATCTGGTCGAGGCCAAAATGCGTAGCGCGATGCTCAACAAACGGGTTCAGCTCCATAAAGGTGTCTGGGTCAAGCAGAAGCTCGATCCGCTCACGTGCGGTCAACTTGCCGCGGTTATGCTGGGCATCGATGCGAGCATCTCCGCCGCCAAGCTGGATTTTATATTTGCGTTCCATCAATTCATCAATTTTTTCGTACATATTGCTGCTCATATGGGCCACCATCTCTCTATTCCTTTTTCATGATCGCATTCTCATAGATCGCCACTAATTGCTGTACGGCGCTCGTCGGTGAAATCTCGCCACTCGCAACGGCTCCTTCAATGGAGGGAAGCAGCTCGGCTACTTGCTGGTTGCCGAAAAAGGTCGCGCGCAAGTAGTCCTCAGCCATACTGTGCATCCAATCGAGTAGCTGCGCTTTGCGTCTTGCTTCGAAGCCACCTGATTGGATAGTGGTTTCACGAAATTGACCGATGACCTTCCAAATATCTTCAATGCCTTCCCCTGTCAGCGAAGAACACATGTATGCCTTCGTCTCCCAGCCAGTGGTTGCCGGCTGCAAGTAATGCAGAACACGATTGTATTCCCCTTTGGCGATCAAGGCACGCGTGCGGTTTTCCCCATCGGCTTTATTGATCAGCAGCGCATCCGCAATTTCCATAATGCCTTTTTTAATTCCTTGCAGTTCATCGCCCGCCCCTGTCAGCATCAAGAGTAAAAAGAAATCGACCATAGACCTGACTGTCGTCTCGCTTTGTCCGACCCCGACCGTTTCGACCAAAATCACATCATAGCCTGCTGCCTCACAGATCAGCATTGTTTCCCGCGTCTTCCGATTGACTCCTCCCAGCGTGCCGCCCGTGGCAGACGGTCGGATGAACGCCTGTGGATTGCGTGACAAGAGCTCCATCCGCGTCTTGTCGCCGAGAATGCTCCCGCGTGTAACCGTACTACTCGGATCAACGGCCAAAACAGCGACACGATGACCTTTTTCGCAGAGCATACTGCCAAATGCTTCAATGAACGTGCTCTTGCCCGCCCCTGGTACACCGGATATACCTATGCGTATGGAGCGACCTGTATGAGGAAGCAGCTGCTTGATCACCTCTTGGGCCATATCCATATGAGCGGGAGCATTGCTCTCAGCCAGTGTAATTGCCTGTGCCAAAACCGATCGGTTATTCTCTCGTACGCCCGTGACGTATTGGTCCACGGATAAGCGTGGGAGGCGTGCCTTGGAGGAAACGTTCAAGAAATTCTTGTCAGCCTTGCCCCCGGTCATTGTCCTGCAGCCTCCAAGCGATACACTACCTCTTGCAGAACATGCTGAGCTGCAACAGGAATGACTGTTCCCGGTCCGAAGATAGCTGCGGCACCATGCTCTCGCAAAAAGGCGTAATCCTGCGCTGGTATCACACCACCTATAACGACGACAATATCTTCGCGTCCCAGCTTTTTGAGCTCCTCCACCAGTTGTGGCAGCAATGTTTTATGTCCTGCCGCAAGCGAGCTGAAGCCGATCACGTGTACGTCATTTTCTATCGCCTGCTTCGCTGTTTCCTCAGGTGTCTGGAACAACGGACCGATATCGACGTCAAAGCCCAAATCGGCAAAAGCGGTGGCAATCACTTTCGCGCCCCTGTCATGTCCGTCCTGACCCATTTTCGCGATCATAATGCGGGGACGTCTGCCTTCCCACTGCTCGAATTCATCTGCCATCTTGCGCACAGCCGCTACCTCTTCGGCATCAGCGTATTCGGAACTGTAGACGCCGCTGATGGAGCGAATGACCGCCTTGTGTCTCCCGACGACCTTTTCATAGGCATCCGATATTTCGCCCAAAGAAGCTCTTGCTCGCGCCGCTTCAATGGCCAGCTCCAACAGATTGCCTTCGCCCGTTTTCGCGCATTCCGTGATGGCCTGTAGTGTTGCTTGCACTCTCGCCTCGTCACGGTTACTGCGCAGCTCCTGCAAACGTCTGATTTGCGCTTCTCGAACCGCTGTATTGTCGACTTCGAGAATTTCCAGCGGATCTTCTTTGTCCAGACGGTATTTGTTCACGCCAATTATGGCTTCCTTCGCCGAATCGATATGTGCCTGACGGCGTGCAGCCGCTTCCTCGATCTTCATTTTCGGCAATCCCGTCTCAATTGCTTTCGCCATACCACCAAGTGCTTCGATTTCTTCGATGTGCGCCCACGCTTTTTCCACGAGCTGGGCTGTCAAGGACTCGACGTAATAGGAGCCTGCCCACGGATCGACGACCTTGGTTATCTCTGTTTCGTCCTGCAAAAACAACTGCGTATTTCGCGCGATCCGGGCCGAAAAGTCTGTCGGCAACGCAATCGCTTCATCCAAAGCGTTCGTGTGCAGAGATTGGGTATGCCCCAGAGCCGCTGCCATGGCCTCGATGCACGTCCGCACTACGTTGTTATACGGGTCCTGCTCCGTCAAACTCCATCCGGACGTTTGTGAGTGTGTCCGCAGTGCCATCGATTTTTCGTTTTTCGGATGGAACTGTTTGATCAGATTGGCCCAAATCAGGCGGCCTGCACGCATTTTCGCCACTTCCATGAAGTAGTTCATGCCAATCGCCCAGAAAAACGACAGCCGCGGCGCAAACGCATCGATGTCAATGCCTGCTGCAAGTCCCGTGCGAACGTATTCCAAGCCATCTGCCAGTGTGTAAGCCAATTCAATATCCGCGGTCGCACCCGCTTCTTGCAGGTGGTAGCCTGAAATACTGATGCTGTTGAATTTGGGCATGTGCTTGGAGGTGTAGGCAAAAATATCGGAAATGATCTTCATCGACGCTTCTGGCGGATAAATGTAAGTATTCCGAACCATGTATTCCTTCAAAATGTCATTTTGGATCGTTCCGGTAAGCTCCGCCTGCGATACCCCTTGCTCTTCAGCTGCCACAATATAAAACGCCATAATGGGCAAAACCGCGCCGTTCATCGTCATGGAGACGGACATTTTATCGAGGGGGATGCCGTCGAACAAGATTTTCATATCGAGAATGGAGTCAACTGCCACGCCCGCTTTCCCGACATCACCAACTACCCGGGGATGATCGGAGTCATAGCCGCGATGTGTAGCAAGGTCAAAGGCAATCGACAGCCCTTTTTGTCCAGCAGCCAAATTCCGTCGATAAAAAGCGTTACTCTCTTCCGCCGTAGAAAAGCCGGCATATTGGCGAACCGTCCATGGCTGAGTCACGTACATCGTCGGATACGGACCGCGCGTATATGGTGGCAAACCAGGCATGTAGCCGAGGTGATCCATGCCCTCCACATCTTCCATTGTGTACAGAGGTTTTACAGGGATCTGCTCAAGCGTGTGCCACATTTGCTCCATTCCTTGTGAGTTTGAACCCAGTTGGGGAAACAAATCAGACACATCTCGTTTGGACTGATAAGCCATTTTTGAAAAATCAGGTCGCTTCATTATGAGCTCACTCCTATCCGCTCCTGAAGTTCTCTCAGCATCTCGTAGCAATTGGAACGCATGTGGATGCAATCATCTACACCGGCCGCCTTATAAGTAGCCAGCTGCTCCGCATCAGGCAAGCCTGCCAACAGAACCGTCATCTGAGGTACACGTTGCTTGATTGCATGAGCCAACGGTGGAACCTGCTCCGGATAACTCGCATCGTCTGAACAAACGACCAAGATCATCGCACCGGATGCCACCGCAGCTTCGGCCGCCTCTTCAGTGGTAGAGAATGCTTGCTTGCGCAAAACGTCAAAGCCGCCAACTGCAAAAAATTCTGCTGCAAAGTCTGCCCGGGCCTTATGCTTTGCCACTGGCCCCATCGTCGCCAAGAACACGGTCGGTCTTTTGCCTGTTGTTTTCAAGAAATCATCCGCTTGCATCCGCAAGGCTTCAAAGCGTTCGGATGCCCGGTGAATACGGAGTGGCTGAATGGTTGTCTCCACTGAATCTTCACGTTTCATGGCTTTGGCGATATCGCCCACAGTCGCTCCATGAAGCACTGCTTTTACTGCTTGTGCCACAAGCTCATCGGTATGTTTTGACAACGCATCTAGCTCTGCTGAAAGAAGAGTCGTGTCCTGTTTCTGCCGAAGGGATCGTGCTTTCTCTGCTCGCTCTTCGTAAATGCTCGGAAGACTCTCGGCCTTGAGTGGCTGCTCAGCAGTATTGGCATACATATTGGTTCCAACCAAACGTTTTTTACGCGTATCGATGCTCACTGCTTTTTGATCCGCGATCTGGGAGATCAAGCCTTGTGGGAAGCCTGCTTCTAAGGCGCTCAGCATGCCACCCTGCGCTTCTACCTGCTGGAACAGCTCCCATGCTTTTTTCGCTAATGCATCTGTGAGCCATTCTACGTACCAAGAACCTCCCGCAGGGTCGATCACTTTTGCCAAATGTGCTTCTTCTTGCAAAATGATTTGCGTATTTCTGGCGATTCTTCTCGAAAACTCATTGGCGGGGCGGATCGCTTCGTCAAATGCGGATACATGCAGACTGTCTGCTCCGCCAATGATGGCTGAAAACGCTTCTGTCGTGGAGCGAAGCATATTGACATACGGATCGTAGATTGTCTTCGTCCAGGCCGAGGTTCTGGCGTGAATCGTCATCTTTTGGGCTTCCGTTGATCCGCCGTAGGCCGCCACGATGTTTGACCAGAGCATTCTTGCCGCACGCAGCTTCGCGATTTCCATGAAGACATCAGAACCAATCGAGAATGAGAACTGCATCCGTGCTGCGATATCCTCTATGGAAAGCCCCCGTTCAAGCATCGCTTGCAAATAGTCGACGCCTGTGGCCAGTGAAAAAGCCAGTTCGGTTACTGCATTTCCGCCGCCGTCCTGATAAGGATTGCTTTGAACCAGGATCGTTTTCAGCGCGGGCGCATGATCTTTTGCCCATTTTGTCATTCTTGCCATAGCGTTATAAGCTATCTGCAAGGAACAAGGGAGCTTGCCCTCTGTTAGCAGAACCGCTACAGGATCTTGCCCGATACATCCGCGAAGCTCGGTGACTTGTTGGCCTGTCGCTTCAACATGTGCCAAAAGGAGTGAAAGTATAGGCAAGCCAAGCGCCCCCGTGTTCACGTAAAGAGGGATCTCTGAAAGCTTCACCCCTTCAAATGCCTGTTCGATATCCTCTCGGCAAAAAACAGATACGCCTTTGTGACCAATCGTATCCGGCAATGCTTCGTCAGGGTCAAGTCCAGCCAATGTCGCATGATCCACTATCAGATGCAGCATCGTTTGTCCGCGCGCCAAGTCTTCTACGGCTGCCTGATTAAATGCCTTGGCACTCGTTGCGTTGATTTCCTGACAGACTTCCCATTTCTGTTCCTTTTGCCCGCCAGGCCGCTGATTCCCTCTATGAAAAGGCGCCTCTCCTGGTAGCGCTTCCAGATGCGGCAATGTTTTGACATCTTCGTACCGATAGATTGGCTGGCGAACAATTCCCTCGTACGAATGCGTCAGTAGCTTGGCATCAAAAGATGCACCCTTTAGCGATTTCTCTGCTGCTTCCCGCCATTGCTCGTAAGTGGGAACAGAGAATTCCTTGAACCATGTATGTTTGCTCACTCTTCCAGTCCTCCCCTTAAAAGCTGCTCCATTACGCCTGCTTCACCAGGAATAACGGCTGTCCGTGCTCGACCAACTGACCGTTTTCCACCAAGACTTGGACAATCTCTCCTTTTACTTCTGCTTCAATCTCGTTAAACAGCTTCATGGCCTCGACAATACAGACAATGGTAGTTGGCTCTACCCGATCATTTACGGATACGTATGGTGCTGCGTCAACGGCTGGTGCTGCATAGAAGGTTCCGACCATAGGTGAAGTGATTTTATGCAAGTTTTCCGTCACTTCCGCCGATTTCTGGGGAGCTTCCACATGTACTGTTGCGACCGGGCGCTCAATCGTTTCTTTTTTAGGCAAAAGAACAGCGGGTGCCGCCGTCACGATTGGCGCGCTTTTCGTTTGTACGGGGGGCTGATGTACAGCTGTGACTTGGTTCCCATTTCTTCGTTTGATACGCAAAGAAGAATCCTCGTCATTTACCTCAAAAGATTCTATGTCCGTCTGCTCCAATAGCTTCACAAGTTCTCGTAATTCGTAAATGGTAAGCACGACTATTCCTCCCCTATTTCCGAATCTGACTGGCATAATTTCACGAACCGACTAGTTGGTCCGTGATGATTGCGCAAGACCGACCAGTTGGTCTTTTTGATATTATAACAAATGTCAGAATACTAGTACAGACCAACTAGTTGGTCTGATCGAAGGATTTTATAAGGGACCATCAAGCGACTATGCCCCTGTCTCCTATCGAAAAGCTTGAGTGTAGCCGCATGATCCTTGTTAGCATCCCTACAATGGCTTGAAGGGATTTTCTTGTGATTGCAGGAAAAAACGTTGAAAGGCCGGGTTTTCCATCGATTCTGATTTCAAAACGGAATGAAGAACCATATCTGCATAAATATCCGCGATTTGCTCGATCGAGTACGTCCCTGACTTTTGATACCATTTGTAAATCCAGTTCACCATGCCAAAAATAGCCATGGACACAATCGGCACAGGCAGCTCGGGACGGAACTCACCCGATTCGATCCCGTCCGAAATGACGGTGAACATAATTTTTTTATAACGATCCCGTTTCGTTTCAATATCCGTGTAGTACTCCGGAGCTAAAAACAAGCTTTCCTGATAAAAAATCGTAACCTGAGAGCGATACAGATCAATCATCATAACGAAGGATTTTACGATGGCTTGTAGTCTTTCTGTCGGGGTATCCCACTTCTCGTAAGCTTCCTCTGCTTTCTCCAGCACATACGTAATAAATTGATCATGAATGATGTAGAGGAGTTCATCTTTTGATTTGAAGTTGTGATAAAATCCTCCCTTTGACGTGCCGCTTTCTTTCACAATTTGATCCACAGTCACTTTGTGGTAGCCATTTGCTTCAAACAAGCGCATGGATGTTTCAATAATACGTTCTCTGATTGATTTTTCGACCATTATCTTCACCCGTGAACATTATAGCATAACTACCTAGCAAAAACGCCGATCTCTTCGGTGAGCGATCGGCGTTGTTTCTTTAATTCGTTGGTGTGGAAACAGGCACCGCACCTGAATACTCTTCAAGCGTAATCCCTTTTTCTCCGATTTCTTGCGCAATCTCGGTACCTACATACCGCAAATGCCATGGCTCATAAATATAGCCCGTAATCGCGTCTTTTCCCTCTGGGTAGCGAATAATAAATCCAAACTTCTCGACGTTTTCATCCAGCCACTTCGCTTCCTTGGTTCCGGCAAAGCAGCTCGTTGCAGCACATTTTCCATCCTTCCCAGAGACGTCAATCGCGAGTCCTGTCTCATGCTCACTCGTCCCAGGAACGGCACTGTAAGTCCGTGCCTTCTCTACGCCGTCTTTTTTTACGTAGCGATTAAACAGCGCTTTCTGGTAGGCGTGGGAGCGATAGGCTGATACGCCAGCCAATTGGACACCGTCAGCCTGGGCTGCCGCAAATAACTGCTCAAGCGCACCCGCTGCTTCTTTGCGCATTTTGCGTTTCTCGCTCTTTTCAGGGAGCAGGTAAGGAACGTTTGGAAACACTAAATCATTTGGCTGATAATTTTCCGGAAGCTTGCGTTGTTTGTTCACCAGCACAGCAACACTCTCAGGCTCACCAACAACCTCGATGTCTGGGAACGATAGCTCAGGCGGCTGACCCGCTGGTGGCTTTTCTGCCGGTTTCGTCTCCGTTGGCTTCGCCTTCTGGGGTTGCTCCGGTTGTTCTTGCTTTGGTGTTTCAGCAGGTAGAGGCGTTGTCTCCTCCTTTGGCTTCGCTTCTTCTTTCTTTGGAGGAGTTGGCGTCTCCACGGATGGTGGTGTCTGTGGTTCTTGTGGAGCAGCACTACTGCTGCATCCAGACAATACAAATGTCAATGCCGTTACGAGTACAAGCGGATGCAAAAGTCGGTGTCGAAAACTTCTCATTGTAACGTTCCTTTCGTTTGGGAGCTGATCCAATTATGTAGGTAAAAAAGTACGTACCTATTATGACATAATTGACCGGCTTTTCGTTACATGTTTTATTGAGAAATCACGACCTGATCGAGATTCAGATAACCTGCCGGACTGATGGAGAAGCCCTGAATATGGTTGCTAATCACAGCCAAATTCTCCAAATTGCGAATCGGAACAACCAAAGCATCTTGCAGCTCCACTTCTTGTGCTTTTGCGTAGATAGCGAGTCTTTTTCCAGGATCTGTTTCGCTACGACCAGCCTCGATGAGACGATCCAGCCCGGGATTGCTGTATTGAAAGCTGTTGCCTGCCCCACCGCCTGATGTATGGAACAAATTGTACTGATTATAGTCGGCATCTCCGGTTGCATTTGCCCAGCCACTGACAAAAATCTCATGACCCTTCGTTTGCTCAATCGTTCGGACAAATTCATCGTAGCTGACGACTTTTAGCTCCGCGTCGATGCCGATTCCTTTTAACTGCGACCGTATCACTTGGGCAACCAAAATTCGATCCCGTCTGTTGTAGGTAATCATTTGAATGGGAAAACCATTTGGATAGCCCGCCTCTGCGAGCAACCGACGCGCTTGGTTGATGTCGTACGGGTAGCTTTTCACAGTTGGACTGTAACCGAACACATGCGGTCCAATCGGTGAATTCGCCTTTGTTCCCACATTGTTATACACCCCTTTAATGATCGCTCCCGTCTCGATCGCCATACTGATGGCTTTCCTCACACGGAGATCATTCAGTGGTGGCCGTGATACATTAAACCCGATAAACTCCGTCCCAAGCGCATCACTGCGGTAGACACGCATCTGGTTGGATGCTTGAATTCGATCCAGCTCCATGACAGGGATCGACTCTGCCACATGTGCTTCTCCATTCTCGACCATCGCAATGCGAGCCGCATCATCGGGAACAACCTTGAAAATGACATGATCAAGCGTGGCTGCCTCGCCCCAGTAGGACTGGTTTTTGCTCAACGTGATTTGACTGCCATGCTCCCATGATTGGAACCGATAAGGGCCAGTACCAACCGGGTGCTGCGATAATTCCCGCCCGTATTTATCGATTGCCGTAGGGCTAATGATGCTCCCCTCGTGACTGGCCAAAATAGAAAGCAATGGCGCAAATGGCTTGTGAAGAATAAATTGCACTTTGTACGGATTGATGACTCTTACCTGCTTTATTTTATCGAACATGGCTGCTCGGGGAGAAGCCACTGCCGGGTCTAATACGCGATCAAATGTTTTCTTGACTGCCTCTGCATGAAAGGGCGTCCCATCGTGAAAAACAACCCCTTGTCGGAGAGTAAACTCCCAAGTAAGATCGTCGATTTGTTCCCATGCCGTTGCCAGCTGTGGCTGAATGTTCATGTTCCGATCTCGTTTGACGAGCCCTTCATACACTTTTCCTTGGACGACACTCGCCTCATTGATTGTCAAAATAAAATGAGGATCGAGATTTGCCGCATCTGACATTCGTGCAATGATTAACGTCCCACCCTCGACAACATTTTGGGGTGTCGGTACGATTTGATTGTTGTGAGGCGACTCCTGACCGAAAGAACAGCCTGCCATAACCATGATTGCTGCGAGTAACAGTCCAATTCTTCTGTGTAAGAATGTCTGTGTGTTCATTGGACCCTCCCTGCATGCTCTTATGTCTACCTAGTTGTATGTTTAGCAAAAAGACCGCCCTTCTCCCATGTTTCCCAGAGAGTAGCGGTCTACACTCTATTCTTTTTCAAATAATCGCTTATACTCCCCGAACCCTTCTTCCTCCAAACGATCCTTCGGAATGAAGCGCAATGCAGCTGAATTGATGCAGTAGCGCAAACCATTTTCCCCAGGACCGTCCTCGAAAACGTGGCCGAGATGAGAATCTGCCTCTTTGCTGCGAACCTCTGTACGAATCATATTATGGGTCAAATCCACATGCTCGGTTACGTTTTCCTCTTGCAAGGGCTTGGTAAAGGATGGCCATCCGCAGCCAGAATCGAATTTGTCCAAGGAACTGAACAAAGGCTCGTTGGAGACGATGTCTACGTAGATGCCCTCTTCCTTGTGATCCCAGAATTCATTCGTAAAAGGACGTTCTGTCCCGTTATTTTGCGTCACTTCGTACTGAAGCGGAGTCAAGATCTTTTTCAACTCTTCTTGCTTCGATCGGTCGCGCCACGCTTCCTTGGTGAATTTCGCTCTGCCTGATGCCGCACGGTAGTATTGGTAGCGGACCGGATTTTTTTTATAGTAGTCCTGATGATATTCCTCCGCCGGATAGAACGGCTTGGCTGGCAAAATCAGCGTTGCAATGGCCTTCGGGAAACGACCGCTCGCATCCAGCTCTTGCTTGGATTTTTGCGCAAGCCTTTCTTGCTCTTCATTATGATAGAAGATCGCTGGCGCATACGATTGACCTCGATCGCCGAATTGACCACCAGCGTCAGTCGGGTCGATTTGCCTCCAAAACATTTGCAGCAATTCCTCATAGGAGATGAGCGACGGATCATAGGTGATTTGGACGGCTTCATAGTGTCCCGTCGTATCAGAGCATACCTGTTCATAGGTAGGGTTTTCGACATGACCGCCTGTATAGCCGGAGACGACTTTTTGAATGCCTGGCATCTTGTCAAACGGACTGACCATGCACCAGAAGCATCCGCCTGCAAAGGTTGCGATTTCGAATGGATGTGTATCGCTGTTCACGCATTTCGCCTCCTGTAGATGTATGTACATTATCATTTACGATTGTACATGGTTTGCAAAAGCAAAGTCCACTCTGGAAGTGCTATGAGGGGGTTCCAAATCGAAAAGGAGACCTTTTTACACGAAAGGTCCCCTTTTCGCTATCGGATTGTATGATCATTCCCTTTGGATGTTGCTACTCTGACAACGCTTTGGCAAATCCAGAGAGCATGACAACCATATGGGCAATACCTTCCTGGAAGTCTTTCAAACGGATAGATTCATTCGGCGCATGAACTTTGCAGCCAACCCAGCCTACCCCTGTACTGACAACCGGAAGCTTTAACTGTTCCCCGAAAATATACATCGGACCTGTGCCTGCCGCGTTTGGCGAAAGTACTGGCTCCTGATCGTAAATGACGCGGGCCGAATCCAGTACGTGAGCAACAAATGGATGGTGGAAATCGGAGCGATACGCTCTTTGCCCGTTGATCATGGTGACGGTAATATCCGTAAAACCATGCTTCTCCAAATGATTTTCGATGCAATTCATGATGTGCTGTGGATCTTGTCCTGGGACAAGGCGGCAATCCAGCTTGGCCTTCGCGCTTTTCGGCAGCACTGTCTTCGAGCCCTCTCCTGTATAGCCGCTCTCCAGACCGCAAATGGTCATGGTCGGGTGGAACACCATAGCTTCTCGTGGGTCCACGTTGTTTGCCGCGGTAATCAGTGGGCGTTTCAAACCGTATAGCGCTGCTGTCGCCTCTTCACTGAACGGCAATTCAGAAACGACTTTCTTTTCATCTGCTGTCGGTTCCACGATCCCGTCGAAAAAGCCTTCGACCAAAATCTCGTTTTGCTGATTTTTCATCGTCGCCAATGCCTGTACGAGGCGCCATGCTGCATTGTCTACATACGCACCGACAGAGGAGTGCATGTCGATATCTGCTCCAACGCATGTCAGTTCCAGGTACGCCATGCCTTTGATCCCGGCAACCATGCTGATTCGCTCATTCTCGTCTTTTCCACCGAATTCCCAAATGCAGGCATCCGCCTGGAAAAGCTCCTTGTACGCTCGAAGATATGGCTCCAGATTCGGGCTGCCAATCTCTTCTTCTCCTTCGATCAGAAACTTGATGTTGCAAGGCAAACCACCCGCTTGCTGCTGCAAAATCTGAATCGCCGTCAGACGGGCAACGAGATCGCCTTTATTGTCGGCAGCACCACGCGCATATAGCTTTCCATCGATGATCGTAGGATCGAACGGTTCCGTGTTCCACTCATGAAACGGTTCAGGTGGTTGAACATCGTAGTGATCGTAAAAGAGGATCGTTTTGCTATCGTCTCCTTCACTGCCTGCTGCAAAAAACCCATACACGACTGGATTGCCGCCAAGATTGTCGAGTACCTTTGTCTCTCCGCCAAGCTCATGAATCATCTTGACCACGTATTCAACTGTCTCAGGAATGGCCTGATGCTGCGCGGATACAGTAGGAAAACGCAAATATTGCTTCAAGTTCTCGATTGCATGCGGTAACTTTTCTTGTACGATACCTAAGACTTGTTCTTTGTTCACGATCGGGCACCTCCTATTGACATTTACCTGCTTATTCGACTTTCTCTTTCTGGTGTGCGACCAAATAGCTGTCAAACCAATCCGTCGTATATTGCAGTCTCAATACACGTTGCTCGGGATCACCACTGCGGGAAAGCTCATGACTGGCACCCGGGAAGCGGACAAACGACACCGGAGCCTTGCCTTGATGCTTCAATGTTACATAAAGCTGCTCGGCCTGTTCGATCGGGCAACGATAGTCATGTTCGCCATGCATGATCAATAGAGGCGTCTCGACGTTCTCTACCAAGCGAATCGGTGAATGCTGCCACATTTTTTCCGGATTCGTGAATGGATTTGCCTGAATTTCTTCGGCAGTGAAAAAGTAACCGATATCACTGACCCCGTAAAAGCTAACCCAGTTGCAAATACTCCGATCGGTTACGCCCGCTTTGAATCGATTGGTTTTACCGACGATCCAGTTCGTCATGAAGCCACCGTAGCTGCCGCCTGCGACACCTAAGCGATCCTCATCGACAAAATCGAAATGATCGCATGCAAATTGCACCGCCGTCATCAAATCGCGGTAATCGTTTCCTCCATAGTCTCCGCAGCACGCCTGAACAAAACGCTCTCCGTAGCCAAAGCTCCCCCTCGGATTCGTATAGAGTACGGCGTAGCCTTTTGCAGCCAGCAACTGGAACTCGTGGAAAAACGTATTTCCGTACATGGAGTGAGGCCCGCCATGAATTTGCAGAACCATCGGGTATTTTTTCCCTTCTTCAAAACCGACAGGCTTGAGCATCCAACCGTGCAGCCTCCAGCCATCCTTTGCGACAAACTCCATTTCTTCTGGAACAGCAAGCTCAATGCCCGCAAATAGCTCTTCGTTCAGCGCTGTTAAACGTTTTTCTTCTCCGTCCTTCAGACTTATTTGATACAAGTCGCCCGGCGTAAACGGGTCACTGATAGCAGCAACCACCGTTTGTTCGTTTTCATGCAGCGAAAAGCCGTAAATATTCCGGTTGCCCGTTACGACATTCGTGACCTGTCCGTCGAGTGTTACGTGATAAATGCCGGAATTTCCTCGTTCGCTTGCGATAAAATACATACCGTTTCCGTCCGCTGTCCATACAGCGCCTGGATTTGGGTGACCAGGCGAGCGCATGTCTCCGATGGTAGAATCGCCAACCTGTACATCCCAATCCGCTGTGAGGCAAGTATAATCGCCCTTTTCAAAATCATATACCCAGATGCGCTTCTGTGCTGCGTACAAATGCGTGTCCAATTCACTTCCGATATACGCTAACTTCTTACCGTCGTGTGACCAGGTTGGATAGGCAAAAATACCTTTGCTGTTGGTCAGCTTTTTCCATTCTCCCCCTTCAAAAGGGATGAGAAAAACGTCAACACTATGCTGAAAATCAGGGTCTTCTGCTCGGTTTGCCGTAATGGCAAGCCATTTTCCGTCCGGCGACCAGGAGCCAATCGTATGATTGTATGGGCCATCGCTGAGTGGTGTAACCTCGCCTGTTTCGACATGAACAATGGCCAGTTGCTTGTTTTTCTCGTAAATGAACCCGAGATCATCGGATTTGTACTTCAATCTTCCGACATGAATGGCTTTGGCCCTTCCTTTTTCCTCTGTTCCCTCGAGGTCTGTGAATGTTTCACCCTCATCCAAGAGAGACGAAAAGACAATGTATTCGCCGTCAGGTGACCAAGTCGGATTGCTGACGCCGTTTTTGCAATGTGTGAGCTGCCTTGCTTCTCCTCCGGTTGCATCGATCAGCCAAATCTGTGGTTTTCCAGATCGATTCGAGACAAAGCTAATCTTTGAACCATCCGGCGACCAGCGCGGAAAGGTGTCGCGGGAGCCAGACGTCAGAGGCTGTGGTTCATTCGCATCCAATTTGCGTAAGAACAAGTGATTTTGGTATGAGTGGGACTCATCGATTTGATTTTCCACATAGGCAAGCGTTTTTCCGTCTGGTGATAGCTGTGGATCGCTCGCGTACCGCATTTGATACAAATCTTCAGCCGTTATACCTCTTTTTGCTTGCGTCATCCTAATCACTCCTCGATTTTATGGGTGGATGCAAGTTGCTCCAAAAAGAACTGGGAAATCTTTTGATTCAACGTGATGTGATTGTCCAGCTTTTCGGTAAAGTGGCCTTCATCCTCAAAAATGTGCAAATCGACTTCTTGTCCCCTGCCTCTCATGTCTGCTACGAGCTGTTCCGCTTCGCTGACAGGAACGCGCGTATCATTGCGTCCATGGAATACGAGAAGCGGAGCCGTGATCTTATGGGAGTGATTCAACGGAGCAATTTCTTCAAAAAAGTCATCGTCTTCGCCGAGGAACCCGTACTCCACCTCACGCAATCTCCTTCTCCATTCCCCGGTGTTCTCCAAAAAGGTTTTGAAGTGGGAAATTCCCACAATATCAACACCCGCAGCCCACAGGTCAGGGTAATGCGTAAGCGCAGCCAGTGTCATGAAGCCTCCGTAACTGCGACCCATGATTCCGATCGCATTCGGGTCTACGCTTGGGCGGTTGCCTAAATCTTTGACCAGCCAAGCCAAATCTGCTACAGAATCCATTCGCTTGCGACGATCATCGAGCTGAACATATTCCCGACCATAGCCCATGCTACCGCGAACATTCGGTGCTACCACCGTAAAGCCTTCGTTCGCCAAAAATTGAAAAACGGGATGATACTCCGGGCGAATTTGGCTCTCTGGCCCGCCATGGACATAGACGACGACTGGTTTTTTCTCTGCATGTTCAGATGTATCTTTGGCATAGAGGAAATACGGCACTTCCAAGCCATCGAATGAGTAAAAGGTGCACAATTCCGGCTCGATGAGTTTATCTTCCAGAGCATCAGATTGACCAATGTTCGTCACACGTCTGCTGGTTTTCTCCGAAATGGTGTACGTCCAGATGTCGCCCGGAAGTGTAGGGCTTTTCAGTGTATAGGCGAGCTGATCATCACTCACCCACGCCAAGGAAGAGATCACTCCTCGTGGTGCTTCCTCTACCCGCTCCCAGCTTTGCTCTGTCAAGGAATAGAGAGCAAGAACGGAGTAGCCTCCTTCATTGATCGTGAAGGCAAGAAGTGTCTCGTCGGGAGATAATTGGGCCTCCTCAATGTCCCATTTCGGGTCGTGCACCAGTTTGTCCAGCTCTCCTGAATGCAGGGAGAAGCGGCACAATGCTTTCGTGTTTTCATCACGGTTGGTTACGAGATATCCCGTTTTGCCTTCATTAGACAGTACCAAGGAATGGTAGCGCGCATGTTTACTGCAGATAGAGAGCTTTTGTGCTTCCTTCGTTTGCAGATTCAACAAATACAGGCAATTGTCAATGTTGGTCTCCTGCACGCTGAAAATGAGTCCTGTCCCGTCTGGCAGCCAGCCGATTGGATCTGTGCGCCCATCATAGCGAAAGACTTCCTCATACGCACCACTCTCGACATCCTGTATAAAAATATCAAAGCTGCGCGGATTGCGACGATTGCTGGACCACGCGATTTTTTGCCCACACGGTGACCAGCCTCCCAAATAGTGAAAGTAATCGGGAGCGTCCGTAAGCGGCTTTACAACTGCACCATTGTCGGTCAGCAAAAAGAACTGCTGCCGCTCGTCTCCCTTGTTGTCCATACCGACGATCGTTTTCGTTCCGCATGGGGAATGGTCAACCTCTACCACACGATCAGGCAAGAAGGTCACTTGCTCCGAGCAATTGGACGCTTCATTCCAGCGCCACAACTGCGCAATACCTGTCAACTTCGTTAAAAAGGTAATCTCTCTACGCTGCGGTACCACCTTCAATTGATACGCGGATTTCACTTGCAGATAGTCCAAAATCACGAGAAATCATCCTTTCCTCTTTGGCTAGATGCACGTTGGAGTATGTAAAGAGAAAAAAGAGGAGAAGCTCCTCTTTTTTTCTATTTTTTCGTTGCCCAGCGAGCGCTTGGGAACGCGTTGACTGGGAAAGTGAGACCTTCCAGATTCGGTTTCACCAAATAGTTTTGCTGATAGTGGTAGACTGGAATAAACGGCATTTCATCCATCAAAACGGCTTCTGCCTGATGAAGCAGTTCCATACGCTTGTTCGGGTCTTGCTCAACTTTTGCCGCCATATTCAACTGATCATACTCTTTGTTCACCCAACCAGTACGGTTGTTCGGGCTTTCACCCAAATAGTAGTCCAGGTTAAACGCAGGGTCGTTGATTTGACCTACCCAGCCCATACGGCCCATTTGATAGTTCTTTTGTTTCGTTGTGTCCAGATACACTTTCCACTCTTGGTTTGTCATTTTCACTTCTACGCCCAAGTTTTTCTTGAGCATTTCTTGGATCGCTTGTGCTATTTTCTTGTGGCTTTCATCGGTGTTGTACATGAGTGTTACTTCTGGAAATGTGGACCAGCCTTCTTCTTGCATACCTTCCGCCAGCAACTTCTTCGCTGCTTCGTAATCTTCTTTGAAGTAGTCTCCACCCTCTTCACGGAAGTCTTTTCCGTTTGGTTGCATCGCTCCACGCGGAACCATGGAGTAAGCTGGTGTCTCCCCACCTTGGCTCACCATTTCGGACAGTGCTTTACGGTCGAGTGACATGGCGAATGCTTTGCGAACTTTTTTATTCGTAAATGGTTCTTTCGTTACGTTAAACATGTACATGTACGTACCATAGTAAGGAACGGATTTAAAGTCTGGGCTCGATTTTTCTTGCGCGAGGATGTCAGATGGCATCTCTTTGTTGAAGTCGAGCTCACCGCTCTTGTACATCTGATAAGCAGTCGTGGCGTCATTCACCATTTTCCAGGTGATCTTTTCCATTTTTACGTCCGCTTTGTTCCAATAATGCTCGTTCTTTTCAATAACGAGCTCGGAGTCATGTTTCCAGGATACGAGCTTGTAAGCACCGTTGGAGATGTAGGTATCCGCATTTGCTGCCCATTTTGGATTGGCTTCTGCCTGCTTCTTGTTAATTGGGTGCCAGTAACGGGTAGCCAGCATTTTGTCAAAGTACGATGTAGGTGCGACCAGCTCGATTTCGAGCGTTTTTGCATCCACGGCCTTGATACCTACATCCTCGGCTTTTCCTGTGCCCTTGTTGTATGCTTCTGCTCCTTTAATGTAATAGAGCAGGTAAGCCGTAGTCGAAGCAGTGGCTGGATCAAGATGCTTCATATACGTGAAAGCAAAATCCTCGGCTGTCACTGGCTCGCCGTTTGTCCATTTCACATCATCGCGCAAAATGAACGTGTACTTCAGCTTGTCATCGGACAGCTTCACTTCCTTGGCTTGTCCCAGGATCGGATTGCCGTCCTTATCCTTGGTGTACAAGCCTTCCCCCAAGTGATCCATGATCCAGAAGGACGTGGTATCCGTCGAGGTGAGCGGGTTCAAGTCTGGCGGCTCAGACTTGGCATTGAACACGACTTCTTGTTTGGCAGCAGCGCCTGGGGTAGTGGTACCTCCAGTCGATGCTGACTCGCCACTACCGCCGCAACCAGCTAAAGCCGGGATGACGAGCGAGAGCGACAGGGCAAAGGCAGCTAATTTCTTCACGTTGTTTCCCCCTATATATTAAGATAGAAAATCGAACTACTGATAGAGATGACAAGCAACCCAATGGTTCGGTGCGGCTTCCTGCCATTCAGGAACCTGTGCCGCGCATTGCTCCATGGCCTTAGGGCATCTTGTTCGGAAAACACAACCGCTCGGAGCATTGGCAGGACTCGGCAAATCGCCCTGCAAAATGATGCGCTCCCGCTTGATTGTCGGATCAGGAATCGGAATCGAGGACAGCAACGCTTGTGTATATGGATGAAGTGGCTTTGCGTACAACTCGAAGCTGTTTGCCATTTCTACCATTTTGCCGAGGTACATCACACCGATTCGAGTGGAAATATGTTTCACCATGGACAGATCGTGGGCGATAAACAAGTAAGTCAGTCCCCTGTCCTGCTGCAAGTCTTCCAATAGATTCACGACCTGCGCTTGAATCGACACATCAAGCGCCGAAATCGGTTCATCCGCGATGATAAATTCCGGCTCGACCGCAAGTGCCCGGGCAATCCCGATCCGCTGTCTTTGGCCTCCGCTGAATTCATGGGGAAATCGGTTCGCATGTTCCTTAGAAAGACCAACTAGCTCAAGCAATTCTTTGACGCGATCCGCTCTTGCACCACGGGACAAGCCGTGAATATCCAGGCCCTCCGCAATAATGTCCATGACGGTCATGCGCGGATTCAGACTTGCTTGCGGGTCTTGAAAAATCATTTGGACGTCGCGGTGGAATTGCTCTGCCTCTTTTCCTTTTAAGCGATGTGCATTTTTGCCTTTGAACAAAACTTCTCCATCTGTATTTTCATAGAGGCGAATCATCGTTCTGCCCAACGTCGACTTCCCGCAGCCGCTCTCTCCAACAAGTCCGAGCGTCTCGCCGCGATGAATGGTGAAGGTCACGCCGTCGACTGCTTTTAGCGTAATCCCATTGCCGATCTCAAAATGCTTTTTTAGATTTTTGACTTCAACCAACGCTTGGCTCATCTACGTCTGCCTCCCTGCTGCCACCAGTTCTTCCAGCTTCGGTGCGCGTGGATCATGTAGCCAGCATGCAGCTTCGTGACCCTCGGTGAATGTGGAAGCATCCGGCATTTGCTGCTCGCATATTTCCATCGCAAACTGACAACGCGGAGCGAACGGACAACCTTTTGGCGGGTGGAATAAATCTGGCGGCGTTCCCTCAATCGGTACCAGGCGTTCCTTTTCCACACCATCGATCCGCGGCAGAGAGCGCATTAAGCCCCATGTGTACGGATGCTTCGGATTTGCGAAAATATCCTCTACCTTGCCCGTTTCCACCACAATTCCTGCGTACATAACCACGGCCCGATGCGCGATTTCGGCAACGACACCCAGGTCATGTGTAATCATCACGATGGAGAGCTGCTGCTTTTCCTGCAATTCCCGGAGCAAGTCCAGGATTTGTGCTTGAATCGTTACATCCAATGCTGTCGTCGGTTCATCTGCAATGACGAGCTTTGGATCATTGGCGAGAGCAATGGCGATGACGACACGTTGCCGCATTCCCCCGGAAAACTCATGCGGGTATTGATCCACTCGTTTTTCCGGATCGGGGATACCGACCAACCGAAGCATCTCCATCGCTTTTTTACGCGCCTCTTCTTTGCTGACCTGCTGGGTACGAACAAATCCCTCGACGATTTGGGCGCCGACCTTCATCGTCGGATTCAGTGCCGTCATCGGGTCCTGAAAGACCATCCCGATCTCAGCTCCACGAACCGATAGCAATTCCTTCTTACTCATCCCCGTGATGACTTTTCCGTCAAAACGAATCTGACCATCCACGATTCTTCCCGGCGGGTTCGGGATCAAGCCCATGATCGCTTGGGCGGTTACACTCTTTCCACAACCGCTCTCCCCTACTACCGCAAGCGTCTCGCCACGATCAACATGAAAGGTAACTCCCCGTACAGCCTGTACCTCTCCACCGTACGTTTTGAAATGTACGCGGAGGTTTTCTACTTGCAGCAAATGATCCGCCATGTCTGATCCTCCTATCTTCGTGGCGAGGTTACTCGCGAATTCTTGGGTCCAATGCATCCTGCAAGCCATCACCGAAAACGTTGAAGGCAAACATCGTCAATGAAATCATCAAGGCCGGGAAGAAAAGTCTCCACCAATCCCCTGTCAAAATGACGCCGAGTGCATCGTTAGTCATCGTCCCCCAGCTTGCGATTGGCGCCTGCACACCCAGTCCTAAAAAGCTGAGGAAAGATTCTGCAAATATCGCCGACGGAATGGTAAACGTCAAGTTCACGATGATGACTCCGATGGTATTCGGAATCAGGTGGCGTAACAGAATGCGCGGGAATTTGGCACCCAGCACTTGCGCAGCCATGATGAACTCCTGGTTTTTCAATTGCAGGATTTGTCCCCGAACGAGACGAGCCATTCCTACCCAACCGGTTGCGGACAATGCGATGATGATGGTAACAATGCCAGGCTCCATGACAACCATCAGCATGATCACCACGAGCAGGTATGGCAATCCGTACAAGACCTCGATCAACCGCATGATGATGGTATCGATCCGGTCTCCCTTTTTGCCTCGACCAGCCATGTATCCGGCAATACCGCCGACCGTCACTCCGATGATCAAGTCAATTAATGCTGCCGATATTCCGATAATCAGTGAAATCTGCGCTCCGTACCATGTACGTGAAAACATGTCGCGCCCCAGCTCATCTGTTCCGAACCAATGCTCGCTCGAAATTTCCTGATTTGCATTTAAAAGGCTCTGGTCGGAATAACTGTACGGAACGAGATGTGGTCCAATAATCGCCATGGCAATCAATAAAACAATCAGAGTCAAACCCACCATGGCCAGCTTGTTTCTGACGAGCTTTCTCGTTACTTGTTGAAAATGAGTCAGGCTCGGTCGCATCTGGGCGATCTGTCCATCTGCTTTTTGAGCTCTAGGTCGAAACAACTCATTTACTGATTGATCTACCGCCATTGGCTACCTCCCCCTGCTCGATAGTTTGATTCGTGGATCGATGAACATATAGGCCAGATCAATCAAGAAGATAATGAGCACCAAGATGGCACTGTAGAATACTGTTGTTCCCAGAATAACGGGATAATCTCGATTGAAAATGCCATCGACGAAGTATTTGCCGATCCCTGGTACTGCAAAGATCTTTTCGACGACGAACGTTCCGGTTAACAGCCCCGCGATGAGCGGTCCCATAAACGTGACGATCGGCAAAATCGCGTTGCGGATTCCATGCTTGACCACTATCAGAAAAGTCGGAATTCCTTTTGCCTCAGCGGTCCGTATGTAATTCTGGTTCATCACGTCGATCATGCTCGTCCGCATATAGCGTGTAATGATCGCTAAAGGACCAAAAGCAAGTGCGAGTGAAGGCAGAACCGAATGTTTCCAACTGGTAAGCGTCGCTACTGGGAATAACGGCCATTTGATTGCCAAGTAATTAATGAGCAATGGCGCCATGATAAAGCTGGGTACAGCAATTCCTAATACCGCCATGACCATTGCCGCATAATCAATCCAGGTATTTCGGTTTAATGCCGCAATTGTTCCGAATAAAAGTCCGAAAAAAAGGGCAACCGCTATCGCCTGCAAACCGATCATTGCAGATGCTCCGAAGCCATCTTTGATCATATCATTGACACCGCGTGTCTCCGACTTAATAGAAGGTCCTAAATCGAGCATGACCAAACTTTTTAGATAAAGCAAATACTGCATCGGCAGCGGTTCATCCAAATTGTATTTGGCACGCAGATTCATCAAAATTTGCTCGGGCAACTGATCTGACTCCGACGCGAATGGATCACCAGGGATCATATGCATCAGGCTAAAGGTCAACGTTACAATAATCCACAAGGTGAGTACCATCATCAGAATTCTTTTAAGTAAATAACGTGACATCTTATAAGAGCCCCCTAGTCCAGACTTGCAAAAAGATTAAGAAAATTAAACGCACCCTCCTTTTGAAAAACCTTTAACGGAAATTGACCTAAAACATTCCTTAATTCAACAATATAGTGCCGTGATTATTTAATGTCAATTCTGATTTTTTTATTTTTTACATCGATTTATAAAGGAATTTGCTGAAAGTTGTCAAATATAAAACAATTAATACGGAAATTTTCCCTAAAACATCCCTATTTAAAATTTCGTGTTCGCTACATCTCGCATGCCCATCTGATGGGTTATATTTAATCTATATAAGAAAGACTGGCATACTAGAATGCCGAAAAAAGGATGGATCTCCTTCCTGACGAATTGTTTATCCCGTAGTTTAACTTTTTTGGAGGACATTTTGATGATAAAAGTTGGCATAGTCGGTCCAAAAGATTCAGTAGATGCAATGGTAGCTGTCGGACGTGAGTTTTCCGATCAGATCCTGCTCACCTCCTTTATTTATCAAGGAGTGGAACAAGTACCAGCCTATGTAGCCGAAAATGATATGGAAACAGACATCTGGTTCTTCTCTGGAGTCGCTCCCTACTCGATGGCAAAAGCGCATATTGGCAAGAAAAAAGCCTTTTATCCCCAAGTCAATTCAAGTGTCCTGACCAAAGTATTGCTCGAATTGGTCTACCGCGATGGTTTGTCTTTGGATCGTGTGAGCTTTGATACCATTTCGGAAGCTCATTTTCGTGAGACTTTAGAGGAATTGGGCCTGCACTGTGAGAATCCATACCTAAAGCCATATAAAGAATTCAGAAAGAGATCTGAATTGGTAGCCTATCACACCCGCCTTATCCAGGAAGGCAAGGTAGACGCTTGTGTCACGGGAACGCTTTTTGTCACCGAAGAATTAAAGCGACTAGGAATCAGAGTGTATCGAATGGGCTTCACACGCTTCATATTCCGAGAGATTTTCAAGCGAATTCTGCAAGAGGGAGAAACGCTCCACTTCAAGCGCTCCCAAATTGCTGTTCAATTGATTGAGGTATCCGACATGGAAAAGCTCGTAAATGAACCTGCCAACGCGTACGAGCTGCGCCGCCTCGACTTGAAGCTCCAAGAGCTCGTCCTCGATTACACAGAGTCGATTTCCGGTAGCTTCGTCGCGGTCGGCAATTCCAAGTTCATTATTTTTTCCACCCGCGGATCGTATGAAGACAATCCGGATTTTCACCCCACGCTCCTTTTGGAAAAAATCAAGCTGCTCACCCATTCGCACGCAAATATGGGAATCGGCTTTGGTGTCACAGCACTGTCTGCAGAGCGCAATGCTCAGCTTGCACTCGGTCAGGCCAAAAACCATAAGGATGCCGTGATCCTCGTTGACCATGACGGTTCGATTGAAGGACCGCTGCGTCAGCCGAACAGCATCAGCTACGAATATTGGACACAGGACAAAGAAATCAGCGAAAATCTGAAAAAAGCCGGTGTTAGTATTACGACGTTTAACAAAATCATTTCCGTCCAAAAAGCGCTTGGGCAAAAATATATCAGCGCTTCGATGATCGCGGAATGGATGGGGATGACCCCTCGCAATGCGCGAAGAATCTTGAGTGACTTGGCAGAGCACAACATTATCGAGCTCATTGGGGAAGAGACGCCAACGAACCGGGGGCGCCCACGGAAAATTTATCGGATACTCCCCTCCCCACAAACCATTTAATTGTTTCTCCATGAGAAAGGCGGAAAATATCCAACGACCAAAAAGGAGGTTGTCATATGCCCGTTCATCCACAGATTCAACAAATTTTAGACGTCTTCAACCGCTCACGTCATGATGTCGATTTTAACCAATTGACCCCACAGATTATGCGAATGGCGACTGATCAAAATCGAGATTCAAGCGTGGAACGTGAACAGGTAAAAAAGGTAGAGAATCTATCGCTTCCCTTGGAAGGTCGTTCCATTCCGATCCGCATATACACACCAGAAGGTCACGCCCCCTTTCCTGCCCTCGTGTACTATCATGGAGGCGGATTTGTGATCGGCAATCTCGAAACGGTAGACTCGGTATGTCGCAACTTCGCAAATAACGCAAAATGCGTCGTCATTTCTATCGATTATCGGCTCGCTCCTGAACATCCTTTTCCGGCAGGGTTGGAAGATGCCTATGATTCTCTCCTATTTATTTCAGACCATGCCGATCAGTTTGGCATTGATCCGTCGCGGATAGCGGTAGGGGGAGATAGCGCCGGAGGTAATTTTGCCACAGTCGTGAGTCTCATGGCTAAAGAACGGCAGGGCCCTCCTATCGTATTTCAATTATTAATCTATCCAGCCGTAGGAATAGTGGACACTGCTCCCTATCCATCCATGCAGGAAAATGCGAGTGGCTATTTGATGGATGTGGAATTGCTGAATTGGTTCCTCTCTCATTATCTGCCGCCTGCCGATCTCCAAAATCCATATCTTGATCCGATCAACGGAGCCGATCTCACTGGTCTGCCCCCCGCCATGGTGATTACAGCCGAATACGATCCTTTGCGAGATGGCGGAAAATCGTATGCAGACAAGCTACGCGATAGCGGTGTCGAGGTCGTCTATCGGAATGAACAAGGCTTGATCCATTCCTTTATCGGATTCCATACTACGATCAAGCAAGCGCAAGAATCATTGGATGAGATGTCGGCGCAATTACGGAAAGCTTTCAAAATGTAAGTTGTATTGGTTAAACAAAGCGTAAGCCTGCGAACGGGGTGAAATCATTGACTAGACATACAGACGACAAAGTGACCATTCGCTTCGCTCATATCGAGGATGCAGCGGCCATTTTATCTTTGCAGCGTGATGTGGTTGGTGAAGGGGAATTTTTTATTTCTGTTTCCGAAGAGTTCAACAAAACCATGGAACAGCAGCTTGAGTGGATCCAAAACATTATTGACAATGACAGGGAAACCATGTTGGTAGCGGAAATAAACGGTGAATTGGCTGGCATGATCGTGCTCGTATCTCCGGCTCGCAAGCGTTTGTCTCATACAGGTTCGATCACGATGATGATCCAGAAAGCTCACAGAAATAAGGGCATCGGCAAGGTTTTATTGATGGAGTTGTTAGCTTGGGCAAAGCAGCATCCGCTCATTGAAAAAGTGAGCTTAGGGGTGTTCTCCAACAATCTGAGAGCGATTGCTTTATACAAAAGCCTTGGCTTTGTGGAAGAAGGACGAAAAGTAAAAGAATTCAAGCTGGCTGAGAATGAATACGCAGATGATGTCCTGATGTACAAATTCGTATAGCGTCCATTCGTTTTCCTTCCATGCAAAAAAAGGACCTTCCCATCAGGTCCTTTTCTTATGAGCAAGTAAGCCCTATACCGATTTCGATGGCTGAACAGATTGTTTCTTTTGAACACTGGCAACAATCACACCCACGACGATCAACAAGGAGCCCCCCACTTGAATCGACGTCACCTGCGAACCAAGCAGTAAAAACCCGACCAGCATCGCTACAAAAGGCTGCAAGTTAAGAAAAATAGCTGCTTTGCCCGTCCCTACCACTTTTAATTGCTGATTCCAGACGATTCCACATATTCCTTGCATGAGGATCGCAGTCAAAATGAGCATCGCCCATGCCCATGCTTCGTGGCTGATCTGCGCCCCTGGCTCGATCGTCAACAGCGCCGCAGGAGTCAAAAACAAAGTCCCAACCGTCGTCGAGTACACGGTGGCAATAAACGGCTGGATGGTTTGTGTCAGTTTGCGAATGATGATCATGGAAGAAGAGAATGTGACCATGGCAATCACAATGAGTAAGACTCCCTTGGAAATGGATAATCCTGCTCCAACACCGACTACAAAGAATGTTCCCAGGAGAGCTAAGCCGGAGCCAACCTTCATGCGCAGGGTAAACTGCTCCTTCAAAAACAAAGAGGCAAGCACTGCAGTGACGATCGGCGACAAGGAAAGAATCAACGCTGCTGTTGTCGCGTCTGTCGTCAATAGCCCGTTGAAATACGCCGTTTGATTTGCCAGCGTCCCGATCAAGCCAAGCAATGCAAGAAGTCCTAGCTCACGAGCGGTGATTTTTACGAATTTTTTGGTCAGCCACGCGTAAATGATCAGAAACATAGATGTGAAAAGCAAGCGTACATCTGCCAAAAACAGCGGAGGAAACTCTTTGACCAGCATGCTTCCGAAAACAAAATTACTTCCCCACAGCGTTACACAAAAAAGCAACAGCAAGTACGACCGAATCATGATTGTTCCTTCTTTCACCCGATGCATTATTCTTCCGTTAGCTATCGTACAGGAGAGTGCGAAAAAAGTCCATGAGCTGATCTGCTATTGTTTGAAGGAAATTATGTTTGGTTGTAGGCACTGTCACATACAAAAGACCAGCGAACGAGTTAGTTCACTGGTCTTCCCTTGCTTTATTGTACCATTTCTTCCATAGGGGTCTCCTCAGTTGCTTCCAGAGCCCCTTCCATCTGCCCGGCCTCTTCGACTGCCGACTCTTTCGCTTTCTCTTCCTCTTTCACTTCCGGCTTCTTCTCCGGCTCCGTCGGTGCGATTGCACTCGCCACGAGTGCCGCGTATTTTTGTGAGCCTTCCTTATTCGGGTGAACACCGTCTTTGTAAAAGTAAGAGCTTTGCCCTTCACTTGCCGTATACCAATCCACAAGAACGACATGTGGTTGGGCTGCAGCCGTTTCCGCCAGCATCTTATTCACGACGCTTTCCCATGGTTTAGGTACGCGAGCATTGACGAGAATGATCTGCTCTACGCCATCCAGTGATTGCAGCAGCTTGTCGAGCTGCCCTTTACTAAATGCGCCGTTCGAGCCTAATTCAATCACGACGCGATTTCCCAATTGGCCTTTTGCCTTGAGCTGCGCAATTACGTCAGGAGCTTGCGCCATTTGCCTTCCGATTTTGGCATCCACGACGAGCCCTGGCAGTAGTTTCTCCAGGTAAGGAGCCACATCGAGCATGACAGAGTCACCAATCACAGTGATCCCTTTACCAGAGCCTATCGCTTTGATCGGTTCCTGTTTTTGGTCAGGCTGTTTGGAAGCATTCGAATCTTTCTGCTTCTCCACAGGCTTCTGCTTTTGTCCGTTGTTATTTAGCTTCTGTTCGTTTTTCGGTTTTGTCGGGGGAGTTGCCGGTTTTTGAACCGTTTCCGGCTTCTTCTCTACGATTGGCACCTCAGGACCATGAGGCTTGTCGGGGACCTTTGTCTCGGTGACAGTTTGAGTTGGCTGTGTCACATTTCCAGCGGTCGCATCTGACGTGAGTGAAGCAATCCCATAATACGTGACACAAAGAGCAATCGCGCAACCGGTTGCCAATACACGGTTTAAACGTTTGGTTTTCTGACCCGCCTTATTGGAGCGCTGCCAGATTCTGCCTAATGCACCGTAACGAATAGGCTCCTCGAGATATTTAAATGACACCGATGCCAGCAAAATGCTTGCGAGGAGCTGCAAAACCGCTCCAGGTACCGCCATCCACTCTCTGTCCGCTAGGAACGGATTCGTCCAAACGATCACAGGGTAATGCCACAAATAAATCCCGTAAGATCGAACGCCGATCCAACGCAATGGCTTGCAGCCCATCCATTTCGCCAAGCTGCTTGCCGGATGTGCGAGTACGGCGACCAGCACGGCACTGACGACAGACAGAAGGACGAGCCCGCCCTCGTACAAATAATCATCATATTGATTCGTGTTCCAAATGCTGTACAAAAGAATCCCTAAGCTCATAAGACCGCTTAGATCGAGCGTAATTCGCGCTTTTTGTGAAATGTTCGTCGTTAGCAAGCGACTCGGCCACATCATGGCGAGTGCGGCACCGATCAATAACCCGAATACCCGTGTGTCCGTTCCGTAATATACACGACTCGGATCAAGACCTGGCTCATACAAAACGGCCATGGAAATGGCGGATATTGCAGCCAGCACCAAAGTAATAATCATGATTGGCCCCCTGCGCTTCAGGAAGCGGAGTCCCAGAGCGAGTACCAGCGGCCAAATGACATAAAACTGTTCTTCTACTGCCAATGACCACAGATGGCCTAATGGTGAAGGCGGACCGAATTTTTCAAAATAAGATACGTCATGAAAGACCAGCCACCAGTTACTTACGTACAGAACAGCTGCCCCTACATCTCCGCGGATGGTTTTCAACTGGTCTGGCGAAAAGATGGCTACGCCTGCCATCACCACAAACAGCATGAGGAAAAGCGCTGGCAGCAATCTTCTGGCACGGCGCAACCAAAAGTCTTTCATGTCGAGTCTGCCATTACGATTCCATTCTGCAATTAATAGGTCTGTAATCAAATATCCCGATAAAACGAAGAAAATCCCGACACCCAGCAATCCCCCGGGTGCCCAGTCGTAATTCAAGTGATAAATAATGACTGCGAGTACCGCCAGCGCACGAAGCCCGTCGATCCCAGCCATGTATCGACTGCTGGAGCCTTTGATCGGTTCAGGCATGCTGGTGGCCTCCTGTCGTTGCATGTTGGCGAGTGATTAATTCGTTCTGATTATTGATTCTTTTCGTACCCATCGTCCTTTTCATATTTTTATGGTGATTCTTCGTGCTCGCCATGCAAAACATTTTGCATTCTCCCCTTTTACCTTCCGTTCTGTTATTGTCCTTTGTTGTTGGGGGCAGTCATTACACATCGGGAATTGCGTGCTCTATGAATGCAAAAACCCCTGTTTTTTAGAATCGTGCGAAAACGGGGGTTGATCTCGTTCATTATCTTTATGGAAAATGAATTCTCCCATCATCGTTGCCCGTATTCAGGATGTGATGAACTACTCACTATCTCGTTGTTTTTGGTTGGCGTACTCCCTTATATATGCATCACACCTTCCTTATAGTGGATCGTCTCACAAGGAAATTACCCGGTCCTTGTCTTACGTGAGTCTCTTGCTGAATAGTTGTTTGTAACCTGATTATATGACGGTTTCGGGGGATAACTCGTTACAAACTGTTTACATTCTGACCATGTTTTTTTCCCGGTCAAAACGCGGAACAAAAAAGAAGCTGCTGGTATACTTTCCCCCATCAGCTTCACAATTGTAGATCATCGCAGACCACCACTGTCAGATGCAAAATGCAACGTGTTTACTTGTCACAAAAGTTTTACGGATCAACAGCCTGCATCCGTTCGTAAATTTTGCGAGTTGTATTGACATTCCTGATTGTCATTTGTTGATAAACCTTTGAGCCAATAAGTTTCAGCATGATGTAAGGCAGAATCCAAAAACGAGTATGTATAGCGTCTTCCAATCCGTGAGGAATCATTGCTTGTGAATCGGCATCCCCCGAAGGAAAGCGACATCAACCACGGTTGTTCCCCTATCACTACCATTTTCGCCAATTGAAACAGGAAATACAAGACAAAAATAAAATCCCCATCGATTACCAGCACCGACGAGGATTTTCGCTTGATTCTTCCAATTTAAATATGATGAGTAAACAAATAATTTAAGAAAAAACCACCGCTGACAACCGCAATCACCATGCATACAATGCCACTTTTCACCCGTTCGGAAAGCAATCGCATAAACCCAAGACAGAAAAAGACTCCTGTGACCAAAAAATAAGCGACTCCAACCCAAAAAACGTTCCAAGGCAAGCTCGCAAAATCTACGTTACCCAAACGTGAACACCATCCCTGTCCGATTCTACTGATTACTCGTATGTACGATACTCCATTATAGCATTTGTTCACGCTTACTTTCCCATTTTTGCAAAATGCGTAACAGAAGTGTCATACATCCTACCTTCATGTTTTCTACACAATCGTTTGGTACGCTTTTTCCAACAGCGCAAAGGAGGAAAAGGAACACATGAACAAACGGAAAATACGCCGATGGGCTTATCCCCTGGTTCTAGGTGGCGTTTTGCTGTTATCCGCATGCTCGACTGCCACTGACAATACCACGATGGATCATAATGGACACAACATGAATTCTTCACCCGAAACATCCGCACAAGCTCAACCACAACAGATGTCCTCATCCAGTGACTCGTCTATGGAGGTGCTTACAGGCAATACGTTTACCCTCACGGCAAAAGAAAACATGCTCCACCTCGATGACAAGACCATGAAAACCGCATGGACGTACAATGGAACCGTTCCAGGTCCACAGCTTCGTGTCAAACAAGGGGAAACCATCAGCGTGACGTTGAAAAACGAATTGCCCGAGCCCGTCACCATTCACTGGCATGGCTTACCCGTCCCGAATAACATGGATGGAATCCCTGGCGTGACCCAAAATGCCGTAAGACCAAACGAAAGCTTCACCTACAAATTCAAGGTGGACGTTGCCGGGACATACTGGTACCACTCGCATCAAAACAGCGCCAAGCAGGTAGACAAAGGCTTGTACGGTTCACTTGTGGTGGAACCGGCTACGCCAGAGCCAGCTGATAAGGATTTTACCCTCGTTCTGGATGAATGGATGCAGGACGATAGCATGGCGGAAATGCACGGAAGTGGCATGAGCCACGGCACGAGTTCCCCTTCTTCCGATAGCTCTTCCTCTGGTGGTCACAACATGACCGGTATGGAGATGCCCATGAGTGACGCTGAGATGATGCCGTTGATGTATACGATTTTTTCCGTGAACGGAAAAACAGGCCCGGCAATCCAGCCGCTACCTGTTAAAGAAGGTGAGAAGGTCAGAATTCGCCTGATCAATGCCGGATACTTGAACCACAAGCTGAACCTGCAAGGTCATGAATTTAAAATCGTAGCAACGGACGGGCAACCTATCAATAATCCGCCCCTCGTAGGAGGCCAGCTCCTCAATATCGGACCAGGAGAACGATATGATCTCGAATTTGTCGCAAACAATCCGGGCAAATGGTTACTAGAGGAGCGCAGCACAAATCCAGGCGCCAAGTCCCTTGTCGTGCCCATCGTCTACGAAGGCTCGGAAACAAAAACGGCCAAATCAGAAACTGGCGACATGCCGACGATAGACATCACCAAATACGGCGAAGCAGCAAAAAGCAGCTTTACGCTGGAGCAGAAGTATGACATTACGTATCAAATGGATCTAAACACGGAAACGGCAAATGGAAAAATGGCCTTTACCATCAATGGTAAAACGTTCCCGAATGTCCCTCCTCTCAACGTCAAAAAAGGAAATCTGGTCAAAGTCACGCTGGTGAACAAGTCCCCAAAAGATATCCACCCGATGCATTTGCACGGACATTTCTTCCAAGTATTAAGCAAAAACGGACAGCCTATCACAGGCTCCCCTCTGGTCAAAGATACGCTGAACATTTTGCCGGGTGAATCATATGTAGTCGCCTTCGAAGCTGACAATCCAGGAGATTGGATGTTCCACTGCCACGATCTGGGCCATGCTGCGCAAGGAATGGTATCCGAAGTAAAATATGAAGGCTTCAAGCCAGATTTCGTCGTCGACCCTACTGTCGGCAACATGCCGGAATAGCCACAGAAAAAGCAGGAGCCTTCATGGCTTCCTGCTTTTTCTTTACGCCAATACACCGTCCAAAGACGTTTTCCACTCTACCCCACTCGGAAATACATCCTGCACTTGCTGTCTCAGCTTGTCATCTTGGCTCAATTGCGGACTCAAGATCGATACCAGACCGCTATCTTCTCTTGAACGGATCAAACGCCCGATGCCTTGACGCAGTCTCAGCAGCATGTAAGGCAAATCTACCTCGTCGAAAGGATTCGCTGCACTTTTTCGTTTTGCTGTAAACACCGGATCATTCGGCGGGAATGGCAGTGACCAAATGATCACATTGGACAGCGAAGGCCCCGGAACGTCTAGCCCTTCCCACAGGCTCACCGCACAGAGGCTGCTTTTCTCGTCGTTTTGGAACTGAGAGATCAGATGGCTGATTTCCGCATCTCCTTCAAACAAGAATCGCAGATCCGTACAGGCAGGCTCGTTTTTGATGGCAGCCTTGAATTGCTGTAATTCCTCCATGGAGGAAAATAACAACAGCGCACTACCTGCTGATTTTTGCAGTAATTGGGTAGCCTGTCTCATTTTTTCCGCAAATGAATCGGTCACGGAAAGTGTCGGTACGTATACTTCCATTTGTTTGTCGTACTCATATGGAGAAGCCACCGAGAAAGACAGGTATTGATCAATGCCCAAGCTGTCCGCCACATACTTGAACGATCCGTCAACAGATAGAGTCGCCGACGAAAAGACAATTGGCATCTTTTGTGAGAAGACGCGCTCTTCCAGTACTTCCTGCACCTTTTTTGGCATGACGACCAAGGTTGGCCCCGTAATCTCTTCACTCATCCAGGAAATGACGTGATCCGGGTCCTGGAAAAGTCCTAGTGCCAACTGCATCATTTCCAAATGCTCCTCGACAATTCGCAGCTGGAACTCGTCCAACGTATACAAACCGCCCTCTAGCGCCAGCTCTTCTTCAATCCAACTGACGAGACTCGTAAAGCGGTGGATGGTTGCAATGAGTTCCTGATGAAAATGGATTTCTTTTCGGTTGGAGCCCATCACAGCCTTGCTCTCTTCGTTCAATCGCGAGAACATCTCCTCACTCTGGGCAATGGCTTCCTCAATGGCAATGGCGAGCTCTTCCCTGATCTCTCCCTTCAACACACGCGTAATCGTTTCTTCGAAGACGGAGTGATTCAGCTTGTACGTCAATGCTTTTTGGGCAGCAGGCTCCAACAGATGACCTTCATCAAAAATGACCGAGCTATGCGGCGGCAGCAACGGTAGCTGACCTCCGCGCTTGCGGATCTCATAAGTCCACACATGCTCCATATAAAAGTCATGGGAGCAAATGATCAAATCTGCTGACTGTCGATAATGATTTCTGGAAAGGGTCTGCCCACAACGGTGCTGTCTGTCGCACACAAAGCAATCCTGAAAAGTATCCCAGTTCATCTGCGCCCATTCTTGATCATCCAGTTCAGGATATGTGCTGCGATCCCCATACGGATAAAAGGACTGCAAGGCTTCATGTGTATGAACAAATGAAGGCAGCTCTTGATAAATATGCTGGAAAGCTTCGCCTGTCTCAGGCTGGAATCTCGCCTCATCCAGCTTGCGCAAACAGACATATTGGTCCGGAGATTTTCCGAGTCTCGCGTCAATCGTCAGGTTGAGATGGCGAGCCAGTTTCGCAATATCGCCTTCCGGTTTTACGAGCTGCTCAATCAGAGACTCATTCGCACAGGCAATGATAGCGGGCTTTCTGGTATACCGTGCATAGCAGATGGCGTACAGCAAGTAAGCCAATGTTTTTCCCGTGCCTACTCCCGCCTCTGCAAAAATCGTTTGCTTTTCTATAAAAGCCCGTTCAAGCTGAAAGGCCATGTAGATTTGCTCATCACGCACCTCGAATCCAGCCTCAGGCAATACTTCATAAAAAACGTCCGCTACCCAATCACTCACCTGCGAGATGAACGGCTGGGACGGATCGTAGGCAAAAGGATAACGTTCCAATTGTGACCTGCCTCCAATAATGAAAAGAATCGTCAAGCATAGATGCTAACATGTTATGATGACATGTCTTGACGATAAACACAATACAGATAAGAGAAAAAACCATTCCTTTTCGTGGTAAGATAAAGATGGTAGAAAAGTAGAATGAAATAGGAGTGAACAAGCCAATGGAAAAAGTAATGTTTATTGAAATAGGAATGGGCATCGACATGCATGGACAAAACGTCACCAAAGCCGCAGTCCGTGCTGTTCAAAATGCCATCCATCATAATTCGATGCCTGGACTGCGCTCTGTCCTGCCAGGAAACGATATCCATAACATGAAAGTAAATGTGAGACTGGCCGTTCCTGCTGACAAGGACGAGCTCGACCTGGAAACGGTTCGTAAAGCACTGCCTTACGGGGAAGTTTCCTTCGAAATCGTCGATGGCGGCATGCTGACGAGCAGTGGGGTCGTGATCGCTGAAAAAGAGGACAAAAACGACCTTGCCTATATCGTCATCGCTTCGGTAGAGGTCGGATACTAGAATACCGGCTCATCCACTACCTGTGGGTGAAACTGATAACGCTCCAACGCTATTTCTCCTGCTGCTGACACGACTACCCCTTCGCTTTCCAAGGCCATTTTTTGTAGCGTGAACGAATCCAAATCTTGCAATCCGATCTTTCCTTGGGCGTTGATGACCCGATGCCAAGGAAGCTTGTGCTTTTTGGACAAGGAATGAAGGATGCGAACGATTTGTCTGGCAGCTCTCGGACTTCCGGCCAACGCAGCAATTTGCCCGTACGTCATGACATGGCCCGTTGGAATCCCGGCAATAATTTTTAGTGCGCGCTGCGTAAATTCGGTCATGATGACTACTCCTTCTTGCTTGATCAAATCAAAAGGCTTGTGACTCCTCGAAGATCACAAGCCTTTTCTTCTTATTTCAGGTTAAAACAGTCTTTCCAGCTCGTCAACCAGACTTCCGACGTAAGCGACAGCCTCGCGGATTGGTTGCGGATCTGACATATCCACGCCAGCTTTTTTCATCAGTTCCAGCGGCGTTAGTGTTCCCCCGGCTTTGAGCACCTCGATCCAACGGTCAACGGCAGGCTGTCCCTCTTGCTTGATGCTCGCCGCCATTGCGGTAGAAGCAGTCAAACCAGCTGCGTACGTGTACGGATACAGCCCCATGTAATAGTGCGGTTGGCGCATCCATGTAAGGCTCGCTGCATCGTCCAGATCAACTGCATCACCCCAGAAGTCTGCGAGCACTTGCCCTTTCCATTCGGAGAGCTGTTTGGCAGTCAAAGGTACGTCTTTTTGCGCTCCTTCGTACACTTTTCGTTGCATTCTCGCTTCGAGAAGATGCGTGACAAAGTTGTGGTAATACGTATTCATCAATTGCAAAATGACCCAACGCTTCAGACGAGGATCGTCGGATTGCTCCACGATATGCTGCGCGAGCAAGAGCTCATTGAGTGTAGAAGGCGCTTCGATAAAGTACAGCGAAGGACGAGAGTTCGTAAAGCTTTGCTCTCTTGTCGCCAGCATAAAATGTCCGCAATGCCCCAACTCATGAGCCAGCGTGAAAGCACTGCGCATATTTCCCGACCACGTTATGAGAATGTAAGAGTGCTTGCTGTATGTCGTTGAGCAGAACGCACCTGTCGATTTGCCCACGTTGTCTACGTAGTCGATCCAGCGTTCATTCAGTGCTTTTTCCATAATCGCCGTGTACTCTGGCCCCATTACTTGCAAGGATGCCAGAATCTTTTTCCCAGCTTCTTCAATCGTAATCGGCGGGCTGAATTCTGAGTCAAGCGGCGTCTTCAAATCACAAAAGGCAAGTTTTTCGAGGCCAAGCTCTTTTGCTTTCAGCTTCGCATAGCGTCGCATGTGCGGAGCGAGTTCATTCCCGATGATATCCAGGATGTTGTGGTACATATCCAGTGTAACTTGCTGCGGCTTAAGCAGCATGTCCGTTACGGTTTCATAACCGCGCAGGCGAGACATGACGGTTTGTCTTTTCACCTCTGACGCGTATACCGCAGCGAAGGAGTTTTGGTAAGAAGCGAGCGTCTTCGAAAAGGATTCGTACGAAGCACGGCGGAGCACCGTATCGGAAGACATCTCATAATCTGTCTCAAACAGCGCGAAAGATACGGGACGCTCTTTTCCCTCGCCATCAAGGACGGGTGCAAATGACATGTCCGACAACTTTCCACGCAAGTAAATGTTGTATGGTGCACCGAAAACCTCGCCCATCGCCGCAAACGCTTCCTCAGTCTCAGCCGACAGTCGGTACGGCTTTGTTTCCAGCAAATCTTTCAAGCTTTTGCGGAATATTTCGAGTCCTGGTTCTTCCTCCAAGAAGCTCTCGATTTTTCCTTCTGGCAACGCCAAAATTTCGGAAGGGATAAAAGAAAGCGCAGCGTTAAGCTGAGATACGACATCCCCTACCCGTGCAGAGTTCGCTTGGTTTTGTGGATTCGTCCCGTCTTCAGAAGACCGCAGTCTGGCATATGTCGCTGCGATATTCGCCCGAACATTGATCGCTTCGTTTGCCTCCAAACATGCCAACAACGTCTCTCCACTCTTATGCAGTTGACCTTTGAATGCTGTGACAACAGGCAGATGCTGTATAATTTCTGCTAATTCTTGCTCCCACGCTTCCTGGCTCTCAAACAGATCGTTCAGGTTCCACGTATACTCGACAGCGACTTGATCACGTGTCTGTCTTGTCTTCACTCTGACTGCCTCCTTTAATTCTGCCAATAAAATATTTTTTATGTAATAAATTTGCCTTTTCATTTGAATTTTCCTACAATTAACCAAAATAAACAAGTGGATAACTTGCTCGAATTAGGCGGTAGTCTGTCTTTTTCTGCGCTTTCCTAGGAAATTCTTTCAAATCATAAGCAGGTGATTTCGGAGGGGAAGGTAAAATAGATAGAATGCAAGTAAGCCTTTTGTTCTAAAAAGGAGGAAATGAACGATGTCTTTTGAAACCTTGTTTGACCGTTACGCTGATCTCGCTGTAAAAGTCGGCGTCAACGTGCAGCCTATGCAAACGTTAGTAGTAACAGCTCCGCTATCTACTGCTCCTTTTGTAAGAAAAGTAGCAAAAAAAGCGTACGAAGCGGGTGCCAAGCATGTACATATTGATTGGACCGACGATGAACTCACACGGATGAAATATGATTTGGCTCCTGACGAAGCGTTTCGTGAATACCCGCAATGGAAGGTACAAGGATTGGAGGAAATGGCGGAAAATGGCGCGGCGTTTCTCTACATCTCTGCAGCGAATCCCGATTTGCTGAAGGGTGTAAATCTTGAACGCATTTCTACTGCCAACAAAACGGCTGGTCAAGCCCTCCACAAGTTCCGCAGCTATACCATGTCTGATAAAGTGAGCTGGTGCGTGCTAGCAGTTCCATCACCTGCATGGGCGGCAATGGTCTTCCCGCATTTGCCACAAGAGGAACAGGAGCCTGCCCTATGGGAGGCAATCTTCCGCGCCACTCGCGCAGATATGGATGACCCTGTCCAAGCTTGGCATGACCATCATGCGACATTGAACAGCAAGGTGGATCACCTCAACGCCAAACAATACCGCTATCTTCATTACGAAGCTCCCGGCACCAATTTGACGATTGAGCTGCCTAAAAATCACATCTGGATTGGCGGCGGGAGCGTAAATAAAGACGGTGCCTCCTTCATGGCCAATATGCCGACAGAAGAAGTATTCACCGCGCCATTAAAAGAAGGCGTCAACGGAACCGTTCGCAGCACCAAGCCCTTGAGCTATCATGGGAATTTGATCGAGAACTTTACGCTGACGTTTGAAAAAGGCAGAATTGTCTCGGCAACTGCTGAAAAGGGAGAAGAGTCCCTGAAACAATTAATTGAAACAGATGAAGGCTCGCATTATTTGGGCGAGGTGGCGCTGGTTCCTCATCTTTCCCCTATCTCGCAATCAAATATCATTTTCTATAACACGCTCTTTGATGAAAATGCGTCCAACCACTTGGCGATCGGGAACGCGTATAGTGTGAATATCGAAGGTGGCGCTGACATGAGTAATGAAGAACTGGCTAGCCGCGGTATCAATATCAGCCTCACTCACGTCGATTTCATGATCGGCTCCGCCGAAATGAACATTGATGGAGAAACAGCTGACGGCAAGCGTGAACCACTCTTCCGCAACGGAAATTGGGCTTGATTCTCCTGAGAATGACATAGCGAGAGGCTGGATTTCATCATCACCATGACAAATCCAGCCTCTTTTTTTCTCGGATTCAACGGCTTTTCGCGGAGCGCTTTCATGAAGGAGAGATAATCGGATACATGTGTCCCTGCATGGCAAAGGACGCTTTCCCCGTTTCCTCGGAAACAACGACGATCAGTGCATCGCTTTTTTCACTCAAGCCCAACGCAGCACGATGTCTGGTTCCCAGCTTTTTTTCCCCTACCACAACTTGAGATAATGGCAGGACATTGGCCGCGGAAACGATATGATTTTCCCGAATCAGGACGGCCCCATCATGCAAAGGGCTGCCAGGATAAAAAATCGACTCCAGCAAGGAATGACTCATCGTGGCCCCAATCGGTATGCCTGCTTGCAGCAGCAGATCTAGCGGGTCCTCACGTTCAACGACAATCAATGCTCCTTGGCGCCTTTTGGCCAAGTGCTGCACGGCCTTGGATAAATCCAGATATTTTTCCGTATAGGGTGAGAGATAGCATTGCAAATAAAAGGAGGCTGCTACTGTTTCGAGTCGGCTAAACTTCGTCCGTATTTGGTCAAACGTCCCGAGTACACATTCGTTTTCATTTTTTAGCGCATGTATGCTCTCATCCAACGTAACGGATATTCCCCTCAGCTCTTGCAGCAATTCCGCCTTCAGCGATGATGTATCACAGTTAACTTCCAGCATATGAACCCCTCAATTTCCATTTCTCTTCACACTTCGTTCTTTGATTGATTGTTCCCCTCCCTCTAGGAAATCATTCTATTTCCTAGATAATAATTCCACTGTGAACCGGACATAGTAAAACACAAATGATCAACAGCTTATGGAGCGAAACCGACATGATAACGGAATGGAATGAGTTTCTTTCCATCGCACAAGACTCGAATGATTTTAAACATTACGCCCTACTGAACGAGGAAAGTCCTTTTGTCATTTCGTACTATCAAACGTTGATAAAAACAGAGCTGCTGCAAAAAAATCTCTTGCGTCCCTATCAAGAACGCATAGAAGCAAATGAATCGCTCACGGAACTGCGCCATTTTTCCCGCTTCGTCCATGTGGAGGATATTATTTATACAGACGACATACAGCTGGTCGTCTCCAAAATCATGACGGGCTACGCTGCTATACAGGCAAAAGACAATTGGCAGTTTTTCGCCTTGATCAATCTGTCCAATCCGACTGAAGGATTGAGAACGGACAACGACACGGAAAACGAGTTTAGTGTCGTTGGACCAAAGGTTGGCTTTGTTGAAAATATCGATATCAACCTGCATCTCATCCGTCAACAAATCAGCACTCCCAAATTAATCGTTCGAGAGCTGACCTTAGGAACACTCTCTCATACGCGTATCGCCATTGTCTATTTGTCTGGCATTACCAATCCTCAGCACATTGAAACCGTTGAGCAAAGACTGCACTCCATCGACTTCGATATTATTTTTGATTCATCACAGCTCGATCAGATCATGAGTGACAATTCGAATACGCCTTTTCCATTGTTCCTGTCTACGGAAAGGATTGACCGGGTCATTTATGCGTTAACTCTCGGGCAAATCGTGATTATTTCCGACGCTTCCCCGTATGTCATTACAGGTCCAACAACCATCTTTGATTTCTTCATTTCTCCCGAGGATTATTATTTACCGTGGATCTTATCATCCTTATTTCGGTTGATTCGCATTTTCGGAGTGCTTTTTTCGATCTTGATGACTCCTGCCTATACGGCGGTTCTCACCTTTCACTTGGAAATGATCCCGCAAGACATGCTGGCTCCGATCATTTTATCGAGGAAGTACGTCCCTTTTCCTCCCGTCTTGGAAGTGCTTTTCTTGGAGCTGACGATCGAATTCTTGCGAGAAGCAGGTGCAAGGCTCCCGACAAAGGTCGGACAAACTCTTGGCATCGTAGGTGGAATCGTCATTGGACAAGCATCAGTAGAAGCAGCCTTGACCAGTAATATTTTGCTAATCATCGTAGCTCTATCGGCACTTGCCTCTTTTACCACCCCCATCTATAAAATGTCAAACACGATCCGTTTTCTGCGCTTCCCGCTCATTGTTTTGGCTGGAATTTGGGGCGGGCTTGGAATTGCCATCGGTTTAATGTTCATGCTGACTCATCTGCTTCAACTCAAATCGTTGGGAACACCTTATCTGGCTCCACTTTACCCTTTTCGCAGACGCAGCTTCGCGGACAGCTTCATTCGCTCTTCCTACAGCCACACAGCCAAAAGGTCTGCTGTTATGCGCGTCATCTCACAATGGAGGTACGATCCTGACAAGGCGACTCAAAAAAGAGACATTGATGAATAGAAGAAGGAGCCATCGAGGAAACCATGCTTGCAAAAAGGAAATGGACAGTGGTGCTATTGATAGTGATCTTGGCTGGCTGCTCTTCGACTCGAATTGTCAGCGAAGTACAATTGATTCATTCACTGGGTCTCGATCTCGAAGACCAAAAAATAAAAGGGGCAGCCATTACTCACATATACGGAAAGGAAAAGACTCAGATAGAGCTATTGGAAACGAAAAGCTCGAATTTATTTACGATCCTCCCTGATTTTAATGCCATCACGCCTTCTCAAGTGGAGCTTGGGCAATTGCGCTCCGTTATAGTTGGGAGGAAATATGCAGAAAACGGAGTGGAAACGCTGGTGCATACGCTTTGCCGCGATCCAGCTATTGGTTTTCGCCTTCAACTCGCTGTTGCAGAACCAAAGGCAATGACGATTTTGAAAGGCATTCGCCATATGCAAATTCCTTTTTTCATCTCCGATAGCGTCGCTCAGAATATCAAAACGTTGAATTTGCCCAAGACCAACTTGCATATTTTCTTGTTTAATTTTTATGGTGAGGGTCGCGATCCTTACCTTCCCTATTTCGTGATGCATAATGACAGAGTGAAGCTGGATGGTCTCGCGCTTTTCCGAGATGACAAATTCGTGCATCGCATCCATTCAAAAGAAAGCTTTTTACTCAAAATCATGGTCGAAAAAGCCAAGAGTGGTCAGATTCCATTTGAGGTGACGATCAACAATCGAAAAGAATCCGGACTTTTGAAAAATCTGCATTCCCATGCCGCCTTCGATGTCAATACGACAGAGCCTGTTCCCAGCATCATGGTAAAGCTCACGGTAAATGGACAAATCAAAGATTATTCAAAGTGGCTGCAATTATCCAATCCACAAGTCCTCCATCAAATGGAAAAAGAACTTTCCGCGTACCTGCAAAAAGAGGCGACGAGCTTTGTGAAGCATTTGCAGAAACTTGAAGTTGATCCGGTTGGATTTGGTGATTTGGTTCGCAGTCGAAGCGTTTCATGGAACTACTCCCACTTCAAAAAGATTTATCCACAAATGAAAATCGCAGTGACTGCTTCGATCAAGCTGGAGCAAACAGGTGAGTAATGAATAACCAGGAGGGATCAGGTGAGTACTTCCATTCGGGAAAGCGCGATGGTTTCACCTTTTTTTGTATTTTTTCTCGTGCACGCCAATATCGTGGGGGTCGGAATACTAGGGTTTCAACGGACAATCGTAGCCCATGCCGGATACGATGCCTGGATCTCCCTTCTACTTGCCGGGGCAAGCATCCATCTCATTATTTGGATGCTCTATTTCATGTTGAATGCGGGGGGCCATGATTTGTTCTCCCTTCACGAGCTCTGCTTTGGAAAATGGCTAGGAAAATTAATGAGCTTTGTCGTATTAATCTACGTCTGGATGGCTGCTTTTCTCATCTTGCGTTCTTATGTCAGTATTGTGAAGCAGTTTATTTTCCCTCTCATGCATACATGGAGTACGACGCTGATTATTTTGCTCCTCATTTTGTACATTGTTGCTGGTGGTTTTCGTACGGTTACGGGCGTCTGCTTTTTTGGTGTGGTGATTCCGGCGATATTGATGCTTCCTTTGTTTCTATTCCCTTTCGAGTACGCTCGCCCGATTAACTTGTTCCCGATGTTTTCGCATAGCTTTACCGCCTTGTTCGCGTCTGCCAAAGACGCTGTTATCAATTATATGGGCTTTGAACTACTGTTCTTCTACTACCCGTTTATCAAGCGAGCAGCTCACTCGCAAAAATGGGCACACGCTGGCGTCCTTTTTAGCACGCTCCTGTATGTAGCCGTCGCTATTGTAACATTCCTCATGTTTAGCCATGGTGAGCTGGATAAGATTATTTGGCCGACCTTGACCATGCTTAAAATCGTCGAAATTCCGATTTTGCAGCGATTGGAGTTCATTGTGATCTCTCTCTGGCTGTTCGTGATTTTGCCAAACATCTGTCTCAATCTATGGGGGGTTACCCGCGGAATGAAGCAGATATTTGGCATCAGTCAATTCCGCGCCCTTTTGCTTCTCCTAGCATCTTTGGCAATGGGTTCCTATCTGCTCGAAGGTACGACTCCTTTGCTCATGGCACTCCATTTTTATGGGAAAGTGAGCATCGTTTTTATTTTTGGCTATATCCCCCTATTGTTCCTGCTCTTCCTTCTCTGGGGGAAAAAGCGAAGTACCACACAATACCAGACCCCCGGTGCAGAAACAGAAAAAGCCCGATAGATGTCTATCGGGCAACTCGTGCTACTATCGGAATACCGGCTACTAACAATGCCTCTCGAATACTCTGCGCGAATTCCAACGCGTGGGCACCGTCGCCATGAATACAAATGGTATCGGCCTGAATCGGGATGTCCACGCCTTGCTGGGTTAGGACGAGCCCGTCCCTCACCATACGAATGACTTGCTGGAGGGATTGCTGTTGGTCCGTAATCATCGCATTCGGCTGATTGCGCGGTGTCAGCGTGCCATCTTGCTGATACGTGCGGTCGGCAAACACTTCGTGCGCTGTAGCTAGTCCGATTTTTTCGCCAGCACGCGTCAATTCGCTTCCCGCCAAGCCATACAACACCAGTTCCGGATTTACTTTGTAGATGGCCAACGCGATAGACTCGGCCAGAGCGGGTCTTGTGGCTGCCATATTGTACAAGGCACCATGTGGCTTCACATGATGCATGACGCCCCCTTCAGCCCGCACAAAGCCTTGCAGGGCGCCGATTTGGTACACGACTAGATCATACGCCTCTTCGGGGGAAATCTCCATGCTGCGGCGACCGAAGCCGACCAAATCAGCGAATCCGGGATGGGCACCAATTGCCACACCTGCCTCCAAAGCCATTTGCACTGTTTTTCTCATCGTTCCAGGGTCTCCTGCATGGAAACCACAAGCGACATTTGCCGAGCTGACATAGCGAAGAATCGCTTCGTCATTCCCAATCCGGTAAGCGCCAAAGCTTTCTCCCATATCACAGTTTAAATCTACGCTCTTCATGTATTACCTCCACCCTACAGTCAGTTTGATTCCCAATTGGATCTCATTTAGGGTCCGCTCTCGTTCGTACAATGCCCGCTGCGCATCCTGTAGAGAAATTTCTTGAAAACGCATCGTTTCTCCCGGTCGCAACTGAGCGATGATCGGCAAATCCACAGTCGCCACATACCCGATCTTGGGATATCCGCCGATTGTTTGTCTGTCTGCCATGAGAATGATCGGCTGACCGTCTGGAGGAACCTGAATCGTTCCCATCGTGACAGCAGCAGATATCAACTCTAGTGGAGACGTAAGGGCAAGAGTCGATCCCGTCAAACGATACCCCATCCGATCTGATTGAGGAGATACCTGAAAAGCCTGATCGAAAAAGCGCTGACGGCTCTCTGCTGTGAAATCGTCGAACTGATCCCCACGCATGACCCGAACGATACTTTCCTGACATTGTGCAAAATGACTGGCAGGAATAAACCAATCCGTATCGGAAAAAGCTTCGTCTCCTGCTTTTTGTTCCAATTGCTTTGCTAGATACAAACTGAATGAGCTTTGCGGGTTGTGCTCGAGTCTATCACCTGCTTGCAGCATTCTGCCTGCCAATCCCCCAAATCCCGCTCGCAGATTCGTGCTGCGGCTCCCCATCACGATTGGCACATCCCAACCACCAGCAACAGCGAGATAAGCACGACAGCCTTTTTTCGCATGGCTGAACTGCAAAATGCTTCCGCTTCTTACCCAGACTGCTCGATTGGACTTGACTGTTTTTTTGTTGATAGTTGGACTGAGATCGCCACCACAGATCGCAATCAGCATGTCCTTTTGGAACAAGAGTGTCGGTCCCTTCATCGTTAACTCCAGAACTGCCTCATCTCGATGATTGCCTACCAGCATATTGGCCATCTGTACGGCAAGTGCATCCATCGCACCACCTACATTGACACCGTGCCGCTGATAGCCGTACCTGCCCCAGTCCTGCACGGTTGTACAAAGCCCTGGCGATACAACCTCTATGCTCATCGAAACACCTTCTTCCCAGCCTCATACTCCTGTTCGGAGATCGGACGAAAACGAACTTTGTCTCCGGCACGCAAAAGACTCGGCTGACTCTCGGTTGGTTGGAATAGACTGAGTGGTGTTCTTCCGATTATTTGCCATCCTCCCGGCGTCTCGATTGAGTAAATACCTGTTTGCGCACCGCCAATCCCTACACTGCCTTTTGGAATCGAGAGACGAGGTGAAGAGCGGCGTGGGGTCGCCAAACGCTCGTCCATTCCCCCAAGATACGGAAAACCGGGGGCAAATCCGATCATGTAAACCAAATATTCGGCAGATGAATGGATCGCAATGACTTCCTCTCGCGTGAGACTGTTCTGCTGAGCAACGTTGTCCAAATCCGGCCCAAAGCTTCCGCCATAGCAAACCGGAATCTCAACAAGCCTAGGCTCAGCCTTGCCTGTGACAGTGAGCTCCTGGAACATTCTGTCAAGGATAGAAAGGACGCTCTCATAAGGCATCAGGTCATGTGGAAACTGCTGTGCGAGAATAATTGGATCATAATAAACCGTGATGGTGGTAAAACCGGGGACAATCTCCAGCATTCCCGGAAAAGGATTCTCCAGAAGAAAATCCGTGAACATCACGACAATCTCATGCGTCCTTTGATCAATCACTTCCCCAAGCTTGACAATCACACCTGAATCACCAAGTGGAGAGAATTCGTAGTTCTTCATTCGTTTCCCCTCTTGATCAGCTGATTTGTCCGCCACCCACAACCATATCCTGCTCATGCGAAATCGTTGCCTCGATTGCGATTTGCAACCCTTTCACAATCGTTTCCAGCGCCATGCTTGGCTGTTCGGCCAGCCTTGCAGCCTGCTCAGGCAGATAAGGAATATGAATGAATCCCCCTCGAGTTGATGCGTGATATTCGGCTAGATAATGCATCAAACCATAAAAAAGATGATTGCACACGTAGGTTCCGGCCGTTTGTGAAACGGATGCGGGTACCCCTTGTTTTCGTAATTCATGGACGATGGCCTTGATAGGCAAGGTAGACCAGTACGCAACAGGTCCATTTTCCCGAATCGGCGTATCGATGGGCTGATTTCCTTCATTGTCTGGAATACGAGCATCGTTCACATTAATCGCAACGCGCTCGACAGCAATATCGACCCGTCCGCCTGCTTGTCCAATGCAAAGCACGATGTCCGGCTTCGTTTCCTCAATCGCTGCATAAAGCTGCTCGATCGACTTATCAAAGACAGTAGCGATTTGACGTATTTCCACTTGATAATGTGCAGACTCGATCTTTCCTAGCTCTTTTACCGACTCCCATGCTGGATTGACGGACTCCCCCCCAAAAGGATCAAATCCCGTTACCAAAACCGTCTTCATGTCGTACTCCTCCTATTTATCTGTGATCGATTCCGTATATCCCAGTTGACCCATGATGCTTTTCGCCGCCGCTTTCGTCTCCTGGACCAAATATCCCAATCGCTCCTCCGTAAAACGCGAAGAAGCGCCAGCTAAGCTCAATCCAGCAATAACTTGTCCCGTATAATCACGAATGGGGACTGCCAAGGCCGCTGAATCAGGCTCCAGTTCACCGTAGCTCACGGTATAACCCCTCTCACGCGCATCTTGTATCCATTTCCACAACAGGTGTTCATCCGTATTGGTACCTGGAGCGATCTTTTTCCATTCAACCCGCTTCAAGAAAGCGGTAATTTCCTCATTTGGCATGAACGATAACAAAATGCGCGGGCACGCTCCGGCATACAGAGGCGCCCTTCGCCCTACCTGGGTATAAACCCGCACGTACCCACGTGTATCCACTTTTTCAATGTAAACTCCTTCATCTTGATCCCGAATAATCAAATTGACTGCTTCCTCGACGCTATCACGTAATTGCAGCATGTACGGAAGCGCGAGTTTTCTGATCTCCAATCGCTGTGCCACGATGTTTCCAAATTCGAGTAGCTTCAAGCCCAATTGGTACTTGGGCGGTTGATGGCTCGTTGTTTTGGCGACGAAACCGCGCATTTCAAGGGTCTGGATGATCCGAAATACCGTGCTTTTCGGCATTTGAGACAATTCCACGAGTTCCGCCAGACTCAATTCGCTGTTATCGATGAAATACTCTAAAAACTCCAGCGTTTTCAACACACTGCGGTTTGCTGTTTTTCCCATTTTTCATCACCACTTTATCGTCCCAAAATACGGAATGATATTTTGTATTTTGGTATAAGATAATCGTAGAATAATTCTGTCATTACGGTCAATACATTTTTAACCCCCTTCTCGCCGTTCACTTAATTGGAAAAGGGGGCCATACTCGTTGGCTAATGAATATTCTTTTTCTTAAACCGTCCACCAGAAACATCGTGAATATGACCGATTGCCAAAAATGCAGAGGAATCGATTTCCTCCACGATGGATTTCAGCTTCGCTTCTTCCAATCGGGTGATGACACAGAAAATGACTTTTTTGACGTCCCCGGAGTAGCCACCTTCTCCATTCAAATAGGTAATTCCCCTCCCCAGTCTCGCCGTTAACGCATCGCCAATTTCGACTGGATAATCACTGATAATCCATACTGATCTGGATTGTTCGAGTCCGACCATCGTAATATCGATCATTTTATAAGCGATGTAATAAGCAATTAACGAGTACATGGCCCGATCCCATCCAAATATGAAGCCGGCACTGCCTAGAATAAAAATGTTAAAAAACATGACCATTTCGCCGACTGAAAACGGACTTTTCCTCGTCATCAGGATCGCAACAATTTCCGTTCCATCCAAGGAACCGCCCGCGCGAATGACAAGTCCCACACCGATTCCGATAATGATCCCCCCAAAAACAGCAGAGAGAAGCAAATCGTCCGTCAAGCCGGGAACATGATGAAGGTAGCTCGTCCCCAGGGACATCACGACGACACCGAACAGCGTAGAGATGGCGAATGTCTTGCCAATTTGCTTGTAGCCAATAAGTAAAAAGGGCAGGTTAAAAAGGAATAAAAATATTCCGAGTGATCCTCCTGTCAGCTTTGATGCCATAATGGAAACACCGGTTACACCACCGTCAATGATGTTGTTGGGAACCAGAAAGATTTCCAGTCCGACTGCCACCAACAGAGCTCCAATGATGATTCCAAGAGCTCTCAGTGCGATCCTTCTTTTTTTCGTTCGTTTATGAGTGATCGGTGCAACCGTTTTTGCATCCATTTTGATCATCCTTAGCCGTTTTTACTTACCCCTTCATCTTTCCCTGGTAGCAAAAAAAATAGCCAGCCAGAATTCCTCCCAGCCGACTCTTTATCATCCTTTACCCCCAAAGGGCAATGGAAATAATGCCTATCGTGATCATCAAAGACATGGACAGACGCCATACGCGTTGTCGCTCCTTTAACAAGAAGACCCCGAGCAGCGTACCAAAAACCGTACTTACCTCACGAATGGGTGCAATGGCTGCCAGCGGTGCCAATGTCATGGCAAACAAAAACAGCAGATACGAACCTGGAGACAGGACAGCACCCAGCACAATCGTTCGCCAGTTTTTTTGCCACTCACGGCGAATGAGTCCCTTCTTCCAAACGAAGACCCCTGCGACAATCAGGCAGGCAAAGTTCGTTATTTCCAATAAAGCGAATGGAGATAATTGTTGGACGATTTGCTTGTCGGTCAACGTATACCCTGTAATGCATAGTCCAACAGCAACAGCGTATCGCAGGGCGAGCGGATTCACTGGTTGTGCCTGACGATCTGTGCCAATCATCCCGCTGATGGCAAAGACTCCGATCACGATGCAAATGACGCCCAGCCATCCCGGTACAGATAAATACTCTTGAAAGAAAATCGCGCTAAAAAACGGAATGAGAAGCGTCCCCGTCCCCCTCATGATGGGGTAAACCTGTGAGATATCCCCGTATGTATACGCCTTTGAAATCAATAAGGTATAGCATCCTTGAAAGAAAAAGGACAGAAACAGAAAAAGACCTAAAGTCCATGTCAGTTGTACGTGTATCAATTCCCAAATGAGAACAGGTAAGAGGATCACGGTTGTTGGCAATGTAATCAACCATAGAAAAGCCATTTTGTTCTCACTTTTTTTCGTGAAAAGGTTCCAGACTGCGTGCGCAAGGCCAGACGATAGTACGAGCAGAATCGAAATCGATAGCATGTATGCCCCTTCTCTCTGTTGTTGTACAAATACAACTAAAGACAATAAAACACATTGCGTTTAATTGTTTTTCATTCGACGTGTACAGTATACACCCAGTCTTTGCAAAAATTAAGTATTGTTTCTGCTTATCGCCCAAAACCATTTATTGATGCTCTCAAACACACGCATCTTTTTCCATTCTCCGCATTTTGGGTTATAATGGAGGGATGACACTTCGTTCGGAGGATCTTACTACATGTTGCAAAGAGAGTTGACTCGGGAACAAGCGATACAGCTAGGCGAGCAAATCCTAATTGCCGTCGAAGGACACATCATTGAACGGGGCTATACGTACTTTTCAGATGGCGTCGTCTTCAATACACGCGTAGAACAAGGCCAATATTTGACGAGTGATGTTCAAGGCTCCGAGGTGTATCATGTTCGCCTCGATATGGAAACGGTTCAAAACAGTACTTGCACCTGCCCTTATTCGCGCATTTGCAAGCATATTGCTGCTACATTTTTTCAGATGTACAGTGTGTTCGAGAATCCTCGTACATTTTTGACCCGCTCCCAACAACCAAGACGAGCTACTTTTTCTCCTCATCTGCTGATTCCTACTTATAAATACAGCCATACCGCTCCTGCTCAACAGGATACAGCGTCTGTTTCCTCTCCGCTAAACGCGAACAGCTCCGTCAAAGAATGGTGGGCATTTTTTGAGAGCTGGACACGCAACTTGTTTGCGGCAATGGAATCGTATCGGGCTTCCTCTGAGTTATTATCGAGCTATCAAAATGTGCTGAGTGTTGCTGCCTCATGGCCGAAGGATCGGGCGCAACTCTTTGTCATTCATGCCAATCTGTTTCATCTCATGAAGCTTACACAATACGTCAAAACGTACCGCCAATCATACTGGTTTCTCGATTTGGTTCAGACCGCCGAGCGGTTATTGGATCAATTAGAAGGGACATTGTACTTTGCAGACATCCCTGCTCTTTTGGTTGACCACCAGGATGCCATCGAAGATACTCTTCAACTGACAAAGGAATTGAAAGAAAACGAAGCTACTTCCCTCTACTGGGTATTCGCCTATCAAATGTTATGGTGGATGCTATTGAAAAAGCCAGAGTGGATGCAAGAGGAGATCCATGTATTGGATCAGCTGATCAACGATGAAAACAGTTCTGCCGCCGAAAAGGAAAAAGGTCTGCTGCTCCGTGCCCACTTTCATGTGATGGAAAAGGAGGACGAAGCTGCTCTACAAATCTGGAAAAGAATGAGCCGCTTGAACCTCTCCTTCTACTTGTCCTATATGAAATCATTCGCTCGCAATGGAGAATGGCAGCGATTTCTCGATTGGACTGCCTCGTTGACGACCTTAATCGGTCAAGCCGAGACACAACAATACCGACTCGTTATCGCCATTTGGCAGGAAGCAATGGACCAAGTGGGCCGATCAGCCGAGTGTGGCGCCAAGCTGAAGCAATTCTTGCCGAGCAGTTATCACGAATATGCCGCTTATTTATATGAAGAACGACAGTTTCAGCAATGGATTGATTTGCAAATGTCGTTTCAAGTCCCCATGGCAGATATCTCGATCATGCAGGTAAAAGAAATCGAGGAAGCCGAGCCGACACTGCTCTTCCCTTTTTATTTGCGTGAGGTGAACAGACTGATTGCGGAACGGAACCGAACGGCCTACAAAGAAGCCATCAAGCTCATGAAAAGGGTAAGGACGATTTACAACAGAGCAAACCAAGATGCGCGCTGGGAACGATACGTGGAACAATTATCTGCCAAACATAATCGGTTACGTGCTTTTCAAGAAGAGCTAAGGAGAGGAAATTTCAACTTATGAAGACCGTCACTACATTGGTTCTAGACGGAGAGCTTTTGGCAGACGGACAATTCTTGATTACTGGTAAAGACACGCAAGGAACAGTGGTCGATCCAGAAGAATTGGCAGGAACACTTTTTGCGTGGGATGAGGCATCCTATTACGGAACCTTCCTGGATAAAAACGAGCATGGCGTATTGCTCAGCCCTGCCAAGGCCCTCTCCTTTTTTGTCTCCCCTCAGTGGCTTTTGCATCGGACCTATTCAGTCAGCACGCCATTTGAACAATTTGCGCATGTTGCGGGAATGATCCGCGATACACTCGCACAAGGCGCCATTGCCCCTGATTTTACTTCTTGGAAAAAAGGGCAAATCGGCTGGAGAGCCCTGCACACTCCCGCCGATTTGCCAGAGTACGGACACAGGTGGCTTTCGTTCATCGTGGAGGAATCCTTGCAAGGTACTGGCGAGATTGGACGAATGTGGGAGCAGCTATTGACGCAATATCCGGCTCTTTACGTCATGGGCGCCGAGCTTTCTCCACACCTGCAGGAACAGGAATGGTTGCAATCGATAGGCTGGCTGCCAGATACGACACCGTTTCGCACATGCTTGCAAATCGTTGAGGCCGAGGAGCACCCCAATGACTGGCAACTCCAAGTGTATTTGCAAAATCGTGAAGAGCCCGATCAGTTATTCCTCATTGAGCCACACCAGTTGACGGCTGAGGGAGTAGCCACCGCTCGCATCCCTGCTGACTGGCGTGAGCACTGGAATCGTTTTCTCACGGACCTAGCCAAATGCAAAGAGATTCTTCCTTGGCAAAAAGACACCCAGAAAAATCAAAGCCGTTTTCTCACCCGACTGACGAACGAGCAAGCATGGATCTTTTTGACATCGAGCAGTTTGCAGTTGGTGCAAGCTGGTATTCACGTCTTTTTGCCAGCATGGTGGGAACAAGTGCGTCGGGTAAAACCGAAGCTAAAAGCCAAGATTACAACCTCTGTCGGGGCTAGCAGACAGTCGTTCCTAGGTGTCTCCCAGCTCATGGATTTTGAATGGAAGCTCGCCTTGGGACCTGTAGAGCTCAGCGAAGAGGAATTTGAGGAACTCATTAAACAAAAGCAGCGCCTGTTGAAAATTCGCGGGCATTGGGTGCAATTGACTCCCGATCTATTCTTGCAGCTGCAGGAAGCGCTCAAGAAAAACCAAGCGAAAAACGGCATGTCCCTTCGCGATGTCATGAGAATGCACCTCGCCCCCACTGTAGAGGTTGAGGAGCTACCCGAGGATGAGTACGATTTCGATACTTCCCTAACGGTTGAAGTTCAGCTAAACCAGCATTTGCGAGAGCTGTTGAATCAATTGCAAGAAACGAAGCGCATCCCGATTATGGAGCAGCCATCTACTTTTCACGGGACGTTGCGCAATTATCAGCTAGAGGGCAGTTCGTGGCTGTTCTTTTTACGCCGCTTTGGGTTGGGAGCTTGTCTGGCCGATGACATGGGATTGGGGAAAACGGTTCAATTTATTACGTATTTGCTTCATGTCAAACAACATGGCCCAGCCAGTACTCCTTCTCTCTTAATTTGCCCGACCTCCGTCATAGGAAACTGGCAAAAAGAGCTGAAGCGTTTCGCTCCTTCTCTTCACGTAATGATTCACTATGGCAATGATCGTCAAAAGAAGGAGGCGTTTTTGCCAGCGATCAAGGGAGCGGATCTGGTCATTACCTCCTACGCTCTGTCCCATTTGGATGAGCAGGAGCTAGGAATGGTTACATGGGATACGATATGTCTCGACGAGGCGCAAAATATTAAAAACGCCTATACAAAGCAAGCATCCGCTGTGCGCGATTTGAAAGCATGGCACAGGATCGCTCTCACAGGCACTCCGATCGAAAATCGCCTGAGTGAGCTCTGGTCCATTTTCGACTTCTTGAATCCTGGCTACCTGGGAAGTCTCGGGGAATTTACCCAGCGTTTTGTCCATCCCATCGAACGAGACCAAGACCAGCAGCTCATCAATCAAGTGCAACGACTCATTCAGCCTTTCCTGCTCCGTCGGGTGAAAACCGATCCGAACATTCAGCTCGATTTGCCAGACAAGAATGAGAGCAAGGAATATGTACCGCTGACTACCGAGCAAGGCGCACTTTATGAGACCGCGATTCAAGATATGTTTGATCGTATGGAAAAAGCTTCACCTATGGAACGGCGCGGTCTGATTCTGACGACACTGACACGTCTCAAACAATTGTGTGACCATCCTGCCCTCATTTTGAATGAAATCGCAACAACAGATGAAGCCAGTCGCTCGCACAAATTGGAAAGACTGTTGGAATTGGTAGAGGATATTCGCCAAAAGAAAGAGCGTTGTCTGATTTTTACCCAATACATCGAAATGGGCAATTTGCTTCAACGAGTGCTGACGCGAGAAGGCTATGGACCTGTCTACTTCCTAAATGGAGCCACAAAGAAAGAAAAACGCGATGAGATGATCGCTCGTTTTCAAGACTCGACACTTCCGGACGAGGAACGCGGGGCCATCTTCATCCTTTCCTTGCGTGCGGGTGGAACTGGCTTGAATTTGACGGAAGCCAACCACGTCATTCACGTAGATCGCTGGTGGAATCCTGCGGTAGAAAATCAGGCCACTGACCGTGCTCATCGCATAGGACAACAGCGCAATGTTCACGTCTACAAATTCATCTCGCTCGGGACAATTGAGGAACGTATTGATGAGATGATGGAGAGAAAGCTATCGTTGAGCCAGCAAATTGTCGGGACGGGCGAAAGCTGGATCACGGAGCTATCCACGGAAGAACTGCGGGACTTGTTCACCCTGCGGCATGATTGGCTAGACACGAAAGGATAGATGGAGAATGGAGCGAGCGAATCAAAACGATAGCAATTCCACTATGCGCCGCCCTACAGAAGAGCCTAAGCTGCCCGAGGCATGGCTGCGTTTTTTGGAAGCCGTTCAACAACAATTTTCCGATAACCAAACAAAGAAAGACTAAGTGAGAAAAACCCAAGGCCTGATCACGTTATGGATCGAGCCTTGGGTTTGATTTTCCAAGTGGAAAGGAAATCTCCACTGTCGTTCCTTTATTCGGGGTACTTGAAAAATGGATGTACCCGTCGTGTGCTTGCATGATTTTATAACAAATCATAAGTCCTAGCCCGGTCCCCTTTTCTTTTGTGCTATAAAAAGGCTCCCCTAATCGTTTCAACCGTTCTTCCGCCATACCGCAGCCTTGATCAATAATTTTAATCATCACTTGCTCACTTTTTTTATGCCTTGCCACGATGCGAATCGTCCCACCATCCTGCATCGACTCAACGGAGTTCGACAGAAGGTTCATGAAAAGCTGTTGAATTTGATTCTGATCGCACCAAATCCTAGTCCCTTCCACTTCCTTGACATCCAGCATCAAATGATGACGCTCTAGCTTTGCTTGCATGAATCGTGTAACTTGCCGCAGCAAATCCGTTAGATTTTGTGATTCGTACGGTTCTGTGCACTCTCTTGATAAAAAGACGTATTCTCGCAGGACACTCTCTAATTGGTGAAATTCAGCCTGCATAATATCAAAGTATTCCCGCTTCCATTGGTCTCGACGAAGCAATTGGACGAAGCCTTTGATGGAAGTTACCGGGTTTCGTATTTCGTGCGCAACCCCGGCAGCCATTTGCCCAATGACGGATAGCTTGTCTATCTTTTGTAAAAACTCTTCTGTTTGCACGTGCTTCGTGTGATTTCGAATAATAAAGATGACTTGGTTCGTCTCATGACCTTCACGAATAACCGGGGTGCCTTTTGCCTCCAGCGTGATCTTTTTGCCATTCCGGTCCGGGCAACTAAATGTAATGAGACGAGGCTGCTTCTCCATCGTGATCTGACGAATCGTTTGCATAACAAGCCTGCCCGTTTCCAGCGGTAGTACAGCTAGCAGGTGTCGATTCACGACTTCATCAGGAGCAATTGCCATGACAGATTGAACGGCTGGCGAAATATACGTGATCATCCCCTGACTGTTGATGATCACGATAATATCCGACAAGTTTTCTGCGATCAATCGATAGGGTGATTCGGTCACAGGTTGTTGCTTGCGAAGAACGTCTCCTCGCTCACTATGGTCCACTTCGTATGGATCAAGAGCTCGGTGCTGTCCACCATTGAGTAATAGAAAAGCACTGTTCCTAAACCTTTCCTCACGCTTCAACACACGAGCCAGATCTTCGGCAGGCATGGGCTCACTAAACCAAAATCCTTGAGCAGAATCACAACCAAGCTGCCAAAGAAAATCCAGTTGCTCTTGCGTCTCTACACCTTCTGCCGTTACTTGCACGCCTAGACTTCGTGCCATCGCCATGACAGTTTTAATAACGGTCGCCTGTGTGACATCGCTCATACATTCCCTCACACAGGATTGATCGATTTTTAGTTTGTTCATGGCAAAGCGGGATAGATGTTGAATGCTGCTATAGCCCTTCCCAAAATCATCCAGGCTAATTTTCACACCGATTCTTTTTAGTTCTGCTAAAATCTCGATGGTACGCTCCCCATCTCTGGTCGAATCCTCGGTAAATTCCAGCTCCAAATAGTGAGGCTGCAGGTTTGTTTCATCTAAGATCGCTTGAATCCTGCTACCCACCTGGTCCGATTCCAAGGTAGAGGATGATAGATTCACACATGTCACAAGCGGTGGTAGTCCAGCGTCCTGCCAAGCTTTGTTCTGCTGGCAAGCCGTTCTGATTACCCATTCCTCTACCAATAGAATCAACCCGCTCTTTTCTGCTAACAACAATATCCATTCCGGGGGCAGCAGCCCTTTTTGATGATGGTTCCATCTTACCAGAGCTTCTGCTCCGATTATTTTGCCTGTTCTCAGGTGGTAGAGTGGCTGATAATACAAGCTCAGTTGCTGCTCGACAACTGCTTGCTGAAAATCACGAACGTAGCGATCCAGTTCCTTTTGGTTCATTTTCTGTATACGAACCACGCCTTCCTGGAAATCATTCTGATTTTTCTAACTTTATCCTTGACTCTACTTTATAGGAAGAGGCTAGCCCATGTCCATACGTCGACGATGTATAGAAAAAACCCTCCGCAAAGGGAGGGGCCGCTACGTATGAATTCTCATCAGAGCGCGCTCTTCTTCTTTTATCCGCGGACAGGTATAGCAATACTTTTGCTCCCCCGTCTTATAGTACAAACAGCATTGATTCTTGATCCGCACTTTCGCTTTGGGGTCACGCATATCCTCGATCCAGCGCACTTTCACGCGAAACGGATTTTTTGGCAATCCAAAGCTCTCGCCTTCCAGCTGATTACAGAGAACATCGTAATCAGCCTTCACTTGTTGCTTGACGCTATCCTGTTCTACCAACGCCACAAAAACATCTGTATAGTAATTGAACTTGGTTGGGAACTGTCCCCAAAGCATCGCTTCCGGGTTTCCTGTTACCTTTGCAAGAGTCGTGAGCAACGGATGCAGGAAGTCTTGGAAATACGCACGATAGCATTCCTCGAGCCAGATTGCGCGTTCTGCTTCGCTGGTAGGCGCTTCTACGATCTCATATGCCGGGATCACAAAGACGAATTGCGGATAGTCATCCTCGTAAAACAATTCAATCGTCATATTATCCAGCGTCATTGTAAGTGCACGGTTCCAGACAGAGATCATGTACAAAAGACCGAGTGAAGGGCTCGTGAGCCAACTGCTGATGTAAGTACCAGCAGCAGTCAGCTCATGTGCCTTGATTAGCGGCGCATAGATTTGTACAAGCTCATTCATATGTTTCAGGTCTACCAAATCTCTTGCCTTCATCGAAAATAAGGCATTGGGTCTCGGTTTTGAAGAAATATCAAACCGTTGTGCAATAAAATCGTCATCCCATTCTAGCATCACGATCTCCCTCTCTATTCCTTATCAAGAAAAAACGCTGTTTGACTGATCAAGGTATGTGCCGAACTGCGCCTTATACAGTCTGCTATAGATGCCTTCACGGGCCAAGAGCTGATCATGACTTCCTTGCTCCGTAATGCCTTGTTCCGTTACAACGATAATGCGATCTGCATTTTTAATGGTAGCCAATCTGTGCGCGATCACCAATGTCGTACGTCCTTTGGACAGTTCCTGCAAGGACTGCTGGATCGCCGCCTCCGTTTCGGTATCGAGTGCAGAGGTAGCTTCATCCAAAATCAGGATCGGCGGGTTTTTCAAGAACATGCGCGCAATCGCCAGTCTTTGTTTTTGACCACCGGACAATTTGACTCCGCGTTCACCAATGATCGTCTCCAGACCAGCGGGCTGAGAACGGATAAACTCTTCTAGTTTAGCCAGACGCGCTGCCTCCCAGATCTCCTCCTCTGAAGCATTTAGTTTTCCGTACACGATATTTTCGCGAATCGTCCCTGAAAAGAGGAACACATCTTGCTGAACGATCCCGATTTGGCTGCGCAATGACGCTAACGTGATTTCGCGAATGTCCATTCCATCGATGGTGATGCTGCCTCCGTCGATCTCATAAAATCTCGGCAAGAGGCTGCACAGCGTGGTTTTTCCTGCTCCAGAAGGGCCTACAAATGCAATGGTCTCGCCCGCCCGGATGTTCAAATCAATGTTTTGCAAAACAGAAGACTCTTGGTCGTAGCTAAACGAAACATTCTTGTACGAGATATCGCCCTTCAACGACTCTACCTGGATGGCATCCGGAGCATCCGCAATATCCGGTGCTGTGTCCATGATTTCGATGTAGCGCTTAAAACCGGCAATCCCTTTTGGATAGCTCTCGATAATCGCATTAATTTTCTCCAACGGACGGAAAAATACATTCGTTAACAGCAAGAAAGCGACAAATTCACCGTAGGTCAGTTCACCTTGAATAACAAACCAGCTGCCGCAAATCAAGACGAACAAATTGACTAAGCGCATCAGCACGTAACTGACGGAAATATTTTGGGCCATGATTTTGTAGGACAACAGCTTGGTGATACGGAAACGCTGGTTGTTCTCTGCAAATCTTTTGTTTTCAAATTTCTCATTGGCAAAAGCCTGTACCACACGCATTCCGCCTACGTTATCCTCAACACGTGCGTTGAAATCCGCCATGTCGCCGTACAGACGATGGAACGCACCCGTCATCTTGCGGTTGAAGTGAACAACGAAGAATATCAAGAGCGGAATCACCAAAAACGTAAGCAGCGCCATTTCTTCATTAATATTGAACATCAAAAGAAAAGCACCAATCAGCGTCATCACGGCGATAAACAAATCTTCCGGACCGTGGTGAGCGACCTCCCCGATCTCCATCAAGTCATTCGTTAGGCGAGATAGCAGATGCCCCGTCTTGGTATTATCGAAAAAGCGGAAAGAGAGCTTTTGAATATGGTCGTACAGCTTCTTACGCATATCCGTCTCGATGTTAATTCCAAGCATATGTCCCCAGTACGTGACGACATAGTTCATCCCGGCGTTGAGACCATACAAAGCCAAAAGGCCAATGCACGCCCATACGATCATGTTCCAATCCTTGCTTGGAAGTAATTGATCGACAACCATGTTCACTGCAAGCGGAAATCCCAACTCCAACAAAGCAACAAAAACTGCACACGTGAAGTCGAGGATGAATAATCCACGATAAGGCCGATAGTAAGAAAAAAATCTGCGAAGCATTGAAGCAGCACTCCTCTCTCAAGAACAACATCAATCAAGTGTTTGATTTTGAAAATCATTTTCATTATATATGGATTTGACTTTTATATCGATGTTTTATTGGAATTTTTTTCTTCGCGGAGCACATTGGCAAAAAAAAACGGTTCGAATCTCCTTATCCATCAAGGAATCAGAGGCTCGAACCTGAATATTACTCAGCGTAAATCTTGATAAGCGGGCACCCCACCCGCCCCTTTGGGAGACGGCGCGAAGCTGTTCCAAGCCCTCCTACTTTGATGCTAAGATTGGGTGCTTTAATAGATCAACATCTTTTATACAATTCATGATGTTTTGAACCCTTTCTTTACAGCTGCTTATACTAGGTACATTTGGTGTGCTTATTAAAGTATGTACAGCTTGGTTGTTTGTATTGAAAAAGTGCATCGTGCATGCTTATTTAACCTCTACACTTTTATGAGAAACTTATCACCTCCTTTTTTGGTGCAGAAGGTACAAATTTTAAAGCTCTTTTACTTCTCCTGTTTGAGCATTGATTTGTAGAATAGTATCTGTTTTATGATCATAGTCGGTTGCCTTTATCAGCCAATGATCTTTCTGTCCACTTGCACTTTTAATAATGATTCCATCATTATGTGTGCTCTTTAAGTAATTGATTGCGTGCTGAATCGCACTTTTTTCATCCATCTGATTAATAGGATTTTTGCTTTCTTCATTAATTACAAGTTTACTGAGTTCTGCGCCACTGGGATAAGACTGTGCTGATGGTGTCGTTGACCATGTAGAAACTGTGTGACCAACTTCGATTTCATCAAACGAGATACTATTCCCCTTGCTATCGAGGAATACGGCTTCTTCTTTTGGGAAATACCACTCTGCTGCATAGAAATTCTCATCGCTCGTCTTGGTTTCATCATTTTCTATAACTAAGAGACCTTTTTTTTCAAAATCTTTTTCAGTTACGTATCCTGTTAATGCTTGCTTTTCAACATTCTTGTGATTAGTTGCACATCCAGTTATAAGTAATGCTGCAATGATTACTATCAAAGCCTTTTTCAATGTGCTCATTTCCTTTCTTATTCCCCATGAGAAACCCTTCCCTCATGGGGAACTTTATTTCAACTAGTTACCAGTAAAAATTGAATCAATGTTAAAATAATCCTCTATTTCGCTAATATGTGTGTAAACTCCAGTATCTGCGCTATGAACTCCTATTGCTGTTCCACCGTAAAATATAGGCCCTCCGCTATCCCCTGGTACTTCTGAATAACTAACTTGTCTCATATTAGTAAAGTATTGCTTGTCTCCATTTGGGCTTTCTATACTCCCCCTCCAATTAGTTGATTTCAACGTTCCACACTGCAAACTGTATCTCCAATGGTTTCATCCCTTGTTCTTTGAACCTCTGTAATAGTATTGTATTCTGATTTATAATTTCCAAAAACATAGTAAGTAGCATCGTCAGATCCGTTTGTTAGTTCAATGAGTGCTGCATCTACACTCCCACCGAAATTAAAATCTGCGGTTTTACCAAACCTTTCTCCTCCTTGCTGAAATCTATCCCCAACATTTTCTGTGCAGTGTCTAGCAGTTAAAACATAAAAATCGTTATCCTTTTGCACTGAAAACGCAGAAGTGCAATTTCGGTCTTCTGTAGTATTTTTTATTCTTAAACCAGCTTGAATTGGTCTAAATTTGTCGCTTGGTTGAGCCTGAGCTTTGCGAGCTTCTTCGTTCTTTGGTACCATGACACACTTCGTCGACCAATTTTCCTTTCAGGATGATCCCCAGCAGATTATTATTGACTTTTCTCGTTCCCATGTCTGGGATTTGTCAGCTGTCACGGCTATCTCGAAAGTCGTAGAGAAATACAGACAGTTGGACAAATTCGTCTTTATCACCGGACTTAATGATGAAAGCAAGCGGTTAAAGCAAGCGGTTGATTGATCGTGTGGGTATTCGTACTCCTGCCGGACATTAACCTGCCGTTTTAAATGGAAATCCCCTAACGGATACAAGAGCTTTATCTCTTGTCGTTAGGGGATTTTCTTTTGTCCGAATGAAGTCAAGTTTTCCTCTTATTTCATTTTTGCAATAGTCCGATCATATTTCCGAATTGGTCAGCATCATTTTGCAGTGCTAGAATGATCAATAACAATATTCCTGCTTTTTAACTGCAAAGGTTGTGACAGAAAGATGGAATTTTCTTGGAAACGTAATTTGATTGTGTTATGGATTGGGGTATTTTTCTGTAGCACCGCCTACTCCATCTCGATCCCTTTCCTGCCCATCTTCCTCCATACTTCACTGGGGGTCAATGAGCATCTGGAAGCCTGGTCCGGTATTTCGTTTGGCATCACATTTTTGGCAAGTGCACTTATTTCGCCATTTTGGGGCTCGCTTGCGGACAAATATGGACGAAAGCCAATGTTGATTCGGTCTGGATTTAGCCTCGCTTTGCTGTATTTTTTGACGTATTTGATTACGGACCCTTATTTGTTTCTTGTGTTACGGATCTTCCAGGGTTTGCTTGCCGGCTACGTACCTGCCGCCATTGCGCTGGTAGCGACGAATACACCAGAAAAAAACGTCGGGTATGCACTGGGGATTATGGCGACTTCGGGAGCAACAGGAGGAATCATCGGTCCGTTGGTTGGCGGTGTCGTCAGTCACGTATGGGGAAACGCAGAAGCTTTTATTTTTTCAGGATTTGTCGTCCTCGTAGCAGCGCTGATCGCTACTTTCTTCGTGAAGGAAACGAACTTCAACCGCTCCGGCAGTCGATCTAGTGTACGAGAAGATTTGCGGGCTGCAATGGCAAACCGGCCTTTGATGTCCATATTAGGTATGAGCCTGATGGTCACGATTTCCGTTATGCTTCTTGAGCCTTTGTTAACCGTGTATGTTATGCAATTGGGCGCTTCGCAACAAGACGCATCCCTCAGCTCCGGCATCATTTTTGCGGCGGTGGGCATCGCAACCGTCATTGCAGCTCCACAATGGGGAAAGCTCGGGTCAAAGGTTGGCTATTCCAAAATCTTGTTCATCGGCTTAATGGGTGGAGCGATCGGAAATTTACTGCAATTTTTCTTCACCAATCTGTATGGATTTGGCATTTTGCGCTTCGCGTACGGACTGTTTTTTGCCGCTGTTTATCCGTCGATCAATGCCATGATTGTAAAAGTCACAGAACCAGAATTTCGCGGCAGAGCGTTTAGCCTGAACCAATCCTCGACGCAGCTCGCAACAATGATGGGACCGATCATTGGCGGCGTTCTCGGAGGACTCATCCCGATTCGCTTTGTTTTTATCATCAATGGTATCGCGCTATTGATTACTGCCATCATGATTCGATCCAAACGATCACAATTGGCCGGACAGCCGTTGAAGCAGCAGACAACGGAGCGCCAGCTAGCAACGAAGTAACGTGTGTAGCATATTCACAAGCGTAAACTCCCTCTCATGCGTACAGGTGAACACCTTGCGTTGACAGAAGGGAGTTTTTTCACGTGATCCCGCCTTTCCTTCCACGATTGTATTCGCTACAATAGTAATTACATACGCCATGGAACGACCCGCATATTCCGATTTGACGAAACCACTCATTTTGTCTGAGGAAAGGGGTAACACGTACATGTCGGGGAAAACGGTGATTTTGCTTGTTCTGATCATTATTGGGCTAATCTGTATCAATCTGTTTGTGTCCAACGGTTTCATTCGACTGCTTGCCATCGCAGGAATTTTAGGGATTACCTTTGTCCTGCAGGGGGCCGTGATTCGAAGGAGATGAAGCTGACGATTACCAGCGAAGGCGATTTAGACTAGACCGTCACGCTGGCTTTATCATGAAAACAACAGCGGGCTCGGTTGAAAACGATACTCCTAGCCCGCCGCTGTTCCATTCGCGCAACCTACTCGTGCTCTTTCTCCCTTTCATGATCGGACGAGCACAATCTTCCCACGCACTCTACCCGTTTGACTAAAGAGATGCGCATCGCGAACCCCCTCAATCGTCATTGGATATATCTTCGTCAAAAACGGCTTTACATGTTTGGCTTCCACTAGCTCACGAATACGATTCATGTTTGTCCCATCTGGACGCGTAAACACAAAAGTAACATCCAGCTCTCGTTCTTTCTCAAACGCATCCGCGAACGAAGGTTTCTTGGCATCGCGCTCGCTGATAATGGTGGCCACTCTTCCTTGCTGCTTCATCAATCTTATAGCTTCTCCGTACGCTTCTCCACCCAACGTGTCCAGCATGAATGTAAATTGCGCAGAGGTATGAAGTGCTCCCTGGTCATACACGATGACTTCATCTGCTCCCAGCTCACGGACATAATCGCTGTTTTTGGAGCTCGTTGTTGTTGCCACATAGGCACCTAGCGCTTTTGCTAGCTGGATCGCCATGGAACCGATCCCGCCGCTCCCCCCCAACACAAGGACTTTTTCTCCCGCTTGTACCTTCCCTACCTCCACCAATGCCTGCCAAACCGTTAGTCCAACCAGCGGAAGTGAAGCCGCTTCTGCATACGACAAACCACGTGGCATCGGGGCTACGATATTCGCCGGAACGACCATTTCATCTGCGTATGTCCCTTCCCTTTCCAGCTCCGGACGAAAGAAGACATCATCCCCGATTTGAAAATCCTGCACATTCGTACCAACAGCCTTTACCGTGCCCGCCGCATCCCACCCTAAAATAAGTGGCAGTTCAAAAGGAAAATCTGCTTGCAGCAGACCTTCCCTCACCTTCCAATCGACAGGATTTACCCCGCTCGCTTTTATTGAAATGAGCATATCCTCCGGTCCGATCGGCTTTGTTGGCAGTTCAATTTCTGTTAGCTGTTGGATGTCGCCGTATTGCTTGATGCCAATTCCTCTCATCGAACTTCCCCTTTTCATTCGGCTATTTTTTGCAATTGGTTTTCGATGTGACTCTCTCCCCATTCGCACATGACATCTAAGACCTTCGAAAGTGTCTTGCCGTACTCCGTCAATTCATATTCGACGCGTGGGGGAACCTGCTGATACACATTGCGGGTAATGATGTTGTCCGCTTCCAATTCTCGCAGTTGCTGCGTTAACATTTTTTGCGTGATGGCAGGCATTGCGCGTTTCAATTCGCTTGTCCGCTTTGTCCCTTTTGCCAACAAGCAGAGGATTACTACTTTCCATTTCCCTCCAATGACTTCCAATGTTGCTTCTACAGGGATATTGTATTTTTGCATGTCCTCCCCTCCTCATAAAAGATGTTTTCAAACCTGCTCCGGTGTATCGATATGGGCCGGGAAATATGGAAGTACTTCTTGTCCAAGCTCATCGATGACCTCGTCAATAGGACGCTGGCTAGGGAACAAGGCGAAGAACAAATGATTGACGCCGACCTCTTGATACATGGCCAACAGTTCTATAAGCATCTTTCTTCCGACCCGGTACCCTAATCGAATCGGCGTGACCGACTCATCCGGGTTTTCTGCAAGATCCAGATGAAGAGGCTGAATAAACGGCTTGAATACACCTGGATGATATTTCTGGACAAGCTCTCTCCATTCCTGGATGGCATGTGCTTGGTTGTATGGGTCACGCGGATAATAAATCCACCCATCTCCGTTTTGCGCGAACCAGTCCATCGTTTGTTGACTGTACCCCGTGATAAAAGTAGGAATGGGCGCAGTCGATTTAGGCACCAGATTCGCTCCATTAATCATACCGTATGGAGAGTTGATTTTTGGGAAATCCTCTGCCATGACCTTCTGCAAGTAGTCGTAGCCATCGCGAAACAGCTCTGCACGCTGTTCATGGGGCACATTCAATCCATGAAAATCTGCCCGTCTGTCTCCTGAAGAAATCCCCATCATCAAACGTTGGGGAAACAAATTTTCGATGGTCGCTGTCTCTTTTGCCACTCGCAACGGATGACGCAGTGGAAGCACGATACTCGAGGTACCGAAAGCGATTTTTTTGGTTTGCGCAGCCAAATAGGTTAAATAAATCATCATGTCATAAATTTGCCCGGTTGCGGGGTCACCAAAAGCAGGGTCCTGCAAAATCACATCGCGCAGCCAGATTCCGGTAAAGCCGTAGTCTTCTGCCGCTTGAACGAGTTCAACCTGTCGCTCCATTGTCGGTGCTTCCCATTCGTATGCCTCCAGCGGAATGTGAAATCCCAAGGTCATCTTCCCTTCTTGGAACATTCGCTGAAAACCATAGTGACCGTCGAATTTGCTCATCGATGCTCTCTCCTCACGTGATGTTTTTGGAAACCAACGGCGGACACAGTGCTTTCATCCATCCGCCGTCTTTGTACAATTAGCGACGAGCTTTTTCCAGCTTGCTGCTGATCACCGTCAGTAATGCTGCACCTAACACCATCACTCCGCCGACCCATGGTGTATGAATCAGTCCAATGGTATCGACGATGATTCCTCCCACGAACGCTCCTATCGCAATGCCGAGATTGAATGCCGCAATGTTAATCGCAGAAGCTACATCAACAGCACTTGGCACGTATTTTTCAGCCAGCTGCACGACATATACTTGCAAGCCTGGTACGTTCATAAAGGCCAAGAGGCCCATCAGCATAATCGTGAGGGTTCCCACCCATTTGAAAGGCGCAGTAAACGTGAGAATGACCAAAATGATCGCCTGAATGATAAACATCCAACGCAGCGCTTTTATCGGATTCTTGTCGGCCGCTTTTCCTCCGACCGTATTTCCAATCGCTACCGCAATCCCATAGACGAGCAGAATCAGACTGACGGCACTCGCCTGATAACCTGTGATTTCTTCCAGAATCGGACCTAAGAATGTAAAGGTTACGAAGGTACCGCCGTAGCCAAGAGCCGTAATCGCAAAGACAAGCAACAATGGCAAGTTTGTGATTATTTTCACTTGGTCTTTAATGGAAGCAGGCTTAGCTTTTTTCAAATTGCTTGGTACCAGAATCGCTGTCGAGATAAGTGCAATTACGCCAAGAATGGCCACTCCCCAAAAAGTCGCTCTCCATCCAAACATTTGTCCAATAAACGTTCCCAAAGGTACGCCTGTAACAGTTGCGACAGTCAGACCCGTAAACATGGTAGCAATCGCACTGGCGCGCTTGTTTTCTGGCACCAGATCGGCTGCAATCGTCGAACCGATGGAGAAAAATACCCCATGAGAAAACGCGGTAAAGAAACGGGCAATGATTAAAAGTGTAAAACTACTCGACAAGGCTGCCGCGCTGTTTCCGACAACAAAGACAATCATCAAAAGCATGAGTAGCGCTTTGCGTGGAATTCGACTTGTGAGTGCTGTAATAATCGGAGCTCCAACAGCTACCCCTAATGCATATCCAGAAATAAGAAGTCCTGCTAAGGTAATGGTTACTTCCAAATCCTGTGCGACTGTAGACAACAAACCGACGATAACAAATTCAGTAGTCCCGATACCGAATGCGCTGATTGCGAGAGCAAGTAAAGCAAGAGTGGAGTTTTTGGCACCAGTTGCTTGCTGCTTCACATTGGATGTAATTGTGCTCATCTGAGTTGTATCCTCCCTTAATTTTTCTTGCCGTTCACAAAGCAGGGCCCTTACTTATCATGATTGGCGAATATGTTGGTTCTGAATGCTATTATGTCTCATGCCTCACTTGGTAGGAAGTACGTACTTTCAAGTATCATAGGCACTAAAAAGTACCTAATAGCCGTAAACATACAATAAAAAAGCCGGGAAGACTGTCTTCCCGACTCATTTCTTTATCTTTCTTGCAGTGCTACTTTTAAGCCCAATAAGATGTAAACAGAACCTACGATCTTGCCACTCCAGCGACCCAGCCAGGAAATTCGCTTCACCATATGCCCAAGTGGTCTGATGCTGATCGCAATCAATGCGGTGTAAAAGAACCCCAAGATAGCGAATATCAGTCCCAGGACAAGGAATTGGTAAATGGCTCCCCCACGCTCCGGATGTACGAATTGTGGCAGAAACGCCAGAAAGAACAATGCCGTCTTCGGATTCAAAACTTCTGCGAGGATAGCTTGCCCATACGATTGCAGCGGAGGCAACGGTGTTACTTTTGGCAGCTCTGGGTCAGATGGTTTTTCAAGCATGGCCCGAACACCTAAATAGACCAAATAAGCCGCTCCCGCAAATTTTACGAGATTGAATGCCCATGCAGATGTCATCAATATCGCGGACAAACCGACTGCAGCAAAAATCGTATGAATGAAATCGCCTGTAGCAATGCCCAGCCCAGCCATTATCCCCGCTTTACGGCCTCCCTGGACGGTACGCGTCGCAGTTAACAGAACAGCGGGACCCGGAATTAAAAAGAGGCCGATCACAACAGCCAAAAATGCTCCCATGGTAGTCCAATCAAACATGTGCTCTCCCTCTTTGTATCGAATATTCAAATTCTCTTCCTATGATAAACGATGTGCTGCGAGAACGATACGGGTTAGGCTTACTTTTCGCCTTCATAAGCTTGTGACGGAAACAAAATCGTGATGGTCGTTCCCTCACCCACTCTACTATCCAACGAGATGATTCCCTTGTGCGCCTCCACAATCCCTTTCACAATCGTCAACCCCAATCCTGCTCCACCGCGTTCCCTTGCTCGCGAGCGATCTCCCCGATAAAAACGCTCAAATACGTACGGGAGATCCTTTTGGTCGATACCTGTGCCGTTGTCCTTTACTTGCAACCGGACCATCGTACTCGGTTTGTCCACTGTAACTACGACTTCTCCACCCGCTGGAGTATACTTGCAGGCATTCGTCAACAAATTGGCCACGATTTGCGCCAGTCGCTGCCTGTCCCCTTTGATCCAGGCAACGTGATCTCCTTTGAAGTGAAAATTCACTTGGGCACGGGCAAACGTCGCACTCATCGACTCGGTGACTTCTTTGACAACCTCACGCAGTTCCACCTCTTCACTGCGCATTTGCAAGGAGCCTGACTCCACTTGGATCACCTGATCTAAATCACGGACGAGACGGCTCAACCGCAGTACCTCAGACCTCGTGCTTTCGAGATTTTTGGGAGTCGCTTCCCATATGCCATCGATCATCCCCTCTACTTGCGCCAACAAGGTGTTCAACGGAGTTCGCAATTCATGGGCAATATCGGAGGTCAGTCGCTTGCGCAGCTCCTCCTGATGCTCAAGACTTTGGACCAGGTTGTTAAAGGCAGCGACCAATGACGTAACTTCATCCTTGCCACGAGGTTCCGGTACACGTATCGACAGATTGCCTCGCGCGACTCGTTGTGCTGCGGTACTCACTTGTACGACAGGACGCACCATAGTCCGGGCGAGTGGTATGCTGATGATAATGACCAGGATGAGCAGCACAGCCATTGTCCACAATGTTGTGTTTTTATGCGCCCATTGAAAATGACTTTCCAATGTCATATACGCACTGCGATCATCATGGCTAATCACCAGTTGCCCGATCATGACTCCCTTACTGACAAGGGGAATCTTGTCTACACTGTAATTGCTCGTATGGACTGGCCGCTTGCCCCATTCGTTTTGTACTTGATGCTGTTGATCGAGGAGTGTGATATGCAATCCCAAGACCTCGGAAACCGCTTCAAGCTTATGATAGGCTTCTGCTCCCCAGCCTTGATTGTCCTGATACGCCTGGAGTGCGACACGCGATATTTCCTGGTTATGCTGATTCCTCACTTCATTGGCATACATGGAAAAATGAACATCCATTTCCTTTACGGACAACAACGAGGAAAAAAGAACAGCGCAAGCACCGACTGTCATGATCACAAAGGCGAGCTTTACCCAAATATGCTTCATTGTGGCCTCACTTCTTCATGGGATCGTCAAAGCGATAGCCCAATCCATACACCGTCTTGATATACTCCGGTTGCTTCGGGTCTGCCTCTATCTTTTGGCGAAGATTTTTGATATGCGTATCAATGGTTCGATCGTATCCATCGAAATCAAAGCCCATGACCTCACGCACGAGTTCCTCCCTGCCCCACGTCCTCCCCGGATAACGGACAAGCGTTGTGAGCAAGCGGTATTCATTTGGCGTAACCTCCAAAGCGACTCCCTTTCTCGTGACTCTCTTCTCATTCATTGATATGGTCAAGTCGCCCACTTCAACGAAATCGGAGAGTGTTGAATAATCGCCCGCACGACGCATAACGGCTCGAACACGGGCTACAAGTTCTCTCGGGCTAAAAGGCTTGATTAAATAGTCATCAGCGCCAATCGTAAGCCCGCGAATCCGATCCGCCTCTCCACTTTTCGCTGTTAGCATCAAAATCGGGACACGCGACTCTTTGCGAATTTGGACGCAGACTTCTTCCCCACTCAAATCAGGAAGCATCAGATCCAAAATGATACAGGTCAATGAAATCGTCGTGGCCATTTCGACTGCTTCCTTGCCTGTTTGGGCGGTCAGGACATGATATCCTTCCTTTTGCAAATAGGAGGACAATATTTCTAAGATTTGCGGCTCATCATCGACTAGCAAAATGGTAGACATGTAAATCCTCCCTACTCCTCTTGTGTTTGATCCTTTCCTTTTTTCCAGAAAAGTAAAAAGACGAGAGCGCCTGCCAGCAAGGCAAAGAGCAAGCGAAACTTGTTTTCACCAAAAGTAATCAGATCATGACCGACGAATGTTTCAAAAACCATCGACGGCACTTTTCCTAGCAAGGTCGCCACCAAAAATTGCACGAAGGTGATATTCGTCATAGCCGCGCCTAAATTGATTACACCTGAAGGCATCAGCGGATTTATCCTGAGCAAAACGATGGCAAGGCACTTGCGAAAACTCGTCGTTCCATTGATGGTATGTACCCATTTGAATGATTTTAGCTTTTCGTTTCGATCTGCTTTTTTGATCGTGTAGCGGTAAAGAAAGAAGGCTATGCAAGCCCCAACCACCTCTCCCGTTAAGGAAATCAAGAACCCTCCGTACAAGCCGAACACGACTGCGTTCGCACCCGATAAAAAAATGGACGGCAATACCCCCGCCACACTGATCACGATGTTCAATAAAATACTACCGACAATCCCCAGCATCCCCAAAGAGCGAATCCACTCTGCCAGGGCTTCTATATTGGTTATCCAATCCATTCGTCTGTATGACTCCCCTCTGCCACTCTTCCTCTAGAGTAAACGAAACTTGTGAAGAAATCATGGAAAAAAGCAAAACAGTCGTAGCCTGATCGACTACGACTGCATGGATGAGATGCTGTACTATTATTCTTCTGCGATCGCGATGTACAAATCCACTTGTGCGTTGTTGGCATCAGCGCAGCGCACTCCGTCATATCGTTCGAAATCTCCGGTAAATGTTCGCTTGTTCCCCGGTTGATGGGACCACTCCCACACCTTCGCCCAGGCCTCCATCACAACCTCTACCATCGGTCCTACGCGAGTCGTAAATACAGCGTAAGTAGAAGCCGGCAGGGTCTTGACTGTAAGCTCAGCAGGAAGCTCACCGTTTGTTTCTACAACGGTTCCTACTAACAAGGAGTACTCACCGGTCTCGTCACTGTCGTAATCGGAGTACACCCCCAGAACAACACCCGGCTCTTTTTGATGGGGAGTTTTGAAGGGATGCTCTTCTTGATAATAGCGCTGCCATAGTCCCCCAATTTTCGCATTCGGTCCGCACTCCGCCTCATTGGTTGTCCGAATTTGCAAGCCTGCTACACGCATTTCATCCAGTTTGACAATCGTTGGGTTCATCATTATCCACGCTCCTGTATGAGTTTGTTTACATGACTCAGTATAACGACCATACCCTGACAACTATCTGTCAACGTTCCAACGTTTATTCATAAAGTTTCGTCATTCTTTTTACCGTGTCCCCAATTCTCTGTCTAACATACGCAGGTTCATGTACACACAAGGCATCGCCAAAGCTAAGCAGCATACCATTTAACCATTCATCGTCTGTCATCATCGTCCGTACGAGCAAGGAGCCATCCTGCATGGTCTCTATCGTTTCTGGCCCAAACATATCTCGTACCCTTACATGCACACGCGGAGCAAATTCAAGGACAAGAGAAATACGCTCTGCCGTATCCCATGATTCGAGCCATTCCAGTTTGTCTATTTGATACGGGCGCGGGGAAAACTCCTCTGTCAGCACGGACATGTCTGCAATCCGTGACAAGCGAAACAGACGATCCTCCTGCCGCTGTAAACAATAGCCATACACATACCACACATAGCCTTTGATAATCAGTGTGACAGGCTCAATGATGCGCTCTGTCGCATCGCCTTGCATTTTCGTATAAGTGATTCGCACACGATGTCTCTTCTCGATGGCTTCCCGCAGCTTGTTTACTTTTTCGGCAATCGCAGGTGTACTACCCCATGGATTAAAGTCATAAACAACGGGATGTGAACTTCCTTGCAGTGAGGATGGTGCAGTGGTGAGCAACGCTTTTATTTTTTCCAGAAGCTGTCCGATTTGCTTGTCGTCTGTAGAGGAATGAACCCCTTTTAACGCAGCGATTACCGCGACCAGCTCGTCCAAGGATAAATATTGCCGATCGATCGTAAAATTCTCCATGATCTCGTATCCGCCGCTTGCCCCAGGGTACGCGACGATCGGAATGCCGGCTGCATTAATGGTTTCCAAATCCCGATAGACTGTACGCAAGGATACTTCAAAGTGGTCGGATAGTTCACGAGCGCTCACACGACGCTTATTCAACAGCATGATGACAATAGCGAGTAGCCGTTCTACCTTCATGAACGCCTCCATTTTTTTGAGTCAACATAGTGGAGGAGAAGAAAAAGCACAGTTCTCTTCGACTCTGACACGCCAGCATGGGGGATTGACTGGACGTCTCCACTTCAAAAAGGGGACCATCGAGCCAAAGCCACCCTACGGGCGGAAGTTTCTCAGAGGAGAAGTGTTCGACAAGCGGGTCCCCTTCTTGAAGTTCCGACTGGGTAGGCGTTGTCAAGGTCTACGAGCCCTGTGCTTTTTCTTCTCGCCAGCTTAGTTGGCTCATCGATACCTTTTAAAAATTTGAAGATCACTCCCGTATGAATGATCATACAAAAAAGGAATCTGCAGCCTAAAGTTGCTGCACATTCCTTTTTGCCTTGCTTCATTCGAAACTATACGCCCATACGTCTGCGTTGATTGTTTGGTTTTTTGGTGAGCTGGCTTTTCATCGTTTGATTTTTCGCCTTTTGATTCAATGGGTTATTGGCCTGTGCTTGCGCTTGTTTCTTCTCTGCCAGTTTGCGCTTCATCGCCTCTTGCAGGCTGATCTTCCCAGGCTTTTGCTCTGTGGTTTCTTTTTCGTTTTGGTTTGGCTCCGTCATGCGTAGCAACTCCTCATAGAAATTGGTTATCTTCTATGTATTCTAGTGCAAGACAGGAGGAAGCGCCAGTGGGAATCTACCCGTTAATCGCCCGAAGCTGTGATAATTTTACTCCACTCGCCTGGTACTTCAAAATTTCCTCCAAAAGCTCTGCAAGGTAAGCACCCGCCTCAATCGGAAGCGTGCCACCCTTATGAATATTAGAAATAACCGTACGATCCGATTCTACCGTATTGGCATCCGGTTTGTAAATCATGTAAGCACTGAGACTTTCTGCCGTCGCAAGCCCCGGTCGCTCCCCGATCAAGGAAATGACGACCTTGCAATTGACGATGGACGCGACCTGGTCCTGAACCCAAACGCGACCCTTGTGAATAAACACTGGTTTCCCAACGCTGATGCTTCGCATGGACAGCCCCTGCATCAATGCAGGCAAGAGATCTGGAATGGTCGCCTCACATGCAGACGTGCTCAGTCCGTCCGAAATGACGATTTGCACATCTTTGTTTTTATCCCCATTCTGCTCCAGCCAGCGAGCGGACTCATCCGATAGCATCCGTCCGGAGTCGAGGTTCATTAAATACTCTTCCATGCTCGTCGCTCTTGAATGGAGGACAGGTAGCTGCAGACTCTCGATCAGCTCTGGACTGATCGTTTTCATGACCGCATCGCGTGCTGCTGCTTGATCAATCCGAAATTGGAGGTAGCTTCCCGTCTTCATTCGGGTACCCGCACGCCCGATTCCGATGCGAGCCGGCGTTCGTTTCATCGCTAGCTCCAATGCTTCTGGATTGTTTGGGTTCTTGACTCCGCATTGCTTTTGCTCTGGAAAATGAATAACTCCTTGGCCTTTTTTGGACAGCTCATCGATTACGCGCTGGACCAAGTCTTCCATATTGATCTGTTTCATCTTGCTTCCCTCCCCGCTCGTTAGTCAAAAATGGTTAAATCGCCTGCGCGCTCTGTCAAACGACCATTTTCCATAAGGCCCATTTTTTCCATCCATTTCTCAAATTCCCGGAGAGGTCGCAGTCCCAAGAGCTCACGGTAGCTGGCGTCATCGTGATAGCTCGTGTCCTGGTAACTGAGCATGACATCGTCCCCACCTGGTACGCCCATATAAAAATTCGCCCCTGCCAAGGTCGTCAGCATCCCTGCAATCTCCTGGTCATTCTGATCCGCGTACATGTGGTTCGTATAAGTCGGAGCGATTCCCATCGGCAAACCATGCAGCTTGCCCATGAACAAGTCCTCCAGATCGGCACGAATCATCTGTCTGCCATCATAGAGTGTTTCTGGTCCAATAAAGCCAGAAACGTTATTGACCATAAACGGCTTCCAGTGACGGCAAAAACCGTACGTACGCGCTTCCAGCGTCTGCATATCGACACCTTCATGGGAGTCCAGCGACACTTCGGAGCCTTGCCCTGTCTCAAAATACATGACGTTTGGTCCCGAAGCTGTGCCTTTTCGGAGCATCAAATCCATTGCCTCATCCAAAATCTCCTTGTTTACGCCAAACGCATCATTCGCTCGTTGTGAGCCTGCCAGACTTTGGAACATCAGAGAAATGGGCGCTCCGCCGCGAAGAGCCTGCATCTGAGTCGTGATGTGAGCCAGTACGCAGTTTTGCGTAGGAATTTCCCACTTTTGCATGAAATCATGTGTCATTTTCAAGAGCTTGGTAACGCTTTCAACGGAATCATTATTGGGGTTAATTCCAATGACAGCGTCGCCTGATCCATAGGACAAGCCTTCCTTCATCGAAGCCAAAATGCCATCGGGATCATCGATTGGGTGATTCGGCTGGCAGCGGAACGCCAGTCTTCCCGGCTCGCCAATGAGTGTGTTGCAGTAGGCTTGATGCTTCATTTTTTGTGAAGCCATAACCAGGTCAATACTGGACATCAGCTTCGCCGTAGCGGAAATCATCTCGCTGGTCAGCCCACGACTAATTCGTGTCAGCTCAGGCATTCCTGTGGAAAACGACAAGATGTACTCCCGCAGCTCCCCTACTGTCCAATTTTTGATCTCATCGTAAATGGAGAGATTGATATCATCATAAATGATCCGCGTCACTTCGTCTTTTTCGTACGGAATGACGGGATTTTCATATATATCTCGCAGTTGCATTTCACTTAATACGACTTTGGCCGCCATCCGCTCCAGTGCGGAATTGGCTGCTAGTTTACTCATGTGATCGCCAGACTTTTCTTCACTGGCTTTTGCCAATACATCACGAACCGAAGTAAACTGGTAATGCTGTTTACGTACAACGCAAGCCAATTTCATCTCTAGCTTCACTCACTTTCTTTTCAAATTTCCGTAAACTCTATCTAATAGAACGAAAAAAAGCGCTTCGAAACATAAGACGAAATGCTCGCCTTGGTCCAAGCGCCGTTGCTCTTCATACGATTCACTTTTTTGCGTTCATTGTTTACCCGCAAGCACGAACTCCACTGCCGGTAGCAGTTCTTCCTCCATGACGGGTTTGACCAGATAGGCACATATCCCTTTTGCTTTGGCTTGCATGACCATGTCCTTTTGACTGTAAGCAGTCAAGAGAAGGATAGCCGCGTCCGAATGCTCTCGGATAATCCCAGTCGCTGTCAAACCGTCCATAATTGGCATTTTCACATCCATAATAATGAGATGCGGGTTCCACATTTGCGTCAATCGAACGGCCTCTTTGCCGTTTTTTCCTTCAGCTACGACGTTATATCCCTGCTCTTGCAACATCTCGACCAGGTCCATACGTGTTATGGGGTCGTCGTCTATGATGATGACTCGATAATGCTGACGCAATACTCCACCTCCCGATCACCAGTGAACGGACGTGCCAACTACTCTTCATTCAATACGCAACCGACGCCGTTGTCGGTTTCTTGCCTATTTCTGAATACTTTTATTATATCTATATTTTCAGGCTAATTCCAGCTTAAATCCTGTCCAGCCTTCGCCCTCATGACTTCATAGTGAAGGAACAAGAAAAAATCAATGTACGATTTTCGGCTGCAGTCGTTTTTGGCGAGCGGTAAAATGAAAACATAAAAATGGAGGGGGAACCGAATGATAACGGCCGAGATGAAGTCCGAGTATTATCAGGCGTTACTGGATAAAAATTCTGAATATGAAGGTGTCTTTTTTGTTGGAGTCAAGACAACTGGCGTATTCTGTCGCCCGACATGTCCAGCAAGAAAACCTAAGTTTGTTAATTGTGAGTTTTTTGATCATGCCAAACAAGCACTCCTGGCTTCCTTCCGGCCCTGCCAACGCTGCCGTCCACTTTCACATCCCAATCATGTCTCAGAGCTCGTGCGTCTGCTAGTAAACGCTGTAGAAGAAAACCCCGAGCAGCGCTGGACGGAAAAAGACTTTCAAAGATTATCCGTGGACGCTGCAACAGCGCGACGCCAATTCAAAAAACGTTTTGGCATGACGTTCGTCGAGTATGCAAGGGCGCGGCGTATGGGGATTGCACTAAAAGAAATCAGAGAAGGAAAAGCCATCATCGATGCCCAACTATCTACCGGTTACGAGTCCAGCAGTGGTTTTCGAGACGCATTTTCACGAATCATGGGGGCAGCCCCTACTCTTCTCGGAGATCATCATATCTTAAAGGCATCGTGGCTGGATACGCGACTCGGTCCCATGATAGCAATCGCAGATGAAGAAGCGCTATATTTACTTGAATTCATTGATCGCCGCGGCTTGGAACGAGAAGTTGAACGTCTTAGACAAAGAACGAAGTCAGCGATTATCCCTGGTTCCACAGCGCCAATCCGTTCCATTGAACGTGAGTTAGAGGAGTATTTTGACGGAAAGCTCACACAATTTGCAACGCCTTTGTTTTTGTGCGGATCGCCTTTTCAAAGGATGGTCTGGGAGCAGTTACAATCGATCCCCCCCGGTCGAACTTCATCCTATTCTGAGGTTGCAGCAGCTATTGGGAAACCAAGTGCCTTTCGTGCTGTCGCGCAAGCAAATGGCGCGAATCAGTTAGCGATTGTCATTCCTTGTCACCGGGTCATCAACTCCAATGGTGATTTGGGAGGTTACGGAGGAGGACTTTCGCGCAAACGCTGGCTGCTTCATCATGAAAAAGAAACATCCCGCCCCATTTGACCTGGATTCATGAAATATTTGAAAAATGGATGCGGGCACTCCTTTCTCGTAAAAATGCCCTCGCTTACGCAAGGGCATTTTTATTCTTACTGCGCTTTTTCGGTTATTTTTTGACGCAGGTTATCTACGAGCTCGGACATTTTCACTCCGCCCAAAATATCCTCCATGGCATTCTGCGCACGGATCAAAATCAACTCCAGCACAAACTGTATATTCGCTCCCACTGGACAATCGGGGTTCGGTTGCTCATGGATGTGAAAAAGTTGCCCTTCCTCCACGACATCGACTGCACGGTAAATCTCAAGAAGCGTGATTTGATCCAATTCCTTGGCGAGAGACGCGCCGCCAGCTCCGGCACGTACGTTCACGAGCCCAGCCTTCTTCAACAGCCCCAGCACACGTCGGATCACGACCGGATTCGTATTCACACTACCTGCGATCCATTCGGAAGTGCAATGCGAATTAGAATCAATGGAAAGCAGTGATAAGATGTGAACCGCAATAGAGAACCGGCTGCTGATTTTCATACGTAGTCACCCTTTCGTTGTAATGATTATAGTTACATCACAGACGAGAAGTCAAGTTAACCATACCGTCACATTTCGTCCCGGCGAACTTTTATTCATTCTACTATAATGACTGTGTCAAGTGTTCCCGCAATCTGGAAGGAGTGTTGACAAAAATGATGCTTCCACAAATTGAAGTTACGCCTGGGACAGCCTTAATAGATGTTCCTGTCCATATCACCCTGAGCGGGTTTATCCCCAATCAATTAATCACCCTTCATGCCACTCTGAAAAATGGGTTGCCTGGAGGAGATTTGACTGCATCATCACATGCTATATTCCAAGCAGACGAAAATGGCTCGGTGGATTTGGTTTCCCAAGCTCCTTTATTTGGTACTTATGAGGGAATTGATCCGATGGGGCTTTTCTGGTCGATGAATGTCCAAACCATGCGCTTTTATCATGCCTATTCTCTTGACGACTTTCAGTTCACCCCACGCTCCACTGAGATTGAATTAACGGCAGAAGTCTACGATAAACCCGTAGCGAAAGCCGTTGTGAAACGTATTTTTGTCTCTCGTGACGTATCGATTCAGAAAGTGACAGACAACGGGCTAGTCGGTCTGTATTTCTCAAAACCTCACACGGAGCAAAGACCCGCCATTGTCGTACTTGGTGGAAGCGAAGGTGGAATCGGTTCCTGTTCACAATTCGCAGCTTTGTTCGCCTCTCACGACTATCCGGCGCTAGCACTTGCTTACTTCCAATGCAATGATCTTCCTGACGATATCCGCCAGATCCCGATCGAATATGTTCAGCGAGCCATTCATTGGCTACAGCAGCAGCCCGCCGTACACCCTGAGAAAATCACGTTATTCGGACGCTCCAAAGGAGCAGAATTGGCATTAGTCACAGCATCGCTCGAGCAACATGTACATGCTGTTATTGCTTCAAGTCCCAGCTCTACAGTTAGTATCGGTACAGATAAAGCATTCACTGGATCAGATACGTTCTCCCCACAATCCTCTTGGTCATTTCAAGGAGAGCCTCTTCCATTCGTGCCATGGACAGAGGAGCAGACAAAAGTCTCGCAGGAGCGGCTCGACGCTGGTCAACGTATTGATCATATCCATGCCGAAGCATGGGTTGCTTGTGAGTGGTTAGAGGATACCGAAATTCCGGTTGAAAAAATCAATGGTCCGATCCTCTTCCTCTCCTCGGATGACGATCACTGGTGGCCAGCAGCAGAGCATTGCGAGCAAATGGTCGAGCGGTTAAAAAACCATCAGTTTGCTCATTCGGTGCTGCACTTGCGTTACGCGGATACAGGACACGGGATCCGCTTTCCTTACATACCGACGACCCGTACACAGCTCAATGGTGGTACGCCCAAAAACAACGCCTACGCATCTGAGCACTCCTGGCGTGAGGTTCTTCAGTTTTTGGAACAGACTTTTCCAGAGTAAAAAACAGGGAAAGCCTACTCGCATGACGAAGTAGGCATTACGATCTATCATTATTAGAAAGGATGTATCGCCATATGGACTGCCTATTTTGCAAAATTGTAAACGGAGACATTCCATCTAAAAAAGTGTATGAGGACGAGCATGTATTGGCATTTCATGACATTAATCCTGTTGCCCCTGTTCACGTCCTGATGATTCCGAAAAAGCATATTCAATCCGTTCTGGCTATCGAGCCGGAGGACAAGGAGCTGATCGGTCACCTCCATCTATCCCTGCAAAAAGTGGCAGAAACAATGGGCGTGAACGAGGATGGCTTCCGAATCGTAACCAACATTGGCAAGCATGGACAACAAACTGTCTTCCATCTGCACTACCACCTCATCGGAGGCAGACAATTGGAGTGGCAGTTCTAATCAATAATAGCTACTACTCCTTATGAGAGGCAATGTGGCGGGCGATTCCTTCACCATGAAACCTTCCATTTTCAATAAAAATGGCGTTCGCGTGATGGCCCGCCGCAATGACTCCCGCTATATAGAGTCCTGGGATGTTCGTCTCCATTGTCTCTGGATGATGCGCTGGAATTCCCGTTTCCTCGTCAATCATAACTCCTAGTGAATGAAGGAAGGTACGATCCGGACGGTATCCAATCAAAGAAAACACATGGTCATTGGCAAGCGTAATGACTTCCTCCCCTGTTTTCACCTTGATGGAACGCTCCTCAATGCTCTCGACTGTTGCACCGAACAGCATCTGGATGCGTCCTTTTTTGATCAGACTCTCAAAAACAGGTCTTGTCCATGCCTTGACCTTATCAGATAGCTCCGTTCGGCGGCAAATCACCGTAACTTCTGCTCCAGCCCGCTCCAGTTCCATTGCCGCGTCAACAGCAGAGTTGTTTCCCCCTACTACCGCTACTGCAAGCCCAGTGTACGGATGTGCTTCCTTGTAGAAGGACGAAACCTTCGGCAACTCCTCACCTGGTACATGTAGTCGATTCGGATTGTCAAAGTAACCTGTGGCGATCACCAAGTTTTTCGCTTCGTACGTATGTGTTTTGGCGAATCGGTCTGTGGTCGTGATTTGAAAGCCAACTGGCGTCTTCTTCGCACCTGTCACCGTTTCATATACGTTCACGCGCAATTTTTCTCGTGCTGCTACCAATCTATAGTAATTGAGTGCCTCCTGTCTGGTCGGCTTGTCGTTCGCCGTTGCAAAAGGCACACCTCCGATTTCCAGTAAATCAGGTGTGCTATGAAAAATCATATAGGTCGGGTAGCGATAAATCGAATGGACAAGCGCCCCTTTTTCAATAATGATGGGATCAAGTCCAGCTCGCTTGCAGGCTATTGCCGCTGCCAGTCCACAAGGCCCACCGCCTACAATCAGTACGTCTTCCATTTCTCTCCGCCTCGCTTTATTCTCTCTATTCTTATTCCTCCATCATATCATATCGCGTTTACAACAAAAGAGTTCCCCAGCACTCCTGCAAGGTTTCTACCAAAATCTGACCAATGAAAGAATGGTTCTCTCTCCTTATACTGGATGTATGATGAAAAAACAAAACATACATATCTGGTTAGTCTCCTTTGCTTTTCTGGTGTACGGTCTCTCTTTTGCCATAGGAGTCCCTGCATCCACAGCATCGACAAAAAATTTAAAAGATATCGCAAACAGCTATGCGAAAGAGCAAATCCGTTCGCTACAGGTGGCAGGTGTCATCGCTGGGGATGAAAACGGGTATTTTCACCCAACTCGCCCGGTGACGCGTGCTGAGTTTGTTGCGATGCTCACACGCACGCTCGGTATTAAGCCGGTGGCCAGCAACGTCGCAGCCTATTCGGATGTCCAAAAAAACTCTTGGGCATACGGATACGTACAAGCTGCTGCTGGACTTAACATTGCGAATGGCATCGGCCCTACTACTTTTGCTCCGAAGCGGACGATCTCTCGCGAAGAGGCCGCTGCGTTTCTCGTACGCGCACTGGAGCAGAGCATTTCTCCTTCATACCAGTTGTCCGTGAAGGATGCCTATACGATTTCCAGCTGGGCACGGGCCTCAGTCAGCCACGCCATAGAGAAAAAATGGTTGGTTGGCTACAACGGCTACTTCCGTCCGACTCAAGCACTATCGAGAGAAGAAACGGCTGTTATTTTGTATCGAATTCAGGAGAATCTCAAGAAGCAAAACGTTACAGCAAAACCGCTCGTCTCTCTCGGATGGCAATACCAATCCACGACAGAGGAGTTCATTGCACAGGTCAAAACAAGCGGAGTCAACACGCTATCTCCACGTTGGTACTTCCTGCAAAAAGACGGAACGATTAGCGACTTGACGGATGCTTCACTCGTCCATTGGGCGCAGGCAAATGGCAAGCAGGTGTGGCCTCTATTCGGAAATAAATTCGATCCCGACGCTACTCACGCCATGCTGTCCGATCCCAATAAACGAAAAGCAACCGTGCAAAAGCTTTCTTCCTTCATTGAACAGTACCAGTTAGATGGGATTAACATCGATTTTGAAGGGTTCTCCCCTGCGGATCGCAACAACTTCACCTTGTTTATCCAGGAGCTCGCGACTGCTCTTCACGCAAAAGGTGCTGTTCTATCTGTAGATATACCGCCTGATGGTGATTCAGACTGGAGCGATCCTTTCGATTTTGCTAAATTAGCAAAACACGCGGATTATTTGGTAGTAATGGCCTATGAAGAGCATTGGGTAGGCGGGTCAGAAGCAGGCTCCGTAGCATCCTTGCCTTGGTTTACGAAAGTCATTACCGACCTGCTTGACGAGGTTCCGACCCAAAAGCTGATCGCCGGAATGCCTCTTTATACACGCGACTGGTACCAATCGAATGGGTCATTGAAATCGACAGATATCAGCATCCCTCAGTCATACCAGTTACTCTCGCAATACAGAGCAAAAACAATCTGGGACGACAAAGTTGGACAATACCGTTCGACGTATCAAAAGCAAGGCGTCACACACACGATTTGGCTGGAAGAAAGCCGGTCGATTGGGCTCAAGGCTCAGGCTAGTCTGCAATGGCAAATTGGTGGACTGGCGTACTGGTACGTTGGCTCTGAATCACCTGATATGTGGACAGCCATTGCCAATTCGATCACCCTCAAACATGCACGTGAAAAACTGTAAGAATCATGCAAAGAAGCGCCCTCGTCCGGCTATAGCCGTGGCAGAGGCGCTTCTTTTTGTTAGGCTAGGCAAATCCTCCTAGTAAGTTCCTGATGAGCCTGCGCCTCCAGGATGTTTGGGCGCCTCGACAACTTCGTCCTTCGCCGCTTTTCGCGTCTCAAATAAATCGGTGCTTCCTGCTGCGTGCGTCCCCAGTACTTTCAGTTCTTTATTTTCCACTTCCTGATTGTTTTGTTCAGTCAATTGCGATCCCTCCAGCATGCAAGTTAGCAGTAGTTTGCCTCCTTTAAACGATTATTAGCCAATCTTTGGTGTTCTGCATGGGATTGCCCTCCTTTCTTCATACTGAAAGGGAGCAGAAGGAGGAAAGATTCTTGTCGGATATTTTGATGAGCCCTGAATTAAAAAGAAAAACAGAGGAAGCTATCCAAGGTCTCACTTTCACGAAAAATTTCCGTTCTGCAACAGCCGAGGAATGGTATCTGTTTTTGCCGGGATATCGAGATCCGCAGACAGAAGGGGCTTGCGGGAAAGTATTTATTCATTACGACTTGATTGGAAATCGGGATGTGTTTATCAACACCACCGTGATTTTCGATGACCCAAAGCTGCATGACCCTACTCTGCATCCGCTGGTCTACGCAGTGGTAGATGAGACAGTCAATCGTTTGGTGGGTTATGCAAATACATTGCTTTCGGTACATGCAGGCTTCAATTCGTACTCGGCTGAATACGTAAGCTAGCACCACTTTGCAAAATGTCCGTTGGATTATCTTTTAACTTCAGGAGGGAACACGATGAAAAACAACGATGAAGATTTGCTTAAAGCTGCCGAGGAGGTCGCCGACAAAACGTACGACCCGTCCTTTTATAAAAGTGAATCGTTGACAGAGCAAGGACTCGCCATTACACACGAACAAGTCAGTGACAACTACATGGAAGGTACAAACGACGGAAAAATCGATGAAAATGCTGGACAAAAAAATATCGAGATACCACGCACTGGCTACGAAAACATGTTTTAGAGCCCGGTTGACATCCCCTTTCCCCACTTTTTTCCTGAATATCCATTGATTCTATACAAACACTATCAAAGGTTGACAGTAACCCAATTCAATTTCAGGAGGCCATTATGCAACGATTTGCTGCTCATGAGTTTTTGGAAACACAAGAAGCACTCCGCTCCAAACACGCCGCGATTGAAATGCACGGTGTACTTGCCGAGATGGCACAGGACCCTCAATTAACAGGCATCATTAACAGACATCAGCAATTAATCATGAACGCCTACCAGCAAGGGATTAGCCTCTTGCAAGGAAAAGGTTTCAACATTGCACCAGCTCCTATTCAATTGCGTGTAGCACAACCTACAGCAGTTGGTCTTAATAACCCGCAGATGGCTGCTCCCAACCCACACCCGACCCGCTTGTCAGATATGACAATTGCTACCCTCATGCTGAACTGGCATAAAGCGGGTTCGGCAATTGGCATGCTTTGGGCGGCTGAGTGCGTCGATCCAGGAATCCGCCAATATCACGTAAATGGTGCAAATGCTTGCCAGCAAATGGCTTATGAAACCTGGCAATACATGAATGCCAAAGGCTACTACCAAGCTCCGCAGCTTGCCGATCACACGATGAACACGATGATTAACGCTTACCAGCCCCAACAACAAATGCTCCTGTAAGCCAAAAAACCGTCCTCGTTTGGACGGTTTTCATATTATGTGTGTCATGGCATCTTGGAATAAGAAAAACCTTCCCGCTTCCGGAAGGTTTTATTTGTTACGATGTGTCAGCGATCTCGAACGGTCTCTGTATTATTAGACCAGCCCCAGCTCTCTATTGTTTGTTCCTCAGGACTACTGACCTTCGCATCCGGAAGATTTTGGATGACCTGTCCTTCTTTGCCGTGCTTCGAATGGTTGCCATGTAGGTTTTTTTGCATGTCCATGGCTCTCCCCCTCTCTTTTTCGTTGGCTTGAGCTAGCTACTCTGGAGAATACCCCTCGGATTCGTTCAGCAAGCCCTCATACTGGGTAATGGCTGAAATCAAATCTGGATGAGTATCTCTATTTGTCTCAGCGAGCTTTTTCAGATCGAAATACACTTCTGATAATCGAAATAGAGGGTTGTTACGCTCAGAATCACCACTCGTTGCAGAATGTGTCACTACCCCATTCGTTTGCAAATAGAAGGCTTCTGCGGGGACATTTTCAATATCCTGCTTCACCTCTTTTATCACAGCCTGCAACCGTTCTGGCATCATATCGTTGTGTTTCTCGAATTTTTCAATAATCGTAAGGATGTAATCCTTTTTGCTCATCGATCTCGTTCATCCTTTCCTCCAAGCATCCTTTGTTAATGTGCCCTTAGAAGAGGAAAGGCATTCAAAAAAACTGCCACCTCTCTCGCATCTCGCACAAGAAGAAGTAGCAGTTTTCCTTTTCTCTATTCGTTTATCCGACTTGCTGGAGCAACTTTCCCCGCAGTTTTGCGAGCATGTCCTCGGTCATTTTGTCCAAGTCGTACTCCGCTTTGAAGCCCCACTCTTGCATGGCAGCCGTAGCATCAATCGAGTTCGGCCAGCTATCGGCAATCGCCTGACGCACAGGGTCGACTTCATAAGAGAGCGTAAACTCAGGAATGTGTTTGCGAATCGCTGCTGCTACATCTTCTGGCTCAATGCTCATCGCAGTCACGTTGAACGCATTGCGGTGAATGAGCTTGGAGGCATCTGCTTCCATCAGGGAAACAATCGCATTCAGCGCATCAGGCATATACATCATATCCATGTACGTGCCTTTGCCGATGTAGGACGTATACGCCCCATGCTGAATCGCCTTGTAGTAAATGTCAACTGCATAGTCGGTCGTACCACCGCCCGGAGGCGCTACATACGAGATCAGACCTGGGAAGCGTACACCGCGCGTATCTACCCCAAATTTTTGATAATAGTAATCGCAGAGCAACTCACCGGAAACTTTATTTACACCATACATGGTCGTAGGGCGTTGAATCGTGTCCTGCGGCGTGTTGTCCTTCGGGGTAGTCGGACCAAATGCACCAATCGAGCTCGGTGTAAAGAACTGGCAGTTCAACTCACGCGCTGCTTCCAGAGCGTTAACCAACCCGCCCATATTCAAGTTCCACGCCAAGAGAGGCTTTGCTTCTGCTGTTGCAGACAACAAGGCAGCCAAATGCATGATCGTATCCACGCCATGTTTCTTCGCCAGTTCAAACATCCGGTTCCCGTCTGTGACATCAAGAACTTCGAATGGACCCGATTGCACCACAGGATCGTCTTCGTTTTTCCGGATATCTGTAGCGATGACTTGATCCGCTCCGTAAATATCGCGTAATTTCATGATGAGCTCGGAACCAATTTGTCCTAACGCCCCGGTTACCAGAATTTTTTTCATTTCAGGATCCCCATTTCTTTCCCAACTTTTTCGTAGATGCTAAGGGCACGATCCAGCATTTCCTTGCTATGCGCCGCTGTTGGCATATTCCGTACACGACCAGTTCCTTTTGGGACAGTCGGGAACACGATCGCTTTCGCATACACGCCCTCTTCATACAATCGCTTGCTGAATTCTTGAGTTTGCTGTTCGTCTCCAATAATGCAAGGAGTAATAGGCGTTTCGCTCTCCCCGATATTGAAGCCGAGTTCTTTCAAGCCTTTTTTCAGGTAATGTCCGTTATCCCACAGCTTGTCGTGCAGCTCAGTGCTGTTCATCAAAATATCGATAGCCGCAATCGAAGCAGCCACGTCCGCTGGCGTCAGCGAGGTCGAGAACAGGAACGGTCTGCTGCGTACTTTGAGCCAGTCGATCAGCTCTTGGCGTCCCGCGACATAACCGCCGACTACCCCAATTGCTTTGGAAAGTGTGCCGATCTGGAAGTCGATTTTATCCGACAGGCCAAAATGCTTAACCGTTCCTGCGCCTTTGCCGAGAACACCAGAGCCGTGGGCATCGTCTACATACGTAATCAAGTCATATTCTTCGGCTACCTCTACGATTTCCGGCAGCTTGGCAACATCGCCATCCATCGAAAATACGCCGTCAGTAATGACCATCAGTTTTTTATATTTGCCGGATTCTTTCGCTTCCTTCGCTTTCGTACGCAGGTCATCGATATCGGAGTGGTTCACCCGAATAATTTGTGCACGTGACAGGCGGCATCCATCAATAATGGAAGCGTGGTTCAATTCGTCAGAAAGAATTGCATCGTCCTTGTCCATCACAGCAGAGATCGCAGCCATGTTGCAGTTAAAGCCAGATTGGTAAGCGATTGCAGCTTCCGTATGCTTGAAGGCAGCGAGCTTTTCTTCCAGCTTCACATGCAAGTCCAAGGTACCATTGATTGTGCGCACAGCCCCTGCTCCTACGCCGTATTTGCTCGCTGCTGCAATCGCAGCGTCCACAAGGCGTTGGTCAGTAGCCAGGCCCAGATAGTTATTGGAGGAGAGGTTGATCAGTTCTTTTCCTGCAATCGTAATGACAGGACCATTTGCGCTTTGCAAAGGATCAATGACGTTGTACAGTCCCTTGCTCTTCAAATCTGCCAGATTTTCATGTAAAAAATGTTCAAGTGTTTTGCTCGCCAACGAGAATCCCTCCATTATTCAGCCATCGATTAGTAACTTCCACAAAAACAATTGTTCACACTGTATGGACATATCATTTTGATAAAATTCGCATAAAATCAACTTAATCTACAGACATTTTACCACCATTTACTTAAAACGTCCACATCACAAAGACATATTGTTAACGTTTTCAATCATTTTCCTTTCCATAATGTCATCTCTCCTACTTTCTCCTTTTGTCGATATTCGTAGACTCCCGAAAATGAAAAAACCACTCTCTTGCTTCCTATAAGCAGATCGTGGCTCTTTCCTCATTTTTTTGCCTTTTGTGATTTTAAGATGCCAGGTTTGTTGTCAATCGTACGCACAAAACCGTTCGATTCAAAGCGATGCGTCATCAAGGACTCTACTGGTCTGCCGTTTTGAAAATGCTCTTCCACCAACAGCTGTGCATCTTCTGGCGTCACGTTTTCGTACCAGATTCCCTCGGGGTACACGATCATCACGCATGCGTCCTCACAGCGTCCGTTGCAACGCGTGCGGGTGGTATGTACATAGTCATCCAAGCCTGCGGTGGTAATTGCTTCACGTATCGCTACCGTAACCTCTTCGCCGCCCTTGCGCATACAGCTTCCACCGTTGCAAATCAACACGTGATGTCTCGTCTGAGATAAGTCCCATGTTGCCACTACAAATCCACTCCGTTCTTGTCCAACATCTATCCACACTCCCCATCATGACGGTTTCTTGTTCAATTTGCAATTCCCAGAACGTTTGGTTTTTGATAGAATATATGTTCGTATACGATTTACAAAAAGATGTTGGTGGTGAAAGCATGTCCGTTACCAAACAGCGCGATGCCTTGCAGCTTTTGCAAACAGTGGGCTCCTACCCTTGGTATGTCGAAAAGTTTATTGAGCATAAAAAAGCAAAAAAGAATTCACCCTCCACCTTGCTTGGCTACCTCCGCGATTTCTCTTTTTTCTTTCGCTGGATGATGACAGAAGGTTTGAGTACCGCGACGGATATGAAGGACATCCCGTTAAGCGATTTGAATGACTTGAAGAAGGAAACGGTAGAAAGCTACATATTATACTTGCAGGAGTCGCATCTGTATGAGCGATCTGCTTTGCTCTCGAACCCTACCAAAAGCGCGAAGAAAGAGTACAGCGACCGCACCATCAGCAGAAAAATATCGAGCCTGAAATCGCTTTTTCATTACTTGTCTGCTCTTGCTGAGGATGAGAATGGGGAATCGTATTTGACGCGGAATGTACTCGCCAAAATCGAGCTGGAGATCACGGAGCTGACTCCCCTTGCACGCGCCCATGCCATTCGGGCAAAAATCCTGATTGACGACGAAATCTATCAGTTCGTCGATTTTGTCTACAACGGATATTTGGCTCACTGCGATACGGAAAAAAAGAAGCAGTATCACAAGCAAAACCGCGACCGGGATACTGCCTTGATCGCGATGATTTTATCCGGTGGCTTCCGTGTGTCAGAGATCGTCAGTCTCGATCTATCCGATATTATTATGGAAAAAAACCAGTTGAAATTGATCCGCAAAGGAAAGAAAGAAGACGCTCCTTTTTTCAGTGACTGGGGCAAAGAGTACTTAGCCAAATACTTGCAGCTGCGTGACAAATACAATCCCGACCCACAAGAGGACGCTGTTTTTCTCGCTGTTTCCCCTGCCAATCCGAATGGGCATCGCATAGAAGTGCGGTCTGTCCAAAAGCTGGTCAAAAAGTACGCGAAAGCATTCGGCATCCCCGATTTGTCCGTACATAAGCTTCGTCACAGCTTTGCTACACAGTTTCTTCGGTTGAACCCTGACCCCCATCAGCTCCAAGCACAGCTGGGGCACTCCAAAATCGAGACGACCATGCAGTATGCCCATGTATTAGAAGATGCGCTGGGCAAGGCTGTGAACCGAACGACGTAAGAAGTCCTCAACAAACAAGTGACCAATCTGCATCAACTGCGGACTGGTCACTTTCCATCACATTCGATTATTTCACTGCGCGTTTGACAGTAGGCACAACGGATATCTGTTCGTTCTTCGCCAATGTACTTTCGCTTTGGTCGATCACGGCCAATTCGTTCATCCGATTCAGCACTACCTCCTGCCGTTGTTTGGCTCGGCCCCAGTTCTTTACCGGTGAGTAGCGCTCTGGTCCTTTCGGTAAAGAAGCCAGCATTGCCGCTTCTCCCAGTGTTACCGCTCGATCCCCTGTTTCTGTTGCTTTTTTTCCGAAGTAAAAGGGAACAGCCTCGCCGATCCCGTATTTTCCGTGCCCGAAATAAATGACGTTGAGGTACATTTCGAGCAGTTCTTTTTTGCTGTATCGCTGTTCCAATTGCAAAGCGATCGCAACTTCCTTCACTTTTCTGGTCATCGTTTTGTCGTTTGTCAGAAACAGGTTCCGCGCCAACTGCATGGTGATTGTACTTCCGCCCTGCACGTAGGCACCTTCCTTGATATCCACCCAGATAGCGCGGCTCAATCCAATCGGGTCCACTCCTGGATGCTGCATAAACCGATGATCCTCTATCGCAACGAACGCCTTCCACACATAATCAGGCATTTCGTCCAACTTTACATAGCTGTTGGATTGCTGAACAGCAGCCAGCTTATTTTCATCTATCCATATATTCCCTGTCCACGCAAGCATGATCGGTGCCAAGATGGCTGCCATCATGATCACGAGAAAACTGATACGCAGTCGTTTTTTCCAACGAACACCGAGCTTCTTCATGCTCTTAGGCATGCTCGCCACTTCATACAAGTCGGTGTTTCTTCCTAATGGGATTGGAAGGTGGTTCATGCTGCATTCCCCCTTGCCTTGCTTCTACTCACATTGTAGGGGATGCGCGCATTTCGTCCCATCGAATCCACTTACAGCAATCTTACAATTTCGTAAGACAAACTATTCACTACATATGCTGATTTTGCTGTACCTCCTGCTGACGCAGCTCGATCCGTCTGATTTTACCGGAGGTCGTTTTCGGCAGTTCCTGAACAAATTCGATTTTGCGCGGGTATTTATAAGGAGCAGTTAATTGTTTGACATGGTTTTGCAATTCCGCGATCAACTCTTCGGATGGCTCATTCCCTTTTTTCAGGATGACAAAAGCTTTTACCACATGCCCACGCTCTGGATCAGGACTGGCAACCGCCGCACACTCCGCTACTGCCGCATGCTTCACCAACGCATCCTCAACCTCAAACGGACCAATCGTATATCCGCCTGAGATGATAATGTCGTCTGAACGTCCTTCGAACCAGATGTAGCCATCTTCGTCCATGCGACCTTGGTCACCCGTCACGTACCAGTCTCCGCGAAATGCTCTGGCAGTGCGCTCGGGATCATCCAGATAGCCTTTGAACAGCGCCACCATATGACGATCAATTGCAATATCGCCCACTTTGCCTACCGGCAGCTCCGCTCCTTCTTCGTCAATAATGGCAATCCTCACAACTGGCGATGGCTTGCCCATTGAACCTGGCCTTGGCTCCATGCCAACAAAGGTACCTACCAGCAACGTGTTCTCTGTCTGTCCGTATCCATCTCGTACGGTCAACTGGAATACTCGGCGGAATGTGTCGATCACCTCCCGATTAAGTGGTTCACCGGCGGAACATGCGGAGCGCAAGGCGGACAGCTTGTATTGTTCCAGGTTCGTTACTTTTGCCATGATTCTGTACTCGGTTGGCGTCGCACACAAGACAGAAACCGGATAATTTTGCAGAATCGTCAAATAATTCTCCGCGGAAAATTTTCCTTTATAGACAAATGCGGTCGCTCCCAGTCCTAACGTAGAGACAAACGGGCTCCAGATCCACTTGGCCCAACCAGGCCCAGCGGTTGCCCAAACCACGTCACCTTCTCGAACGTCCAGCCACTGTGTAGCGGCTACAGCCAGATGCGCAAACGGCCAACCGTGAACGTGCATAACTCCTTTTGGTCCCCCAGTCGTGCCTGATGTATAAGACAGGAATGCCAGCTCATCCGACTTCGTGTTTACTACCTCAAATTCTGTGTCCTGCCCTTGGAGTAGCCCCTCAAGCGAAATCCAACCTTCTTTCACTTCTCCCGTCGTGATGTAGTGTTGCAGCGTAGAACAGTTGCCTCTCGTCAGATCAACCTCACTCATTGCTCCCCCGAAGCTGATCACAGCCTTTACTTTTGCATGATTGATCCGGTACTCAATATCTTTGGAACGCAGCATCTCAGACCCTGGCAAAATCACTGCCCCCAGCTTCAGCAGAGCCAAATAGAGACCATAAGCCAATGTTCCCCTGGAAACCAGAACGAGTACCCGATCCCCATGCTCGATTCCAATGGAACCTAGTCCATTTGCAATTTTATTTGAATATTGGCGCAAATTTTCGTACGTAAGGATATGTTCCTGACCTTGTTCATCTAACTCCCAAACCGCTCGTCTCTCCGGGTGTTTTTTCGCCCATTCGTCCACCTGGGCAGCGAAGTTATAGTTCACTGGCATGTTTAGTTCCATAGGCACATCTCCACCTTTTCTAAGATTGATGAATAATAATTCGACATCACTATATTTCTCACCTTTTTCTTTCGACAAAAAATTGGGACAAAAAAAGGCCTATGACGCTACTTGCTCCGTACTACTATTGGCAAAAATTGACGCGAAACGATCTGTGCGAACAAGCGTCCTATATAATACAGAAGCCCCCATGCAAGTGCATGAGAGCTGAAATGGATTTGATGCTTAAATGACGCGCTTGATTTTAACTGTGCGCTTTTCCCAGTTCGTTCCGTCGTACTTGGAATAAGTCACACCAGGACTGCCGTATGTGTGCAGGATTTTCCCATCCCCTGCATAAATGGCTACGTGTGTAATCCGATCAGAAGAAGTGGTTACGGATGCCTTCATGAAGATCAGATCACCTTTTTGCAGATTGCTCTTGGAAACAGATTTCCCCACAGTTGATTGCTGGCGGGAATCGCGCGGCAATGTAATGCCGGCTTCTTTAAACACGCGCTGTGTAAAGGAAGAGCAGTCGAATGTATTGGTCGTACTGCTGCTTGACCCGTATTTGTATTTGGTACCCATATACTTTTCGCCATTTTTAATGACTTGGTCAGCAAGATTGCTTGCCGGCTTTTCTGGCTTAGTAGGCGTAGTCTCTGAGGAATTGCTATCAATAACACGACGAGCCCCTACAAATTTGTCACTGTACTCCGAATATTTTTTTACAACTACCTCGTCTTCCCCTTTTGAAGAATAAACGAATTGATCACTGCCTATGTATATTCCCATAAAAGTTGGGCTGCCGCTTCCGCTAGAGGCGAAGAACACCAAATCTCCTGGCACCACGCTTTTTTCGGATACTTTAGTCCCGGTCTTGTACAGGCTAGAGATTGTGCTCCCGATGGAAATCCCTACTTGTTTGTACGCATACGTAGCCAGCTCTGCTGATCCGAATTGCTTCGGTCCCTTTGCTTTGTACTCATAATCCTTCCCGATCAAAGAAGTAGCAATGTTCGCAATCTCTGATTGTTTTGAATCTGGTGTCTTAGCGGCCACTTCTCCAATTTGACCACCCATTAACAGGGACGTACTCAGCATGACTGCTACTGTTGACCTCATTACCCAATCTCGTTTCGTCACTTTCTTTTCCTCCTTGTCATGTTGTGGCACCCGTCTTGGGTACATGGACAGAATAGCGCAGGAGGAAACAGGAGGATAAGACCGTAAAATTTTCCAATGATGGAATTGGTAGCATGGGACTAGTCAGAAAACGGTGTGCAAAGTAGGCGGTTGTTACTTCTTAGTTCCATGGAACCATAAAGGTTACAAAACGGTTTCAAAGTTGATTTTCTTCGCGAAAAGTGGCTATTTTCCTGGCCTGAGCCCCAAACAAAAACCATCTTCTGCTTGTTTCTGTCAGAAGATGGTTCGCGATTCGTCTCTATTTCATTTTGGCTGTAAACTGCCCCCACGTCTCTTCTCCCCACTTGAGAGTGAGCACATCTCCATCCGAAACCGGGCCTACCCCTGCTGGTGTACCCGTGTAAATGATATCTCCTTGATCCAGTCCCAGATTTTCGGAAATATAGGCAATAATGGTTTCCAAATCAAAAATCACATCACGCAGATTGCCTCGTTGCACCTGCTCTCCATTTTTCAGCAACGAGAAATCCGTTTGGTGCAGCTCATGGATACCAGGGAAAGGATGAAATGATGTCAAAATGGCTGAATTTTTAAACCCTTTTGCCAACAACCATGGATGCCCTGCTTTCTTCAGCTCGCTCTGAACATCACGCAAAGTAAAGTCGATCCCGAGTGCTATTTTGTCAATCATTTCGTCAAGTGTAACCCCAGCCTCATACGGTCTCGCGATGTGAATCACAAGCTCCGCCTCATAATGAAGCTCTCCACGAGATGCCGGAAGCTCGATGGCCTCACCATTTGCCATCGCAAGCGCATGTGTTGGCTTATCAAAGATCATTGGCTTGGTTGGCACATCGTTCCCTAACTCCGCAGCATGCAATCGATAGTTGCGACCGATACAGTAAATATTTTTGACTGGCTCCATCTCGTCCTCTCCTTTGGTGGCTGTCTCTTTTTTCACTATATCATGGCTGCATGGTGTATTACAGCTTGTCTTGTTCGCCCTCTTCCATGTAGTTTCCATAGCCAGGCCAAAGACGGGCATTTCCTCGTGCTTCTACTTCAATCACGGTATCACAAATAGATTCCAACGCACTCTCCAAATCCATCTCTTGCTCAGAGCTCCAGGAAAATTCGTAATGGAAAATCACTTGCTGCTCTGTCGCTTCGGAGAGGACAAAGGCAAACTGCTGTTGTTGTTCCACGACATGCTTTCTGGCTTCAACCGTCGCTTCTGCCGAGAACAAACCATCCCATTCCGCAACCATATATGTAGAAGTAACATCAATCCACAGGGAGGGAGTATCATTCGTCCGCCGGAAAACAACAGTATCCTCCCGATAAAACCCGTAGCCAGAGGGCAGCGCACCTGAGAGCTTGAACGGGATTCCTACCGGCAAATCATGTGGCTTCAATGCGTGGACAAGTCTCCCAGGCAAGAGATAACAACCATCCTGCTGGCGATCTAACCGTTCTCCCAAGACGAGAACCTCTTGATTGTGTGAATCACCTGTCACCTGAACGAACATCACGGCACCTCCCTCTAAAACAGTATGGTCAGGAATGCATGACTCAAAACCAAATCTCCATCCATTTTTTCCCTGAAGAAATACCGAAAAAAACAGGGTTCATCCATAGGATGCCCCCTTTATTCCTGCTTAGCTACGCACGTATGATCGCAATCACAACATGTTCGTCATCATATGATTTTGCTTTGATTTTCACAGGGAAATCGTACAAGTTGGTAAATTTAAAATCCTTATAGCCATACGCGACTGTGGCATCTTGACCCACTGGCACATATCTCACTGATTTGCTGTGGTTATGCCGTTCCACCATGATCATTCCCGCTTCAGCAACTGCATTGTAAAGCGTGCTGGAAACCTGACAAACCCCGCCTCCATAGTCATCGACGAGCTGGCCGTTCTGAATAACCCCGGCCTGTTGCCAACCATCCACTGGCAAATTCGAATTTCCCACTATTTCATTGAAAGAAAACACCTGTTACGGCTTGATTTTTTCATTATGAATCTTGCTCAATGCTTGCTTGATGTTATGTTTACGAGCATCTGTGCTGTCTTTCATCGATGAGTAATAAAAGCCAAGAACCTCCTCTTCCTTGAGGCCCATCTTCTCCACATACTTTTCCTGTAACTTATCCTGCAACTCGATAGCAGGAGATAACCGGTGGTCTACTTGTAATGCCATTGCATGCTCAGGGGCATAGTTCATACCGAGCGAGAACACAAGGGCTACAATCGCCATAGTGATCGGCCAATGCCGAACTTTCTTCATTTCTACTTCCTCTCCCATATTTGTTGATCGATTTGCTGACGCGGAGTTCCCTATTTATATAGACTGTCAATATTTTTATACCTTGCCTCTTACAATGTAACGTATGGGAAAAGCGACGATCAACCTGCAAATGTTGGGCTTTTTGTCCTACATCAATTCTACTCGTCGTCCTCATCGATAACCCCAAGGGCTTTGTTCTTTTCTTTAAAGCGCTGGTTATGAGAAGAAACGTACGCCATTCGGTCTGCTACCGGGTCAATATGCAATTTGGCACTATTTACAGCCACAGCCGCATCGGTGAATGCTCCCGCAATCAGCGTAATCTTGCTGTCAAAGCTAGCAAAATCTCCCGCCGCAAAAATCCCTGGCAGATTCGTTGCCAGACGAGGACTGACAAACACGTTCCACTCATCCATGTCCAAGCCCCACTCGTTAATTCCAGTGAAATCGGCCTTCAATCCGTGATTGACAATAATGGCGTCTACATCGATTTGCTCTGTCTCGTCTGTCTCCAGATGACGTATCGTCACTTTATCGATCGTTTCTTTGTCTGAGCTTTGCAATTGCGTGACCGCATATGGCGTACGAACGATCGCAGAGGACTCTTTCATGCGCTTTACATTCCGCTCATGTCCTCCAAATACATCTCGGCGATGCACGATAGTGACGGATGCTGCGATTTGTACCAGTTCATTTGCCCAATCGACCGCGGAGTCCCCGCCCCCTGAGATGAGGACATGCTTCCCACGGAATGGCTCCAGTTCCTGCACCGTATAATGAAGATTTGTCACCTCGTAGCGCTCGGCTCCTTCGATCTCCAGCTTTGCCATCTTCAAAATACCTCGACCCAAAGCCAATATGATCGTGCGGGTCCAATGTCGTCTCCCCGATTTTGCAACGAGTATGTAAGTTCCATCTTCTTGTGGCTCTAATCCAATGATCGCCTCACCTAAGACGATGGTAGGATCAAACGTCTTTGCTTGTTGTACCAGATTGGCAATTAGCTTTTCACATAACTGTGGTGGTACACCGCCTACATCCCAGATCATTTTTTCTGGATAGATCAACATTCGTCCACCGAGTTCTTCTTTCGCTTCAATGAGTTTTGTCTTCATATCGCGCATTCCGCTATAAAAGGCAGCGTACATCCCCGCAGGGCCACCGCCGATAATGGTTACATCAAACAGCTCCAACTTTTCTCCCACAACTACCCCTCCACTGTCTTTCTTGTTTGTTTATGAATCATCAAAAACGATAGTGAAAATGAGATTCATTATCATAATGTGATTGTAATGGAAAATGGAGGAGGATTCAACATGCAAGAAAAATAAAAAGGCTCGTCATTAGCTTCATCAGCTAATGTACGAACCTGTTGTTTGCCATATGGTGCGGTCGAGAGGACTTGAACCTCCACGGTGTTGCCACCACTAGAACCTGAATCTAGCGCGTCTGCCAATTCCGCCACGACCGCATAAAAATGGTGCCGGCAATAGGACTTGAACCCACAACCCCCTGATTACAAGTCAGGTGCTCTACCAATTGAGCTATACCGGCACATTAGAAAAACTATTAAATTCGCACATTCTCGTAAAAGAATGGCGGAGCTGACGGGACTCGAACCCGCGACCTCCGGTGTGACAGACCGGCGTGAACTCCAACTTCACCACAGCTCCATGTGGTTTTTGTCTCCATCTCGCGGCGACTTCTGTAATATAGCACGATCCTATCTCGTGATGCAATAGTTTTTAAAAAATAAAATAAAGATTATTTTTTTCATAGATTTACCAAGCAAAATCCGATAGAATTTTAGCTAGATATGCAGATTTTAGTAGATTGGTGGAGACGATGACATGAAAAAGACTTCGAGGCTACTCACCTTCCTCGCCCTCTTCACTCTGCTGCCTACTGCTGCCCATGCTTCCTCATCGGCATATGTGGTATCAGCAGGTGATACGCTGAGCAAAATCGCTCGCGAGCATCAAGTATCAGTGGAACAACTCATTCAATGGAACCAACTGAATGATGATAGATTGTCAATTGGACAAACATTGTCTATTCATGGTGAAAACACTTCTGGCTCCATTGCGACTGACACTCCTTCCGATGTAGCTGTCAATCAGAATGATAACGCTACCACTGAGTCTAAAGAACTAACAGCTGGTGAAAAAGCCCGCGTCACTGGTGACGTGCTGAATGTTCGTAAAAAGCCTTCGACTGACGCAAAAGTATTAGGCAAGCTACGATTCGGTTCTATTGTAGAAGTCGTAGAGACGGGTAGTGAATGGACGAAAATCGAATTCGAAGATCGTGAAGCATACGTTTCTACAGAGTTCCTAAGTCCAAACCTCACTTCTACCGTTTCGCTGCCTGCCGAGGTAAATGCAGAAGATCTGGGTCGTTTGAAGGAAATTTTTGAACCATTGCTTAATACACCATACGTCTTAGGCGGAACTACTCCGAATGGCTTTGATTGTAGTGGCTTTACTTCATACGTTTTTGAGCAGCTTGGGGTTACACTTCCGCGCACTTCTGAAGATCAATTCCGTGGTGGTCAAGAAGTATCATTGGATCAAGCACAGCCTGGTGACCTCTTGTTCTACGATTCGCTTGGCAAAGGACGCGTGTCTCACGTAGCGATCTATCTGGGTAATGGGGCAATCGTGCATGCGAATGGCGAAGATGTTCGTTATGGCAAAGTCGAATACATGCATAAGCTCTACCCGTTTTACGGCGTGAAGCGTTACGCTAATTTCCAGTAAGCTTTCCTACACAAATAAGCAAACAACAGCCCTCTCTGCTTTTACAGCAGGTCGAGGGCTGTTTGTCTTTTTTGTGCTTAATGTATTTCGTTATTATGGGCCTGCTGATTCTGTTGTTGTTGCCCTCCGATTTCGATTTTGCCCAACGCTTGCTTCATTTTGTCGAGTTGGAGTTGATAATCGCGAACGACTACGGTAAGAACACTGACAGATTCCTTGAAATCCGGCTCGCTGCTTACTCTGTCGATGGCTCTATGTAAATGCAGCATCTTGTTCTCCGTTTCCCGTAATAGGTCGAGTAACTGCAATCCGTTTACCACGTAATCACCTCATCTGTTTTTTCTTACTTTCTCCTTCCCCTCTGTTCCCTATGCGCACAAAAACGCTTTGTATCATAAATAAAAAACGTCCGCTCATGACATAGCGGACGTTCTTCCTGTTTAGTTCAGGCGAGCAGATGCGAGCTCAACGAATTTGTCGATATCTTTTGCAACCAAAGAGAGAGAATTCCGCCAGAAATCAACTGAGCGTACGTCAACATCCATGATAGCTGCAACGTCCGCAACGCTCATTTTGCCCGTTACTGACAAGAGCTTGTCGTACTGCTCAACAAAAGCCTCCCCGCGCTTGAGATACTCTGCGTACAGGCCTTTTGCGAACAAGAGCCCAAAAGCATACGGGAAGTTGTAGAAATTGTAATCCGCGCTATAATAGTGCGGTTTGCATACCCACATGTAAGGGTGTAGGGCCGCCGGATCCAAACCATCTCCGTACGCGTCCTTTTGCGCTTGCAGCATCAGTTCGTTCAGCGTGGAAACAGACAAGGCACCTTCTGTTCTGCGCTCAAATACAGCAGTCTCGAACAAGTAACGGCTATAAATATCGACGATCACCTGACTTGCCCCGCTGATATCATTTTCCAAAATCGCAAATGCTTCCTCGGCTGTCGCTTGTTCCAGCGCTGCATTGGCAATGATGGTTTCGCACAAAATGGACGCAGTCTCGGCGATTGGCATTGGGTATTCGCTATTCAAGAATGCTTCGTTTACGAGACATTCTCCGTGATAACCATGTCCCAATTCATGTGCCATTGTGCTCACATCGCTGTAGCTGCCTGTGTAGTTGGACATAATTCTGCTCTCCCCTACGATGTGCAGGTTGTAACAGAATGCCCCTCCACGTTTGCCTTCTCGAATCTCTGCATCAATCCACTGATTGTCATAAGCTCGTGCTGCATAGTTGGCGAGCTTTTCGCTAAAGCTACCAAAGTGCTTCACGATGAAGTCGCGGGATTCCTCATACGAGAACCGCATGTCTGCCTCACCAACTGGCGCAAACAAATCATAAAACGGCAACTGAGCGCTCTCATGACCGAGCAACTTCGCCTTTGTACGGAAGTATTGATGGAAGGATGGAAGGCTCTCACGCATCGCCTGAAGCATCGCTTCGAGCGTCTCGCGGTCCATGCGGGAGTCTTGCAACGTCTTATCCAGCGGCGATTCATAGCCTCTGAGCTTCGCTACGGTAATAACCTCACCCTTAATTCCATTCAAGCTGGCAGCTGCAGCCTCATCGATTTTTTTGTAAGCGGCAAGTTCCGCCTCATATGCCGTTTTACGAAGCTGCGGATCTTTTTCGTTCGCCATGTTTCGTACTACTGGCAATGGAAGCTGTTTGTGCTCCCCATCGACTGTAATGTCTACCAGTAACGTGGAAGTCAGCATTTCATGGAGCTTTGTCCATGCATTTGACCCTGTATTTTTCATTTTTGCCAGAACGATTTCTTCTTTTTCGCTCAGCATATATTTGCTCTTGTCTGACATTTCTGTCAACATAAAGCGATGTGTCTCTAACAGCTCCGATTGGCTGATCAACTCGTCCAGGTTGCTCAACGATCCTAACCATTTTTGGAATTGTACGCCTGGTTCAACCAATTCAACAGCCTGATTCTGTACTTTTTCAATTGCGAGCAGTGCTGCTTCATTCTTGGCATCCACGCTAGCAGTCAACTCTCCGTAGGCGTACAAACGAAATTGCGTTTGCAGGACAGAGGTCATCATGGTGATGTATTTCTCCATTTTCGCTACTGCATCTTCTGAAGATTGCAAGTTTTGCGCTGCCCAGCTTTTGATCTCTTCTGTTTCACGTACTAACTTCTCCCAATCTTGTTTCCATTCTGGTGCATCAAACGAGGAATACAAGACATCCAATTTCCAACGCATATTCATGGGCACGCGCCTCCTTTTCGCTTATGTAACAAGCCTATTGTAAAAAAAATTAGATGGATTCTGCAAGTTTTTACTATGAAAACTTCTTTTTCGAGAATAAAAAGACTCTGCCGCTAGCATAAGCAGAGTTCTTTTATAGGGCGATCAAGCTCGAACTGGCTGCGTCAAAAACGTCAACGCTGACAAGGCAAAAAGTTGGGTGGATTCCACCAATTGGTCAATGGCTACGTACTCATCTGCATGGTGAGGGATGTGACGATCGCCTGCGCCTGTCGTCAAAATCGGAATGCCGGCCTTGTGCAGGAAGGTACCATCTGTCGCACCTGGGACGCCATTATAAACGGGTTCTTTTTTGGTAATTTCCCGATACGCGCTAGCGACAGCAGTCACGACTTCTTCCTTCATGCCAGTCAACGTCCATGGGCGCTCTTCGATGACTTCCAAGGTGGCTTTGAACTTGTCATCTTCTTTGCTTAATCCTTCTAATATCTCACTGATTTCTTTATACAGCGCCTGGTGGTCCTGCCCGGGTACCGTGCGAATATCAAGCGTGGTCATGCATTGATCGGGTACGACGTTGATCTGGGCGTCTCCTTTGACCGGTGCCTGCAAAATCGTCGGAGTGATACTCGGCCACCCCAACATCGGGTGCTCTCCCAGACGAGCCATTTCCTTGCGCTCCAGCTCTTCTAATGCGACTATGGCGCGTGCCATCCTTGTGTTTGGATTGATTCCTGTCAGTGGCATGGCACCATGCGCCATTTTGCCAAACGTACGAAGAATCGCTCGCATGGCTCCTTTTTGCGTGATGCAGAGCTGATTTTCTTCCGGTTCGCAGATGATCGCAGCATCAACGTTGTTGGCCCAGCCGCGGCGGATGAAATCTTTGATCCCGATCATCATGCTCTCCTCATCGCAAGGGATGCACAGGAGGATTTTTCCTGTAAAAGACTGTTTGGATCGTTGGATTGCTTTGACGGCACATATCGCAGCTGCCAGATTTCCTTTTGTGTCACAGGAGCCACGCCCGTAGATACGCCCACCAGATATTGTCCCGCCAAAAGGGTCATAGCTCCAAGCATCCCGGTCCCCTTCTGTTACGACATCTGTATGGGCTTCGAACAAAAGCGTTTTGCCAGGTCTACCCGAATCGTAAAAAGCGATGACATTCGGCCTGCCCGGAACAACCTCCTCATAGAAGACCTGCAAACCCATATTGCGAAGATAATCGGCGACAAATAGCGCGACCCGCTCTTCATTCGCTCCTGCCTGATCAGGGCGAAATACACTCGGAATTCTTACCAGCTCCTGCGTAAGGCGTACAACTTCCTGCTCGTCAACAAAGGATATTACCTGATTCATCCGCCAACCCTCTCCTCTGCATCCAATTTTGTTACACCTATTCCTGGAAGTAACTGCGATAAGATGGCAGCCCCCCTGCTTCCTCAGCTTGCTTAACCGCTTGGACGACGGCTTCTGCCAGCACATCTGCGGACAACGCGCCCACCAGGTCTACACTCACCTCTACTTCGCCTGTTGCTACAGCAAAGATCGTATCGCCATCGTACATGGTGTGAATCGGACGGATCGTACGGGCAAGCCCGTCATGAGCCATTTGCGCAACTTTGTTTGCTTCTGCTTTGGACAAGCGGGCATTGCTCGCGACTACGGCAATTGTCGTGTTCGTACCTGGAGGGATTGGGGCAAAAGCTTGCTGGCGCATCATCTCCACGCTATCCCGAATGGTACCCTGTTCATCTCTCGGTCCGGCTATGATCGTCCCTGACTGTGGATCTACGACATGACCGACTGCATTTACAGCAACGATTGCGCCTATGACGAGTCCTTTCGGTAGAATCACGGAAGCTGTGCCCACCCCGCTCTTCATCGCATTCTCAAATCCATTCAGCTTGCCTACTGACGCACCTGTACCAGCACCGACGTTTCCTTGTGCTACTGTCTCACGGCTTGCTGCCTGTGCTGCCTCATAGCCCATATGACGATCTGGACGAACCCGATAGTCGCCTACAGCCAGGTCGAACAAGACTGCTGCTGGAACGATAGGAACGACGCCATAGCCAACATCTAGCCCGATGCCTTGTTCCTCCAAATACTGCATGACACCTGAGGCAGCATCCAAGCCGTATGCACTACCACCCGAAAGGCAAATTGCATGGACGACACTCACCAGATTGAGCGGGTCCAAGAGATCCGTCTCACGAGTGCCCGGGGCTGAACCCCGGACATCCACGCCGCAGACAGACGGCTTTTCCAGCATAATCACACTGCATCCCGTTAATGTTTCTTCGTTTTGTGCATGCCCGACAAGAACGCCGGGTACGTCAACTATCGTTCCGGTCATTATAAGTCTCCTGAAATTTTTGATTTTTGCCTGCCCGCTGAGCCTAACTTCTTCCAGGCCGCCACGACTGCCAATGTCACAATGACAGAAACAATTGCTTCTGGCAAGCCGCTCGTGATTGCGACTGTTGTCGCTACACCAAGCGTCATGTAGCCTCGAATAACGGCCATGCCCAGTACCAGGATCGTGTTTGTCATCGCCCCGATAAAACCAGCGGCACCAATCGCCAAGTACTGATTGACGTTTTTCAAACCAACATAGGTCAAGTAAGCAGTCACGCCGATGAACAACCGTGGCAGGATGGCGACAAGAGGGTCTTTAAACAGCGGGACGGTGGCATTTAAGAAAGAAGAGACTCCAAATATAAGGCCAATGATCATACCAACGCCCCAGCCCTCCATTATGCCCCCGATAACTGCCGGGATGTGCATAATAGTGGCATTGCCTGCTGCTGTCGGAACCGGAATGTAGCCGAGACGAGTCACCCCGAGCAAAATCGCGATCGCCCCCAAAACGCCTGCAATGACAATCTTGCGAACGGTCAAGCCTTTTTCCATGCATACTCCTCCTTTTACGAGTTTTATGTGGAATGCCCTACTCGGGCGAGTTCCCGCTAGTCTTCCTTACCAAGGTATGGCGAGCATGGCGGCAGAAATGACTATGCTTGCGATCAGCGCGACGTAATCCTTGCCTACTGCCTTGTACTGGGTGTATCTGGTCCGTGCGGCACCTGGTGTGTAGCATCTGGCTTCCATTGCCAAAATCAAATCTTCAGCTCTGGAGAGCGCCACATTAAACAGCGGGATAATGATAGGAAACATATCTTTTGTTCTCTGGATAATCCGCCACCATTCTCCTGTACCGAAGTCTGCACCGCGAGACGCTTGTGCTTTCATCATTTTTTCCATTTCCATCGCGAAGGTAGGTACAAAGCGCACAGCAATCGTAATGATCAATGCAAACGCGTGAACGGGAAACTTCACTTTTTCCAAAGGCCCCAGCAGTCGCTCCATGCCGTGCGTGAGTTCCGTCGTAGAAGTGCTGAGCGTGAGGACACTCGATAAGAAGATCACTTCTACAAAGCGCATGGCAGACACAATGACGAGGCGTACACTCTCACTCGTGATCGTGATGAAGCCGTATTTCAAATAAACCGTTCCGCCATTGACAACCTCCCCGTAAAAAAGCAACTGCATGATCGCCAATATAATGATAAAGGGGATAGCGGGCTTGATCCCGGATATGCCGTAATGCAGAGGGATCTTCGAGATTTGAAACATCCAGATACAAATGGCTAAAGCAAACAGATTGCCCACATATGTATCGCAGATGGCAATCGCTAAGATGAGAATGACGAAAGCACCAAGCTTGAAACGAGGATCGAGACGATGAACGACCGAAGCAGTGGGCAAATATTGACCGATCGTAATATTTCGCGTCAATTCAAATTCTGCTGACATGTGGACCCCCTCCTTAGCGGTTCAACAGTTTCAAAATTTCCATCGCTGTCTCTTCGGGTAAAAAAGCGCTAGGATCGATGCTGTAGCCATGCTCACGGAGCCTGTATAAAATATCGACTGATTCCGGTGTGCCGATGTGATGCTGTCGCAGCAATTCCTGATTGCTAAAAATTTGTCGTGGTGTCCCTTCGCAGACTGATTGGCCGTTTGCCATAACGTAGACACGATCTGCAAGCTTGGCGACCTCTTCCATATTGTGTGAGACGAAAATAACCGTTAGCTTTTCTTCCCGATTGAGACTGCGGATGCGTTCCAATAGCTCAAGACGAGAGCGCGGGTCCAACCCGGCAGTTGGCTCATCAAGCACGAGAACCTTGGGTTGCAAGGAAAGGACACCAGCCAATGCCACCTTGCGCTTCTGCCCTCCACTTAGGGCAAATGTCGGACGATCTTTCATCTCCTGAAACGAGAGGCCGACCAAGTCCATCGCCCACTGAACACGTCGCCGCACTTCCTCTAAAGGCAGCCCCATCCGAAAAGGGCCATAGGCTACATCATCACCGACCAGTTTTTCGAACAGTTGATCCTCCGGATTTTGAAAAACGAGCCCTACTTGTCTGCGCAATGTACGAATATCGATTTTGGGTGAAGATACGTCCATTCCATTGATGATGACCGTACCGGACTGCGGGCGAATCAGACCGTTAAAATGCTGGATTAACGTCGATTTTCCCGATCCGGTATGACCGATAATGGCCAAGCATTCGCCCTCTGCCACCTGGATGCTTACCTGATCGAGAGCCCGATGTTCGAGAGGTGTTCCCTGCATATAGACATGAGAAAGATTTTCTACGTTTACGATCGGTTGCGTCATGAACCACTCGCCTCCGCTTGTCTGACGTATAGACGATTAACCTCCGCAACAACTTCCTCATTGTGGATGAGATCAGGGGTAAATTCGCTATATTCGGAGTGGACGAGATGAGCGATTCGGCTCGCGTCTGGAACATCCAGATGGAGTTCGCGAAGTCTTTCCTGATGGGAAAATACTTCTCGTGGAGTCCCCTCCAATACGATCTTGCCGCCCTCCATCACGATGACGCGATCTGCTTCTGCTACCTCTGACATGTGATGGGTCACTGTGACAATCGTCATTCCTTCGCGATGCAGCTTGCGAACGACTGCCAAAATATCCAGTCTACCGTAGCTGTCCAGCATACTCGTCGCTTCATCCATGACAAGGACTTGGGGCTTCATCGCCAATATACCCGCAATGGCGATCCGCTGCTTTTGTCCGCCAGACAAATGATGAGGCGGGCGATGGCGAAATGCACTCATTCCTACTGCCTCTAAGGCAAAATCCACTCGTGTTTTCATCTCTTCCGCCGATGTCCCGATGTTCTCCAATCCGAAAGCCACATCGTCCTCTACAATCGTCGCGACAATCTGATTGTCCGGATGCTGAAAAACCATCCCGACACGGCTCCTCACTTCATGGATGCGCTGTTTTTCACGCGTGTTGATGCCGTTAACGATGACGTCACCTTCCTTTGGAGTCAAAATTCCATTGAGATGCTTAGACAGCGTTGACTTACCGGACCCATTATGACCGATAATGGCGACATATTCTCCTGGAAACACTTCTAGGGAGACATTTTGCAGGACAGGAATTTGTTGATCTTGGTTAACCTGATAGGCAAACGAGACATTTTCTACACGAATAATCGGTTGTGGTGTCATGCTCTCCCCTCGCCTCTTCGTAAAAGTCGTTATGTTGTGATCCCCATAAATAAGCAACTACCATGCCAAACGAATATGTTTTTAATTTTCTGTTAATTATGCAATTAACGGTGCTTACTCTGTTGCAAACATGCATCGCTGATGTTGCACTTGCATCAATTTCTACGACCTTTCGTAGCGCTTCATTTTTCTCCACAGGGTGGATCGATCCATTCCCAAAATTTTCGCCGCCTCCCCCTTGTTTCCCTTTGTCTCAGCCAACACCTTTCGGATGACTTCTGCTTCTCCCTCTTCTTGGTCTCGGTAAGATTGTCGCTGATACAGCTTCTTGGCAAAAAAAGCTGTGTCCTTCTTGCCAAGCGCGTCGTCCTTGCAAAGCAAGACCATTCTTTCCACCACGTTGCGCAACTCTCGTACATTGCCTGGCCAGTCATATTGTTTGAAAACGTGAAAAACGGCCTCTTCTACTTTCAAATGCCTTTTATTTTCCCGTTCCTTGATTTCTTCCATAATCGACGCCACCAATAACGGAATATCTTCAATTCGCTCGCGCAAAGCAGGTAACTCAAGCGTCAACACGTTCAATCGGAAGTACAAGTCTGATCGAAACTGGTTTTCTTCTACCAGCCGTTCCAAATCCCGATTCGTTGCCGCGATGATTCTCACATCGACCGGGACGATGCGCTCCCCGCTGATCCTGCGCACTTTTTTCTCTTGCAAGATACGCAAGAGCAATGCTTGGATCGGGATTGACAACTCACCGATTTCATCGAGAAACAGAGTGCCTCCGTGGGCCAATTCAAACAGCCCGGGCTTTCCGCCTTTTCGTGCGCCTGTAAAAGCTCCTTCCTCGTATCCAAACAACTCGCTCTCCAATAAATTGCCAGGGAGAGCCGCACAGTTAACCGGGATGAACGGACCGGTTGCGCGCTGGCTGCTCAAATGAATCCCTTGGGCAAACAGCTCCTTGCCAGTCCCAGTCTCCCCCTGTATGAGAACTGTCGCATCTGTCCTTGCAAATGTTTCCGCCCATTCCTTCGCTTCCCGGATCGCAAAAGACTCTCCCACGATATCCTCCAGGCGGAATTTGGCTTCCAAGCCGCTCTCCATGCTCTGCTTGCGAATGCGCATCTCCATTTTTTGAATGTCGGTGATCTCTTTAAAAGTAGACACCGCACCCACGATTTCACCCTCCACGACAATCGGCAAACGGTTGATGATAATTTGTCGATTCAGAATCGTCGCAATGTCCCCAATCTCTTTTTTTCCTGTTGCCAAAATCCTCAACATATCTGAATTGGGGATATAACGGGTAATTTTTTGTCCAACGATATTGCTTGGCAGACCGAGTATTTCCATCGCGTTTTTATTGACCCCGATAATCATGGAATCCCGATCGACCGCGATAATCCCGTCGTGAGAAGCGTCCAGAATCGCCTGCATGTGGATGTCGTGAATCATTTGCCTGGCTCTCCTTCCTCGGCTTGCTCAAGCAGAACGGCTACTTCTGGTGCTGGCCTTCTTGCCCGACGCTTTTTTCGTTTCTTTTTCCGTAAAACGAAAATGGACAGGAGCATCAGCGCGAGAATGGCCAGCTCAATCGGTTGTGCCAGCTTGGCAGAAGTCCAGCCGCTCATGCCCAGCAAGTGAAAGATGACGGCTATGTAAAGGAAGATCGATGCTAGATTTTGAGCTTTCACCTGTTTCACCTCTGTTGTTTCTGGTTAGAGAAAGAATGCGGCAATCACTTTATCGTTGATCCCACTCTTGGAGTAATAATGAACGGGCTTTCCTTGTTCTTTCGCATACGCAATTTCTTGTCTTGTACTGTTCCCGATATAGCCCTCTACATCGATGACAAATATCTCGTCGGACAAGTCGATTTTTCGAAAGTGAATGTCTGTGAGTAAAACTGCTTGCTCCTGTGATATTGCAAAGCCCTCACTCTGCTCGAAAAAGGCAACACTCATTACGATGTTTCCTTGGAGAGTCAAATACGTATTCGCCTGCTCAAATTCCTTTTTGAATTTGGTAGACCCACATAGGGTGATGATTTTCATTTTATGTCCCTCTCCATATGGTCTGTTTTTTTCGTAATAATCTGACTAGCCTACTACGAAAAACTCCCATGGAGCCGTGAACATAGCTCCACAGGAGAGTTGGTTCTTGTTGTCTTTCGATTAGATGGGGAGCAGTTCCACCGTTTCTTTGCTCTCCAAGTCTTTCACCATATCGAGCCATGCCTGTGGCTTTTGTGGAAGCACAGCGTAATAACGCTTCAAGAACGTGACGATCAGTTCGGCTTCGAGCGTCGTTTGCTCTTCGTTTGTCGGCATGAAACCCAGATCGAGTCCGGATACCGCTTCGCCGTCATTTTGCCAGGATGGATGTACGTAGGTAAAGTTCGTACGTTTGTAGCCCAGATGAGAGAGCACTTCACGGCGTACAAATGGGTCCATGGGCTTAATTCCGCCAAAGCTGTGTTCTTCCACACGGTACGGGTCGTAGATTTCGGCAAACATCCCGTACAACTCCTTGCCGTTTTCAGCAGCCAGCGCGAGCAGGTCCTTTTGACGCTCTCTAGCGAGGAATCGTCCTACTCCGAGTCCTTCGCGACCAATGATCGTAAAATCTGTCATGGCTACGTTCATGTCCGTGTAATAACGGTATTCGGTAGCGCCCACAACTTCTCCTTCGTGTACAGCTACAAATACACGAATGCCCGGATCTTCCAGTGGTTCTTTCCACAGATCGTACGCCAATACTTCCTCAGGCGGAAAAACCTCTTGCATCAAACGGTGCATCTTCGCAAACAGCGGATTGTCAATATGTTGAATACGTACGAATTCCATCAGTCGAATCCCCTCTCGATCGATTATGTCGGATAAACGCCCTACAGATGCTGCTGAAATGGATTTTTCCATTCCATGAGTGTCGCGTAGTTGCGAGATTCCTCATCTTCCAAATAATTCGCTACGACCTGAACAGGCGTGCGACCACAGCGCATGAGAAATGTAATCACCGGGTCTCTTACTTCCCCTGTCAGAACACGCTCTAAATACTGCTCAGGCGACCATTGGTCTGCATAACGACCATATCCTGGCATGCGACCTCCGCCGAGCAATCTGCGCAGTTTCTTTTGTACCACCAGCTCATACATCGCTTGCATCATCTGTTGGCCCAATCCCAGCTTGCGGAAGCTCGGGCGAATGCAAATATCTACGATGTACAGCGTGTCCCCTTGCGGATCATGATTACGGATATAACCGCTATCCGTGACATCCTCCCACTTATGCTCGGGTTGAGCGGGATCAAACTTCACGAGCAACCCTGTCATCGAACCTGCCAAAACGCCATCCACTTCTACACAAATGGCACCTTCCGGGAACAGCGTAATATGGTTCGTCAGCTGCTCCTGATTCCACCATAGCTCAGACGGGAATGGCGGAGGAAAGCTCTCCGCCTGTATTTGGATCAATTCGAAGAAGTCTGCCCGATTGTAGTTGCGTATGACGGCTCTGCGTGGCTTGTTCCCTTCAAATACATACAGCTCTTTTCTGTACATATTCATCCTCCTGCTGTCCTGATCACGATGGGTTGCTTACTTCCAGTCTGTATACAAATCAGTGCGGCGGTCGCGCCAGGTTGTGACAGAACCTTTTTCCCGCACGTCGTATAGCAATTGAATATCCAGGTCAGCGGTTACCATCATGTCGTGGTTGATTTCCCCTTCAGCAAGAATGCCTCGCGGAGGGAACGGCACATCGTTTGGTGTCAAGATCGCCGCTTGTCCAAAGTTCGCTCGCATGAAATCAACTGTCGGCAGCGAGCCTACTGTTCCAGTCAGCACCACATACACTTGATTTTCAATCGTCCGGGCATGACTGCTATAACGTACGCGGTGGAACGCATGGCGATCATCCGTGCAAGACGGGCAGAAAATGACGTCTGCACCCCGTGCTTTGGCGATGCGCACCCACTCAGGGAACTCGATGTCGTAGCAAATAATCATCGCGACCTTCCCTTTGTCGGTCTCAAAGATTTGCAGCGAGTCGCCAGCCCCCATGTTCCAGCCTTTTACTTCCCATGGCGTGATATGGATTTTTTTCTGCTGGCCTACACGTCCATCCGGGTAGAACAGAAAAGCCGTATTGTAAAGCTTGCCGTTTTCTTCGATGATGTGCGTTCCACCAATCAGATGCATCTCATATTTGGCAGCGAGGGAACGAAATAGCTCGACATAACGGTCCGTGAACGATGGCAATGCCGTAATCGGCAGCGCATGGCCCTGTTCGTCTCCGATTGACATGAGTTGAGTCGTAAACAGCTCCGGGAAAAGGAGAAATTCTGTGTCGTACTCTTGCGCGTTTTTCACGTAGTGCTCAACTTGATTGGCGAAGTCTTCAAAGCTATGTATGGTATGCAGATGGTACTGCACAGCGGAAACACGCATTTTCATGTCATTCTTCCTTCCTCAGACGTGATAAGAACCTCTAAGAATAAAATATATCAAAAACAGTCTGTAAAGTCTCGTCATAGACTGTATGAAAAAAGTCGCCTATCCGCTTAGACGGGCGACTCTCTCTTTTAATGGTTGGTGCTCATCCGCAATACGGTTTTGTAGAGCAGCTCTGTTCCCAGCGCCACGTCTTCATAGGCTGCGTATTCTTTTGGATTATGACTGATTCCGTCCTTGCAGCGGACAAAAATCATCCCGTAATCACAGACGTAGGAGAGCGCCAATGCGTCATGGAAAGGTCCACTCATTAGCTCGCGCACAGAGGCACCGAGCTTGCTGCTCTCCTCATGCATGATTGCCTTTATCCAGTCGGCACAGTAACGCGGGTCACTATTCGTATCTTCCGTAATGGTATATTGCAATCCGCCTTCTACGGCGGCTAGCTCAATCGCCTCGCGCAACGCTTGTTCGCGCTCATCGCGTCGCTGCAAATCAATGTCGCGCAAATCAATCGAAAAACGCACCCGCTCGGGAATGATGTTGCGCGAATCCGGGAAGACCTCCAAATGACCGACTGTACCAACTGTCGGCGCTTGTGGATCGAGCTTTGCCAACTCGTTTACTGCCAAAATTACTTTGGCCGCTCCGACCAGTGCATCCTTTCTCATCGGCATCGGTACGGAACCAGCATGCCCGGCAAAGCCAGTCAGCTCGACCGTCCACCACAAAGGCCCCGATATCGCCGACACGATTCCAATCGCTTCTTTGGCATCATCGAGAATCGGCCCCTGCTCAATATGCAGCTCGAGATAAGCACCAATGCTGCCTTTTGGATAAATAGACGCTTCCAGGCGATCAAGATCGCAGCCAAAATCAACCAGTGCCTGCCTGCGTGTAATCCCGTTTTTGTCCGTCCGCTCCAAGTCTGTCGTGTCCAGCATGCCGAGAATGCCTTTGGAGCCAAACAGTCCTTTTTGAAACCGGCACCCTTCCTCGTCACAAAACGCAACGACTTCAATAGGTTGTGTGGGTATGATTCCTTGTTCATTCAACGTCTGGACGACCTCCAATCCCCCCAATACGCCGATCACACCATCGTACTGCCCACCATATGGCTGCGAATCGATATGAGAGCCAATCATCAGAATCGGGGCTTGCTCATCCTTCCCCATCATCCGGCCAATCAAATTGCCAAAGTCATCGATCCGGGTCTGAAGACCGGCTTCTTCCATCCAGCTACGCACCAGCTCTACGCCTGCCCGGTCTTCAGCGGACAAAGCGAGTCGACATACACCCGTCTCACCTATTTTCCCGATTTGCGCCAATTGCTCGATTCGTTTTTGCAGGCGTTCTTCATTGATCGCAAGCTTTCTCGCTTTTACGTTCATGCTTGTAGAACCTCCTCATCTTGGCGATGATAGACGAACTCTCCATCTATCATCGTTTTGTCTACGCGCAGCTCTTTGATGCGATCTGCCCGCGTTGCCAAAATATCGCCGTCCAGCACCACGAGATCAGCCAGCTTCCCGACTTCAATACTCCCTTTGATCCCCTCCTCAAAGCTGGCGTACGCTCCGTTCCAAGTAAACATGCGAATCGCCTCCATGATGCTGACCCTTTGATTGATCCCCACATCCTGACCTGTTTTACTCAACCGATTAACAGCAGCATGAATCCCGATCAGCGGGTTGAAATCAGTCACGGGACTATCCGATGCGCCTGCCGCAATGATCCCCGCGTCTACCTGATCCCTCGCCGGAAACATATGTCCGACACGCTCTCCGATATTTTTCACATACGAATCGCCGTAATCATAGATAAAAGCAGGATTCGGAATGGGTACGACACCTAGCCGAGCCATTCTCGCCAACAGATCAGGCGCAGATACACCCGCATGCTCAATCCGATGTCGGTGGTTCTCGCGCGGATGGGCTTCTAATGCCGTTTCAAAGCTTGTCAGCAGCATGTCAATCGCTCGATCTCCCTGGGCATGAGCGGTAATTTGAAAACCTTTTGCATGTGCCTCTCCCAAAATGGTATTCAACTCGTCCTGTTCATAGTAGAGAATTCCGTAATCATCTGGTCGGCTGGTGAACGGTTCACGCATGGCCATCGTGGGCGCAATGCTTGCCCCATCGGTAAAAACCTTCGCAGGTCCGATACGGAAGCGAGCATTCCCCGTACCCGTTACCATTCCCGCATCGATCATCCTGCGGACAAAATCATCCGATTGATTCAGCGCACAAACCATTGCGTAGATGCGAACTTTTACGTCACCTTTCTGTACCGCTTTTTGCATTGCCCGATAGTTCTCTGTACCGTATCCTCCCGCATCATGGACACTCGTAATGCCCGCAGCAACAAAGTCTTTCGAAGCCAATCGCAGACCTTCGATATACTCGGCTTCTGTAAAAGCAGCTTTTTCAAACATGTTCATATGTGCCGTTTCGATGAGGAATCCGGTTAGCTCACCATCTGCATCACGCTCAATGCGTCCACCTTGTGGATCGGCTGTGTCTCTGTCGTAACCTGCAATGGCAAGCGCTCTGCTGTTTACGACAGAGTGATGAGCGCACGTCCTCATGACAAAAACGGGATATGCTGTCGTCACTTCATCCAGCTCGGCGAGTGTCGGATAGCGTTGCTCTTGCATGAGATTTTCATCGAAACCACATGCCCTCACCCATTCCCCTCTGGGTGTTTTTTCCGCTTGTTCTTTCAGTGCAGTGAGCAGATCATCAATTGACCTGATCCCTCTCGCTTTGCAATCAACCCCCAGCTTGTTCGTACCGTATATCGTAATATGCAGGTGGGCATCGATGAAGCCGGGCAATAGACTTTTCCCTTGCAAATCAATGACGTTTGTATGTGATTGAATCAACTGCTTCACATCTTCATTAGACCCGACAGCAAGAATGCGATTCCCTCTGACTGCCACCGCCGCCGCCACCCGATTCTCTTGATCTACCGTGATCACCTGTCCGTTGATAAAAACAGTATCTGCCATATAACTGCCTCCTTTAAAGGATTAGTATTAAAGAGTTGGTGTCCCTTCTGTCTTTGCGGCATGACGATTCAGTGCAAAAAGATTCCTCGTCACTAACGTCACACTAAACATCACGACAAGATTGACTAGCAATGCCACGACACCAATGTTCAAGTCTTTGACAACGGCTGGCCAATTCGGAAACAGGGTCGCAATCGTCACTTGGAAAATAGTCACATACGCAACGGTTGACACCCCACATAAAATTCCGGCAAACGCTCCGTATTTATTCACCCACGGCTTGGCAGGAAGACTAAAAAGCAAGGCTGGAAACAACTGTGTGACCAAACTGTAGCCCATTAATAGCAACGTAACGAGCGTATCTCCCCCACTCAGTGCAAAATACAGCGAGATCAACGAGATGACAGGCACCAACCATTTGGCAATCCGGGCGATTTGTACGTCAGATGTGTGCGGAGCCATAACTTTGTACACATTTTTCGCCAAAAGCGTCGCCCCTGTCATCAATAGCATCGAGCCTGGTACGAGTGCCGTTAGCAAGCCTGCTGCTCCAATGATCCCGACTACCCACGGATCGAATGTTTGCAACGACAGACGAAGCAAGGACAAATCACCGTCCGCCCCTTTTAAACCGGGGACTTGCAGGATCGCCGTAAAGCCGACAAAAAACACAAACAAAAGCATCAAGGTATAGAGCGGCAGCATAATCGTATTTTTGCGGAACACATTCGCATTTTTCGCAGAAAACACAGAGCCGAACGTATGCGGCCACATGTAAAAGCCGAACACCGTTACCAGCACCGTCGAAATGTACCAGGAAATGCTTAAACCCTCCTCAGGGAACGTCAAGAAACCAGGATTGGAGTCTTGTACGGCTTCAAACATTGGCTGGATGCCCCCGTAATAATGAAACGGAAGATAAAGCCCGAGGAAAACGACGACAAAGAAAATCATGATGTCCTTGATCGCCGCCGTCCAAGCCGAACCGTGAATTCCTGAGATCATGACGTAAATGGTCACAACAATGACCCCGATCCATATCGCAGCAGCAGGCGAAATCGAGCCATAGGATGCTTCCGATACGATGATCCCCAGCCCTTTGAATTGGAGGACGAGATACGGAATAATCGCAATGACTCCGACTGCTGCGACCAAAATGCCGAGTATCGGACTCTTGTACTTGCTTACAAAAAAATCGGATTGGGAGACGAGCTTGTGCTCTTTTGCATACTGCCAAATCGGCGGCAAGAGCCAGTAGGAAATGACATAGGCGAGGGAAATATAAGAGAGAACGTAGTAAGAAGGTGCCCCTTTGGAGTACGCCCAACCACTGCCCCCCAAGAAGGTGAATGTCGTATAAATTTCGCCTGCTACCAGCAAGAAAATAAAGATCGAACCGAATCCTCTGCCGCCAACGGTCCATTGTTCCATATTCATGTCTTTCCCTTGTTGCGCACGAATACCGGAATAGAAGGACAGCAATAAAAAGGCAAAAATAATGATCAAGGCGATATTCATTGGCCGTCCTCCTTCGTAGCAGGATCGATTTTGTTGAGGAATGCCATGATAACGGAAGTTAAGACTACCCAGAGAACAATCCAAAACAGGACAAACGGCATGCCTAATACGTAAGGCTCAACCCGATTCACAAACGGAATTCCTCCCAGCATCCCAATGAATGGCAGTACCCCTAGCCAATCTCTCGCTTTCATACGACTCCCCCCAGTTTGCTCGATTTGTCCCATTGCCTGTACACATCCTGGACATGTACATTAGTATTATCTAAAAATTCAAATAGTTCCTTTGTTCACATGGCCAGAAAACGGAACGGGGTTTTGTGCGAGTAGCCAAAAGATGAAGAAGGCATGGTGAGCGTAATGATTACTGTCCGTGAGCTCATACAAGTTGGTGGCTTTGATGAATCGTCAGTGCTTGCAGGCGCGGACTCTTTAGAAAATGAGCTGTTGAATGTTACTTCCTTTGATTCTCCCGATGGCCATAGGTGGTTGCGATCTGGTGAATTCGTTCTGACGACAGGCTTCCCATTCCTCTCTCAGCAAAAAACATGTACAAAACGACTGATAACACTCATCGATGAGCTAGTCGCCATCGGCACACCTGGGCTTGCCATCAAATTAGGTCGATACATCGAGAATCTTCCTGAAGCCGTTCTCTCCCACGCTACGAAAAAAGCATTTCCCATCCTGTCCTTTCCGATGGAAAAAGCTTGGTCAGATGTTATCGTGCCAGTCGTTCAGTACATCAATGACAAACAGCGCATCGAGCTGGACAGAACCCACGCCATTTATGAACGGTTCCATCACTTTTTGACGGGAGGAGCTCCGATTTCTGCATTGACAGATTTACTGTCCGATATCCTTGCTGCTCCTGTCTCCATCCACGTCCCCCAGCATAAATGGAAATGGGATTCCTCGTTTGGTTCGATCCCACGCGATGATTCATTGGACAAGCGGTACGGTCAACGCGCCCCGATCCGACTAACACAAGAGCCGCTTAGCAAACAAAAAGAGGGAATCCATGTCCGGTGGCTTCTCCACGACCAAATCGTGCAGGGAACCATCATCATTGGACAGCGGGAGCGTGATCTATACGCGTGGGAAAAAGTCGCCATCGAGCAAAGTGCTGCCCTCTTGTCCCTTGAAATGCAGCGACAACGAGCCATCCAGGAAACATTCCAACGTTTTCGCAATGATTTTTTGCAACAACTCGTCAGTGGGCAGATCGTCTCACACGAAATGCTCATGCGAAAGGCGGATGAAGTCGGCTGGGAGTTGTCCGATCACTATGTCGCGATGCTCCTAAGCACCTCCCCTCATGACAAGACCGGCATGGTACTTTGGCAAGAAAATCATCATCTTCTGAACGCGTTTCACAGCTTTTTTTCTACCAATGGAGCGATTCTGTATGGATTGGATCAGGAAAATCGTGTCCTCTTGCTCGTGCCGAAATCTAACCATGCACCCACTGAATCGCTCTCGCAATGGCTGCAAGAACAGTGCTTACAGACGTTCACCAAGCAATTGGATCAGCCCGTCTTTGCAGGAATTGGGCGATATCATCCTGAACGGGAAGGCATCGTTCGCAGTTATCGGGAAGCAGTAGTCAGCTTGCAAACCGCATTACATTCGGCAAGCCCAGCCAACGTCGCTTCTTTTCGCGTCAAAAGCTACCACGACTTGGGACTTGAGCGAATCATGTACGCAGTCGATCCTGCGACAGAAGCCCAAGCCTTTGCAAAAGAATGTCTGGGTAAAATCCAAAGCTATGATCGAGAAAAAAACGGACAGCTCTTACAAACCTTGCAAGTGTTTTTGCAAGCCGATGGTAATTACGCCGAAGCCGCGCGTCGTTTGTATGTCCATAAAAATACAATCAAATACCGCATTCAGCTCATCCGCGAGTGGACCGGATTGAATGCGGAAAACGGGCACGATCAAATGCTGCTTCGCATCGCCATAACTGCACATGTCATTGGGCATCGTCATTAAACTTGGTATAATGAATGGGAAAGTCAGGTAGGAGGAACAGCAGATGAACGAGTGGTTGAATAAACCCGTGAAGACGATACAAAGACCAAAGAAACGCGGCACGGTAGAATATATCGATGACCAGTATATCGTGGTGTTCTTTACTTCCCCACGAAAAGAGCGTGTTATTTTCTCGAGCAAGGAAGCGTTTCTTAACAAAATCGAGTTCGTGGAAGACCCCGTCACATGAGAAAAAGCCCATGACTTCTGCACGATTTGTGCGAAGCCAAGGGCTTTTTATATGTCGTAGGCAGCTTACGCGTAATGCTCGTCACGCAGGCGCTTGATTTCATCGCTCTCCAGGTATTCGTCATACGTCATCATCTTATCAATGACACCCTTCGGCGTGAACTCAATGATCCGGTTCGCAATCGTTTGGACGAACTGGTGGTCATGAGATACGAACAGGAGTGTACCGTCGAACTCAATCAAGCCGTTGTTCAATGCAGTAATGGATTCCAAATCCAAGTGGTTCGTCGGTTCGTCCATGATCAATACATTGGCGCTCGCCAGCATCATCTTGGACAGCATGCAACGAACCTTTTCTCCCCCAGACAGTACGTTTGCCTTTTTCAGCGCTTCATCTCCAGAGAACAGCATGCGACCAAGGAATCCACGAATGAATGTCTCGTCTTGATCTTTGGAGTATTGGCGCAGCCAGTCAACCAGACTCAAGTCAGAGTTAAAGTACTCCGCATTGTCTTTTGGGAAGTACGCTTGGGAAGTCGTAACGCCCCATTCGAAAGAACCGCTATCAGGCTGAACTTCGCCCATCAAAATTTGGAAGAAGGTTGTTTTCGCCAGCTCATTTGGTCCGACAAACGCAACTTTGTCCCCTTTGTTGATGGTGAGGTGAAGGTTTTCAAACAGTTTTTCGCCTTCAATCGTCTTGCTCAAGCCTTCAATCGCTACGAGGTTTTTACCCGCTTCACGCTCTGGCTTGAAGTTGATGAACGGATACTTACGGCTGGAAGGACGAATGTCTTCCAACGTAATTTTCTCCAACAGCTTTTTACGCGAGGTCGCCTGCTTTGACTTGGAAGCATTCGCAGAGAAACGCGCAATAAACTCTTGCAGTTCCTTCATTTTTTCTTCTTTCTTCTTATTCTGATCACGAACCATTTTCAGCGCCAATTGGCTGGATTCGTACCAGAAGTCGTAGTTACCTACGTACATTTGGATTTTGCCAAAGTCAATATCCGCAATGTGCGTACATACCTTGTTCAGGAAGTGACGGTCATGGGATACAACGATGACGGTGTTCTCATAATCCGCCAGGAAGTTTTCCAACCAACGAATTGACTCGATGTCCAAGTGGTTCGTCGGCTCATCCAAGAGCAGGATGTGTGGATTACCGAACAGCGCTTGCGCCAACAGAACGCGTACCTTCTCCGTACCAGAGAGGTCCTTCATCTGCTTGTCGTGCAGGTCTGTCGGGATACCGAGGCCGATCAGCAAGCTAGCTGCATCTGCTTCGGCCATCCAGCCGTTCAGCTCTTCGAATTCTCCCTCAAGCTGGGACGCGCGATTGCCGTCTTCCTCGGAGAAATCTTCTTTCATGTAAAGAGCGGTCTTCTCTTCCATGATCTCGAACAGGCGCTTGTGGCCCATAATAACCGTTTTTAACACTTCGTACTCGTCGAATTCAAAGTGGTTCTGCTTTAATACAGCGATACGCTCGCCCGGTGTCACCGAAACGTGACCGCTCGTCGGCTCGATCTCTCCGGAGAGGATCTTCACGAAGGTAGACTTCCCTGCACCGTTCGCACCGATGAGGCCGTAACAGTTACCTGGGGTAAACTTAATGGATACATCTTCAAACAGTGCGCGCTTGCCGTAGCGCAGCGTCACGTTCTGAGTGCTTATCATCGTCGCAATACCTGCCTTTTTTGAATCGTTCAAACACTTATCTTACCAGAGATGACCTCATTTTGCAAAAGATAAACGATTTGGCGCACAGCAAAAAATACTTGATTCATGAAATGGACTTTGGCAGGGAAAACTACCATGGCAATCCAGTGGGAAGGAGGCTTACGATATGTCCAAGCAAAATGGTGTAAAAAATGAGATGGGAAAGAAAGAAAACCCTTCGCAAACACGGTCTTCCAACACACTTAGCAAAGAACAGACACGCTCCAAGCAACGCGGCGAGTAGCAAGTGCCTCCAATCAAAAACCGGCCTGCGGCATATGCAGACCGGTTTATTTGCCATGCTTGGATCAAACACTGGCCTGCAACGGAACGAGGGCAGGGCGTTGTGTCTGTACAGGTTGGGAATCTACATAGATCGATACATTGTGCAACGTCACGTATACAATGCTCTCCTCTTCTACGTTCAACTCCATAAAGCGCTGCCTGCTCATCTCTGCCTCAAATACTTCCTCCGTGTCCAATCGCTTCAGGTCAAGGCGAACGATCGGCCCCAAGAGAGAAATATGGTTGATCTCAGCCTGAACAGATCTGGCAGACTTCCCCTCTGGCGCGCGCAATGAAATCTCTACATCATGTGGCCGCATGTATCCGACAGCGGGAGCCTCCACCGCCTTATCCTTCCAATCCGTCTCGAACTCTGCTTCTCCGAGCTTGATTTTGCCATTTTGGATTCGTCCGTGAAACAGATTGACCCGCCCGAGAAAGCTGTACACGAATGGATTCGCCGGATAATGATAAATTTCTTCGGGCGAACCGACCTGCTCCACTCGCCCTTCATTCATCACAACAACCTGATCCGCCAATTCCATCGCTTCCTCCTGATCGTGTGTGACGAATAAAATCGTTAACCCAAGCTTCCCGTGCAGATGACGGAGCCAGCGACGCAGCTCCTGTCTCACTTTCGTATCCAAAGCGCCAAACGGTTCATCCAGCAGCAAAAATTTTGGTTCCACTGCCAACGCCCTCGCCAATGCAACACGCTGGCGCTGCCCACCTGATAGCTGTGAGGGATAGCGATGTGCAAGACCTTCTAGCTGAACGAGTTTTAACAGCGAATGAACCTTTTCACTGATTTCCTCCTTGCTCGGTCGTGTTTTGCGGGAGCGCACGGACAATCCAAACGCGATGTTGTCAAAGATGTTCATATGCCGAAACAAGGCGTAATGCTGAAAAACAAACCCTACCTGCCGCTCGCGCACGTCACGGTTCGTATTATCTTCTCCGTGAAAGAGAATGCTCCCCTCCTGCGGTTGCTCCAGTCCAGCGATGAGACGCAAAAGAGTCGTCTTTCCCGATCCGGAAGGCCCGAGAAGCGCTACGAGTTCGCCTTCCGGGATGTGCAGATTTACATTTTTCAGTGCCGTAAAGCTTTTATATGACTTCGTAATGTTCACTACCTCAATACTCATCCGGCTCTCTCTCCTGTCACGTCGTAGTGTTGTTCCTCATCCAGCTTTGCCTGCCGCTCGGTTTTCCACTCGATCAAGCTTTTCAGAATAAGTGTCACTAAGGCTAAGGCAGCAAGCAAGGTGGCTACCGCAAAGGCAGCAGCGAATTGATATTCGTTGTAGAGAATCTCCACATGCAACGGGAGCGTATTGGTCATGCCGCGGATATGACCAGAAACGACGGATACTGCCCCGAATTCACCCATGGCGCGGGCATTACACAAAATGACCCCGTACAGGAGCCCCCATTTTACGTTTGGCAGCGTGACACGTAAAAATGTTTTCCAGCCGCTCGCCCCGAGCGAAACTGCTGCTTCCTCCTCATCTCTTCCCTGTGCTTCCATGACCGGAATCAGTTCACGAGCAACGAACGGGAACGTAACAAAGGTCGTCGCGAGCACGATACCTGGAACCGCGAAAATGATTTTGAAATCCCAAGCCTCAAGCAAGGGCGCCGCCACACCTTGACTCCCAAACAAGAGGACAAAGATAAGGCCCGCAATGACTGGAGATACGGCAAATGGCAAGTCTATCAACGTAAGCAACACATTTTTCCCCGGGAACGAAAATTTGGCGATTGCCCATGCAGCAGCGATCCCGAACGTCACATTCAGCGGTACGCTAATGGCTGCGACTAGCAAGGTGAGCTTGACTGCAGATAACGTTTCCTCCTCTGTAATGGATGCTACGAACACCTCCGCCCCTTGCCGAAACGCTTCAGTAAAAACAGCTACCAGCGGCAGGATCAAAAACAAGCCGAGAAAGAGCAAGGCCACGATAATCAGTGTCCATCGGATATAGGCTGGCTCCGTTAAATGCTTCATACGTCATACCTCCTAACGGGCCGCATCGAATTTATTGATTCTCCATTGCAAGTAGTTGATGATCAAAAGCATGACGAAGGAAATCACAAGCATGATAGTTGCAATTGCCGTAGCTCCTGCATAATCAAACTGCTCCAGCTTGGTCATAATCAAGAGGGGTACAATCTCTGTTTTTAACGGCATGTTCCCGGAGATGAACACGACGGAGCCATACTCCCCCAATGCTCTGGCAAAGGCGAGCGCAAAACCCGTAATGATCGCCGGTAACAGATGCGGCAAAACCACCCGCCAAAATGTATTCCATCGAGTAGCACCCAACGTAGCCGCCGCTTCCTCCATTTGCAAATCCCAATCCTGCAAAACAGGCTGAACGGTTCTGACGACAAAAGGAAGACCGATAAATGTTAGTGCCACCCATATACCCATCGGGGTGTACGCTACCTTGATCCCCCACTCCGCCAGGTACTGCCCAATCCAGCCATTTTCAGCGTAAATAGAAGTCAGGGCAATCCCGCCTACAGCGGTAGGTAAAGCAAATGGCAGGTCAACAATGCCGTCTATGATCCGCTTCCCCATAAACTGATAGCGAACCAACACCCATGCCACCAAAACCCCGAACACTGCATTAAGACAAGCCGCAAAAAAAGAAGTCATAATACTCACACGAATGGAGGCAAGGACCCTCGTATCCATAATCGTCCCTATGAATTGCTCCCAACTCATCGTTGAGGCTTTTAAAAACAAGACAGACAGAGGGATCAGCACCAGAAGACTCAGGTAGATGATTGTATAGCCCATGGTCATGCCAAAGCCTGGCAGAAACCCTCTGTTGTGGAGTGATTTTCTCATGAAGGTAACTCCTCTGAGGAAAGTGTAGGTCTATGGTTTATAAAGTTGATCGAAGACGCCTTGATCTGCAAAATGAGTCTTTTGTGCTTTCGTCCAGCCACCAAACAACTCATCAATGGTAAACAATTGAATGTCAGGGAATGCGGGTTTATGTGCCTTGAGTACTTCCTGCGAACGAGGGCGATAGTAATGCTTGGCTGCGAGCTCTTGGCCTTTTTTGGTATACAGGAACTGAAGGTATGCTTCTGCTACTTCTTTTGTCTTGTGTTTGTCAGCGTATTTGTCAACGAGGGTGACAGGCGGTTCAGCCAAAATGCTCACGGACGGATTTACAATCTCAAACTTGTCTTTCCCAAGCTCATTGACCGCGAGATACGCTTCGTTTTCCCATGCAATCAGCACATCCCCAATGCCACGCTCGACAAACGTAGTAGTCGAACCACGTGCCCCAGAATCGAGAACGGGGACATTTTTAAACAATTGTGCTACGAATTCTTGTGCCTTCGCTTCATCTCCCCCATTTGTCTTCAAGGCGTAACCCCAGGCAGCCAAGTAATTCCATCTGGCTCCCCCAGACGTTTTCGGGTTCGGAGTGATTACGGAGATTCCAGGCTTGATCAAATCATCCCAATCTTTGATTTGCTTGGGATTGCCTTTGCGCACGAGAAACACAATCGTGGAAGTATAAGGCGAGCTGTTGTCTGAGAGCTTCTTTTGCCAATCAGCCGGAATCAGACCGCGTTCGGCAATCGCGTCAATATCATAGGCAAGGGCGAGGGTAACTACATCTGCTTCCAATCCATCAATAACGGAGCGGGATTGCTTGCCTGAACCACCATGTGATTGCTTGATCGTCACTGTTTGACCTGTCTTTTGTTGCCACTCTGAGGCAAACTCCTTGTTGATATCTTGGTAAAACTCCCGCGTAGGATCGTAGGAAACATTGAGCAGCTCTACCGTAGAATTGCTGCTCCCCGCTCCACTACCAGTTTCTGCTGGTGCAGTAGCCGAGCAGCCAGCCATTGCAGCCGCCATAGCAACGATACCTACGCGTTGCAGGATCGTCTGGACCTTGCCTTTCGTGGTTTTCATACAGCTCACCTTCACTCCTCTTTTAATCTATAGTAATTTACTCGGAATACTCTGTTATTGAAATTATACCTGCCTTTTCATTCCTGTCAACGATATTTCCATCTACCCTATGCTAGGCAGGTAGGCCACGTTCAAATGTTATTCGCCTATCCAGCAAATTTGGGCCCGCCCGTTCTGATTTTTTCAAAAGGCTATGTTAAGCATTGTTGTTGATAGTGGATAGAAACGAATTATCTTTCTTTAATGAGGGTGAGCAGCAACGTGTACCATATCCAAAACGCAAACAGCTACCACAGCCGCTTAAAAAAGTGGATATTGCAACATTATTTGGCTTGGTTTCGGTACTTAGACAGCAAGGAATATGAGAATACAGCATCGAATAAGAAAAATATGTTGGTGATATCATGTCTGTTTTCTGTGACCGACACGAATGACAAACTTCGGCTTTCTGCTCAGATGTTAAAAATTTGTTCACATAAGGAGATAAAACTATGGCAAAAAACAAATTGTTAAGAATGGACAATGTTGGCATCGTTGTAGAATCCCTTGATGAATCAATCTCTTTCTTCGAGGAGATTGGCTTGAAGCTCGAAGGGCGAGCTACTGTCGAAGGTGAGTGGGCTGGTCGCGTAACCGGGCTGGGTTCACAGTGTGTAGAGATTGCTATGATGGTTACCCCAGATGGCCACAGCCGACTTGAACTTTCTCAATTTCTCACCCCACCTACCATATCAGATCACCGAACTGCTCCAGTAAATGCCCTCGGTTATCTACGCGTCATGTTCGCTGTTGAAGACATTGACGAAATGGTATCCAGACTCACCAAGTATGGTGCTCAGCTCGTTGGCGAAGTGGTTCAGTACGAGGACTCCTATCGGCTCTGCTACATTCGTGGAAAAGATGGACTTCTAATTGGATTGGCGGAACAACTCGGCAATAAATAAGCGACGTTTAAATTAACTGAAATATACGATAGCTAAATAAGCCGCCTCTTCAACGAGGCGGCTTTCTGATCGGAAAAATCAACATCAGGATTTAACATAGCCTTTCAAAAAACAAGCCTTCCCGTTTAAATTGGGAAAGCTTGTTTCGATCGGACTGTGGCACTGGCATATTTCCCCCGGTCAAAAGCAAAGAGATCTGCGTCCGCATGACTTCCTTTTGTAATCAGATCACTGATGATTTGCGCGCCGATCGTAGAATAAACGGTTCCGTTCCCTCCGTAACCTAGCGTGAACAAGCAATGCGGATAGCCCTCCTGCTCCCCAAACAGCGGGAGTCCGTCATGTGTTCCAACAAAAGTCGCTCCCCAATAATATTCGGCTCGCATCGGAATCTGTGGAAATAACTCTTGAATCTTTGCCAGCAATTGATCCCGCTTCTTGAGACTGGAGGCCTCTCTCTTTTGCAAGTCTCTCAACGGCTCATCAAGTCCTCCGACAATGATTCTCCCTTCCAAACAAGTACGGATATACAAATAGGGACGAGCTGTTTCCCAGATTAAACAGGCATGCGGCCAACCCGTAAGCTCTTCGACTTGATTGGTCACGATGGAAAACGAGCTGGAAATCACAGCGTTGGCATTGCGTTTCATGTTTTGTGCTTCGTAGCCAGTAGCAAACACGGCACGCCTGCACTTGATTGTGTGCCCACTTTTTGTATAGACCAAAAGTCCTCCATCCTGCACTTTTTGATGCACGACTTCCGTGTTTTCATATACGCGCATCCCTTTTTTCACAGAGTGGGCGATCACACCGTTGGCAAATTTGTACGGATTGAGCTCTGCATCTCCCTTGGACAAAATAGCCCCTGCCTTCGAAAAGGAGAATCGCTGCTCTATATCTGAACGCTCCAAATACGTGACTGGAAAGCCGTACTTCTTCAATAACTGGAACTCTGTCCGCAAGCTCTTTGCATGAGCTGGTTCACTGGCATAATACAAGCTGTCACGCCTTATGTAATCGGGAGATTGGTTTAGCTGCCCTGAGATTTTTTCCAATTCATCAACAGCCTGTCGTGTTAGTTCGTAAAAACGCACTCCTTTTTTCTCACCGAACGAATGGATGCAGGCTGTCAACGTTTTATCGTTGCATATTTGCAGCAAACCGGTATTAGCGCTGCTGCTGCCCCCACTCACCCGCCGTTTATCCACGAGGATGACATCCATATCATGCTGTTTCAAATAATAGGAAACGAGTGCTCCTGCTTCACCGCCACCAATGATCAGAACATCACACTTCACGTCCTCGGTCAGCGCGGGATATAGGGGTGGCGCTGGCAATGTTTCTGGCCAATACAGTTTTCCGGTCACGAATATCATCAGCATGTCCCCTCAAGCTGAAAGTATCAATACAGTCGTTTCTTCAATTCTCAACCATAGGATAACCAACACATCAGCAGGCATCCGCTCCCCTATCGCCCAATTCATTGCTTATACGGTATGATGGGTGTCAGAAGGAGTGATTGCGCTTGACTACGGTGTACATAAAACTTCCGCATGAAAATGCAGTTGTCCGAGAAATCGCTGGGACGGATGAATTGCAGGAGCTGGTGGGTGGTGACTATGAGGTAGTGGAAGATGACCATCTGGAGGGAATCTCCCTCGTCGTGAATGAAGATGCTCGCGGAGTGGAAGCGAACAATTTCCCCATCACGTCCGATGGTTTTTTAGACTGGGTCTATGGACCTTGCGTATTCGTCAAAGCGGATGGTCGTTCGCTGACGGCTGACGACCTTTCGAGAATTGACCAGTTTTTATCCGCCAAAGGATGAGGACTTGATTAAAACAATGACCCCTGACGCATCAGCTCAAGTCCATTGACACGGCTGATGATCAGGGGTCTTGTATTTTTACTCGATAGAATTAGCTCTTGATACCACTGCTTCCGAAGCCGCCCGCTCCTCTTTCCGTCTCATCCAGCTCATCCACTACTTCGAACTGCGCAACTGGAACGATTGCAATCACACCCTGTGCGATCCGGTCCCCTTTTTTGATCAAGTAGCTATGTGCATCGACTTCTTGTTCAACGGTTACTTCGTTTTCGCCCGCGCCCAGACATACCTTGCCACTTTTTCCGGATGCGATTCGAATGTTATCGATCAGGACGCATACTTCACCGCGATAGCCTGCATCAACAGTCCCTGGTGCATTGGACAACCGCAGCTTTGTTTTTGCACTGATCCCGGAGCGAGGGCGCACTTGCAATTCAAATCCTTCTGGAAGCGCGAAAGCCAAGCCTGTTGGAACCTTTGCAGATTGTCCTGGGGCAATCAATGTATCCTCTACCGCGACCAGATCAAAGCCCGCGTCCATTGCTCTCGCGTACGCTGGGATCACGGCGTCTTGGTGGAGCTTTTTAATTTTCACCTGTGTGACCAGGCGCTCATTTGTCATGTTCATGTAATCGTCTCTCCTCTATAGCCTGTCGGCTGAATACCATTCATAGTGTACAGGATGCATCCACTTCCAGCAAGAAGCACCGAATTTCATAAAAACCTCACAAATCCCTTTCTTTTTCAGCGCTTTTAACAATGGAATGTGGTATAATCACCGTTGCATCTAAAATCACAATTGAAAAGAAAGGTGGAATTGTACCTTGCAAGTACAAAAACCATATCGCATTTTGTTGTATTACAAGTATACTCCTATTGAAAATTATGAGGAGTACGCAGCCGAGCACCTGCAATTTTGCAAGGATAACGGGCTGAAAGGGCGGATTATCGTAGCTCCGGAAGGCATTAATGGAACCGTATCCGGGACGATCGAGCAAACCGACGCCTACATGGAATATGTGCGAAAAGATCCACGTTTTAGTGATATGTGGTTTAAAATAGATGAATCGGAAGAACATGCGTTCAAAAAAATGTTTGTGCGACCGAAAAAAGAGCTTGTAACCTGGCGTTTGGAAGAGGATGTTGATCCGAATAAATTAGTCGGCACCTATCTGAAACCAAAAGAATGGTATGAAATGATGCAGGAAGAGGACGTCGTGATCCTTGACGGTCGCAACTACTACGAATACGATTTGGGACATTTCCGTGGTGCGATTCGCCCAGAAGTGGATTCATCCCGTGAGTTCCCTGAGTGGATTCGTGAAAACATGAGCCAATTCAAGGATAAAAAAGTCCTCACCTACTGCACAGGCGGTATTCGTTGTGAAAAGCTGACAGGTATATTGCTGCAACAAGGTTTTGAAAATGTTTACCACCTTGAGGGCGGAATTGTCACATATGGAAAAGATCCAGAGGTCCAAGGACGCCTGTGGGATGGAAAATGCTACGTGTTTGACGAGCGCATCTCTGTGCCGATCAACCATACAGAAGAAGACGTCGTCATTGGCCGTTGCCATTACTGCGGGACTGTGGAAGACCGCTATGTAAACTGCGCCAACCCATTCTGTAACAAACAGCACTTCTGCTGCACAGAATGCGAAACAAAATTCAAGCGTTCTTGCTCCGATGAATGCCGTGAGCACCCTCGCAACCGTTATGTAGAAGCGGAAGAAAATGCGAAGCTGCAAGCCACTGGATCAAACGCATAGTACGAACACAGACAAGCTGATTCTCTCGTAGAGTCAGCTTGTTTTTTTATTGGCAAAAGGCTCACACTCCCCTCTCTTTCCCTTTACCTGAATTTGGTACTATAATAAAAATCAAATCATTCGTAAAAGGGGATACATTATGTCAGAGATTCATGAAACGAGCATACTCGAATGGCAAGCTGCAATGACAGCTGGAACCACGACTTCCCGGGAACTTACCCTCGCCTTTTTACAGCGGATTGCCACCTACAACAAACAAGACATCCGAATCAATGCCATTTGTGAGCTAAATCCAGATGCACTGGCGATCGCAGAGTCACTGGATCGGGAACGAGCGGTGTCAGGCAGTCGCGGACCGCTTCATGGAATCCCTGTACTGATCAAGGATAACATTGCGACCTCTGACAAGATGCACACGACAGCTGGAGCCCTAGCTTTGGCTGATTCGTTTGCCTCAGCGGATGCATTTGTTGTGACAAAGCTCCGAGAGGCGGGCGCCGTTATTTTAGGAAAAACAAATCTAACGGAATGGGCTAACTTTGTCTCCTATAATATGCCCGATGGCTACAGCTCTCGCGGTGGACAAGTGTTGAACCCATACGGCCCTGGCGTACTCGATGTAGGCGGGTCTAGCTCCGGTTCAGCTGCTGCGATTGCCGCAGGTTTTGCCGTTGTGGCAGTCGGCACAGAGACTTCCGGGTCGATTCTCCACCCAGCCGAGCACAATTCTCTTGTGGGAATCAAGCCTACTGTTGGCTTAATTAGCCGTTCGGGTATCATCCCGATTTCACATAGCCAAGACACAGCCGGACCCATGGCGAGAACCGTGACAGATGCAGCTATTTTGCTTGGCGCGCTTACTGGTATCGATGTAAATGATCCGGTAACTGGAAAAAGCGAAGGTCTAAGTCATCCCGATTACCTCCCCTTCCTCGATGCAGATGGATTGCGGGGGGCGCGCATCGGCGTTGTACGCTCCAGTTTTTTGGCTGAGTGTGAAGAAGAAGAAATGGCCTTGTACGAAGCAGCTATAGAAAAGCTCAAAGAGGCTGGTGCAACTGTCATAGATTCGGTTACCATTCCTACAGAAAATGCCAACTGGGACATCCATGTTCTCGTACATGAATTCAAGGTTGGGGTAAATGCATACTTAAAAACCTTACCCGCCTCCTACCCGATTCGCTCCTTACAGGATGTCATCACTTTTAATCGGGCACATGAGGAACAAGCACTGCTATATGGGCAAGAGCTGCTGGAAGAATCCGAGCAAACAAGTGGTACGTTGACAGAGCCTGAATATCTCGCTAATCGCCTGTTCGATTTGGAAATGTCACAGAAACAAGGCCTTGATGCAGTCATGAAAGAGCACAAACTCGATGCCCTTTTGTACCCGGGCAGTACTGGTTATGCTATCCCGGCCAAAGCTGGTTACCCTTCGATTACGGTTCCGGCTGGCTATACTTCCGCTGGCAAACCATTTGGCATCATGCTGACTGGCTTGGCATTCCAGGAACCTACTCTTCTTCGCCTGGCCTACGCTTATGAGCAAGCAACTCGACTGCGTGTAGCGCCGAGTATGACTACCGTGTAAAGGAAGTACTCTCCTATCCAGCAAAAAACGCATGAGACCTTTTTGGCCCCATGCGTTTTTCTTTTTCTACATGGTCTTGCTTTCTTGCTCCGCTTTACCGAGTCGGTCCTGGAACAGCTTGCTCAATTGACCGATATTTACTTCCCATTCCTCATCCTTGTAATAAACAGTCGCTTTGGATTCGCCTTTTTTCCCTACGATACGAATACTCGTTGTCTTCACTTCATAGGTGCCATCTTCCTTGAAAGAAATATCCGCATCCTTAAGCTCTTTGTCCAATACCGGAGTAATCGTCTTATCGACGACTTCCTGTGTCGCTACGGCTGCCTGGCGTCCCATTTGGATCACTTCTTCAGGACTGAATTGGAAAAACAACACGAGCACAACACCAATAATAGCTGCAAGCGAAATGATTCGAATGATACTTCGCACCACCCATTGGGCAGCCATGATGATGATTATGATACCTAGCGCAATCGGCCAGTAATCTTTGATCAGTTGAAGTATTTGGTCCACGTCTATCCCTCCTTCGATTTCAGTCTCGCCCAAAAATACCGAAACCAAATCTTCTTACAGAAAAAAACCGTCACAGCAAAGCGGACGGAATCGCGAAAATGGGTTGTCTCTCACTAATTCTCGTAAAAAAAGCAAACTCCTGCTCTCATTTTCAATCGTTTTAAACGAATAATTGACATCATGATCATCCTTTATCCATAATAGGGAATCCGAGAAAAATTGGAAACGGGTGATAGAGGATGAAACAAAATCTGTACGATCAACCGGATTTTTATCAGGACTATCAAAAACTGCGTCTGTCCGGTCAATCGGAGAATGACATTATCGAACAGCCTGCCTTTCGCGGATGCCTCCCCTCCCTAAAAGGATTGCGTGTACTCGACCTCGGGTGTGGTGGCGGACAGTTTGCCAGGTACTGTGTGGAGCAAGGAGCACGTGAAGTGATTGGTGTTGATCTCTCCCACAATATGCTGGAGTATGCGCAAACGAATAACAGTCATAGAAACATTCGATATCTGCATGGGTCCCTGGAGGACATTGCGCTTGCTGATCATGACTACGATCTAATAACGAGCTCTCTCGTCATGGACTACGTTCGTGACTATGAGCACGTGATCAACAAAGTAAGCCGCGCCTTGCGCAACGGAGGACATTTCGTTTACTCTACCCTCCATCCGCATATTACCGCTCGCAAAAAGGTCGAGGGCTGGGTACGCGACGAAGAAGGACAGAAGCATTTCTGGCCCTTGGACAACTACCTGGAAGATGGAGAACGTGAAATGTACATGATGAACGGCAGAAAGGCCCTTTTTTACCACCGCTCCATGTCCACTGCCGTCAATACGTTAATCCGAGCCGGACTTACCCTGCAAGAGATCATCGAGCCAACCTGCACGTCAGAAGGACTCCGCTTGCAACCGCATCAGATTTCAGAAGTAAGAAGACCAACGTTTATTATTTTCAAGACCCAGAAGACTTTGAAATGAATGAGCAACAGCCCGGAGAAGTGCTCCGGGCTTTCTGCAACATTTCGATGCTTATGAATAAGGCAAGAATGTGAAAATAGAATCGAGTTGACATAATAAATATTATGTATTCACAAGCAACGTGTTATCTTTTTCCATTCTCACCCAGAGCTTTCGCATAATATTCTTCTTGAATATTACCAGGCACCATACTCCCACCCGTCGCCCATACGATGTGGGTCGCTTTTTTCATTTTTTCCATTAGACCTTGCTTTGCCAAATAATGACGTCCTGTCTCCTGAAACAATCGAACAGGTCCTGGCATTCCAGCCAATGCGGACGGCTCCAATCGAATGGACTCGTGATCGCGCAAGGCACGCAACAAAGCATATAGCTCTTCGTCGTCCACTGTAAACACGCCACTCAGCAAGTCCTCCATCATTTTTCCTACAAATCGAGAAGGACGCCCAACAGCCAGACCATCCGCCTCTGTCTTGTTATCGATTCCAAAGTCTTGAACGGAAACTTTGTCATGCAGTCCTGTCATTAAACCTAGTAGCATGCAGGGAGAATGAGTAGGTTCCGCAAAAAAGCAATGAACATTGTCTCCGTAGATAAGCTTCAATCCGTACGCCACACCGCCAGGACCTCCCCCTACCCCACACGGCAGGTAGACAAACAGCGGGTGATCGCTATCAACTGTAATCTGCTGCTCCTCTACCTGTTTCTTTAATCGTCCGGCTGCTACCGCATAGCCGAGGAATAGACGCTTGGAGTTCTCATCATCGATGAAATAACAATTCGGATCGGCCTCCGCCTGCTTTCTGCCCTCTTCCACCGCTTTCCCATAATCCGATGCGTATTCAACTACATGGACCCCTTTTGCCCGCAGCAATTCCTTTTTCCATACTTTAGCGTCTGCTGACATGTGTACGGTGACTTGAAAACCGAGCTTTGCGCTGATGATCCCGATGCTCAAACCGAGATTTCCTGTCGAGCCTACTGCAATGGAATAACGGGAAAATAGTTCGCGGAACGCTTCCGAGGCCAAAATAGCATAATCATTGTCCGGTTGCAGCATCTGGTGCTTTTGAGCCAATTCTTCTGCATGTGCCAGCACCTCGTAGATACCGCCACGCGCTTTGATCGACCCTGCAATAGGCAAATGGCTGTCGCATTTTAACCAGAGATTCCCCTGTATATTCAATGCAAAACGAGACTCCAGGTACTTTTGCATCTCTTTAATCGGTACAAGTGGAGACTCGATTAGTCCGCCAGATTCTTTCGTCTCGGGAAAAGCCACTTGAATGAACGAGCCAAAACGCCGCAAGCGTTCTTCTGCATCCTGGACTTCCTCTGGCGAAACGGAGAGTGTTGCTTTTGCGATCTCATCATAGCATGGGTTCGTCCAGAAAACTTCTTCTGTCTCCATCATGTTATGGAGAAGCGGATATTTCATTTTCCACTCCTCTATTGTTAGCCCTTCTACCTTTTCATTGTTTCCCATCTTGAACGAACCCCCTATTCATCCTTCCACTCTTCTTTGTTATTATAACGAAATATTACAAAACTTCTTTTGGAAAACCAAATAAAAATAACTGATGATTGCACTCATTTGATACAATGGTCGTGTTAAAGAAGTCGACTGCAACAAAAAGGAAAGGGATAACATGTATCGCTATACCATATGCTTTCTCAAACATAGAAATGGAATACTCATGCTGAATCGCAACAAATCACCGTTAATGGGGCTTTGGAATGGCGTAGGCGGTAAGCTGGAGCACGGAGAGACTCCACTGGACAGTGTCCTTCGCGAGGTTCGGGAAGAGACGGGCATTTTACTAGAAACCGCTTGCTACAAAGGAATTGTCTCTTGGCTGGTCGATGGAGTTGAAACAGGCGGTATGTATGCATTTCTCGCTCATCTTCCGGAAGACTACGAGCGCTCTCAAACTCCACAGGTAGTGGAAGAAGGCATCCTTGACTGGAAAGAGCTAGCGTGGATCTTGGACCCTGACAATGCTGGCGTCCCAGAAAACCTTCCCATATTTTTACCATACATGTTGGAAGATGCTGAACCTTGTCGGCATATCTTTACGTACGAAAAGAACCTGGTTGTCAACTACGAAACAGCTCCATTGCAAAAGCCAGTAACAACTTGAATCGGAGGAGAAACACGGATGGAAATTCGCAAGCTTGCAGCACAGGAACAACCACCAATGGATTTACTCTTATTGGCTGACCCCTCTGTCAGATTGGTGGAGGATTATTTACAAAGAGGTCATTGCTATGTCGCTGTTCTGGAGGAGAGCATCGTAGGTGTCTACGTCTTGATACCAACCAGACCGGATACGATTGAACTCGTGAATGTTGCAGTCGATGAAGCCTATCATGGCAAGGGCATTGGCAAAAAGCTCGTTCTTCATTCCATAGCAGTAGCCAAATCTCTCGGTTATAAGACAATCGAGGTCGGAACAGGGAATTCTAGTGTGAGTCAGCTCGCCCTGTATCAAAAGTGTGGATTTCGCATGAATTGGATCGATCGGGACTTTTTCTTGCGGCATTATGAAGAAGAGATTTACGAAAACGGGATTCAGGTGATAGATATGGTTCGCCTCTCCCAAGATATTTGAGAAGATTGTCTAGCAACAGTGTGAACCGAATGAGTATACATAATTTATATTATGTTATCTTTTTATAGGAAAAGGTGATGGCAGGTGATTACGCACTTTTCTAAATTAACCTTACGAACGGTGTCCATCCAAGGAGTTCACCAGGTTTACGCAGACCGTCTCGGTTTTCCAATTTTGTCTCAATCAGACAAACAGATTACGTTTCAAGTCACACCCGATTTTCGTTTAACCTTTGATGAAGTGTATGAACCAATCTCCCCCGCCCATATTACTTTTCAAGTGCCTTATACCCTTTTTCATGAATCAGCGAAAAAGATCAGAGAATCTGGTCTGTTGATTGTTCGATGGGAGGATGGGCATGACATTGATCAGGAAAAAGGACGGATGAACCTGTATTTCCGCGATGGAGACGGGAATCTTCTTGAGATTATTGCCCACGACTATGTGTCAGAAAAGGTCATTATGCCATCCACTCCCCTGCACATTTTGTATTTACGGGAAGTGGGCTGTCCCGTAGAAAGTGTGCCTGTTTTTACGCAATGGCTAAAATCGAATCTAAGCCTGAAAACTTACGAGGATGGCGAAATTTTTAACTTCGTCATCGGGGGAACGGCACATATCGTAGCCACATGGAAAAAAAGGCCTTGGATTCCCATCGCGATGAAAGCGCTACCACCAAAAATGCACGTGACTTTTGGAACGCCTGACCAAACGTTCCTGCAAAAGGTGCGGAGGCGCTTTGAAAAAAGTAACGTCCTCTTCCATTCGGATGCTCATGAGCTTACATTCGTCCGGGAAGGATACTCTTTTTCTGTTATTCATACCCCCGATTTCGCCCCTGACATCCCGAGCAAATTGCAATTACCACTTTCCATCTCCACCTAGCAATACAGCGGCAGGCGAGGACTGGCTTCAGACATTGTCCCTGGCTGCCGCTGTTCTTTTTTCACACTATCCCCTGGCGACTTTTCTCTTCAACAGTGGCTCGCGACCTTCGCGTCCCTGTGTTTTGGCTAGGTAGATGGCGTATTCAAGCGGGCGAGTAATGGCATCCTTGTACTGCTCCATTGCCCCCATCTCCCGGAAAATTTCCCGAGCTGGTTTGGGATTCACTTCGATCAGCCACGCGCGCCCCTCTACATCGATGCCAATATCTAGTCCAAATTCAACCATCCGTCCAAAATGATCCTCGAGGGTTTCCGCTGTTTGAAAAGCGAGCTGCTCGCAATCATGCACGATCTGCGCGGTACGTTCCTCCCCAAACCTCGGTCGGAGAAATACCGATACAGGAATCGCTTTTCCGCCGCCATGCAGATTAGAGGTGGCACTGCGCTCTGGACCTACGCGAATCCCATGGCCTGTAATGCTCCATTCTCCCTGCCCATTCTTTTGAATCAAGAGACGCATGTCTACTGCCCGCGAAGGAACCAACTGCAAACGAAGCCCTTGCTGAACGATGTATTTCTCCTGTCTCGTCCAACGATCTACCCATCTCTGGGCAGCGGCTTTGTCTTTTACTACTGTGGACACTTTCGCCCTTTGCTTGTTCCGGCCGAGCAGTCGAAGTTCGTCGCCACGCTTTTCAATGGACAGGATGTTTCGTCCCCCTGTTCCATTGAGTGGCTTTACGTAGAGCAATGGATGCTTGCCTAGCATGTTGGCCAAGCTGTGTCGGTTGTACAGGTGCGTCTCCGGAAGCCACCGATGCATTCTGGGGTCCCGATGTAGCACCTCATGTACACGCCATTTGTTTGCCAAGCGATTGTTTGCGTACAAAAAATTACTCGTCCGCCGAAAGGCCACATAGTTCTTAAACGATTGTGTCGGTGTATAGCGGTATCGGTCGAAAACAGCGTCTGGACGGTCAAATATCCTTGCTTGCCAGCCGCCACTCTTCCCCGGGACATACCCTCTCACCTGTTTGCCGGCTCCAAGTACATCGTTTGGTGAAAACAGGAAAACGGTACAGCCCAGTTCTTGTCCAGCCTTGAGCAGTCGCCGAAAATAGGTTGGCTCTGCAAAACGTTTGCCTTCCCGCCAAGTCAAGATGCCGATTATGGGTCGTTTCAAAAGACCACCCTCTCTCGTTTCCTCCTTGGCAGTTTATTCAGTCCGTCGTCAAATGGCGATTATCTCAGCTTCTTTTCCAAATGAAACAGATCGAGTGGCAACGGAGCCGTGACTTCGATGACTTCTCCTCCGAATGGATGCACAAATTTGAGCACTGCTGCGTGGAGCGCTTGTCGTTTAATGAGTTCACACTTGCCACCATACAGTTCATCCCCTAAAAGCGGGTGCCCAATATGACTGAAGTGAACGCGAATTTGATGGGTTCTCCCGGTCTCTAATTGACATTCTACTTTCGTAGCTGTTTGAAAACGTTCTTTCACCTGATAATGGGTAATCGCTGGGTCGCCGTTAGGTGTGACCCTTCTGCGGGTCCCATGGTTCCGATCTTTCCCGATCGGTTCATTAATTTTTCCGCGCTCTTTGGGCATTCGCCCCGAAACATACGCGACGTATGTACGCTTGATTGTGCGTTCACGCAGCATTTCATCTAAAAGTGCAGAGGCCCACGCATGCTTCGCGTACAGGACGACGCCTGACGTATCTTGATCCAGTCGATGGACATGACGGACCTTTGCCTCCAAACCCGTACGGAAAAAGTGCCCCGACACAAGATGATCCAACGTCACATGATGATAGCGTTCGGTCGGATGCAACAGAAGGCCAACCGGCTTATTCACGATGAGCAAATGATCATCCTCGTACAAGATCTCCGGTGCTTCACTGGCCGGATCGAGCCCCAATGGCTCAGGCTTGCACATCCGCAGGCGAATTTCCTGCCCTGCTTTTCCAGCAACATGCTGAGCAACAGGTGCACCGTCCAGCAGCACTTCTTTGTTTTGGAATAAAAGATGGACCTGCTTGCGAGGCAGCTTCCACACTTCGCGCAGCAGGTTCCCAATCGGGATAGCATCGTCATTGTCTCGTAAATGAGCAACGAGCCATTCCCCTTCTTTTTTCATGAATAACATTTCTGTCTATCTCCCTGTTCGATGTTCATGCAATTATGCTTGCTCGAGACCTTTACTGACTTGAATAGCACGGTCCAGGAAATGCTCGATCTCCTCACGACTCTTTCCGAGCTTGCTTACGAAGCGAACCAGTTCTTTTCCATTATGGAACGCAATAAAGCTTGGAATCCCGAAGACATCGTACTTTTCGGACAGGTCCGGGAGAGTATCCCGGTTGACTTCGATCATATCCAGCTGTTCTTTGTATTTTTCCTCCACGGCAGGCATGAATGGATCAATCCGATGACAATCTGGGCACCAATCCGTGAAGAATTTGACGATGACTGGCTTGGTTGCTGCGATTACTTGCTCGAACTCAGCTTCTGTCTTAATTTCTCTCATGTTATCTTCCTCCCAGAATGATTTGGAAATAGTGTACCACAGGTGTGGGCTGTTTGGGACGTTTAGGAGAAACAATTGCCATCACTAACAAACGAGCAAACGGAAATCCTAGTGGTTGTAAGCCAATAATTTTTAAGGAAGGTGCTACTCATGAAGAAATTCGCTGCTTTGTTGATGGTTGCATGCTTGGTAACTACTGCAATTCCTGTATCTGCTGAGACTCATGACGGTCACAAGAAACACCACAAGGTACAAACAAAAGCGCATCATATGAAGACCAAAGCTCACCATATGAAAACCAAGGCACATAAAGGCAAAGTGCATATCAAGGCTATGCCGAAAACCGGTATGGGTGGAGCAAGCAATTAAAGGGGGAGCTTCCCCCTTTTCTTTGCAGCCTATGAAAAAACTGCTCGGGTCCCTACTATTCATTAGTTTGGTTACAATTGGTTGCGGCCATACAACTAAAGAACCTGTCGAAGCTCCAAAAATTGCAAGTACCATACAAAAACCAGCAGGGCCCATTCATATCAAACAAACGGTTACCGTTTATGGTCCCTCGCTGCCCCCTCAACCGACGTTCCTTCCTGCCCCTCCTCTTCCAGACGGAATCATGCCAACCCTTCTACATATTCCAAAACTGAACCTTCAAACTCGTGTAGAACCGGTTGGCGTTTTACCGAATGGGCAAATGGACGTCCCAAAGGCTTTTGATCGCGTCGGTATTTTGGCGCCATGGACAAAGCCCGGGATGAAGGGGAATGCAGTGATCGCCGGCCATTTTGATCATTATACGGGTCCAGCTGTTTTTTACCATCTGAAAAAACTAAAGCCCGGCGACAAAATCAGAGTGCGTGAAGCAAAAGGAAGGACGCTAACCTTCCAGGTTCGCAAAGTAGATAGCTTCCAGACAGCCGAGGCCCCCATCGATCAGATTTTTGGGAAGGCTGAGAGCTCCCATCTGAATTTGATTACCTGCTCCGGCAAATTTAACAAGAAAACACAGGAACACGCTCAAAGGCTCGTCGTCTTTTCCGAACTTGTTCAAGATACAAAACCGCAAGATGAAAAACCCAGTGTTCGCAAATGACTGCGGCGACTGGGTTTCTTGTTTGCCTTTATATTTTTCCACCCTGCTCAATGAGACATCGTACAAACGCTTCAGCCGGGCGTGACAGTGGTTTGTCCTTACGATACGCCACGACGAGTGTGCGTGAAGGTTTTGTTTTTATCCGAACATAAGTTGGCGGTTCGATCGTTCCGGGTGCGAGTGTAATCATTTTCGGTGCAAACGACAACCCCATGCCTGCTGCAACAAGTGACTGAGCCGTCTGGATGTTTGAGCTCTCAAACACGATTCGCGGTCGGAATCCCGCCTGCTCACAGAGCCGAAGCGAGATCGTGCGGAAGCCTTGCCCCTCTTTTAACAGGATAAAAGGCTGATCGGCTACCTCCGCGAGATCGACTTCTTTTCGTTTCGCGAGCGGATGATTGGCTGGTACCGCCAAAAAGATTTCTTCGTTGATTGCGGGGATGATTTCCAGAGACGGATCACTAATGGGCATGGTTAGTAGGCTGACATCAATTTTCCCCCGCACAAGTAGCTGCTCCAAATGACTCGACGTTTCCTCCATCAATTGCAGCTCGACACCTGGAAATTGCTGTGTAAACGTAGGCAACACCCTTGGAAGCACGTACGCCCCTGTGATCGGTAAACTTCCGACTAACAATTTGCCACTTTCACCTACGGCATAAGCGCGCATTTCCCTCTCCAGCCCCTCTGACATGTCGACGAGCGTTTGCGCCACCTGTATGAAGCGTTGGCCCGCATCAGTCAGTTCTACGTGCTGCGGCAAGCGATGGAACAAGCTGACACCGAGTATTTTCTCCAGCTTCGCAATTTGTTGACTCAACGACGGTTGGGCCAAATGTAATCGATTGGCTGCACGGGAGAAACTGCGTTCTTCCGCAACAGCAAGTACATAACGAATTTGTCGTAACTCCATATAGACCTCCCGATAGGCAAAAACTATCCTTCTTATAATTATTATATCTTTGAACTATTCTCTTTGCCATGTTACAACCTTGTTAAGAGTTTTTGAACGAAGGAGGAAAACATGATGTCAGCCCGTACGATGTTTGAAAAGATTTGGGACAATCACGTTATTCACGAAGAGGCAGGCAAGCCGAGCCTTTTGTATATCGACCTGCACCTGGTTCACGAGGTGACTTCGCCGCAAGCCTTTGAAGGTCTCCGCTTGGCTGGCCGCAAAGTACGCCGTCCAGAGCTTACCTTCGCAACCATGGACCACAACGTTCCGACTGCTGACCGTTTTAATGTCAAGGATCCAATTTCTCGTCAACAAATGGAAACCTTGACGGCGAACTGTGAGGAGTTCGGGATTACACTCGCAGATCTGAACAGCCCGGATCAAGGGATCGTCCACGTCATTGGTCCTGAGCTCGGACTCACACATCCAGGCAAAACAATTGTCTGCGGTGATAGCCACACCTCCACTCACGGAGCATTTGGTGCCCTCGCCTTCGGTATTGGTACCAGTGAGGTGGAGCATGTACTCGCAACACAATGCTTGCAGCAATCCAAACCAAAAACGATGGAAGTACGCGTAAACGGCGACCTGCCATTCGGTGTCAGTGCAAAAGATTTAATTTTGGCGATTATCGCAAAATACGGAACTGACTTTGCAACTGGCTACGTCGTAGAATACACAGGTGCTGCGATCCGCAACCTGACCATGGAAGAACGCATGACGGTATGCAACATGACGATTGAAGGTGGCGCTCGTGCTGGCTTAATCGCTCCTGACCAGACTACGTTTGATTACCTGAAAGGCAAGCGTTATGTTCCGCAAGGGGAAGATTTCCTTGCAGCTGTTGAGGCTTGGAAAGAGCTGTGCACGGACGAAGGCGCTGTGTTTGATGCCTGTGTAGAAATCGAGGCAGCTGAGATCGCACCGCAAGTGACATGGGGAACGAGCCCTGGTATGGGGACGAACATTACGAGCACTGTTCCAAGTCCTGAGTCATTCGAGACAGCCGCACAGCGCAAAGCGGCCCAGGATGCTCTGGCGTACATGGACCTTGCCCCTGGCACTCCTATGAGCGAAATTAAAATCGATCGCGTCTTTATCGGCTCCTGTACAAACGGTCGGATCGAAGACTTGCGCAAGGCAGCCGAAGTGGCAAAAGGACGCAAGGTCTCCCCTTCCGTACACGCGATGGTCGTTCCTGGCTCTCAGGCAGTTAAGCAGCTCGCTGAGCAAGAAGGCTTGCACCTCATTTTTCAAGAAGCTGGCTTTGACTGGCGCGAATCTGGTTGCTCCATGTGTCTGGCAATGAACCCGGATATCCTGTCCGAGGGTGAGCGTTGTGCTTCTACCTCAAACCGGAACTTCGAAGGACGTCAAGGACGCGGCGGACGGACACATCTGGTCAGCCCGGAAATGGCGGCAGCAGCAGCTATCGCAGGTCACTTCGTAGATGTTCGTGAATGGAAAAACGAGAACGCTAGCAAGGAGGTCTTCCAATGAATCCATTTGTCATCCACACCGGAGTGGTAGCCCCACTCGATCGTGTAAACGTAGATACGGATGCAATTATCCCTAAGCAGTTCTTGAAGCGCATTGAACGCAGCGGTTTTGGTCAATTCCTGTTCTATGAATGGCGCTTTACTGTCGATGGTGCGCCCATCGATTCGTTCATTCTGAATACGCCTGCATACAAGGAGTCTACTGTCCTTCTTGCCCGCAACAATTTTGGCTGTGGCTCCTCTCGTGAGCATGCGCCATGGGCACTCCTTGATTATGGCTTCCGCTGTGTGATCGCTCCATCCTTTGCGGACATTTTTTACAACAACTGCTTCAAAAACGGCATCCTGCCGATCAAGTTGAGTGAAGAGCAAGTCGATGAGCTGTTCAACCGTGCCGAAAACAAGCCAAACTACCAGCTGACCATCGATCTGCAAGAACAAGTTGTTCGTGACAGTGAAGGTCTCTCCTACCCGTTCGAGGTAGACGCCTATCGTCGCTACTGCCTGCTGAATGGTCTCGACGATATTGGAATTACGTTGCAGTATGAAGATAAGATCGCTGCATACGAGGCAAGCCGATAAGCTCCCATCCATAGCGTAGCGCATAGAAAAAGCGAAGGCATCCGCTAATGTGAGCCTTCGCTTTTTTCATGTTTTCTATAAAAGAATATACATGTGGCTCTCATCAAAGTATTGATCGCCATTTTTCAGTGCACGCTTTTCTAACCCATATGGAATAAAGCCCATTTTCTCATAGAGACGGATGGCAGCCGGATTGGTCGTGACGACAGCGAGTTGTACCGTATCAATATCTCCCCGCTCCTTTAAGTAGGCAAGTTCTGCCTGCATGAGCGCTTGTGCGACACCTGTCCCGCGATACACTTCACGAACGTACATCGAGATGATAGAAGCTTTGTGTCTCGCTTTTAGCCCTCGGTGGCGGAAAAAACCGATGATGCCAGCCAGATGTCCTTCCACAAATGCACCAAAATAGCCGCTATCGCCTGAATCCCCTTGAGAAAGTCTTTGCCGCCACTCTTCCATCGATACCTGCATAGCCTCTTCATAGGTAGAGCCGAATGCGTCTGGATCTGTTTGCAGCCCTTCCAGTCTAATCTTTACCAACTCTTCTGCATCTTCTGGTCCCAAAAATCTGATTTCCATGCTTGGCTGCACCTCTCCTATTTTGATTTCCACTTATCTTAGTCAAGAGTTGCTCGAAAGTAAAGAACTATCTAAAAAAGCGCCAGGAGCATCTCCCTAGCGCTTGAACCTCATCCTATGCAGTTCCCGTATGATTTGGATTGCTTTGTCCAAACAGCTGCAACGCTTGCTCCCGCAGCTTGAACTTTTGTATTTTACCGGAAGCGGTCATCGGATATTCGTCTACAAACTGTATGTAGCGAGGAATTTTGTAATGAGCAATCTTCCCTTCGCAATAGTCCCGCACCTCATCCTCGGACAACGTCTCGTTGGGCTTTACCCGAATGCACGCCAATACCTGCTCTCCGTATTTGGCATCCGGTATACCTACTATCTGGACGTCCAGCACTTTTGGATGTGTATAGAGGAACTCTTCTACTTCACGAGGATAAATATTTTCCCCTCCGCGTATGATCATGTCTTTAAGCCTGCCTGTAATCTGATAGTAGCCTTCTTCATCGACGGTTGCCAAGTCTCCGGTATGTAGCCAGCCTTCGTGATCGATGGCCTTGACTGTCTCCTCTGGCATATTGTAATAGCCCTTCATAACCAAATATCCTCGCGTACACAGTTCGCCTTGTACACCTGGCGGCAAAATATCACCTGTCGCTGGATCGATGATTTTTGCTTCTACTTCTGCATGCAAACGACCGACAGTGGATACTTTTCGCTCGAGGGAATCTTCTGGTACAGTCTGTGTGATGACAGGAGAAGCTTCCGTTTGACCGTACGCTATCGTAATGTCACGGATTCCCATTTGATCGACGACCTTCTTCATGACCTCAATCGGGCATAAAGAACCAGCCATGATGCCTGTACGCAGCGAGCTGAGATCTCGCTCGGCAAACGTCGGATGGTTCAGCTCGGCAATAAACATCGTAGGCACACCGTACAGTGCTGTGCAGCGTTCGGCCTCCACAACCGCAAGTACAACGCCGGGATCAAAGGCGATGACTGGAACCATCGTTGCACCTGTCGCCACACATGCCAAGGTCCCCATCACACAGCCAAAGCAGTGGAAAAACGGAACCGGAATGCACACCTTATCCTCTAACCCGAGCCGCTGACATTCCGCTACTTTGATGGCATTGTTGACGATATTGACGTGCGACAGCATGACTCCCTTTGGAAAACCAGTCGTGCCGGATGTATACTGCATATTGATAACATCATCAGGTGAAAGCGTCGCCTGGCGTGCCATCCGCTCTTCTTCGGTGACCCGTGAAGCACGCTCGAGCAAATCACTCCACGAAAACATTCCGGGTTGTCGCTCATTCCCTAGATAGATGACATTTTTTAAATGCGGAAGCCTTTTGGAGTGTAACGCTCCAGGTTCACATGTCTGTAACTCCGGGCAAATCTCCTGAATCATGGCAAGATAATTCGCATCGCGATAGGAATCCATTAAGAGAAGCGTCGTCGACTCTGATTGACGCAGCAAATATTCCAGTTCATGCACCCGGTAACTCGTATTAACCGTTACCAGCACGCCACCCATTTTCGCTGTGGCAAATTGCGAAATCACCCATTCAGGCACATTGGTCGCCCAAATCGCGATATTGTCCCCTTTTTGAATGCCAAGAGACATAAATCCCCGCGCTGCCTGATTGCATATCGCTTGAAATTCTCCAAACGTATAGCGAAGCCCTCGTTCGTGATAAACCAGAGCCTCCTTTTCCTGATACTTACTAGCTGTGTCGTCTAACATGTTGCCGATTGTGGTCATATGAATCATACAAGCACCCCCAAAACATTCAGACTATTCTGTAGGATTCTTCCTTTCCGCCACAATCCCTTCTTTTTCTCGTGTTCCTTGATAAAATGCGATTTCTCCTCCCAAAAAGAAAAGCGTCCCTTTTGTGGAACGCGATCTGTTTTACTTCACAACGATTTTTTTCGTAGTCTCTATCTTGTATGGCAGATGGTTGCTGTAGTTGAGCTCTACGCGAATTTCATGCTCTCCCTTGGGCAACTTTTTCAGTAAAAACTCTGGTTGATAAATCATCCCTTTTGGTTCGCCATTCAGGTATAAATGTGCGTGTCCCTCTCCAAAAACTGGGGCTTCGGCCAATTCGCCATTATCCTGGACAAACGTGAAGTTCTCCGTTAGCAAGGATACTTCTGCCGTCGTCCCATCCACCTTGACCGCCATATTCAGTGCCGGCTTTTCTGACCCTGCTGGCTGGTTCACGGGAGCCGTCGCTGTAACAGAAGCAGTTGGATCTGACGGTCGATAAGAGTCCGAGACGCTCAGGGGATCTTTGACCAAAAGTACGATTCCCGCCACCAGTGCTACAAGAAAAACAATTCCGCCTAAAATGAGATTGCGCATACTGATAATAAAGACCTTCATGTCTCTACTCTCCCTTTCGCAAGTGCTTGTCACTTATTTGTACATGCATATGCGAGAGTGAAGAGAGTTAGAAGCAAAAACTTTTCTAGTAGTTCACTGCTCAAAAAGTTAGCTTTTCAGCAAGTAGTTAGCGATAGTTAATAAATTGTACTTCCAACGGCAGATCAGCCTTGCGAATCGCGTTGATGATTTGCTGCAATTCGTCTTTGCTTTTTCCTGTCACACGAATTTGATCGTCTTGAATCTGTGTTTTCACTTTGAGTCCTGTATCTTTGATGATGCTGTTGATCTTTTTCGCATTGTCTTTGTCGATCCCTTGCACCAGCTTGACACGCTGACGGACAGTGCCGCCCGCTGCCGGTTCAATTTTGCCGTAGTCAAGGTTTTTGATCGGGACATCCCGTTTGACGAGCTTGCCAAGCAAAATGTCTTTTACCTGACTGAGCTTGAAGTCATCATCGGAGACGAGGACGAGCTCTTCCTTTTCCAAGGAGATACTGCTCTTGCTTCCTTTGAAGTCAAAGCGATTTTCTATTTCCTTTAATGCGGTCTGAATCGCATTGTTCACTTCGGACAACTCTACTTTGGACACGATATCAAATGAGCTCTCTTTACTCAAATGAATTCTCCTCTCTTTTATTAGATCGCGCGGATCAAGCCTCCATCGACGAGGAAGGATTGACCTGTCACGTAGCTGTTTGCTGGCGAAGCCAAAAACGTCACCATGCGAGCAAACTCGTCAGGCTGACCGTATCTGCCCAATGGGATTTGCTTCTCCCAATTTTCCCTTGCTTCATCAGCACTGATGCCCTTCGCCTCTGCGGTAAACCCATCCAGTTGTGCCACCCGATCCGTCGCAATTCTGCCAGGTCCAATGGTGTTAATCAGAATCCCATCTGGTCCGAGTTCTGAAGAAAGCGTCTTGGAAAGGCCCAATACCCCTGTACGAAACGTATTGGAAAGAAGTAAATTCTCAATCGGCTGTTTAAAGGACGAGGAAGCGAAGTTGATGATTCTGCCAAATTGGTTCGCTCGCATATGGGGCAAAACAGCACGAATAGCACGTACATAGCTGAGCAAATTTAGCTGGAAGGCTTGCATCCACTGTTCGTCGGTGAGCTGATCAAATCTGCCTGTTGCAGGCCCACCTGAATTGTTAATTAATATATCGACGCTGCCAAAATGCTTGACCGTTTCTTCCACAACTCGCTTGATATCTTCCTCCTTTGTCACATCCACTGTTACAGCAAGAGGTGATTTTCCAGTAGCCTGTTCGATCTCAGCTCGAACGATTTCCAGAGCAGCTTCATCTCTACCGCATATCGTGACATTCGCTCCTTCTTCGGCGAGGCACTGAGCTGTTGCCTTGCCCAAGCCTTTTGACGAGGCGAGTACCAGAGCCGTTTTTCCTTGCAAAAATAGATCCATATGCTTGCTCCTTTCATGGTTCACTCAGGTATGTATCTTGATCTCTTTATTCTACAGAACTTTCAGACGAAGGAAAAGCAAAAGAGAAGGGGTACAGCATATACTCCCCTTCTCTTGCAAATCACTAAACCTCTGTCGGAGGTACGTTCTTGTCTTTGTTTTGTTTTGCCTCTCGTTTTGCTTCTCGCTTCGCTTGACGAGCCGCTTTGCGCGCCAGTCTTTTTTCCTTCGCCCCCTCAAACAGGGAGTACAGGACAGGAACGAGCACCAGCGTAACAATGGTATGGAAGATCAAGCCAGCGATTACAGCAGTTGCGAGCGGTGCCTCCAAATCAGAGCCTTCCGCCATCGCAAGTCCCATCGGCAGCATCCCGAGAATCGCCGTCAGCTTCGTCATGATAACAGGACGAATTCGTTCTTTGGTTCCTTGGATAATGGCTTCGGCTGTATCCATTCCACGCTTGCGGAGCAAGTTGATCCGGTCGATCAGAAGAATCGCATTGGAAACGACGATACCAACCAGCATGATAATCCCAATCATCGCCATTTCACCGAAAGTCCGCTGTGTAAGGACGAATCCTAACACGACACCGACCAGTGCCATTGGAATGGTCAGCATGATGATAAACGGCTGGGAAAGACGTCCGAACTGAGCAACCATGACGACATAGATCAAGGCAAGTACACCAACGAATACAAAGATCGCTTGTGTCATATTCGTGCTTTGTTCTTTCAATTTTCCGGCGATCTCTACTTTGTAGCCTGCTGGAATGACTACACCTGGGAGCTTCTCTCCGATCTCACGACCAACTCCGGCCAAATCGCCACCTTGAAGCTCAGCGGAAACGGTGATGATCCGCTCGCCTTTTTTGTGCTGAATCGTAACGGGAGATTTGCTATAGGTCATCTCTACCAAATCAACCAAAGGCACTGCTGCACCATTTTTCGCACTCACCATGACGTTTTTAAGTTGATCCGGGTGCTTCAGCCAGTTATCAGGCATTTTAGCCACTACGTTCACTTCGATTCCGTCCTGCGTGATAGAAGTAATTTGTTGGCTGCCAATCAGCACGCTCAATTGTTGTAACAGCGAACGATGATCTACATTCAGCCTTGCGAGAGCTTCTTCTTTTGGCAATAACGTGACCTTTTCCTTGCCTTCTTTAAAGTCGTTGCGAATGTTGCCGACACCGGAGATGGTAGAAAGCATTCCTTCCAGATCGGTAGCGATCTTGCTCATCTGCTCCATGTCGTCCCCGAAGATTTCCAATTGGATCGGCGCACTGCCACCCTGTTGTCCGTAAGACATAGAGACCGTTTCAATTCCTGGCAAGCCATTCAAAATATTGTTGATATCTTCATTCAAAGCTTCCTTATCCCTTGTTCTTTCTGTTTTCGGAATCAAGGAAATGAATAACTCTGCACTTTCCTTGGAAGCAAAGAAGAATACATCGTTAATTTCGGGGATTTTCCGCAGCGCATCTTCCCCGGCTACAGCTGCTTTTTGTGTTTTTTCCAGTGTAGACCCAATCGGCATGTCAATATTGGCAAAAATGATATTTTCATTTGGATTGATCCCTTGGCCAGTTTTCATCATTGGCGTAAGGAATGCTGATCCGACTAGCATCAAAATCGCCAGTAAAATCGTTTTGACGCGATGTCTAATCGCAATTTGCAAAAGTCCGCTGAACGTACGGATGATAAAGTGTTCTTTCCCTTCACCTTCTAGCGAAACGTGCTTATCCTTTTGCAAGAAGCGATTGGAGAATACGGGAACAAAAAAGAATGCGGCGATTGTTGAAGCGATAATGGCGGCAGACACGGTAAACGCGATTGTTCCCAAAATCGGTTTGAGCCAGTCTTCAAAATCTGCAAGGACGAGCGGCAAGAAAACGATAATAATCGTAAGCTGCGAAGTAAACACAGGCGTCAGTACTTCTCTCGTTCCTTTTACAATCGCCTGTTTGAGCTCCTCGCCTTTCTCTCGATAGTGATAAATACTCTCCAGCACCACAATCGCGGCGTCAACAATCAATCCGACGGATAAGCTCAAGGACAACAAGCTGATCATGTCAATGTTGTACCCGCCGATTTTCATCGCGATAAATGTCATCAAAGCAGAGAGTGGCAGCGTCGTTGCAATAACGAGAGTAACCCTCCAGTTACGAAGGAAAACGAACAGGATGATAATCGCAAGCGCTCCACCGATCATCACATCACGACTGAGGTTGGAAACCGCATGCTTAATGAAGGAAGCTCCTTCAAACATGACTTTGATGGTATATTTGCCATTCGCTTCTGCATTTAATTCGCGAACAACCTCTTCTACCTTCGCTTGCGTGGTAATCAAATCATAACCATCCGATCGTGTAACGCTCAAATGAACAAAAACGGAGCTGTTTGTAAGCGCTACTTGATCCTTCACTTTTCCACGCAGGTCTTCAATGTCTGCGAGCTGATCTAGGGAAACCGCTCCCTTCGGCGTATCGATCGACAGAGCTCTCATTTCCTCCGCGTTTTGGTACGAATTGTCAATCATGACTACTGTGTCAAAACCTTTGTTCTCCAGCGTCCCAATCCCTTGTTTCCAGTTCGTATCCTGCAGTTGCGAGATGACTGCTGCAGGATTGGTTTGATATGCATTCAATCGCTCAGGCAACAGGGAAATGGCAATTTTATTTTCGAAGCTTCGGTCAGAAACCGATACTTCCTTGACTCCCTCGATTTCCTCAATGCGGTCCTTGATCGATGTTTTGGCCAGACTCAGCATCGTCTTCGGATCAGCACCTACGAGAGCATAGTCAATCATCTGTTCGCCACCAAAGCTGCTCTGGTTGACTTCTACGGAATCAATGGCTTTCGGGAACCCATTGCGAAGGCGGTTGACGGCATTTTGCACATCTTGCTTGACTTGCTCGCCTTTTCCTTCGTTCGCAGAAATATTGATACTTACGTGCCCAGCACTCGTTGAAGAAGAATATTTTTTAATATCATTAATCGATTTTAGCTCTTGTTCTACTTTTTTCGTTATTTTCTCTTCCATCTCTTCAGGAGGAAGTGACCCACCCGATATCCGAACAAAAATGTCCGGGAAGTTCGTTTTCGGTACCAATTCAATATTAAAGCTGAACAAGGACCCCAGTCCGGCAATGACGAGCAAAAAAGTAAACAAATAGACAATCAGTTGTCTCTTAAGCAAAAAGAGAATCATCTTGTTCATGCAACTATTCTCCCTTCGCCTCTACTTTTTGCCCTTCGACGTAGAATGTAATTCCACTGCTAAGGAGCTGGTCGCCTTCTTTCACTCCAGATACGATTTCGATAGAGTCTCCGACCATTTGACCGGTTTTCACTGGTTTTCTTACAGTCAGGCCATTCTCTACTGCCATCACGTAATGGTCGGTTTGACTCACGCCGACACTTTCCAGTGGCACGAGGAAGCCATTCACTTGGCGAGGTACCTCAATCGTCGCGGCCATTCCTCCACGCCAGTAACCATCTGCATTCGGAATCGTGATCTCGACGCGGTACTTCCCTGTATCCTTGTTCACAACCGGAGATATAAATGAAATGGTTCCTTCACTTTTCTTACCATCGTCCGACAAAGCCTGCACCTTCGTTTTCTCACGGAATTGACCGATCAATTCATTGGAGACATCCAAGGTTACTTTTACGTCAGACAAATCGACAATACGAATAATTTCTTGACCTGGAGAAGCCTGCTCTCCCCTTTGCAGCCTTACATCCACGACTGTTCCCGCAAATGGCGCCTGAATTTTCGCATCATCCAAGCTCTTCTTCGCACGGTCTACACCGCCGGCAGCAGCTTTAATCGATGCGTTGGCGACCATGACATCTTCTGGCTCTGCTCCTTTTTGTAGCTCATTTAGAGATAGCTGAGCGTCACGCAGTGTAATCTCTGCTTGCGTAACCGCCCGTTTACTTGCATTTATTTCGTTTTGCGAAATGGCTCCACCGGCAAACAGCTTCTCACTTGTTGCGAGATCCTGCTTTGCTTTATCCAGGCTGTCTTGCGCACTTTTTACTTGCAAACGCTTCTGTTCAAGTGCTTCTGTTGTCGCACCTTTTAACGTCTTGATTTTACGCGCTGCTGCTTCCTCTACCTGCCCCTGTGCCGCTGCAATTTCTTTTTGGTGGTAACGCGTATCCAATGTGGCCAATAACTGACCCTGCGCGATTTTTGCTCCTTTGGTCGCGGAGATCGCTGAGATTGTTCCGCCTGTACCAAACGACAGTACCGCGTCACGCTTGGCTTCCACCATCCCTGTGACTGCGAGCATCACTGGCTTTGTTGCCTTTTGTACCTTTACAACCTCTACTACCTTCGCCTTTGCCTCTGTCTGCTGCGGTGCCTCTGGTGCTGGTGCTGAACAACCAGCAGCGACCAACATGACCGAAGCCAGAATAATGGATGCCCGTTTTTTCACAAGAATTCCTCCAAATTTTCACAATCATTCCTCATGGCGTAATTGTGCCAGTTTTTACCTCCGCTGCAAAACAGTCAGCGGGTGGAAATTCATCTCCGCCCCGAGACGGATAACAGTACCGAACAGCGCATAAATAGATACGTAAGATAACTGGGAAAGTTACCTTTTATTGGACGATCTCGAAGAAAAATTTACAAAAAAAAGCAGTCAAGTCATAGACCTGAACTGCCTTTAGGATTTGATCCATTTTATTGTTCGACCAGCTGTTCCAGTTCTTCGAGCAATTCCTTGAAGACACTCAATGCTTCTGCAATTGGTGTTGGCGACGTCATATCTACGCCGGCGCCCTTGAGCAGATTGAGCGGATAATCCGAGCTGCCGCCCTTGAGGAACTGTAAATAACGATCCACGGCTGGCTGACCTTCCTCCAAAATCTGCTTCGAAAGAGACGTTGCGGCCGAGAAGCCAGTCGCGTACTTATACACATAGAATCCGCGATAGAAATGAGGTATCCGTGCCCATTCCAAATCAACTTCGCTGTCTACGACCATATCTGGACCGTGATAGGCAACATTGAGCTCACGGTAAATCGTACTGAGAGATTCGGCTGTCAGCGGCTCTCCCTGCTCTTCTTTTGCGTGCACAATTTTCTCAAACTCAGCAAACATGGTTTGACGGAATACGGTGCCACGGAACTGCTCCAGATAGTGATTGATCAGGTACATACGTTGTTTCTTGTCTGTCGTCGTCTCGAGCAAATGATTCATCAGAAGTGCTTCATTCAATGTGGAGGCTACTTCTGCTACGAAAATCTTGTAATCAGCATACGTGTAAGGCTGTGCGTGATTGGAATAGTAGCTATGCAAAGCATGCCCCATCTCATGGGCGAGCGTAAACATGTTGTTGACGTTGTCCTGATAGTTCATGAGGACAAACGGATGCGACGTATAAGCGCCCCATGAGTAAGCTCCGCTTGTCTTCCCTTCGTTTTCATGCACATCGATCCAACCGTTGGAAAAGCCCTCTTCCAAAATGCGACCGTACTCCTCACCCAGTGGATGAAGTGCTTCTTTGATCGTTGAGACAGCTTGGTCATACGGGATTTTCATGTCCGTCTCAGGTACAATCGGCACGTACAAATCGTACATGTGCAATTCATCTACACCCAATAATTTTTTGCGCAAGGCAATGTAACGGTGCATAAGCGGAAGATGCTCGTGGATCGTTGCAATCAGGTTATCGTACACAGGGAGCTCCACATTGTCGGCAAACAAGGCTGCGTACAGGGCAGACGGATATTTTCTCGTCCGCGCGTAGAAAACATCCCCTTTGATGGCAGATGTCAGCGAGGCTGCGATCGTATTGCGGAACTTGCCATACGTACTGTACAACGCTTCGAATGCTTCTTTGCGCACGCGTCGGTCTTTGCTTTCCATGAACTGCGTATAGCGTCCCTTGGTCAGCTCGACTTCCTCGCCGTTTTCATCGGTGATCATCGGAAATTTCATGTCAGCGTTGTTGAGCATCCCAAAAATTTTAGAAGGCGAGGACGCAAGCTCACTCATGTTTGCCAGCAATGCTTCTTCCTCGGCGGACAACGTATGTGGCTTGAAGCGAGTAATCTCTTCCAACAAAATGCGGTAGTGCTCAAGACCCTCTACTTCTTTGATCCACGTTTGCAAGTCTTCCGTCGGAATCGCCAAAATCTCCGGCTGTATGTACGAAATGGAACCGTATACTTGCGTGCTCAGGCTGGTCGCTCTGTCGGTTAGCCCTTGATACTTGCTATTCGCATTGTCTTCGTCACGGCGCATACGTGCATAGACGTACACTTGGTCAAGCGTCTTCAACAATTCATCTTGCAGAGTCAACACGGCCAGCAACTGTTTACCGGAAGTAGCCAGAGAGCCTTTCATTGCTGCGATTTTTTCTGTGAGCTGTTTTACTTTTTGAACGTCCGCTTCCCAATCATTATCCGTGGGATACATGTCCTCAAGACGCCATTTGTATTCAGCGGGGACGTCACTGCGTTTCGGCAGTGTTTTGCTTTTATTCACCGTGATCACTCCCTCGTTATTCATGTAAGATGAAATGGTCAAATCATCCATATGTGTATCCTATCGTATTATGCCTACAGGTTCAAATCAATCAGACGCTTTCATGTTTTCCACAGAAAAAAAGCTGAGCTTTCCCGAAATGGAAAAGTCAGCTTCTTCCTACTCCGATATAATGAAAGCCTGCTTCCTTTACCTCCTGGTTCGGCCAGGCATTTCGACCGTCTACCAAGATCGGCAGCTCCATGCTTTGGTGAACCTGTTTCCAATCCAGTTGGACACACTGTTCCCATTCTGTGACCAATAATGCGGCGTGTGCTCCTTCGCATGCTTCTGTCGCGGATTGCGAATACGTGATCTGTGGAAACTGCTTACTGACACCAGATGCTCCAATCGGATCGAACGCCTTCACGGAAGCACCTTTTTGCAGAAGTGCTTCTATCAATTTGAGCGATGGCGCTTCGCGGATGTCATCCGTATCCGGTTTAAACGTCAACCCCAGAACGGCAATTTGTTTCCCTTTCAGATCAGGGAGTTGCAAGCACAACTGTTCCAAAAACCAGGCAGGCTGCGTATTATTCACCTCTCGCACTTTATCCAAAATGCTTAATTGAATATTGTGCTCAGCTGCTAGCTGCAATAGCGCAATCGTATCCTTCGGAAAACAGGAGCCGCCATAGCCTACTCCGGCCCGTAAAAATTGCGGACCGATTCGGCTGTCCAGTCCCATTCCTCTCGCGATCGTCACGATATCCGTTCCCAGCGCAGTACTTAACCGTGCTAGCTCATTCATGAAGGAGATTCGCGTGGCCAAAAATGCATTTGAAGCGTATTTGATCAGCTCCGCGTTTGCTCTGGTCGTGACTACTCGCGGTGCCTTCACACCGTTGTACAGTTCCTCCATGCGATCCGCTGCCTGTGAATTATCTACGCCAATGACAATTCTCGAAGGCTCCAATGCGTCCAACAATGCACTCCCTTCCCGTAAAAACTCCGGGTTGGATGCAACAGATATCCCTTGGCAGCCAGCCAGCATCCCCGCTACTTTTTCCCCTGTTCCGACTGGTACGGTACTCTTGATTACCACGATGCGTTCTTGCGGTGCGAGCGAATGTACCTTTTCAATGTCAGAAACTGCCCCGAGTAAATAGGTTAAATCGGCTGTGCCGTCTGCTGCTTCAGGTGTCCCTACACAAATGAACAAAATCTCTGCATCCTTTGCCTCTGCCAGATCTGTATAAAAAGTAAGCGCGCCATCATCCAGTACTTTTTTCAATGCCTCATCCAAGCCCGGCTCGTAAATCGGCGATATCCCTTGGCGCAATTTGTCTACTTTGGATGCAACGAGGTCAATACCAGTCACCTGATGACCGTTCATGGCAAGGGAAACAGCAGTTGTCAAACCTACGTAGCCGGTCCCAATAACGGCAACTTTCATTCCTTCACCTCATCATTTTTTTGACACACGCAAATAGAGCTCTTCTAGCTTCATCCGTTGCTTATGGATATCATGGTTTTTTTCTACTTTCAGTCGAGCCTCTGCCGTGATCTGTGCCCACTCGTGACTTTCTGATAGTACTCGGTTTATCATTTTCCCAAGCGCAGTCGGTGATTTCTCCGGCACCAGATACCCCGTCACTTTGTTTTCGACCAGCTCCGGAATCCCCGCGTGATAGGTGGAAATGACAGGGCGTCCGCTAGCCATCGCTTCCATGATGACATTGGGAATTCCCTCTTGGTTGCCATTTCTCGCGGTCTTGCATGCGATGATGAACAAATGGCACTTGGCCAGTTCACGCTGGACTTCACGATGTGGCAGAGCTCCTTTGAGCACGACTTGTGTGCCTAACCTGTTTTTCTTGATCAGTCGTTTGAGCTTCTTTTTTTCTTCTCCATCACCGACGATGATCAGCTTTGCCTTGGGATGTTTTTTATGCACGTGAGTAAACGCCTTGATAAGCGTATCCATCCCCTTTTTTTCAGTCAGTCTTCCTACGCTAAGTAATCGGTACTCCCCATTTTCCACGGGCTGTGGCGGCAGCATGGGAAATTTACGCAAATCAATTCCTGAGCGGATAAGGGTAATTTTGGACGGGGGACAGCCCAGATGAATCAAGCGCTTTCTCATGTGATTGCTGACGACTGTAAACGCCTGGCCCTTTCGAAAGAGACGCATAAGGGACCTTCTGTACACTGGATTTTCTTTTACGCGCTTAGTCGCATCAAAGCCGTGAAAGGAAGTGATCAGGGGGAGCTTGCTTTTTTGTGCATAAGGAAGCAATTCTAATCCAGCAGGACCAAAACGGGCGTGCAGGCATTTAATTTTCTTTTTTCGCAGCCAAGTGGAGAGGCCGGCCATATGCTTGCGCACATAGACCGGCGAATAAGGAAATTGTTTTCGGTTAAAGGCTCGCTGTCGGGTCAACACCACGGGTTTGACCACTTGATGTCCAAGCAATTGCTCGTAAATAAATGTTTCACTCTTGGGAAGAAACTTTCTGCGATAAACGAGGACCCGATGCATGCAACTGGCCTCCTTTATGACGGGTGTTACCCCTTTGATTGCGAACGAATCTCTGCTAATTGATGGCGAAGGCCCTCTTCTAGCGTCACTTTTGGTTTGTATCCCAAGCGTTGTTGGGCAAATTGGATATCCGCACAGGTTCGTAAGGAGTCACCTGCCGGCCCATTTTGATACGTAATGCGAGGAGTCAGATTCATTAACGTGCCCATGATGGACAGCACATCGATGAGCTTGATTTCCCGATCTCCACCCACATTAAAAATGTCACCAGGAACTGCATGCTGTGCAGCGAGCAGGTTCGCCTCTACCGCGTCTGTTACATACGTAAAGTCTCGAGATTGCTGTCCATCACCATAGACGATGACCTGCTCGCCTTTCAGCATTTGACGAAAGAAACGATGAAAAGCCATATCTGGACGCTGTCTGGGACCATATACCGTAAAGTAGCGAAGCATGCTAACCGGGAGTCCATAAGCTTTTACATAAACCGAGCAAATTTGCTCCATCGCTTCCTTGGTCACCCCATAGGGGGAAACTGGGCGAAGAGGTGCATTTTCATTGGTTACTGTCCCTTGCATCGTTCCGTATACCGAAGAGGAGGACGAGACCACGATGACAGGTGGCTTCGGTCTTTGCAAACACGCCTCCAGCAATTCTTGTGTGGCCAAAATATTATGGCTAACATAATCAGCAAAGGATTTTCCCCAGCTGTTTCTCACACCTGGCAAGGCAGCGAGATGGAAAACAGCATCGACGTTCTCGAGCCAAATGTCCCAACGCCCGGTCTGAAGCGTTGTGGAGTGGAAGGTGAAGGCGGGGTGCTTTCCTATTTCGGCCAGATTACGCAGTTTCGCAGCTACATCGTAGTTATCGATGAATCCGTCGATCCCGATGACTGTCACGCCATCGTTCAACAATCGCTGCGTCAAATGAGACCCAATAAAACCTGCACAGCCGGTGACAAGAGCTTTCTTCATCGCCTCCGACGCCTCACTTTCTTGAGCCTTCTAATGACTAAATAACCGTTCTTGTAACCATAAATGGCCTTGTACTTCTTGCCCCACCTTTTCAGATAAAATTTGAATGTTTTTTTTCGCAAATAATTACGGCGAAACTTCATCTTGCTATCCGTGAGCTGACCTTTATGCTTCGTCCGGTTGTAAAGGGTTTGGTTGATGTACCTCACCCGATACTTTTCAATTAATCGCAAAATGATTCGCCGATCCTCCATAATCCTTCCCTCGTATCGATCCGAGGTATCCCAACCACCCACTTGATGTAGGGCTTCAACACGATAGCAACGTGGAGAAACCATCCAGCGATTGTATTTCAGAAACTGGTATTTGTTATGAAATGTCTTGTGCTTCACCTTAATCGACTTGGTATATTTTCCGCGCCTAACTTTCCAGATGTTCATGTTTCCGTAGAAGAGAGCTGTGCTTTTCTTGCTTTTGTGAATGTACTTTTTGAGTACGGCCAGCGTTCGTTTCGGTAACCAGTCATCGGAGTCGAGTTGTACGAGATATGGGGTATCCACCATTGACAATGCCTGATTCATGACTTTGCCGATTCCAGAATTTTGTTCCATTCGATGATACATAATGTTTGGGTGGTACATATATTTTTCAATTTTACTTCTGGTGCGATCGGTGGACGCATCGTCAATGATCAGCAGCTTCCAATCTTTTGAGGTCTGATTCAAGACGCTTTTGATGGCTTTGCGAATAAACTTGGCGCGATTGTATGTCGGAATGACTACAGTAAAGGTCGGATTCATACGTCCTCCCTCTTTACAGCCGGAATGCAAATGGACGATTTGTCGCTTACAATGAAGACTCCCGTACTGTTAGAAGATTGACCCGTCATCATCGATGAGCGGCCGAAAACGCTGTTAGTTATTTTCCAGGCAATGTCATGCAACGAGCAGTTTTCCAGCAAGATACTATTTTCGAGATACGAGCAATTTTTCAAGCTTACGCCATTTTGGATCGAGACGTAGGGTCCGATTTGACAATTTTCGATCACACAATCTTCACCGATTAGTACGGGACCCGTAATCTTCGAATTTTTTACAATCGTTCCTTTGCCAATTTGATGTTGATTGCCTAGCTCCCTCGTAAGCATCCACTGGTTGGCCTCAAGCCAACGATCAATAGTTCCCACATCCGAATATTTTCCGTTGGTGACGGAGTGAGCCAATTTGAATCCGCGATTAATCATCGATTGAATCGCATCCGTTATTTCTAGTTCGCCTCGGGGAGATGGCTGTAGGGTAGCAATTGACTCAAAAATAGGTGGCGTAAACAGGTATGCGCCAATCACAGCGAGGTTGCTCTTTGGCTGACGTGGCTTCTCCTCTACAGAGATTAGTCGTCCTTTTTGTACTTCTGCGATCCCATAATCCTGTGGTCTCTCCACTTGACTTAGCATCACGACACCGTCAGATTTCCCCTTCGCAAACGCTTTGGTAAGCCCGTGAAGCGAATCCATCAATAAATTATCACCTAGTAGCAAGATAAACGGTTCGTCTTGCAAAAACGGTTGCGCTAGCTGGACTGCATGGGCAATTCCCAGTCGTACCTCCTGCCTGATAAACGTAATGGTAGCCCCGAATTGACTACCATCACCCACCATGGGAGGAATCTGTGATTGAGAAGGATGTATCACGATGCCAATGTCCTGAATGCCCACTTCACGCAGTTTGCGAATGCAATAGTGTAAGACCGGGTGATTGGCCACAGGGAGGAGGGTTTTCGGTTGCGAATAGGAAAAGGGGTGCAGTCGCGACCCACGTCCAGCACACAAGATTAACCCTTTCACAAGTATCACTCCCCAGTTGTGCTCTGCGATACTTATAAGGTATGCGTTTCTGGATTGCTGGACAGGGCAGACGTCCACAATGACACAAGAAAAGGCAACCACCTATATCATTTCCACTCGAACTATCCTGTTTTTAAAAGCTGTTGTTTCTCTTCGCTTCGTGTTGGAACGACTGATTCAAATATGTTCAGATAGCCCTGCGCAGTTGCATACCAAGAGAAAAACTTGGCTCGCTGCAGGGCCTGTTTGCCCATTTCATTCCGGACAGCAGGTGAACTCCACAACAGTTCCCAGACAGCGGGCAATCCTTTTTCCCAATCTTTTGGCGGGATGATAAAGCCACTTTTCTCGTGGGCAACAACTTCACGAATGCCGCCGCGTGGAGTGGAAATGACGGGCTTTCCGGAAGCCATTGCTTCTAAATTGACACGGCAAAACGCTTCTTTCCAAACAGACGGTGTCGCCACGACATCCCCAATTTGGTAGTAAAGGGGCATTTTTGCGGATGGGACGAAATTGACGAAACGCACCTTTTCCCCCAACGGCTTCGCAAGGCGCTTGAGCTCACGAACATACGGATTCAAGCGATTACTGCCGTATCCCGTACCGCCGACAATGACGAGTTTGGCTTTCGGGTCTTGTTTGCTCACCCGGCGAAATGCTTTGATCAGCACATGTACCCCTTTGCCGCGCATGAGTCTTCCGGCATAAAACAAGACGCGATCATCTGGCTTCAACCCGAGTTCTTGACGCATTTTTTTGACTGCTATCTTTGCAACCTGATAAGGCGTGACATCAACCCCGAGGTGAACCGCATGAATTTTATTTGCAGGAATCTTGCACGTCCGAATAAAATGTTGACGTAAAAATTCACTGTTCGTAATAAAGCCTGTTGCCAGTCGAACGGAGCGCCGCATATTTTCCTTGCTGATGGTCGGCTGTGATCCATACACGTGAGAGTGCATATTTACAAAGATTGGGATCTTGGGAAAATGGCGTTTTAATGTGAGAACATAGATTGGTCTGTTTTCCACGAGGATGACATCTGGCTTGTTCTTCTTGATATGGTTAATAATCCGGCGCAAATAAGGCTTTGGCCCTTGATACGGGACGCGAATGAACTGCCGGTTTTCTTCCACAGATGAGGTCGGATAGGTTGCACATTGACGAGTGTAGATGGTTACGTTATGCATAGGCTCAATCATCTTTGTGACCTCGTCAATATCGTGCTCGACCGAGCTTCCTTTGACCGGTGGCACTGAAAAGGGGCCCGGACTAATAATTGCGATGTTCATTTCGCTCGATCTCCCACTCCTTTTTCAGTGAAAGAACTACTTGATACAAGTACTGCAATTGTTTGGTATGGTTTTCTTCAAGCTTCTCCCATCTTTCTTCCCACGACGCAAGTGCCTCTTTCAGTTCCATCACTTCTTGCTCAAGCTTGTGAACCTGTTCCACGACAGCCTCGTCTGTCTCTCTCATAATAATTTCAAAGGTAGGCTCCAAGACCAGTTCCTTTGGCTGCTCTGCTGTTGTATTTACGACCAACTCCTGGACGTTTTCCGTTACTTCCTCTTCTTGCTTTTCATTGGCTTTTACAATTGAAATACGTTGAACTGCCTCATCTACGACATAACTCCCTGAAAACACACCTGGTGTCACCCAATGAGACAGATCCCATTTTTTCCGTTTTTCCACAAGTTATCGCCTCCTGAAGCTTGCATCTACGTAATATGTTATGACAGCCAAGGAAAATGGGTACGTGTACGGTGACATAGAAAAAACCGCTTGATTTGGATGAAATCAAAGCGGTTGCCCGTGGTCTCTCATATTTGCTTGTCTACGGAAGTTCAAGCTGTAAAGACGCGCTTGTTCTACGGTTGTTATCTGTTGCTTTTGCCATTCGAGCAAGATCCTGTCGATATAGCGGATGTGGAGCTTACCGACGGTTGCAGCCTCACGCAAAGCGGTCAAAATCAATTCTTCCTGATAGCCGTCCTGTTCGGTCCACATATGGATATTCTCCAATTCAAACGGCGCTAGCGGGCGACCAAATGCCTGCTCGAAACGAGCGTAAATGGCAACAGGTTCGGCATCCAGAGAAACAGCCACTTCCATAAAAGGGTCCATGCTTCTCGGGTCTACTTGCTGCTCCCGCCAGGTGTGGTACAGCTTTTTGTACAACGGGGTCAAATTGTATTGCTCATGACGCATGCCCGTTTGTGGATCGATAAACTCATCTATCGTAATCCAATCTTCTTTTAATAGCTTTTGAAGAGATTGAATCAATCTCCTGCTCGTCATGGACATGCGTTCCTCCAGCTCTGTTAAGGTCGGGAATCGATTCCCTTCCTGCTGAAAGGACAGCAGATGAATCAGTAGCATCATCTCGTCATCAGTCAATGACATACGCTTATACATTTTTAAAAGAAGGTTGGAGACGGATGTTGCTCCTTCTTGCAACAGTTGCAATATATGGGAGTCCATAACGCATATTCACCTCTGGGTTGGAATAACAAGGGAGTGCGTAAAACGCGCTTTCAAACAATAGGAACACCCTGCTGCCCTCGCGCAACAGGGTGTAGATCGTTCATCGATAAAGGAACTCTATGGGTAGAGACGATTCAGCATGCGTGGGAATGGAATGGTTTCACGCACATGATCCAGACCGCAAATCCATGCAACGGTGCGCTCCAGACCCAAACCGAAGCCGGAGTGAGGAACTGTACCATATTTGCGCAGATCCATATACCAGCGATAAGCCTCTTCCGAAAGCTCATGCTCAGCAAAACGTTTCTCCAAGAGTTCTGGATCATCAATCCGCTGGCTACCCCCGATGATTTCACCGTAGCCTTCCGGTGCGATCATATCCGCGCACAGAACCACCTCTGGACGTTCAGGGTGAGGCTTCATGTAGAAAGCCTTGATTTCGGTAGGATAATGGGTGATGAAAACAGGCTTGTCGAAGTGGTCCGCAATCATCGTCTCATCCGGTGCTCCGAAGTCGTCCCCCCATTTGATCTCGCTACCTTTTTCCTGCAAGAGTTTGATCGCATCATCATAAGAGATACGTGGGAACGATCCCGTTACATTTTGCAGTTTTGTTGTATCGCGCTCCAACGTTTTCAGTTCGCGCTCACAGTTTTTCAATACGGATTGTACCACATGAGAAACAAACGCTTCTTGAATACGCAGATTTTCTTCGTGATCCACGAAAGCCATCTCCGGCTCGATCATCCAGAACTCGATCAAGTGACGACGTGTCTTGGATTTTTCGGCGCGGAAAGTTGGACCGAAAGAGTAAACGCGACCTAACGCCATAGCGGCTGCTTCCATATAAAGCTGGCCGGACTGCGAGAGATACGCATCCTCATCAAAATATTTGGTATGGAACAGATTGGTGGTGCCTTCCGCAGAGGTCGGTGTCAAAATTGGTGGATCTACTTTTACGAAACCGTTCTCGTGGAAGAACTCATACATGGCGCGAATCACCTCGGAACGCACAGCCATGACTGCACGCTGACGTGGAGAACGCAGCCACAGGTGGCGATGGTCCATGAGGAAGTCAACACCGTGTTCCTTCAAGGAAATCGGATATTCCTGGGCGATCTGAATAATTTCCACACCTGTTACTGTCAGTTCGTAACCGCTTGGTGCACGGTCATCCGCACGAACTACACCGGTTATGTAAAGTGAGCTTTCTTGTGTGAGCTGCGATGCATTCTCCCACACTTCTTCCGCTACTTCCGCTTTGACTACTACCCCTTGGATGAAGCCAGATCCGTCGCGGAGCTGCAAAAATTGAATCTTGCCGCTGCTGCGTTTATTGTATAACCAGCATCCTAGGCGTACTTCTTGTCCAACATGCTGCCCGATTCGGGCAATCGTCGTCAACATTGAATGATTCCCTCCATTTACCATGCCACGCAAATACAGACTAAGTATACCAAACAATTATACTATTGGGGGCCTGCAAATTCAATGAAAGTATCCCTGTATAATGTTAACCATAATTTAATTATGTAAACAAATGTGCATTTGGGAGACCTGATCTCAGCATCGGCCTCCCTGCTCCTGAATCATCCACTCGCCCCATTGTTGTTTCCTGCCGAATTATTTATCGTTCTCGATATTGCTATCGTATTCTTCAGTACTTTCATAATCTTGTTCGAGATCACTTTCATCTGTGCCTTCCTCATCTTCATCCGTGTCGTGATCCTCCATATCATCCTCGTCCCTGTACTCATCTTCCATGTCTTCCTCATCCGTATCTTCGTCTTCCATATCCTCATCTTCCTCGTCTTCATCGTCTGTATCTTCGTCTTCCATGTCCTCATATTCCACGTCTTCATCATCCGTATCTTGGTCTTCCATGTCTTCATCATCCGTATCTTCATCATTCATGTCTTCCTCTTCAAAGTCGTGATCTTCTTCGACTTCTTCTGCCCCCAGTTGTCCCCTCTCTGTTGACCATTCCAACATTTCGTGTGGAACATCTACTCCCTTTACTCCAATCCCGATCCAGTGAATCACACCTGTCGCTTCCTGCCCCTCTTGATTGCGAAATACGGTGATGATCGCGGAAGTCCTTTTCGTATATTTGAGCGACGTATAAATGCCCGGTTGGTTTGTCATCGCCACCATACAATAATGGGTATCCGCATAAGGCTGTGGCAATCGAACGGTCACATCTGTAGACTTGCTTGCGGCAGAAAGTCTGAAGGGGACAAAACCGTATTGTTGCAAGGTTACTCCTATATGATTATGCGTCTCAATTACCGGAAAGGATAATTTCTCAGCATCAATAGACTGATCCGCAATGTGATGGGTAGTGACAGCTTTGGACGCAATTTTAGAACCGGTCACGGAGTCCTCTGCCAGTTTTTCCTGCGTAATGATCCGGTTTTGCAGATGCTGTTCTGTTATGCTCCTGCTAACAAGATGACTTCCTTTGAGCGTCCCTTCCTTAATATGAGTTCCATCCAAGCTGCCTTTTATGACATGAGCACCATGAACGGAATGGCTATCCAGCTTGCTCGCATCAATGCTCTGATCGGCTATTTTCTCTCGAGTGACACTTCCGTCCTGTATTTTTTCCTTAGAAATGGAGTTACCCTGGAGATGGTCCGCTTGAATGATGTGAGTGTTGAGATGTGTAGATGAAATTGCTTTTTCCGCAATCTTTTCCCCCGTGACGGCTGATCTGCCGAGGTGGCGTGTCTTGATCGCATCTTTCGCTATTTTGGGCGCTGTGATGACGGCATCTCCAAGTTTGCTTGTCGTAATGCTTAGATCTGAAATTTTGTCTGTGGAAACAGATTCTGGTGCCAATTTTGAGGTGGTTACCAAGTGGTCATGCAGATGCTGGGTCTGGATGATGTACTCGCGTAGATGATTGCCCCCAATGATTCTGTCAGTTAAATGCTGTTCTTCAATAGATCTTCTTGCCAGCTTTTCTGAGCGAATGGTCCCGTCAATCAGGTGTCGTGAACTCACACTCTCATCAAGCAAGTGTTGCTCTCCTACACTCCTGTTCGCCAATTTGTCGGTAGTAATAGCCTTATCAGCTATCTTGGCTGTGGTAATCTGCTGATCCCCAATTTTTTTAGCCGTCAGCATCCCATCTTGCAAGTGACTCGACAGGACACTGCCAGCTTGTAAATGTGTGCTGCCGATTGATTCTTTGGCGAGCTTTTCTGCCGTGACACTGTTGTTGTCCAAATGCTCAGTCAATATCGCGTATGGCCCTACCTTATCACTGGTCACCGCTTCCGGATGTAAATGCTGGCTATAAATGGCCTGAAATGCAATGTGATGGTCCGTGATGCTGCCAGCGCTAATGTTACTGCCATCTATTAGCTCTTCCGTGAGATGATGATGGTAAATGGAGCCTTCACGAATATGTTGAGACTCAATTGCATCTTCATCTATCTTCGTGGATGTTACTGAACCATCGCGTAATTTATCGCCCGTGACAGCTCCATCCTCAATCTTCACGGTGTTGATCACATAATTGGCGAGATTACTTGTTTGAATGGTCCCCATCTTTATTTTTTCCGAGGTAATCGATTGATCCTGGATCAACTCATTCGTGATCGCTTGCTCCTGAATATGCTTGCTTTGGATCGAGTGGTCGGCAAATTTCATCGAGTCGATGGTTTTATCGGCTAACTTCTCGGACGTAATGCTATGGTTGATCAATTTTTGTGCGGAAATCGAATAATCCTGCAAATGCTCGCCGCTTACGATTCCCTGCCCCAAATGATCCCTCTGTACTGAATGCGGTGCGAGTTTGGTGGAAGTTACGCTCTTGTCTGCGAGTTTGCTGCTATCCACGGCATAATCCTTTAGAATCGAATTATCCACGGCGCCTTGCTTAATCTTGGATGCGTCAATGGCACGGTTCGCAATTTTTTCTGTTGTCACCGATTGATCTGTCAAGTCGTCTGTATAAACAAAAGATTGGACACGATCATCATTTCGGTCTTTGATGACCTTCGAAAAATAGTTCGGATTGACAGTTGAGCTTTGTTTGGAGGATACGCTTTGTTTAGAAGATACGTTTTGTTTGGAAGGTGAATCCTGTCTGGAAGACGAGTCCTGTTTGGAAGTCGAATCCTGCCTGGGAGTTAAATCCTGTTTGGAAAGCGAGTCCTGTTTGGAGGATAGGTCCTGCTTGGGTACTTTGGGAATCGGTTGTTGTTGCTCTTTCGGTGTGGCAGCAGAAATGGGAGGTATTCTGTGACTGCTCTCCAAATTACTTTCAAGCAGATTTAATTCGAGGTCTTCCATCCACTCCCGATCGGGTGATGATGTATATGAGAGCGGTAACTCGTGCATGGTCTGCCTAAAGGTTTTGCTCAGACTTTTGTTTGCTTTTCGCCGGTTCACATTGGCCATAGGGTCTCCTTGCCTCCTGATTTCATTCCCGTATCACTTTTGTAGGATATTCAACCATTTCCCTATTTGGCACCGTGTCTACAAAATTGTTTCATCCTGATTTGCTCAAGTTGCCAGCTAACACAAAAAAACCTGCTTCGCCAACTCTTCCATTGGCTAACAGGTTCTTCATCTTACTTATACAGCAACTTCTTCCTTCGTTTGTGATAATAGCGCCCTGAACTCATCGCCTTGCAGAACTTCCGCTTCCAACAATGTATACAAGCCTGTTTGGAATACGGAGTCATACTGTCTCAAAAGATTGCGGGTTTCTGCGAGCAATCCTTCCAGCAGACGCTCAACCTCGTCATGAATCCGGTTCTTATCCACATATTGCAAATGTACAATCCCCAGATCGGACATACCGCTTTGTACAATTTCCTGTGCCATTCCCAGCGCTTGCTCGAAGTCATTCTTCGATCCAGTGCTGCGCCCACCGTAGTAGATTTCCTCCGCTACGGCTCCTCCAAGGCTAACCATGATTTGCTTCTCCATCGCTTCCTTGGTATACAGATAGCGGTCTTCCATTGGATTTTGTCGGACGTATCCTAATGCTTTGCCTCGTGGACTCAGCGTGACCTGCGAGACAGAGCCTGGTCGCACGCTCTCACTGACAATGGCATGTCCCAATTCATGGAGAGCAACACGCTTCTTCTCTTCCTCTGATGCTTGACGGTCTACCTTCTCCCCGAGCATAACCTTGTCTACGGCATAGGCAAAATGCTTCGCAGTGATTTTTTCCTGACGGTCACGCATGGCATAAATAGCTGCTTCATTGGCTACGCTTTCCAGCTGCGCGCCAGAAAATCCGAATGTCTCCTGTGCCACTTTTTCCAGTGTGACATCCTCGCCTAGCGGTTTATTGGCCGTGTGAATGGTCAAAATCTGCTCGCGTGCTGGCTTGTCTGGAAGATCAACGCTAATATGACGGTCAAAACGACCAGGTCGCAACAGCGCTGCGTCGAGCATGTCCTTCCGGTTCGTAGCAGCCATGACCAAAACCCGCGGCTTGTCGGTCGTAGCCACACCATCCATCTCCGTCAAGAGTTGATTCAAGGTTTGATCGTATTCCCGCTGCTGTTGACCGTCCCTTTTTCCACCGACGACATCGATCTCATCGATAAAAATAATCGCGCTGTCTTGCCCATTTTTCTCTGCTAATGCCTTCGCTTCCTGAAACAATTCACGGACGCGTTGTGCACCGACACCGACATACATCTCTACAAACTGCGAACCTGATGCCGCTACAAAAGCAGAATTTGTATAGTTCGCTGCTGCTTTCGCCATCAGTGTCTTACCCGTACCAGGAGGACCTGTCAAAAGAACACCTTTGATCGGACGAATCCCGTACTGCTCAATTTTGTCCTTATACACGAGAAAATCAAGCGATTCCTTCAGCTCTTTTTTGGCGCGTTCCTGTCCACCGATATCGGCAAACTGCACGTCCGATTTCGGCAGCTCATGCTTGTTTATTTTTCTTTTCCCACCGAGGGCGACATTTCCGCCTTGTCCATTTTGCTGACGGATGACCAGAAAGTAAAGCGCACCCAGTACGACTCCGAACACCAAAAATGGGGTAATGTTTACACCTAGAAAAACAAGAAAAATCAACAGTGCAGGTACGACGCCGATCAGTACTTCCTTACGCACGTGCCTTCACCTCTTTTTCAATGGAACGAGGTATGATGGTGTAAAAATCCTCCGTTCCTTTTTTCAAATAAACATAAATGTTTTCGTCATCCATCGATGCAGATGCTTCGTCGAGTTGATTCCCTTTTTTCCATTGTGCCACGAGAGCTGGAATGCGGCTATACTCATGCAACTCCACTGCTTCGGTAAACACAAATTGACCGCTTTGCCAAATATCGTCCATCGCTGTCGACTGATTGTCGATGTCAATGACCACTTCTTTTTCACCTGCGATCTTTTGTGTTTCCGTTAGCAGATTTCGATATTCTGCTGGAAATGTGTCTGGTTTTGTAACAGTTACATCTATTTGAATTTTATCTTTGCTGATCTCCAAATTGCCCAATGTTGCGGACTGCATTTGGCCAATTTCTGCACGGATTGGCTCCTCAATCTCCATCTTTTGGTACAAGAACCATCCTCCGAACAGGAGTGCCAATGTTGCCACCAAAGATAATCCTATTGCGCTCTTTTTCAACTGCACGGCTACTCCCCCCATAAATATCGTTCTCGTTTTCTCTCTAAGCAACATCCAAAGTATATCATATGAGTATATCAATTTCTTATACAGATGTTGGATGGAATGCCAAACAGGCCTTCTCCCATAAGGAAAAGGCCTGTCGTATGCAAGCGTCTCAGGTTGGCGCGAGCACGTATGAGGTTAACAGAGCGCCCGTGAATAGATCATAGTGAATGTAGTGATAACGACCGTCTTTGTCTTTTACAGTGACTTCCCAAAATTTCTTATCGTTTTCGAGACCAGGAACCAAATGAGTGATCTCTGATTGTGGGAAGGACTTATAAACCGCCTCTTCTACATTCTTTTTGGGAACAGCAAGATCCATTCGATCAAAGCTAACTTTCTGATCGGTCATCCAAGCTACAACTTGTGTCCCCGCCTTATTTTTCCCAATGACGACAGCGTAGCTCTCCTTGCCTCGATATTCATCAATGGATTCAATCTCCGTGATCGTTGTGCGATCCTGGACCCACTGACGAACGGTTTCCTCAAATTGATTGCGTTCCCCTGCTACAGAAGCCGTCAGGTGATAGGCGAACCCAGCTCCCGTAAGTAAAATGACGGCAACGATTGATAGGATAATTCGTACTAACACAGCAAAGTAACTCCTTTACGTGGCTGACATTACAATCGGAATCGAAGCTGGTCTCTCTTCACTCCAACTGCCGTTTGTATTTGCAAATCCAGCTCCAGTTGACGAAGCTGCCCCGTAGTTGACTCGTACCATAGTTGGTAATTGACTTTCATTCCGTTCGTTACATTCGAAGTCAAATCATGAAAAGGGAAGGATGGACCTAGCCACATCGATAATAACGAAGAGACTTTCTCAGGTGGAACCGCAATCCGATATCCACTCCATCCTTGCCCCGCAGTATCTTCAAGGCGTTCAGGACGAACGGATTGCATAACTCCCTTGAGCAATACTGCGTGCTCATACGGGGTGAACAGCGCATACGGCAGTGCAGCATGGTCCTGTATCTGGCCATCAATTCGAACCGAAACTGGCTGCCCATCTTTTCTGGCTATTTCAAGCTGGTGGCCACCGATTTCTCCTGCGAGCTGAAATTGCTCATTTTGAAATCGCCCATGTAAGGTCTGATCCTTCATGTAAACCAGAAATGAGCGTTCCTCGTCCTGCGTAATCTGCTCCAAAAGCTCCGCTACCGTCGTCGTCTGCCCCGTTCCTGTTGTTTGTCTGACCGCAGACGCAGGATCCGTGCTGCCTGTATTGGCTGATCGACTTACTGTCCCCAATACAATCCCCAGGAGAAATAGACCGAGTAGGATAGGAATGAGCCACCACAGCAATTTGGGCCGGATGTACATGTCGTCCCCCCTGTCCCATTTTTGTCTTTAGCCTATGCTATACGGGAAGGTTTTAGAACGACACGGAAAAGTTGCTAATCATAGCTTAAGGTCGGGCGGTCATACTACACATACACCCCGAGGAGGTGAGCGCGTGACATCTTCGCAACAAACTACATCTCCTGACATACTTGGGTTTCTGTTACAGGAATATCGCGTCTCCTGGGCAGGATTGTCGTCTCCCTTGCGTCAATGGTCGCACACACCCACTCTTCATTTTCGCCATCATCTCCTGACAAAAGCTGTGGCAAAAATGAACAACGGAACGTCGTAGTATCCAATTCCCCTACCTACACCTGCACTGCCTTACTCCTGTCCCCCACCTGACAGGAGCCTTTTACCGTTTTAACGTTTGGAATACGCGGTTCGCTTCGTAAATCGCGCGCTCCTCATCGATGGTCAACAGCTTATGATTACGCATCAAGAATTTACCCGCTACAATCGTATCTTTCACATCTCGTCCATTTGCTGCGTACACCACGTGTGAAATCGGTTGGTGCGCCGGGTGGAAATGGGCTTGATGGCTATCCATCACGATCAAGTCAGCTTGCTTGCCTACTTCAATGCTTCCAAGCGTTTCTTCTTGGAATACCCCTTCTGCGCCATAACGGGTAGCCATGCGAAGCGCTTCCTCTGCTGGAACTGCTACTGGATCGTTGTTCACACCTTTGTGCAGAATCGCAGCGAGCTTCAATTCTTCGAACAGATTCAAATTGTTGTTACTTGCTGAGCTGTCTGTACCGAGCGATACGCTTACGCCTTTTGCCAACATTTTCGGAACAGGCGCAACACCGCTTGCCAGCTTCAAGTTGCTGACTACATTATGAGAAACTCTCACGTTGTATTTTGCCAAAATGTCGATTTCTTCATCCGTTAGGTGAACAGCGTGCGCGACGAGTGTTGGGCGATTGAACATACCCAGCTTTTCCAAGTGAGCGACTGGACGCAGTCCGTAGTCCTTCTCGTTTTGACCGACTTCCCAAGCGGTTTCTGACATATGGATATGAAGCGGCAAGGACAACTCATCAGCTTTTTCGATAATTTGGGTAATAAATTCTGGCGAGCAGGTATACGGCGCATGCGGTGCCATCATGACGGTAATACGTCCGTCTGCCTGATTATGCCATTCTTTTGCAAAAAGTGTCGCGTCCTTCAGCTTTGTTTGACGTTCTTCTTCGGAGCACAGACCGATCATTCCTCGGCAAAGGCGGGCACGCATTCCAGCTGCATCGACTTCCTTCGCCACAACATCCATATGGTCATACATATCCACAAACGTGGTAGTTCCGGTACGAATCATCTCAATAAGCGACAGTTGGGTACCCCATTTTACTGTGTCACCCGTGAATTGCGCCTCCAATGGCCACATTTTGTCTTCCAGCCATTGTTGTAGCGGCAAATCATCTGCATAACCACGTAGGAGGGACATACCAGCATGTCCATGCGTGTTGATTAACCCAGGCAGTATGTAGTCTCCTTTTTGATCGATAACTTCATCGTATCCCGCTTCCGACAGGTCCTCAGGAGTTGGGCCCACATACGTAATCTTGTTGCCTTCGAATGCTACGGCACCATCGTAAATGACTTCATTCGTATCGTTAACGGTAATGACTGTTGCGTGAATGAGGATCGTCTTTTTCATAGTATACACTCCATTCTTATGTCAAGTAGTAGGCCAAGCTTTGCAGGTTGGACGTCACGTCCGCATAGTGAATGCGAACATCCTTTCCTGCGCGAATCGTCGTAGGGGCAAAATTCAAGATCCCCCTGATACCCGCTTGAGTCAACTGATCACATACGGATTGCGCTGCAGGGGCCGGTACCGTAATAATCGCCAGCTTGATTTGCTTTTTAACGATTGTCTCTTCCAGCTCTGATAAAGGCTGAATCGGTATACCTGCGACTTTTTTGCCCTGCTTCTCTGGATTATTGTCAAAGATGGCCGCAATCCGCATGTTATCTTTCAAATAAGCGTTGTAGTTACTGATGGCATGGCCCAAATGCCCAGCTCCGACCAAAGCGACACGGATTTCATCCGTTAGCTTCAGGATTTCACGTATTTTTTCCACCAGATAATCGACATCATAGCCGATTCCCTTTTTTCCAAAATCACCAAAAGCTGCAAGATCTTTTCTGATTTGGGCAGGATTCACATCAAGATTCTTGCCCATCTGTTGGGAGGAAACGGTGGTCACCTCAACTTGCTGCAAATAACTGAGGTAACGCAGATAAATCGGCAAACGACGGACGACCGCTTCTGAAATCTTTTCGTGTTTTGCCACGTTCGGTCTTCCCCCCTAATTCTTTTGCTTCAAAATCCGATATTCTTTTCCATTCGATAAAATGGTAATGGAACCGTCGTGGCTGGTAACGTATGTCTCGGCCCATGACTCACCCAAACGCTCCATGACCTCCGTCTGACCGTCTTTCATTTGATCCCGTGATCGGCCTGTCTGAATAATGGCGACCTGAGGATCGACCTGCGTCAGAAACGGTTGTGAAGATCCCTGATTGCTTCCCTGACCGGCTACCTTTAGCACTTCCGCCTTCAGTTTGTCATTTTGCCGTTCCAACAGTCGCTCCTCTGCTTTTTCATTCACGGCACTCATAAACAAAAATCGCAGTTGACCGTGCGTCAATCGAAAAACAAGAGAATTGTTCTGAGGCGATAAAAATAACGGTTCATCCGGAAGCAATACTTCCATGGAGATTTCTTGGTCAAGAGTGAGTACTTGTCCTTGCTCTGCTTCCATCTGCTTTTGGTTGGAGCGAAGCAGCACGACATGCCGAATGGATGGTGCGATCAGCTTTGGCAAAATGACAGCATCGATGAGCACTTGTTGGCTCAATGAAGCGTAGCCTCCCATATATTCCGGCTGGTCGTTCGTTAACACCACATAATCGAGCCGTGTAATCTTGAGCTCTGCCAAGCGCGCTGAAAGAACGGGCCAATCTTCTGACGTACCCGTATCAATCAGCATCGTTTTACCGCCTGGCATTCTCAAAAGCGTACTCTCACCTTGTGGAAGTGCGAAGTAGGTGATTATGAGACCCGAAAATTCCTGTTCTGTCTCGGTTTCAAACGGGTCATCTATCTTCACTGCTGCTTCTTGCAAATACAAATGGCTATCAATCGAGCATGCGCAAAGGAAAAACACACTCAGAACTACTATCCACCAACGCCACTCTTTTTTCCATAACATTTATTTTATCACCTTAATCCCTATGAGACTATTGCTTCATTTTATGAATCTGACAGGGATTGCATACTAAGGAATGGCTCTATGCGCTCTCGCAGAGTTGGCCATGGACCGCTTTCGATTTGAAATGGCGGCAAAGATTGAAGGAATGAGCGTCCATATCTCGACTCAACCACACGCGTGTCGAAAACGATCACGACCCCTCTATCCAAGTGATGGCGAATTAATCGCCCCACCCCTTGCTTAAATTGTAGAACGGCTTGTGGAAGAGACAACGACATAAAGGCGTTTTTTCCTTCTGCCTTCAAAAGCTCTGCCCTTCCTTGATAGACAGGATGATTCGGCGGAGCAAACGGAAGGCGAACAATAACTAAACTGCTCAGCCATTCTCCCTGGATATCGACACCTTCCCAGAAGCTGCTAGTTCCAAGCAGCACACTTCTCTCCATGCTTCGGAACAGTCGCACCAGCTTGCTCCGATTGTTGCTATCAATCCCGTGACCGAATAACGTATACGGTTCTGGAGCCTCTCCCAGTCGTTCTTTCATCGCTTGGTAAACAAGTCGAAGCATCGAATGGGAGGTAAACAGGATCAGCGTCCTTCCTTTCGAAGCCAGTACGACGTCCACACACCCTTGAATGACCGCCTCCAAGTACGTGTGGTCACTCTCTTTGCCTGGTGCAGGGAAATCAGATGGAATCAACAGCAGCCCCTGCTCTTCATAATGAAACGGCGATGGCAGTGACAAGGTACGCACTCGTTCCTCGGGAAGCTGGTCGAGACCAAACTGGCTTTTGATGTAGGAGAAGCTGTTCTTGACCGTCAGAGTGGCTGATGTCAAAATCAGACTCCGCTTTTGTGCGAAAAGCGGTTCTGCCAGTGAGTCGGCAACCTTCAAGAGTGCCGCTGACAAATGAACCTGCTTGCGAGCTGTACGGGACTCTACTTCCATCCAATACACATACTCGGCATCCTGCTCAAGTAAAAAGAAGTGAAGCAGCTCCACGGCGTTCTGCCAGTCTTTGATGAGACCGAATAAATCTGTCAGTAGACTGCGTACGGCAAAAGGAGGCTTTTCCTCTTGCGGAGTCGTTCGCAAAAGCTGTTCGATGCCCGCTGCATATGCGGTCATCCCTTCAATCAGCTTTTTGGTTACTTTGCGTATCTTCTCGTGTTTACCTACAAACGATTCGATCCGATATCGTACTGTCTCACGACCAGCGTCCGTCGTCTCCTCCGCACGATCTGATGCCCATGCATACAAGAGCTGTGTCCATTGCTGCGCTTTCTCTCGCAAGGCAGCGGACTGTTTTCTTAGCTCCAAAAGCTTGGCAGCGACATCTTCTTGTACCGCTGGCATCCAGCTTTGCAGCTCTTCTGCGAAGCGGGCTATAGCCCCACCCTCCTCAACCGATGCACGATCTAACAAGAAAAGAAGCTGCGTGGTTGAAAACTGCTTGCCTAAATGCTGTGTCGCTGCATCCTCCAAATGATGGGCCTCATCGACGATAGCAACTTCATACGAAGGGAGGATTCTGTTTTCCGCTTGCAAGTCGCTGATGAATAGGGCGTGATTGACGATGAGGACATCGACATCGCGAGCCCGTTCCTTCGCCTGGAAATAGTAGCAGCGACTAAACCACGGGCAAGCCCGATTCAAACAAGAGCTCGTATCACTTTTTACCTGTTGCCACAGCAGTTGACCACTTGGAGGCATGCTTAGCTCTTCCACGTCACCGGTAACGGTTTGCGTGAGCCACGTCAGCATCTGTCCTTTGACCAAGCGCATTTCTTGGCTGCTTCCTTCTACAGGTTCGTCTACGGCTTGTTCAAATTTACGCAAGCATAAGTAGTTTCCTCTGCCTTTTAGCGTCGAAGCCGTAAACGAAAACGGCAACGACTCCTGCAAGGTAGCGATTTCCTTATGGAATAGCTGTTCCTGCAATTGAATGGTATTGGTACTGACCACCAGCTGTTGCTGATTGTAATGAGCCCAAATGATCCCCGGCAAGAGATAGGCTAATGATTTTCCCGTACCTGTCCCTGCCTCTACCAATAAATGGGCGCCATTCTCCATTGCCTCATAAACGGCATGCATCATTGCTTCCTGAGCATCCCGACGTTGATATCCCGACATTTTTGCCTGCATGTACCCGTTTTCGCCCAAAACCTCCTCGAGCTGGTCGGCAAACGCTTTAGTCACTGTCGCATCGACATGAGGACGCTTTAGAGACGCTGTTAATTTTTCTTCGCGCTTCCGTAGAGCCAACTGGCGATAAATATCCCACATGTCTGAGGAATCCGTTTCGGTTGTGGTTCCATCCAGCTCTGGCAGTTCTATGAGCTTTTCCATCTCGATCTGACGTAAAAGAACCTCGATATCCGAGCGAAACGAAGAAACGAGCATCTGCAGGCGCTGGATCGTCACGAGTGGCAGTCTCTTTAAAATATCCAGCAAGTGGAGAAACAGCTGCGCCGTTGCGAGTGCATCACTATCTGCTTGATGGGGATTATCGTGCTCGATTTCCAGCTCAGACGCCAGTTCTCCGAGTCTGTAGCTATTTTGCATTGGCAAAAGAACACGGGATAGCTCCACTGTATCGAGCACGTAGCCGTCAAACGCATAATAGCCCTGGCTCAGCAGGGCTTCTTGTAAAAATTGGAGATCAAAGCTTGCATTATGTGCTACAAATGCTCGTCCGTCCAATAAACGTAAGAAATCTGGAAACACTTCTTCCAAGGAAGGAGCATCTGCAACCATTTCATTGGTAATCCCTGTTAATTGAGTAATAAACGGTGGAATATCCTGGCCCGGATGAATCAGGGTGGAAAAACTCTCGGTAATCTGCCCGTCATCGATTGCGACAGCACCAATCTGAATGATGCTATCCCCTTGGCGTGGATGGCTTCCCGTCGTCTCAAAATCTACAACTAGTAATCGATTCAAACGTTGTCACCTCGTAACCTGGGCGGAAACATTCAATCCGCACCCATTCACATTCGGCAACGATGGGAAATATTCCTGCTCTCCTGTACATTTAAGGCTGTACGAGCTCGGTTTGCATTTCTGTTTGACCGAGCTTGCTTGCACACAATTGCAGATAGATGGGGATTTCCCATAACTGTTCTGCGAATGGCAATGCCCGTTGAAAATATTGTTCAGCTAGGCGCCAATTTTCTTCCACAACCGCGATTCTCCCCAGATGAAAATACCCTAACGAACGTACATATGGCTCAGCGTCTTCCAGGAAATACTTTGCCAACCGTTTTGCTTCTTGTGTATCCCCCAGCTTTTCGTATGCGGAAATCATCCCGGATTGTCCGAGGCGATTGTCTCGGTTTTTCTCTAGTATGATCCGAAACGCTTTGATCGCTTCGTCTACCCTTCCGTCAAACAACAACATCCAGCCATAACTAAAAAGAAAGTCATCATTTTCGGGTGCGAGACTAATCGCTTTTTTAACGAGCGTCAATGCCCTTTTCGTACCCGCAATGAGCCATGTATTCCAGGCCAAGCCATGCCACGTCCAGCCTTCTTTTGGGGAACGCTCCGTCAAAAAGTGATAGCAAATCTGTGCCCGGTGGTAATTGCCCACTGTTTCGTATAAAGAGGCCATTTCCTGAAGAGTATCGCTGTCCAAATCACGTGTCGGCAGTTGCAAGCCTTTCGGTGGGCTCCATTCCACCGTCTGGTCCATCGTATGCAATAACTTGGCAGCACGCAGCCATAGCATCTGCGCTTCCCAATCGTGCTCGTTTTTTTCTAAATACGGTTCCAATTCGTCCAAAGCTTCCTGTGCATCGCCATCTCTTAAATAGCATAGCGCGAGGTTGTATTTGGCTTCTTCCTGTTCTGGCTTGATCTCGAGAGACGTCTTGAAAGCTTGCGCCGCCTCCAGCCATTGCTCCTCCTCCGCAAGTATGCATCCGATGGCATTAAAACTGATGGCCACAACGGTAGGTGAGCCTGCCGTCCTGCCGAGAAGACGGAATTCCCGAAAGGCTAATTCTGTTTCCTCACACAAAAGGAGACTGTAAGCGTAGTACAAGCGCCCACTTTCCCAGTCTGGCGATTTTTGAACTAGTTCTGCAAAGCACTTTTTTGCGTCTTGAAACATGCGCAGATGATAAAAGCCTTCCCCACGTCGAAAAATCGGCTCGTATGGACCCGCTTCCGGGGAATACTCTTTCTTTTTTCCCTCTGCTGTTTTTTCTGTTTCTACTGCCTTTGGTGATTCTGCATTACCCTTCAACTGATCCGGCTTTTTCTCTTCTGCCGGAAGCTGTCCTTCCATTTCCTTGATGTTACGGATCGCATTCGATAATTTTTCTTCGAATTGCAGCCACAGGTCTACGACTGTATCACTTACTTGGCGCAATTGAAACAATTGTTCCGCGAGCTGAAGACGTTCTTGTTCAGAAGCCCCCTGCCACTTCTCTTCGATCGTCTGCGCTTTGTTCCGAAGCGTATGAAACCAGTCTTCGATTTTCACAAGAAAAGCCACCCCCTATGAGGCATGAGTACTTTCATTGTCTCACAAGGCAGGTGGCTCTATGCAGGAGTCGACAGATCGCTTACAGAATCGTCGCGTGTACTTCTTCTGCAATCAATTCTTTGATCTGATTTTTTTCATCCATGATGGCGACACGTGGCTTGTAGGTTCTCGCCTCTTCATCCGTCATCATCGCATAGGCAATAATAATAACGATGTCGCCCTCTTGTACAAGACGTGCAGCTGCTCCGTTCAAGCAAATGACGCCACTGCCTGGAGCACCTTCGATGACGTATGTTTCCAGACGCGCTCCGTTGTTGTTATTGACGATTTGTACTTTTTCATTTGGCAAAATATCCAGCGCATCCAACAAATTTTTGTCGATGGTAATACTGCCGACATAGTTCAAGTTTGCTTCAGTTACCGTTGCGCGATGGATTTTTGCTTTCATCATGGTGCGGAACACTAACAATTCCTCCCTTATCTCTACTTGATTGATGTAATCGTATTGTCGATCAGACGTGTTTTACCCAAACGAACAGCCAGCGCGATGATGATGGTCTGACCTGCCGTTTCCTGCTCCAATGGTGTAAGCGCTGGATAGCTTAAAATTTCCACATAATCAATATCAGCCAACGGCTTCTCGGAAATCATTTGCGTGATACGATCCTTGATTGTAGAAAGAGCCACACCCTCACTTAGCCATTCTTCTGCTTGCCTCAGGCTCTGTGATAGGACGAGTGCTTGTGCTCGCTCATCTGCTGACAAGTACACGTTCCGAGAGCTCATGGCAAGCCCATCCGCTTCCCGTACTATCGGGCATGGAACGATTTGTACTGGCATCGATAAATCGTGGACCATTTGCGTTACAACGGCTACCTGCTGGGCATCCTTTTGTCCAAAAAAGGCGAGATCGGGCTGGACAATTTGAAACAATTTATTGACGACGGTCGATACGCCATCAAAATGACCTGGACGAGAAGCTCCACACAATGGTGTCGTCACATTTGCTACTGAAATATTGGTCAACATCGGCGTCGGATACATCTCGCTGACTTCCGGGGTAAAAAGAAAGTCCACTCCCGCTTCTTCCGCCATTTTGCTATCCCTTTCGATATCGCGTGGATAACGTTCAAAGTCTTCATTCGGTCCGAATTGCAACGGGTTTACGAAAATGCTCATCACAACCAAGTCACATACTTCACGGGCAGCTTTCACCAAGCTGAGATGTCCTTCATGCAAAAAGCCCATGGTTGGTACCATTCCGATCGTTTTTCCTTGCCGACGCGCTTCTTTTATATGAACACGCATCTCTGCAATCGTGGAGACTTGCTGCATCATGGTTTGCATCATGACTGCTTCACTCCTTCCCCGTACAGTTCCTTGATGGTTTCTTCGGAGGCATGGAAGACATGCTCTTGCGCTGGGAAGCTTCTTGCTTCCACTTCTTTGTTATAAGTCTCCACAGCTTCACGGATTGTTTCGCCAATGTTTGCATAGCGCTTCACGAATTTCGGTGTGATATCCGATGCGTAGCCGACCATATCATGGAACACCAGCACTTGCCCATCACAAGTCGCACCCGCTCCGATTCCAATCACAGCGATGTCCAGCTTGTCTGCAATCATGCCAGCGACCTCTTCCGGAACACATTCCAGCACAATGGCGAATGCACCTGCTTCTTGAATCGCAAGGGCTTCGTCCAGCAATTTTTTGGCTGCCTCCAGATCTCTTCCTTGTACTTTGTAACCGCCTAATTGATGTACCGATTGCGGAGTAAGTCCAATATGTCCAACGACAGGGATGCCCGCTTGTACACAGCGTGTAATGATTGGGGCGAGTTCGCGGCCCCCTTCCATTTTGACGGCCTTGGCCAGCCCTTCTTGCATTAGTCTGCCCGCGTTTTTCACCGCTTCCTCAACTGTTCCGTGATAGCTGAGGAAAGGCAAATCTGCCACGACAAATGCACGCTTGGCCCCTCTCGTTACTGCTTTCGTATGGTGTAGCATGTCCTCCATCGTAACAGGGATGGTGGAGTCATAACCGAGTACGACCATTCCCAACGAATCACCAACCAGAATCATATCAACGCCAGCTTCATCCACTAATTTCGCTGACGGATAGTCATAAGCGGTCACCATGGTAATCGGGGTTCGCATTTCTTTTTTCTTGCGGATACTCGAAGTCGTAATAGGTCTGTCGTTTTGTGCCATTTTTCATTGCTCCTCTTCGCATCAAGCCCGTGGATCGTGTGAGGAATAAAAAAACCTTCTCGCGTCAATCGGGAGAAGGTTGTCCATGTCAAAAAGACATTTTGCGTTAGCGGATTCCTTCTGTCTCGGTCCACACAGGCTCTGAGCAGATTTTTGTCCTTACACGTATTGATTTAAGATTACACGATAGATACAAAAATACTCCGGGAGTACCGTTCACCAAGTGATACAGCCTCCAAATTGGAGTATAGCAAATGATTTAATCATTTGCACGATAATTGACATCAGCCGAATAAACTTTGTGAATCTGTCCAGTCTGATCCTCGACTTTGAGTACGCCTTCTTCATCCAAGCCAACGGCACGACCTTCCAACTGTTGTGAAATCGTCTGGAGGGTCACCCATTTGCCAATGGTGTACGAATGATTCTCCCACTCTTGTTTGACACGCTCGAAGCCAGCCTGCAAATAGTGGTCATACTCTTCTTCAAAAATTCGACAGAGCCGCTGAATAAAAGAAACGCGCTTGAGTGGCTCGCCAGATTCAATTCGAAGTGAAGTGGCAATCTGTGCCAAGTCAGATGGAAAATCCGCCTCGATACTGTTGGCATTAAGCCCGATTCCGATCACTAAATAATTGACCCGATCAGATTCGGCATTGAGTTCCGTCAAAATCCCGCATACTTTTTTGTCACCAATAAAAATATCATTCGGCCATTTGATTTTGACAGGGAGCCCAGTCTCTTCCCGGATCGTTCTCGCTACAGCAACCGCCGTTAGCAACGTCATCTGAGGTGTCTTTGGTAGCGGAATCGCAGGTCGGATGATCAAACTCATCCAGATCCCCGTTCCTTTCGGAGAATGCCAGGGGCGACCGAGTCTGCCTTTCCCACCTGTTTGCAGCTCTGCCAGTACAATCGTACCTTCTACTGCCCCTTTTGCCGCAGCCTCGTGTGCAAGTGGCTGTGTAGATACCACCTCATCGTAAGCGATGACATTTTGACCAATCCGGTTCGTTTCCAATCCAGCCATGATTTCTGCTGCTGACAAGCGATCAGGGGCAACCAACAGGCGATACCCCGATTTTCGCACCGCCTCTACCTCGTAACCATCCCGGCGCAGCTCTTCGATATGTTTCCAAACCGCTGTCCTGGAGCAACCGCATGTTTGGCTCAATTCTTCACCAGAGATGAAACTGCCTGGCTGATCACGGAATGCTTGAAGGATGACTTGCTTAATGTTCATCTTGTGCAACCTCTTTCTTTGCAACTTCGACGAGTGCTTCTGGTGTATTTGGTAAACCATGCAGTGCCGTTTGTCTAAGCAACGATTCCAAGACGCGGACAATCCACTCGCCGGGCTTTTTCTGAACGGCTACTTGCAGGTCAAGCCCCGTAATTGCCAAATCCTTGATGGTTTTGACAGGCATGTTTTCGTATTGATCGAAGAGTGCTTGCTTCGAAAACGAATGCCTCTCCTTCCACCAACACGCTTGCAGTAAAAGGAAAAACTCATTGCAAGTGTCCCACCCGACTTCAAGCAGCAATGGCCCCCACTCCATCGCTTGGGGGACATCCCATTGCGGCTGCAATCGCGTCAAAAGCTCAACCAAGCAACAAATTGCTTCTGTTTCGCGTTTGGACATTTTGAGGAATTGGCATACTTCACGCGATTGCACAGGCGAATATTTCGCAGCAAACAGTAGCAACGACCATTTTTGCGTCGCGGTTTGCAAATGACGGAGCCGCCAAGCATGCTCATTCGAGAAGATGAACAGTTTTTCTACCTCGGGGGCATAAGCCATGAGCCTCGTTTCATTCAACAACTGACAACCAACCTCTGGGGCTTTGCTGTCGAGCGTTTTATTCAACTCTTCCCGTATGCGTTCCACAGCAATATGAGCTAACAATGGCGCAGTCTGTTTCATGGCGAGCATGGTCTGGTCTTCTATAGCAAAACCTAACTGGGAAGCAAATCGCACACCCCGTAAAAGCCGAAGGGCATCCTCCTGAAATCTCTCTAGCGGAATGCCTACAGCACGAACCAGCCGATGCTCCATATCCTCTTGTCCACCGAACGGGTCGTGCAATACTTGATGACGATCCATCGCCATTGCGTTCATCGTAAAATCCCGTCGCTCCAGATCGAGCCGAAGTTCCGAAACGAATTGAACCTCAGCGGGTCGACGGTAATCTTCATATTTTCCTTCCGTCCGAAACGTCGTGACTTCGAACAGCTCCCCCTCGACTTTTACAGATACAGTACCGTGTTTCAGACCAGTCGGGACATGATCGGGAAACAATCGGATGACGTCGCCGGGATGGGCATTCGTACATATATCTATATCATGAACAGGTCGTTGTAATAGCCAATCGCGGACGCAACCACCCACGTAGTAAGCTTCAAAACCGTGTTCCTCCAATCTGTCGAGAACACGCTTTGCCAATTCTATCGCCAATCCAATCCCCCCTTTCTGGTTTGCTCCGCCTGATCTACTCAAGGAGGCGTTTATCATGAGAGTTTTGTATGGATTGTTTATTTTTATATCCAAAGTGCATCAGCTAGCTAAAAGCTCCATCTTACGTTCAAAAACTTAGGTTTTCTTCAGTTTTGCTTGCCAGTAAGTTGGCGTACAGTGCTTCATACTGCGAAGCAATCGTTTCGTGACAAAACGTTTTGCAGGATCGCTCAATGCTATTCGCGGAGAATTCGCGGTAGAGCTCTTCGTTTTGCAAGAGACGTATCGTTTCTTTCGCCATGCCTTCCACGTCGCCAATTGGACGCAAGAAGCCGTTCACACCATCCAGTACGACTTCAGGCAAACCACCTGCCACTGTTGCGACGACTGGCACACCGCAAGCCATTGCTTCTAGTGCGACGAGACCGAAGCTTTCCTTTTCTGATGGAAGCAGCATAATGTCTGCCATCGACAATACCTCGGCGACGTCTTCCTGCTTGCCGAGGAAGCAAACATCGTCATTCAGACCGAGCTCGGCAATCATCTTGCGGACCAGCCCCATTTCGGGACCTTCACCAATAAGGATCAGCCTGGAAGGCACTTCTTCACGTACACGCGAAAATATTTCAATCACATCCGGCACTCGTTTGACCGGACGGAAATTAGAAATGTGCATAAGAATTTTTTCACCATTCGGTGCAAATACCTTTTTCAGCTTCGTAACCTCTTTCGGGTAATAACGCCGCTTGTCTACAAAGTTATACACAGGAACAATTTCTTTTTCAGTATGCAGCAGCTCTTTTGTCTGCCTGATCAAATCATTGGACACCGCTGTTACCAAATCGCTTCGCTCAATGCCGAAGCGGATCATATCACTCAAATTCGAGTCATAACCCAGAACAGTAATATCCGTCCCGTGCAGTGTGGTCACAATTTTCAAATGATCCCCTACCATTTGCTTGGCGAGGAACGCACACAATGCATGTGGCACAGCATAATGCACATGTAATAAGTCCAGGCTTTCATTTTTCGCCACTTGCGCCATTCGGTTCGCCAAGGTCAAGTCATAGGGTGGATATTTAAAAACATCATAGTTGTTCACTTCTACTTCATGATAGAAAATGTTTGGGTGAAACGCGCCTAAACGAAATGGCATTCCACCTGTAATGAAATGGACTTGATGTCCTCGCTCAGCCAATAGCTTGCCCAGCTCTGTGGCTACTACGCCCGATCCGCCCAATGACGGATAGCAAGTAATCCCGATCTTCATACAGTGTCACCCCTTCTCACAAGCTCTTTAATACATACGGAGCTGCACTGACAAATCCTTCTGCGTAGGCTACACCAGCCTGCTGACCAAACAGTCGCTCTCGATACTCAACAGACTCCAGATAACCGTTGGTAAGTGGTGTTTGGACACTACCTTCTTCAAGCTCAAACTGACTGCGATAGCAACGCAGCGCTTCCATTTTTTGCTCATAAACAGCAGTGATATCCACGACAACCTGTGGCGTGACAGTGGAATTAATAAAATAGTAAAGAAATTGCGATGGGCGATAGGCAGGCAAAGAAGGCTCCGGCAAATACTTGCGGATACCCGCATTAAACACCGCTTCGCGAACGATCCGACTTACGCTTTCGTGATCTGGATGACGATCCGCGTGATAAGGCGCAAGCACAATGGCTGGGCGTGTTTCACGAATGAGCTTTACGACACGTTCAATCGCACTTTCCCTGACTGCTTCCAAGCCGCGATCAGGCAGTCCAAAATTAAAGCGTGCAGCCACTCCCATCACTTGGTCAGCCGCAGCCGCTTCTTGTTGCCTTCTCTCCACCGTTCCATTCGAAGACAATTCTGCGTAGGTCAAGTCGAGAATCCCCACGCGTTTTCCCTCTTTAGCTGCCAATATCAGACTGCCTGCCGCTCCGATCTCGACATCGTCAGGATGAGCGCCGATTGCCAAAATATCGAGTGAACTCATGCTTCATTCTCCTCACGCACCACTTCGCGCCAATCCAGTTGTCCCATTTCCAAGGCCTTCAGCATGATTTCTGCCGAACCGAGATTGGTGGCAAACGGTATCTTGTGCACATCACACAGTCGAAGCAGTGCGATAATATCAGGTTCATGCGGTTGAGAGGTAAGCGGATCACGCAAAAAGATAATCAAATCCATCTCATTGCGGGCGATCATCGCACCGATTTGTTGATCGCCTCCTAATGGCCCTGAAAGAAATCGGGTTAGGGAAAGCGACGTAGCTTCCATGATTCGCGACCCAGTTGTTCCAGTGGCATACAGGTCATGCTTTGCCAAAATGGATTCATAGGCCATCGCTAGTTGCACAATCTGTTCTTTCATTCGATCATGGGCAATCAATGCAATTTTCAAGAAAACCTCTCCCTTTATGGCTGGGTATCGTGTGTATGTTAATCAAACGTTTAATCAATCAGATGTTCCAATCCGTAAATCAATCCGTTCATATTCATTACGGCTTTAATAGCCATATTTACCCCTGGCATGAAAGATTCCCGGTTAATCGAATCATGGCGTATGGACAGCGTTTGGCCTGTTGCCCCAAACAAAACCTCTTGATGGGCGACCATGCCTGGCAGGCGGACACTGTGAATTCGGAAGCCTTCGTAATCTGCTCCGCGAGCGCCTGGAATTGTTTCTACCTCTTCAGGATGCCCTTGCTTGAGCTCTTCACGAACCGCTGCAATCATCTCGGCGGTCTTCAATGCAGTTCCGCTTGGCGCATCCAGCTTTCGGTCATGATGCAGCTCGATAATTTCCACATGTGGCATATATTTTGCTGCCATTGCGGAAAACTTCATACATAGAATCGCTCCGATTGCAAAATTCGGAGCAATGATGGCGCCCAGTCCCGCTTCTCTATAGCGCTCCGTCATCTCTTGTAGCTGCTCTGTTGTCAGCCCTGTTGTACCAACCACCGGTCGCACACCACGAGCCAGACAGAGCTCCATATGACGATACACCGTATGCGGTGTCGTAAAGTCTACCAAAACATCTGGCTTCATTTCGTCCAATTGTTGATTGATTCCCTCTTCGCTCACACGCGTATCCAAATTGCCTGTAAAAACGAGCGCGGTATCCTGCGCTAGCATTTTCACTACTTCTTGCCCCATTCGACCATTTGCGCCAGCAACTGCTACACGAACTTGTTTAGTCATGCTGCTCGTTCTCCTCTATTCTTGTCCAGCGATCTTTATCGCGTGTATTAAACTTGTGCATAATACGATCAAACGCTTCCTGCAAATCGATTCCGAGTGAGTTTGCGAAACAAATTACAATGAAGAGTACGTCACCCAGCTCTTCCTCTACTGTTTTTTCGCCTTCGTCCTTTTTCTTCGGTTTTTCTCCATAAAAATGGTTAATCTCTCTGGCTAATTCGCCTACTTCTTCTGTCATTCTAGCCAGCATGGACAGCGGAGAAAAATATCCTTCTTTAAATTGCGATATGTATTGATCAACTTCTTGCTGCATCTCTTGCATAGTCTTTTGCCGTTCCATCCGACCACTCCTTTTTCACATTCTTCTCTCTTTCACCTATCGTACTAAAAAAGGCTTCGTTTGCCAAATCACAATACTTCGTCTTTCCAGCATATGGACAATCAAACGAGCGTTCATTTATAATGGCTTTCGGATAGCCCTCAGGTAACACAAGTATTACCTGCACATCAAGTCCGGGGGGAAGCCTTTTCCTGGTCCGGCGAACAGGAGGAAATATGAAAATTCGTCTTGACAGTATCATTGCCATTATCATCGGTTCTGCCATTATGGGATTTGGTATTAACGCGTTCAACATTCCCAATCATCTAGCTGAGGGCGGTATCACCGGTATCAGTATTTTGATCAAGCTGTTAGTTCCTGTTGTGGATCAGGGAATCGTCTTCTTTGTCCTGAACGTACCGTTATTTTTCTTGGGCTGGAAAATTCTTGGACGAACCTCTTTTTTCTACACGATTTTGGGAACGGTTTCTCTTTCCGTCTTTTTATCCTTATTTGATGGCGTGCTTCCGTTGCCAATGAAAGATCGCTTGCTTGCTTCCCTGTATGCCGGGGTAGCTGTTGGTGTCGGCTTAGGGATTATTTTCCGGTACGGCGGAACGACCGGCGGTGTGGACATCATTGCCAGACTCCTTCAGAAATACATGGGTATCAGTATGGGAAGGACGTTGTTCTTCGGAGACATCTTGGTCATTGGGGCGTCCCTCGTCTATTTGAACCTAGAAAGCGCCATGTACACCCTTGTCGTCGTCTTTATCGCAGCACGTGTCATCGACTTTTTCCAAGATGGCGCTTATGCAGGAAAAGCATTGACAATCATCTCCAACGAAGCAGATAGCATCGCCAAGCACATTCTCGATGTAGGTCGTGGTGTGACACTCTTAGCCGGTAAAGGCGCCTACTCTGGCGAGGAAAAGAAAGTCATCTATGTCGTTGTCAGCCGAAACGAAGTCATGCGTTTTAAAACCATTGTGCAAGAAATTGATCCGCATGCTTTTGTCATCGTCAATGATGTGCATGAAGTTCTCGGAGAAGGCTTCACCCTTGATGAAAACAAGAAACCGCTTCACGACTAACATGAAGCAGCACAGAAAAACCCTTGCCTTTTCATACAGGCAAGGGTTTTTGCACCTTTTTGCACCTATTAGGTCGAACGGATTTCTCCGTTGTATTTCTTCCATGCCACATAAGACAAGGCCATGATCAAAGCTATCATGATAGAAGCGAGAGTAACAATCGGAGAGTCTGGACGCATCATCAAACGAGCAAGCGTACTCTTCTCTTCTCCCACAAAAGCCACTTGAAAGGAGCTGTTCAATTCTCGCAATGCCTCTCGAACAAGCTGCCAATCTACTTGGGTGTTCCGCATCTCTTTGGATATGATATCGTACGCAACCGTAATCGAGGACATTTGCCCCTCTGGAAGCTGAATACTCATCCCCGGCTTGATGGCCAAAAATAACCGGTAGTTCTCATCGAACTGTTCGCGAAACTGACTGAAATTCCGCTCAACAGCGGATAGCTGCAGGTTTTGGACCTGTGTTACGAGAGAAGGATAGTAGCTACGCCACATCGGCTGGTGATCATGGGTAAGGGCGTCTATGGCGATACGGACCCGCGTGGCATGCCACAGCAATTGCTGTTCACTTGCATTTGCGGAAGCAAAGCTTTGCTTGGCTGCCAATATAGACTGGGTCACTGCATTCAGACTCTCAATACGTATCGGATTGGGCAAATGCTGGTTCGGAAATCGGTCTGCTAGCTGGACGATGCGCTGCTCTGCGCCTTCAAGATCTCCCTTTTTTGCATACGTCAGGAACTCATGCGCAATTTGATCCAATGCTGCCAACTGCTTTTGTTCTATCGGTTGATTTAGCTTCGAGTACAAGTTATGAATGGGCCACGACAAGAACAACCCGATCATGAGAAAGAATAATAAAAACCGGATGTTTTTCTTCAACGCAAATAACCTCCTTCCCTAGTACAGACTATGGAAAGGAGGACAAGATTAGACCTTATTTGTCGTATACTTCATGTTTACCCACCAGATCACCGAGATCGAGATCAGACTGAGAAGAACCGTAAACAAACCTACGAAACCCTCATACGGATCCAGCACACTCGGCAGCCACGGATGGATATCCATGACGTAATCGAGAAAATCATTATTCAGTGTCCACAGCGCAGCGATTCCCACCGGCAGAAGACTTAGCTTGTAAAAACGTGCGTACAAAACAGATTCCACAGCCATGCCCGTGTGGGAAATAATCAGCATCACGTCTGTCCAACGCACTTCATTGCCCATCATCCAACCAGCCACGATAATGCAGACGGCCCAGACACCATACTTAAAATTGGTGATGCCAGCCAAAGCTTCCAGTACAGGAATGTGGCGACCCAACAAATAGGTAAGGAGTACAAGCGAAAAAAGTCCGCTACCTGTCGGGCTGTCCGGAACAAAAGGAATCAAATATGCTGGTGTCTCAGCCAATTGGTTACCATACCAGATGAATCCATATATGGTTCCTAAAAAGTTGACGACGAACAGCGTCCAAAGAAACCACCTTTTGCCCAAAGATTGCCGAAACCACTCCCATATCCAGATCATCTATAATCGTCTCCCGCTGTGTACGCCGCTAACGAAAAAGCTGACCGCATTACCAGCCAGCTTTTCCCCTATTAGCTTATTTCAAGCCAGCCAAGTAGTCAGCCAGCTTTGCGATTTCTGCATCATCTTTGATCATACCGCCTGGCATTGCGCCTTTACCGTTCTTGATGATATCAGTAATCTTGGCTGCATCCAAAGTTGCGCCGATTTTTTGGAGGTTTGGACCCATGCCACCCTCCATGTTTTTACCATGGCACCCCATACAGCTTGTTTGCGCTTTCCAAAGCGCATCTGCTTTAAAGCTGGTGTCAGCTGGAGCAGGTGCAGTTGCACTCGATCCCTCTTTGCCACCAGTTCCTTTACCTTTATCTGGGTGAGCCAGATGATATTCATGGTTTGCTGCCCAAGTCAAGTAGAAAATACCAACGAGTGCAGTCAGCATCAATCCTGTAGCAACTGGACGTTTGCTAGGACGACGCTCTTTGCTGGTATCCAGCCAAGGAGCCAGCATCAGTGCACCAAATGCGATACCTGGAATAACAACGATCCCAAGAACGACCCAATCCCCTGCAGCCCATGGATATTTCAGCAATTGATACAGGAACAAGAAGTACCAGTCTGGCAACGGAATGAATGATGTATCATTCGGGTTTGCTTTGTCAGTTAACGGCGACGGGTGTGAAACCGTTAACACAAGGAAACCAACCAAGCAAACGGCTGCCACCATCCACTCTTTCAGCAGGAAGTTTGGCCAAAACGGCTCATTTTTTCCTGGAAAGTCGGAGTAGGATGGAGAAATGTTTGGAATACGCTTCGCCGATACTCGGGAATCTCCGACGAAGGTAGCATCTTTATCTTGTTTTGCCATGCTATTTCCTCCTTTTTTCGAAGACCGATTATAGTGGACCCGAGATACCTTGCGAACGGATCATTACAAAGTGAGCTCCCAACAGACCAAGCAGCGCGCCTGGAAGGAAGAACACGTGAATTGCGAAGAAACGGGTAAGCGTTTGCGCTCCTAGAATGTCTCCGCCTGTAAGCAATGTTTTCACGTATGGACCGATTAAAGGTACAGAGTCAGCGATCTGCACACCTACTTTGGTCGCAAAGTATGCGGTGTTATCCCAAGGTAAGAGGTAACCTGTGAAACCGAGACCCAGCATAACGAAGAAAATCAATACGCCGACTACCCAGTTCAATTCACGAGGCTTTTTGTATGCACCTGTAAAGAATACACGCAGAGTATGTAGGAACATCATCACGATGACCAAGCTGGCACCCCAGTGATGCATACCGCGCACGATTACCCCGAACGCTACTTCGTTCTGCAGGTACTTAACGGATTCGTAAGCATTGATAACGTCTGGTACATAGTACATCGTCAAGAACATACCAGACAAGATTTGAATAACGGTAATAAAGAACGTAAGTCCACCAAAGCAGTAAACAAAAGCGGAAAAATGATGTGCCGGGTTCACGTGCTCAGGTACTTCGTGGTCAGCCAAGTCACGCCACATCGGAGTGATGTTTAAGCGCTCGTCGACCCAATCATACATTTTTTGCATCATTTTAGCCGTTCACCCCCGGACGAGGATTTGCTTTTACTTTACCTAAATACAATTTTCCATCTTTGACTTCTGTCTCATACTCATCGAGAGAGGCCGTGGGTGGCGTTCCCAAAATGTGCTCGCCATTGATCGTATAACGACCCATGTGGCAAGGACAGAAGTACTCATTCGGTTGGCCTGCACCAGTTCCCCAGTCAACCGTACACCCTAAGTGCTTACAGATCGGGGACAGAGCAAGAATCTCACCCTTGTCGTTCTTGGTAACCCATGCAGTAAGTGTTGATTCTGATTCATACCAACCGTCCTTGGTATGGACCTTGAATTCAACGCGTTTTGGCACGGCACTAAACTCATCCGGACTGCCGACAGCTACTTTATCTCCACCTGCATGTCCTTGCAGAAGGGGGTCTACCGCAAAACGAATCATTGGGGTGATCATTCCCGCAGCAAGGAATCCGCCAGTTCCCATAAGGGCGTAGTTCAAAAATGTACGCCTGGAAATTTCGCGTTTGTCTCCCATATCTTTTTCCCTCCTTATCCTGTAAAATAGCGCTACGATGGCATTTTTATACATATACACTAGGTCAATCCCAATCATAGCTAACGCCTATAAAGATGTCAAGAATGTCCAGTGGACATGTCTTTGCACAAACGATGTGTGACAGGATATTGTTGCCAGATTGTCAAATTTAAGACCTTGCCCCACCCATTTTTCTGTAGTATTACCGGAAAACGCTTTCTCTATTGCGTCTCTTATTTTAGTCAAATGGATTATCGCTGCCCAGTTTGCCACAACTTGATGACCTCTTTGTACAGCACATCCACGGTCACTTCGAAGCGCAAAGAAGATTCCAAATCTTCATCCCCTACCAATAACGTCAACACGCCTTCTTCTGCCCTCTCTATTACTTGAATCTGTTCTCCGCGAAAATGAAGCACTACTTTATAAGGGAATTCCGCCGGTGTTCGTTGTTCCAGCTGTTCTTCTCCTATTTGATAGCTTAACGGAAACAGCAGCACGCGCCCCTTCAAGCGGTGTTCAATCCCGGCAGCTACATTTAACAAGTAGTTCATCCGAACAACATGCTCTTCTACTTTTCTGTCCGTACTGTACAAATAAAGAGGGAGCAGCGCGGTATCCACAAAGGATCGCAACTCCTCCCAGTTTTCAAAATCGTTCAAGTTCCACTGCATAGAGCCGTCTCCTCATTTCCTTGTTCATTTCTGGAAACAAGCGTACCATGAATGGTTGGAGACTCGCAATAACGCATACGATATGTATTTAGGCTTGCTCGTAAGCCATGATTTCTTTCAATTCGTCTGTTAAGCGCATAAACAGCTCTTTGTTTTTCGATGCAAGTGCCTCATCAATCTCCTGGATCAGCGTGCGCTTGCGGTATTGACGCATCTGCTCGTCGATCACCATTTCAGATAGCAAACCGGAAACCATTTGATTGTTCGTTCCGTACGCGTTGGAATAGAAATTCGGCCACTCCATACCCATCCCTCACTTCAATAAAATAGTCGTTTCGGTAAAACCATTGTATTTTCGAAGCCAAGTCTGGCTCGCATACGTCGCGGTGTATAGCCACTGCTCCTGTTCGTCTTGGCCGACGCGCAACAATCCAAGATGCACCATCATTTTGCATACCCGATTCACCAAGATATCTGTGGGTGAATCGTAGTAAAACTCTTTCATCCAATGGAGTAGCGTGTCCATCAGAGATTGCTGACTTACCCATCCAGCCGACGCGATCAACGGAATGAGCTGAACCAACATCGGCAAGTTGGGGACAGCCCGCTTGTACAGCCTCATCCAGAAGCGAATGACATCATGGTACAATTGATCGTTATACGGTTGCTCCAGTCGCTCTCTTCCTGCTTCCGTTACGGCTACTTTGCCGTCGACTTCGACGATCCATCGGTGATAGTAGCAGAAATCGTAGAGCAAGGAAAAGCGGTCAGGGTATAAATCAAAATGCAGCCCGTACCCAAAACGCCATTTTTGCGGCAATAGCGGCTCTTCTTTTACGTACAAAAATTGAAAAAGCTGCTGCTGATGTCTCTTGTACATGCCACCTTCTGCGGTTAGCGGTACTGGCTCCTGCTGGAGAAATTGTAAAAATTGCATGATATCATCGCATAGTGCTGTTCCTTCATCCCTGTACGCTTGCGGCCCAGGATGAAAAGATGCGTTTGACTCACGCCATTTTGTCAGCCATGCTTGCAAGTACGGCTCGCGGATGTCCAGCGGAATTTGGTACTGCCCTACTGTCTTACTTTTCGCCGGAAAAACCCATCCTCGCTTCATTGCAGCCGCGACAAACTTCCGTCCTTCCTCCTGCTTTTTTTCCTTTTCACACGCCAGTGCCACTCCAGCCTTCGCCAACAAATCCTCAAGCGACATGACCGTACGCTTGTCCAGGAACAATTGCAGCAAAAAATGGGTTTCTACACTACTCAGCTGCTCAACTTCTTGAGAGATTGTCAACCTGTGCCTCAAGCTAGACAACAGTGACGTAATCAATTCGTTTTTGGAATGAGGGTTGCATTCGCATCCGTAATGGTTGGCAATCTGATGGAGCTGCCGGATATCGGTGTAAACCAAGATCTCAGCCAAGTTCATCTGTGCATCCCTTCTTTACGATGGCTTACTTGTCACTCATTCTTGCCAAAATGCGGAAAAATAAACAGGAAGCCACCGAAGTGACTTCCTGTTTGTCGATTTTTTATTGCTCCTCGTCGGATTCATGGTCCCACAAATCGTGAAGTTGTTGGTACTCCTTCGCTTCCTCATAGCGCCCGGCTTGAGTCAAAAGGGCAATCAGCCTGCGAATCTGATCCAAATCGAAACCGGACAAAGACACATATTGTTTCAACGCCTCAATAGCGGCTTCTGTTTTTCCCATCGATAGATTCACATCTGCAGCTAATGGGTAAGCAGCCACATACTCCTCGTCAACCGCTTGCAAACTGCTGACCAATTCTGATGCTTCATCCAGTCGTCCTACGTGGAATGCCATCAGTGCACAACCGTAGAGTACTTCTGGCGAACGATCCATGACCAGCGCCTGACGGAATACCTGATAAGCCTGTTCGAATTGACCACTTTGTGCGTACGAGCGCCCCTTTGTCAAAAGCATAGACAGACTTTCATCCCCGGCTTGTTCCAGGAGCTTCATTGCTTTCTCGTCTTCGCCAATGCGGAAATACAAGTTACCCAGCGCTGCCATAATATCTTGGTTGTCTGGCTCCTTGAGTCTTGCTTGCTCCAAATACTTGACCGCCACTTCATCTAAGTCTTGAAGTGAATACAGATCCGCTAGCAACAAATCAAGCTGGATGCTTTCAAAGCCAGATTCTTTGCATTCATAAAGAAGATGTTGCGCCGTCTCAAAATCACTGGAATCCAAAGCAATCTCCGCTAGCAGCAGCTGGCATTCTCTGCGCAAAGAAGAATCCATTTGCGGATTTTTGGCCATGACATCTGTCAGCAATTGACTCGCCTCTTCCAAATGACCGAGTCGATACCAGACCTCTGCCAAATACATCATGACGTCCGGCAAATCCTTTCCATGCTCCTGAACCTTTTGCAGAGCGGTCAAGCCCAATTCCACTTCATCGTTTTCGATCCGCTTGATCGCTTCGTCTATAACATACAGCCACTTTTTCGGCATTTCTTTCACCTCATATGTATTTTGCGTGGCCTTGTTGCTCTTCGCGCTTGTTGAACAACCACTCTAATAAAATAGCCACAAAAGACCGTCCGAAGACGGTCTTTTCTTTTACTCTTGATCATATACCATTATGCTCGCGTTAGCCAGCTCATTGTAAGAACAGTAATAAGGATTCCAAAAATACTAAGTACAATGCTGTAATTCGGTTTGGCTGAATCAGTAGAAGTCGGCTTCCCATCGAGCGGTACGATCGAAGCAGTAGCATGTTCCAGCGAATCTTCTTGCGTCGTATATGGCTGGGCTTCTACCACGTATGTACCGTCGTCTGTTTGCATGGAAGAAGAAATAACCTGCGCTTTTGGCGAGTTAATCTCCATAACTTCTCCGTTAATCACGAGCGAATTCGCATGCTCCGTGGTGCTTGTATTCACATATAAAGTGAACGAAAAGACCATGAGCAACAAAACAGCTACACTCGCAGCCATGCGTCGCATTCTCGCTGTCACGCTAAAAATTTTTCTGCCAATCGGGATCGCCCACTGCTCTTCCGATAAAATACGGGCCATCACCGCGTCAACAATGGAACGTGATGGAGTTACAGAATGGTATTCTTCTTTATCCATTTCCATCCATTCACCACTGTCCGACCAAATCTCATAGTCGGAACGACAGGCATAGCATGCCGCCATATGGTGATCAACCCGGCGTTGGGTCACCTCAGGCAACAGATTTTCGGCGTATTCAGGCAGAATTTCCTGAACTTCTTCACATCTCATCATCGATTCATCCCTTCAGCTTCATCCAAATGAGGGTCCAGGATGTAGTTTTCCAACTGTCCACGAATACTTTGCCGCGCTCGAAACAGTAGAGACTTCACAGAGCTCACTGTTAAATCCAGAATCGTAGCGATTTCTGTGTAATCCATTTGTTCGTACTCACGTAATATCAGTGCAGAGCGTTGCTTCTCTGGCAAGCTGTTGATCGCCAGTCTTACCATGCTCTCCCGTTCATTCCGGAGCAAAACTTGCTCAGGCAGTGTCTTGGGAGATGCCATAGGTACTTGCAACGTATCATCCAGATACACGTCTGAATTGCGACTCTTGCGCAATTCACTGAGTACGGAGTTGCGTGCAATCGTATAGAGCCAGGTGGAGAATGTAGCTTCTACATCTCGGAAAGAATGAATGCTCTTATACGCCTTGTAAAACGTCTCCTGACATATATCCTCCGCTATATGCTCTAAATGTGCCTGACGCAAAAGATGAGTGACAAATGAGAGGATCTTTTTTTCATATCGACGAATCAGTTCAGCATAGCATTCCAGATTACCTTCTTTAATCTCTCGGATAAGCTGGGAATCGGTCATGATCAGAGATTACCTCCTTGCGATTCCGATCCCTCAGCGGCCTTTTGCATAATTAGACTGCTGGGGATGTAAAAAGTTGCGCGACCTTACGATTCTTTTTCACGTCTGTCTACTGGAAACCATTCACGAAAAAACCCCCAAACCGGGGTTATATGACATAAGCGTAGGGCTTCGTGTCGAATAAACACTTACCCATACCAATCAAGGGGATAAATCGCATATTTCGATATATCCATTTACCGTTCGACATAACAGATGTTGGAAGATGCATTTCACTAAAATTGAGAATAGTGGAAAGATCATTCTTTGTCAACCAGTTTTCCTTTTTCAGGAAAACGATATCAGCGTCTGCGCCAGTTGTCAAGCTTCCTTTTCGTGGATACAGTCCAACTGCTTTTGCAACATTTGTCGAAGCGAGCCTGACTAGCAAGCATAGCAATTCTTCGGGCGTACACCAGCTCTTCCGTGTATCAATCCGCACATCGTGAATCGGAGATGCTACTTGCCAGCTCCCAAACCATTGGCGATGTAATTGACGAAGACCTTGATCCGTCACTTCAGCCGGCAAACGAAAGATATGCAGGTACGGGTCATTTTCTTCAAAATGAAAGGCCGCTTGAGAATCAGTAATGACAGTACGCAACCGCCAATAACGAGTAGCCTCCAGCCAACTCTTTCGAATGAATTCCCGTTGTTCCTTTTTCAGAAACGGATCATTTTGTACCTGCATGTGCAGGATCGTATGTTTAGACGTATGAAGTTGCAAAAGCGTTTCCCATTTTATTGTGGAAATTTCTTCTGGATTTCGAATCGTGACATGAAACGAAGAATAGCCATGATTCATCCATTCCCCTAAGCGGTCACCATGAAGATCAGCGACATCGATTTCTACGTGCCAAACGTAATCCAACAAGCTGTTGAAATGCTGCGTTTGTTGGAAGTGAATTTGCGGTCTGCTCATCCAACGCTCTGGCCGGAAGACGTCTACCAGGCTTGTACATCCCGTGCTGATGAGATTTCGCATGGCCGCTATATAAACATCTACATCTTTGATTTTATACAACGAATGTGTCAGGAGTGCGACAAAACCGGGCAGAAGATACATACCGGTAGCATCTATTTCTTCAAATAAATCGTTGAAGGGGTTTTTCGTCAAGGTGTCTTTAGCAATTCGTACAATTTTTCCTTGACGGATCCAAATATCTGCTTCTTTCATTCCCCGTGCTGTGACAATCGTTCCCCCGCGTATGACCATCCCTCGCTCCAGCATAGCTCGTCCCCCTCCTACTTCTCTTGCGGACACTACCTTTGTACGAGCATATGCACAGACCGGGGAAAAAGTACTCATTCGAGTCAAACCGCTTTTTAAACAAAAAAAGACCGCCGTTGATGTAAGCGCATTCAAACGACGGTAGCACACACGTGCTTTCTTATATTGGATAGGAGTGGAGAGAAACCATACTGTAGTTTTATAATAAACGGAATGTAAGCGCTTGTCAAATCATTTTTGCTAAAATTCGGAACGCTTTTCCTTCGCACAAAAAAAGAAGCCTGCTCCCCTATAAAGGAACAGACTTCTCTTTCATTCTTTCATTACTGGCTGATCTTCACAAGCAAGTCATGGAAGCCAGGGAACGATACATCAATCGCATCATCATTTTCGATTGTCGTCTCCCCATCGGCAACGAGACCTGCGATCGCCATCGCCATGCCAATTCGATGATCCCCCATGCTATCGATGACAGCCCCTGTAAGTCCAGTCTTTCCTTCGATGATCATTCCGTCATCTGTAGGTGTCACCCTCGCACCGAATTTGGACAGTTGGCTCACCACCGTGGCAATACGATCCGTTTCTTTTACTTTCAGCTCTTCGGCATCACGGATAACGGTTTGTCCTTTTGCCTGCGTTGCCATGACTGCAATCACTGGAATTTCGTCAATCAGACGCGGAATAATATCTCCGGCGATTTCAATACCATGTAGCTCCGAATGCGTCACGAGGAGGTCTGCAACCGGCTCTTCATTTACGACTCGCTCATTCAAAAGCTCCAGGCTTCCCCCCATCGCCTTGACAACATCAATGATGCCCGTGCGGCTTGGGTTGATTCCGACGTTTTCAATGAGAAGAGAGCTGCCTGGTACGACCATTACAGCTGCAATCAAAAAGGCAGCGGAAGAAATGTCACCAGGAACAGAAATGGCACGGCCCTTCAGTTTTTGTCCACCCTCTACTGAAACGGTCAAACCATCACGCACAACCTGTACACCAAATGCTTGCAGCATACGCTCTGTATGATCGCGGGATAAATGTGGCTCTGTTACACTCGTCACGCCTTTTGCCTGCAACCCTGCCAGCATAATCGCTGACTTCACTTGTGCACTTGCAACCGGGGATTGATACGCGATCCCTTGAAGCTCCCCACCCCGAATGGATAGCGGTGTGAATTCGCCGTCTTTTCTTCCGTCGATTTTGGCGCCCATTTGACGGAGTGGTCCGATCACGCGGCGCATTGGTCTTTTGGCTATAGACTCATCGCCTTCCATCACCACATGGAAAGGCTGTGTCGCCATGATCCCTGCCATTAAGCGAATGGTCGTACCGGAGTTCCCAACATCCAAATGTTGAGATGGTTCCTGCAAACCATACCAGCCTTTTCCCTGTACGGTTACGGCATCTCCTTGTTGTTCAATCTCGATACCCATCCGACGGAAGCAGCTAATCGTGCTCAAGCAATCGGCACCTGGCAAAAAGCCTTCAATAGTCGTCGTTCCTTCTGCTAGAGCACCAAACATAACTGCACGGTGGGAAATGGATTTATCTCCTGGCACGCGAACGGTACCTTTGATTTGTTTGGCTTGTTGTACGCGAAGCATTACTTCCACTCCTTTTCTCTCTCACGCTCTCCCAGATCACCAGTCGCACTGTGAAGCGTCTTCGTTGTAAAGTGTGTTTGCATAAAAACACTTATGTGCGCTTGTATACATTGTAATCGAAAAAGCGAAGAACTTCCTCTCCCTTTTCCAACTCTTGTTGCGAATGGAACGTAATCCGTAGCACCCCATAAATGTCTTCTCGTGTCTCTCTGATTTGGAGATTCGTGATGTTGATTTGTCTTGCTCCCAACAATGTCGTAATTCGTCCGATTTCACCCGGGTGGTCCGGGATATCGATATACAAATCGTTCAAAGGAGGCAATGCACCCGTTTTACGCTCTGGCAAACTGTCGCGAAATTCTCGGGCCGTTTTGAAGAAATGCTCGATTCCTTTTGGATCTCCCTGTTCTACCAGAGAAACGACATCTTCTAATGCGTTTGCCCAATCTTTTGCGATTTTTAGGATCGGATCACGATTTTGCAGCAAAATGTCACGCCACATCTGAGGGTTGCTCGAAGCAATGCGCGTAATGTCACGGAAGCCACCAGCAGCAAGGGTTGCATGCCAAGCATTTTCTTCGTCGTACCCTGCCACCAGATTGACCAGAGCAGAAGCGAGAATATGCGGGAAATGACTAACTGCACCCACGACCTGATCATGCGAATCCGCGTCCATTTGCACGATTTTTGCGCGAGTCAGTGAAAGTAGTTCAGACAATTGCTTTACTTTTTCTTCAGATGTTCCCGGCGCTGGTGTCAAAACATAATAGGCGTTTTCCATCAGACGATCAGAAGCAGCTTCCACGCCGGATTTGTGCGAGCCGGCCATTGGATGTCCACCTATAAACGTTACATGGTCGGGAATGACATCCCCCGCTTGTCTCACAATACCTGCTTTTGTACTGCCAACATCTGTAATGATCACACCCGGCTGCAGTTCCATTTCCACTAACGAGCGAATGGTTGCAACGATTTGCTCTACAGGTGATGCGAGGAAAATGACATTTGCTTCTCGAACTGCGGTCTGCAAATCAGTTGTGCCTGCATGAATGACACCCAAGGTCAGTGCTTTATCTAAACAATCCTGACGTAAATCGTAACCGACTACCCGAATATTGGGATCGCGTCGCATTGACAGCGCGATGGAGCCGCCGATCAATCCGACGCCGATTACAGTAATAGTGGTTTTTTTCATCTCCACTCTCTATCCTTCCTATATCTCTCTTAGACAAAAATGCCGAGGCATGCCCGGCATCTTCGTCCTTTATTTCAATGCTCCAGTCACGATTTCTTTTAAGACAGAAAGAATCTTGTCATTTTGCTCTTTGGTCCCGATCGTAATACGTTGAAAACCCGGGAAGCCTAGCGCATTACCAGAGCGAACGATAATGCCTTGAGAGAGCAGCTTTTTGAATACCTCATCGGAATCCTTTTTCAAATCAACCAAGATAAAGTTGGTCTGAGATGGATAGTAGGAGAGTCCCCACTCGTCAAATGAATCGGTAAACTGCTTCATGCCTTCTCGGTTACGATCACGGCATGTTTTCACAAATTCCTGGTCTTGTAATGCCGCACGTGCTGCTACCTGTCCAAGTGTGCCTGTATTGAAAGGCTCACGCACATGTTCCAGTGAGGAAATGAGCTCTTCTGACGCGATCCCGTAGCCGATACGAAGGGCAGCCAGACCGTAGATTTTGGAGAACGTACGCAAAATAATCAGGTTCGGATACTCAGCAAGCATCGGTACTGTTTGTGGATATTCTGGGTCCACCACATACTCGTAGTAAGCCTCATCCAACACGACGAGGACATCTTTTGGAGCCTTTTTCATAAAAGCTTCCAACTCGGATGTTGTTACAATCGTACCTGACGGATTGTTCGGGTTACATATCCATACGACCTTTGTTTGTTCGTTGATGGCAGCCGCCATCGCTTCAAGATCGTGAACGCCATCTTTCAACGGCACCTCAATCAAGTCTGCACCTTCAATAATCCCATTTGAGCGATACTGCGAGAACGTTTGCGTCGCCATGACTGCATTTGTTCCTTCGCTCAAAAAAGCACGAGAGATCATCAACAGAATTTCATCAGACCCGTTGCCGAAAAACAATTGGCCTGGTTTGACTCCGAGGAAGTCAGCAAGATCCCAGCGCAGATTAAGGCTTGCACCGTCTGGATAAAGGGCCAAATTGTCCAACTGTTCCGCAATGGCAGCTTTCGCCTTCGGTGAGGAACCAAAAGGATTTTCGTTGGACGCCAGCTTGATGACTTCGGTCAAACCATATTCACGTTTCACGTCATCAATCGGCTTGCCAGGTTGATATACCGGGGCATTGAGTATGCGTTGTTTCGGTTGCATCCACGTTCACTCCAGTCACATTTTTCCCACTATTGTAGCGCACTGGCTAACTGATGTACAAAGGTTTTTATTTTTTCTACAGCTTCTGGCATCTGTTTGGGGTCTTTCAGCTGCTCAGCATACTCCTCGATTTGCTGTACGATGGCACTTCCCACAATGACACCATCCGTATGGGGTGCTACTGCTCGTACCTGATCCGGTGTGGATATGCCGAAGCCTACCGCAGTAGGAACCGATGTGCTGGCTTTTACTCGTTCCAGAAAATCTGCCAAATCCTCGCGCAGATCCGCGCGGGCACCCGTCACACCGAGAGACGATACACAATAAAGGAATCCCGTTGCTTGCGCGCCGATCATGTTCATTCTGGAACTGGAAGTTGGTGCTACGAGTGAAATGACATGAATGCCATGCTGTTTTGCTGCCGTTACTGCTGGACCGTTTTCCTCAATCGGCAAATCCGGAATGACAACTCCGTCCGCACCATAGGCAGCGAGATCGGCAAAAAAGCGCTCGATACCATATTGCAAAACCGGATTGAAGTAGGTGAACAGGACGATGGATGCCTCCATACCTGATTCCCGGAGCCTTTTGACCAATTGCAAAGCTTCCCTGATCGTCACACCATTTTTCAATGCACGCTCTGAAGCCCGTTGTATCGTTGGGCCATCTGCCAAAGGATCAGAGTAAGGGACCCCGAGCTCGATGAGATCTGCTCCGGCTTCGACCATCGCTTTTACGAGATGAAAGGTTGCTTCTATCGAAGGATCGCCTACCGTTAGAAACGGGATGAATCGTTTGCGATCACGATCCGCGAATAATTGATCGATTCTGTTAAGAGCGGTCGTCATGATTACTCTCCCCCTTCTGCTGTCAGCGCTTCTTGAATAGTCAGTACGTCCTTATCGCCTCGACCGGACAAACAGATTACTAATATTTTGTCTGAAGACATCTCTTTTGCACGTTTTATTGCTTCCGCTATCGCATGTGCGCTCTCCAACGCTGGAATGATGCCTTCCGTTTGGCAAAGTACTTGTACCGCCTCGAGTGCTTCCGCATCTGTTACCGATGTATAGGTTACTCTTCCACTGTCTTTGAGATAAGCGTGCTCAGGTCCTACTCCTGGATAATCCAAGCCAGCCGAAATCGAATGCGCTTCTTGCACCTGTCCGCCTTCATCCTGCAACAAGTAAGTTAAGGAACCATGGATGACTCCCGGGCGTCCAAGTGTTAGTGTTGCCGCATGCTTTTCGGTATCGATTCCTTTTCCTGCCGCTTCTACTCCTCTGAGCGCGACCGACTCATCCTGTATGAACGGATAAAACATGCCAATCGCATTGCTGCCTCCACCGACGCAAGCAACGACCTCGTCTGGCAGCCTTCTGAGCATTTGCAGGACTTGACTCCGTGTCTCTTCACCGATAATTTTTTGGAATTCGCGAACCATGTATGGGTATGGATGTGGGCCAACGACAGATCCGATGACGTAGAACATGTCATCTACGTGAGACACCCAATGGCGAATCGCTTCGTTTGTCGCATCCTTAAGTGTACGAGAGCCGGATACCGCAGGGATGACTTCGGCTCCAAGCAGCTTCATCCGAAAAACATTCAAAGACTGGCGACGAATATCTTCCTCCCCCATGAACACCTTGCAAGAGAGTCCGAGCTTTGCCGCGACAGTTGCACTTGCCACTCCGTGCTGACCAGCGCCCGTTTCGGCAATAATTGATTTTTTGCCCATCCGTTTGGCTAACAATGCTTGGCCCAAAGCATTGTTTAATTTATGCGCCCCCGTATGATTGAGATCTTCTCGTTTCAAATAGATTTGGGCGCCGCCGACCGCTTTTGTCAAACGCTCTGCATAGGTGAGCGGGGTTGGGCGTCCAGCATACTCGCTGAGCAGTCCATTTAATTCCTGAACAAATGCCGGGTCACGACGCGCTTCTTCAAAAGCGATCTCGAGCTCTGTCACTGCATTCATCAAGGTCTCTGGAATAAACTTGCCTCCGAAGTCACCAAATCGCCCGTTTTCGTCAGGCACGACTCGCGTAGTTGTTTGAATGTTGTTCATGCGCCTTCACCCTCTCCACCAATGTTTTCATTTTTTCAGCGTCTTTTTCGCCATCCGTCTCTACACCACTGGACACATCGACAATTCCTGCCTGATACTGTCCCGTTAATTCTCCGACATTCCCCGCATGAATCCCGCCAGCGATGATGCAGTCTGCTTCCTCGCATGCTGCTTGCAATGCAGGGATTTGCTCCCACGAAAACTTTTTCCCTGTGCCGCCTGCTTGAGTAGGGTCATACGTATCAAATAAAAAGGCACTGACAATGCCACGATAGGATTGAATTGCTTGCGCAGCATCCGCTTCTCCGCCCACGGCCAACGCCTTCCACACCGGAATAGCGAACCGCTCCCGAACTTGCTGGCAAAATTGCGGCGTCTCCTGTCCATGCAGTTGGATCACGGATAGCGGTGCCTTGCTTAGCACTTCCTCCAGCTCTTCCATCGTCGGATTAACGAACACCCCTACAGCAGGAGGATGGCCTGGAACGGCTGCAAGCAATTGTCCCGCAGTTTGGGCATCAACTTGTCGCTTACTTGGGGCAAAAACAAGGCCAACGTAATCGACTTCCAGTGCCTTTAACAGCGCAAGTGTTTCCGCCCGCTTGATCCCACATATTTTCAAACGAGTCATAGACTCACCCCCGGTGCTGCTTCTCCTACAAGGTCAATTACTGCGCGCTCTACGTCTGTTTGGCGCATAAAATGCTCTCCAACCAGTACAGCCCTGGCACCTGCACTTCGTACATTTTCAATATCCGCTGGTGTCGAAATCCCACTTTCGCTCACGATCGTCAATGACGCAGGCAGTTCTGCAATCAACTCATGTGTAACGGCTAGGTCCGTTTGAAACGTATTCAAGTTTCGATTGTTGATTCCGAGCAATTTCGGTTCCATTGCTTGAAAAACAAGCTCGCATTCGCGTTTGTCATGAACCTCGACCAGTACATCCATACCCAGCTCCTCGGCAGTTTGGTTCAGGTGGCGAAGCGTTTCCCGATCGAGAATGGCAGCAATGAGTAGCACGCAATCAGCACCTGCTGCTCTTGCTTCCACGACTTGAATTTCATCCAGAAGAAAGTCTTTTCTAAGTAACGGACGATCAACTGCCTCGTGAATTTGCCGTAGATAGCTCAAACTCCCCTGAAAAAAAGACTCGTCTGTCAAAACGGACAAACATTCTGCGCGAGCGGCCTGATAAGCCTTCGCGATGGTTACTGCTTGGAAAGCAGGTCGGATCAACCCTTTGGACGGGGATGCTTTTTTCACTTCGGCAATCACGCTTACAGGCCGTACACTCGTCTCCAATGCTTGACGAAATCCGCGTGGACGCTGGACTTCCTTCGTTGCAAAAAGCAATGCTGACACGGTTGTATCTGTATAAAGTCGTGCGATCTCTTCACGTTTCTTTTCCACGATTTTACGAAGCATGAATCATACCTCCTGCGATTTGACGAACGTGCTCGAGCTTGCGCATGACCAGTCCGCCGTCGATCAGTTCCGCTGCACGTATAACCCCTGTTTCAATCGAGCTAACCCGATCTGCCAGGTAGAGGATCGCGCCCGCATTCAGCAAAACGATGTCGCGTGCTGCCCCGCGTGCTCCAGAAAACACGTCGTGAATGATCTTGGCATTCTCATTGGCATCACCGCCGCGCAAAGCATCTTTCTCATGTCTGCGCAGACCGAACTGTTCTGGCTCGATTTCATATGTCAAAATCCGCCCATCCCGCAACTCGGCAATATGGCTCGTTCCCGTAACAGTCAATTCATCCAGTCCATCCGAGCCTGCTACAACGAGCGCTCTTTTCACATCGAGCTCGTGTAAGACTGCGGCCACATTCGGAAGCAACTTGGCATCATAGACGCCCATCAGCTGATGGCTGGCACCTGCTGGATTTGTCAATGGTCCAAGTAAGTTAAACACCGTGCGAATCGCCAATTCTTTTCGCGGGCCAGCCGCATGCTTCATCGCTTGGTGGTAAAGAGGAGCGAACAGGAAGCAGAGATTAGTCGCGCGCAGGCAATCTGCGGTGTCCTTGGGAGATAAATTGACGGGCACTCCCAACGCTTCCAACACATCAGCACTGCCGCTTTTGCTGGAAACCGCACGATTCCCGTGCTTGGCGATGCGCACACCGTCAGCTGCTGCGACAACTGCACTTGCCGTCGAAATGTTAAAGGTATGACTTCCATCTCCGCCTGTTCCGCAGGTGTCTACCAGACCTGGCAGTTCGATGGGAAAACTCATCGCCCGCGCTCTCATGGCTTTGGCAAAACCGATAATCTCTTCCACCTGCTCACCCTTCAAGCGAAGGCTTGCCAAAAATGCACCGATCTGAGCTGGAGTTGCCTTTCCGTCCATAATCTCGCCCATGGCCTCTTCTGCAACCGTCCGTGTTAAATGCTTCCCAAGCAGAATTTGTTCTAGCGCGTATGTTAGCATGACAACTCCACCTTTCTGACAAACAACTGTTCCGCTTTTTCTAGCGCAGAGAGCATCGCTGCTGCTTTGTTCACCGTCTCTTGGTATTCACTCGCAGGGACCGAGTCCGCTACGATGCCTGCACCTGCCTGCACATGTGCGTATCCATCCTGAAAGAACAACGTTCGAATCGTGATGCAGCTATCGAGTGAACCATCAAACGAAATGTAGCCGATTGCTCCCGCATACAAATGGCGTGCGTCAGGCTCGAGCTCTGCAATAATTTCCATCGCCCTCAGCTTCGGAGAACCAGATACTGTACCAGCCGGAAAAGCACTCAGCAATGCATCGAAAGCGTGCAGTCCCTCCCGAAGCTTGCCAGTCACATGCGAAACCATATGCATCACGTGGGAGTAGTTTTCAATCACCAATGCTTCTTCCACTTTCACGCTTCCATAAGCAGAGACCTTTCCAACATCGTTGCGCCCTAGATCCAGCAGCATGTAGTGCTCGGCTCTCTCCTTCTTATCTGCCAAAAGATCAGCCGCCAATGCAGCATCTTCTTGTGGGGTCGCCCCCCTTTTTCGCGTTCCTGCAATCGGACGCATCTCTACTTTTTCATCCTCTACACGCACGAGCAGTTCTGGGGAAGTCCCGACGACTGTCTCTCCCTCGTATTCGAGATAGTACATGTATGGGGAAGGATTCAACGTACGCAGCAATCGATACACTGCAAAAGGATCGACTTCAGTCTTTACGGAAAAACGTTGGGACAACACGACTTGAAAAATGTCGCCGGCTGCGATGTATTCTTTCGCCTGCACGACTAGCTGCTCGTATTGCTCCCGCGTCATATTTGGCTCTACTGTCAATGGCGCTGGTGTATCAGTTGCTACTTGAATGCGTTGATCCATTTCAAGCGGAGCCATGACTTTGGCAGCCAACTCCTCGATTCGTTCGCAGACGTGCTTGTATTTTTCGCCAATAGTTTCCTCAGTGTCTCCTGGTTCCACATGGAGGTTCACAATCAATTGAATTTCCTGCTTCAAATGATCAAAGGCTATCATCTCATCGACGAACAGGAAGCGCATATCCGGGACTCGTACAGCCTCCTTGCGATGTGCTGGTAAATTTTCGAAATAGCGCAACGTATTGTAGCCGAAAAAGCCTACCGCACCACCACTGAGACGAGGCAACCCAGGCAGCTTCGGGCTTTTGTAACGATCGGTTTCTTCACGCAAAAAGGAGACGGGATTTCCTGTGTGAACAAGCTTTTCACCAGTGCGATAGGAAACGCTAATTTCTTCACCCTTTGCTTCCACGATTTGAAAAGGATTCATGCCAATGAACGAAAAACGCGCCCAGCGAGCACCACCTTCTACGCTCTCCAGCAAAAAGGAATCACTTTTGCGAATCTTCTGATACAAACGAATCGGTGTCTCTTGATCCGCCAACAGTTTCATGCTTACAGGGATAAGGGAATACGACGCCGATAGGGTCTTAACCTCGGCAAGGGAAGGGAAATACATGGACTCTCATCTCCTCAATTAGTGGGAGAGAAAAGGGAATGAGACATCCACCTTTTCTACACCCGCTTCTAGAGCGAGAGGTAGGGGGGAGAAATATTTGTATACAAAAAAATCCAGACAAAGAGACCTGGATTGGGTGTCAATATGTACCCAGCCTTCTCTTCTCTCCTCAACCTAACTCATCTCAACTCTGCTCAACTCATTCTCTGCTCTCAGCCGGCTTTTGCTTATTACCGGAAAAACGAGGCGCTCTCGTTTCACTTATGGTAAAAGAGAGCGCCCTAATTGTCAACCGCGATTTGTCAAATCCGGGCGCAGCTTGACTGCTTCGCGCAAAAACACATGATGAATGTCTTTTGCTGTCTTGTCCGTATTCACATGCATCATGACACGAATACAAAGCGGCAAGCCACCTGGCACCGGGATTTCTCTTGCGCACATGAGCGGTACGTATTGCCAAGCTTCTCCTTCAAGCAGACGGGCCGCTTGAGCGGGGAAGGTCGCACAGAGGTCCTCTGTCGTCGTGATAATAATGCTGCCAATGTCTTCGGGGTTTACTTCATTGCGGGCTACCATTTCCTCCAACAACCATTTTGTTGAGGAGACAATCTCTTCGCGCGTATCGGCTTCCACCGTGACCGCGCCTCTGATTCCTCTCATTCCCATCCTTATCCCTCCACTTCTTCTCTCATGACTCCCAGTATGAGTTCTTCTTCTATATTTTTGACGACTTCCACCTGCCCGATAGCCCTAGGCAACACCAATGCCAGCTTTCCGCCTACCGTCTTTTTGTCTCGTTTCATGGCTTCCAGCACAGCTTCTGGCGAGAGATTGCCCGGCCACGCCGTTGGCAGGTGGAACAATTCCAGCATCCGTTTCGTGCGGTTGTATACACCAGTCTCGGCAAAACCAATCCGTTCCGCTACCTTGGCTGCCAAACACATGCCAATTGAGATGGCTTCCCCATGATTTAGAGTGGAGTAAGCAGATAGCGCTTCAAAGGCATGACCAAACGTATGACCCAAATTAAGCAATGCACGTTGCCCTTGTTCTGTCTCGTCTTGGGAAACAATAGCCGCTTTGACTGCACAGCCTTTTTCAATGGCTTTCCCTAATAATTCTGAATCGAGCTGCCATAGCCTTTCAGCGTTGTCTTCCAGCCAATCGACAAAGGCAGCATCGGCGATAAGTCCATGCTTAACAACCTCTGCAAAGCCTGCTGCGACTTCACGCTTCGGTAAACTATGCAAGGCTTTCGTGTCGTAAATGACAACTTTGGGCTGATGGAAAGCACCAATGAGATTTTTTCCGAGCGGATGATTGATCGCTACTTTTCCACCAACCGAGCTATCATGTGCGAGCAAGGTAGTCGGCATTTGAACAAAATCAATGCCGCGCATGTACGTAGCAGCCACAAATCCTGCCAAGTCTCCAACGACTCCACCACCGAGAGCCAATACAGCAGACTTCCTGTCCAGTCCTGCATCAATTGCCTCTGTTATCAATCGTTCGTAGACAGTCAGGCTCTTCGATTGTTCTCCAGCAGCGATGACAGCTGAGTGGGCCTGATACCCATGCTGCCGCAATACATCGAGCAAAGGCTCTAAATAATGAACGGCTACATTCTCATCTGTGACAATCATCAACTTGCTAGTAGAAGCAATGCCTGCCTCTACTAGCAACGCTGCAGCCTGGTGCAAAAGACCATCACCTATCACAATCTCGTAGGAGCGCTCCCCCAGCTCAACAGTCAGCATCTCCACGCTCATTAGAATTTCTCCGTGTACGCACGGTATTGACGTACGTTTTCTTCCATGTCATCAAGAGAATCAGAAGGGAATTTTTCGCACATAGCACTCGCGATCTCCCATGCTACCACTGCCTCCGCAACGACACTTGCGGCAGGAACAGCACAACTGTCAGAACGCTCAATGCTCGCTGAGAATGGCTCTCTCGAGTCGATATCCACACTCATCAACGGTTTGTACAAGGTAGGAATCGGCTTCATGACACCGCGAACAACTACAGGCATTCCTGTCGTCATACCGCCTTCGAGTCCACCTGCACGATTTGTTTTTCGGCTGTAGCCAGTTTCTTCGTTCCAAATAATCTCGTCATGAACTTGTGAGCCTTTCAGACCGGCTGCCTCGAATCCGATACCGATTTCGACACCTTTGAAAGCCTGAATACTCATGATTGCCTGTGCAAGACGTCCATCCAGCTTGCGGTCCCATTGCACGTGGCTACCCAAACCAATTGGCACGCCTTCAACGATCACTTCTACGGTACCACCGAGGGAATCCCCGTCTTCTTTTGCTTTGTCAATCGCTGCCATCATCAGTGGTTCGGCTTCTTTATCCAAACAGCGTACTGGCGATTCTTCGGTGCGGGCAATCAGCTCGTCCAGACTTACTTCTTGTCTCTTCGCCACGATCTCATTGATCTGGAGTACCTGCCCGCCTATACGGATACCAAATTGAGCCAGCAATTGGCGAGCGACTGCACCAACAGCTACGCGGACAGTAGTCTCACGAGCGCTGGAACGTTCCAGAATATTGCGCATATCGCGTTGATGATACTTAATCGCCCCGTTTAAATCAGCATGTCCAGGGCGTGGACGGGAGACACGACGCTTTTCTTCAGTGCCTTCCTCTACAGGCTCAGCGCTCATGATTCCTTGCCAATGCGTCCAATCATTATTTTCAACGACCAGTGTGATAGGAGCTCCGGTTGTATATCCATGACGGACACCAGAAAGAATTTTCACCTGATCCTTTTCAATCTGCATTCTTCTGCCGCGGCCATGGCCTTTCTGACGACGTGCCAACTGCTCATTAATTTCCTCAATGGAAATCGGCAGGTTGCTCGGTACGCCCTCAATGATAGCTGTTAATTGCGGCCCGTGGGATTCCCCTGCTGTCAAGTAACGCATCTCTATCCTTCCTCCATCCTCCAGGCAGCCTGTATCCCCTTCAGGTTCTCTTTTTGGGGTGCTGTCCTTTATCACTTTTAAGCGCTATAATATCATACCTAGTACGCCGTGGAAATACAAAAGTGGGAAACGTCTGCGAAAAACCTTTTCTTCCTACAGGAAAACGCCCCTCCGCATGGGGAGAAGCGCTCTCTTTACGCTATCGCGAATGAATCAGGATTGATATTCCTACAAGTTAAGGAAACCTCTATCGTTGATCGCTCACAGAGGAGCGACTGCGTTTTAGGGGAAAGTTTCCATGCGTTCCGGAATATATAAACGAAGTGTTTATATATTCCTACACGTTGAAAAAAGGATTGGGGCTCAGCGGTTTGCGAGTGTGATCCACGCGTAACAAATCATCTAGTTGTGTCCTCTCCGCCCCTAAAATCTGACCACATTCCTGCAGCGTGATCAGCCCTCGACGGTATGCTTCGATGACCTTGTGTTTATCCATCTGCTGCCTCCTCTTGCAAAGTAGGTATTCCTAGTCTTGGGAAAAAACAGCAGAGATATACCAAGGCCAACAGGAATCAACCCATTTTCCGATAGAAGAACGTATCCTCTGTCTCCAGTTGGTATTGTTGCGGCTGAAAAATTTGTTCCGTGCTACCTACAAAGAGTACTCCACCAGGTTTCAGGGCCCGGCTAAACTTGTGATACAGCTCATGCTTTGCTTCTTCGGTAAAGTAAATCATCACGTTCCGGCAAATAATTAAATCAAATTGAGAATCAAATGAGTCCGCCAATAAATTATGTTTTTTGAACGTCACTTTTCTCTTCACTTCGTCCGTGATGCGATAGCTGAGTGTATCTTTTTCAAAATACTTTGCTACGAGGTCTTTCGGACAATCTTGCAGGGAGCGGTCCGTGTACACCCCTTGCTTCGCTTTTGCCAGTGCTCCCTCATCAATATCGGAAGCGAGCACGGTCGCATCCATCTTCATGCGTAGCAAAATCAGTGAGAGTGTGTACGGCTCCTCCCCTGTCGAGCATGCCGCACTCCAGCATTTCACCCGCGGCGATTGCTTTGCCAAGCGTGGCAAAATTTTATTCTCGAGAACTTCCCACCGGCCTGGATTCCGGAAAAATTCCGATACGTTGATGGTCATCCTATCGAGGAACTCATAGAAAAGCTCCTTGTCTTTAGCGATGGCATCGAAATACTGGGCAAATGTGTTGTACCCCCGCTTTTGTCTCAACGAGGTTAGACGGCGCTTCATCTGTGCTTCCTTGTAGAGGGCAAGATCAATTCCAGTCATTTTTTTCACACTAGCAATAAATTGGAGAAAGTCCTTATCTTCCATGCTGAATCGTACCCCCTTTGAAAACTCCCTAACTTCATTCGCTATATTTCGTCATTATCCTATCTGTTTTGACAAAGAATTTGACAAAAAAAAGAAAACCCCAACAAATGGGGTCTTCTCGATCCATCTTAGATCCAGCGTTGGATGGTTTTCTCGAAGGAGAGAACTTCTTCTGCGGAGAACCACAGACCGATTTCACGCTCAGCGCTCTCAGGAGAGTCAGAACCGTGGATGATGTTCATGCCAACGGAAGTAGCGAAATCGCCACGGATCGTACCGGAAGCAGCGTCTACCGGGTTTGTTTTGCCCATCATAGCGCGAGCAGTTGTGATTACGTTGTTACCTTGCCATACCATAGCGAATACTGGTCCGGAAGTGATGAAGTCTACCAGTTCACCGAAGAATGGACGCTCTTTGTGCTCTGCATAGTGTTCTTCAGCCAATTCGCGGCTTACTGTCATCAGCTTAGCACCTACGAGTTGGTAGCCTTTTTTCTCAAAACGGGATACGATTTCACCAATCAGGTTACGTTGTACGCCATCTGGTTTTACCATAAGGAATGTTTTTTCCATTGTAAGTATGCCTCCATTAGAGCTATGTATTGGTGAATAGGACACCAACGAAAATTTTATCAAAACTAGAGTGGTCAAGCAACAGGCAGACCGTCAAAATATCATTAAAATTTACGATCAATAATATAATTGGCGATACCTGTCAAAGATGTCTTAGCTTGGTTATTAGGCAAATCAGCGAGAATGGCATGCGCACGGGCGATATAGCGTTCAGCAAGGCGCTGCGAAAAGGCAATGCCCTCATCTTCTCGCACCATACGAACTGCTTCATCTGTATGATCCCAGAACGTATTTTGGGCGATCCATTCCTGGAATTGCGCTCGTGCCTTTCCATGATGAGCCGAATAAAGCGCAGGCAACGTAATGTTACCATGCACCAGGTCGCTTCCAGCCGGCTTTCCTAACTGCTTCTCAGTCCCTGTAAAGTCCAAAATGTCGTCGGTTATTTGAAAAGCCATCCCCACGTTGTAGCCGTACCAGTACATTTTACGAATCATATCATCTGACGCTCCGCTTGCCACTGCTCCTAATTGACAGCTAATCGCAATTAAAAGCGCCGTTTTTCGTTTGATTCTGCGCAAATAGGTACGGAAGTTTTGGTCCCAGTTATTCAAATCCTTTACTTGCTGGATCTCTCCCTTGCAAACCTCGACGATTGCATTCGAGAGAATTTGGTGCAATTGCGGGATCGGGAGCTGGGAGGCAATGGCCAATGCCCGTGCAAAAATATAGTCGCCGGCATACATGGCTACTTTGTTATCCCACTTCATCCGAACAGTATCTTTTCCGCGACGCTTATCCGCATCATCAATTACATCATCATGCACCAGGGATGCCATGTGGATCAGTTCAAGAGGAACAGCCACATGCTTTAGTTTTTTGATGTCGTAATTGCCCCACTTACCGCCCAGCAAAACAAAAACGGGACGAATCCGCTTTCCTCCTGCCTTGAGCAAGTGAGTCGAGGATAGATACAGCTCTCGAACCGGCGTGTCAATTGCTTTCTCCAGTTCATCTTCTATGTATTGGACATCTTTTTTCATCTTGAAGTAAATATCGACTAGATTCATCCGTTCCACCTATCTCGTCAACGTAGTATTGGTCTGTCGGCCGCCAGCTTGCCACAGATCGACGGTTGCAGGTGCCGATAGAAGTCCCAGCTCCGCTGCGCATCGGTAATAGTACTCCAGTCCAATCCGCTGAACGTCACCGAAATCGTGCTGTAATCCTTGGAAATAGTGGATCCATTGCTCTTTCTCTCCACCGAAATGCGTGTGAACGTAGTCAATCAATGGGGCTGTATTCTCCCTGGTCTTCCTTTTACTCTCTAAAAAAGAGGCATGGACGTCCGCGATCAAGTCATGATGATCGGCAATAACTGCTCGACGGAGAGCCCAAATGGCAAAGGTCATGGAATAGCCTGTAAATTGATGCCACAGCTCTCCCAAATCGTAGACATGAAGGTCTTTGGCCGTTCGCTCAGCGGAAATGGCGTCATCCCCGATCAAGAGGGCAGCATCAGCACCCTCCAGCATTTCATGCAAAATAGGTTCCTGTGTAACGTAGGAAATCTCATATTCGTAAAACTTATGGAGAATGATTTTTAAGAGATTCACGGTGGTAGCCGATGTGTTGGTCAAGGCAATTTTGGCGCCGTTTAGTTGTTCAATCGGCTTTTTGCTGAATAAGAAAAGGGAGCCTACTCTCCCCTTGGCACTGACAGACAGATCTGCCAATGCCACGTATTCGGAGGCATGCTCTGCATAGCTAAACGAAGAAATCGGTCCCAAGTCAATCTCGCCATTCGCCATTGCGGTGTTTAACTGGGCAGGAACTTGGCGGATGAATTCGATTCGGTCTTCGAATTTTTCTTGATCAAAATAGAAGTAAACCGGCAATACATTGGTATACAAAATTTGTCCAACACGCAAAGACTTTTGCATGCGTTTATTCCCCCCAACGCCGGAACAGCGAATGTGGTACATCAATTGCATCCAAAGTTTTCCCTACCACAAAATTGATCAGATCATCCATAGTTTGCGGTTTCTGATAGTAGCCTGGCATAGCAGGCAGAATCTTGACGCCCAGACGGCTTAATTTGAGCATGTTCTCGAGCTGAATCGCATTGAGCGGCGTCTCTCTCGGAACGATGACCAAACGCCGCCCTTCCTTGATCATGACATCAGCAACGCGCTCCAGCAAATTACCTGATGCGCCATGTGCGATGCCAGAAACAGTCCCCATCGAGCACGGTACGACGATCATACCGTCACAGCGATAGGAACCACTGGCTGCGGGACAATTGAAATCTCGCAGTCCCCAATAATGTAGTTCACCAGAAAAGTCTAGTTGCAGCTTCTCCTGCAACAGAGCTTCTCTGTCATCTGTGTGCCAATCCAGTTCATCACGAAATACTTGCCAGCCTGCTTCTGTAATCATCAAGTGAACGATATGTCCAGCACGCAATAACTCCTGGACGACTCGAACACCATAGATAGCACCACTTGCACCCGTTATCCCGACAGCCCACTTTTGCTTGTTCATGCAATCACCAAATCAATCATCGTAAAGGTAAACATCACGACACTCAAGATGCCGTTCATGTTGAAGAATGCCATATCCAGCTTGGACAGGTCTGTTGGCTTCACCAGCGTGTGTTCATAGATCAAAATCGCACCCGAAATGAGCACACCTACCAGGAACCAGATCGACAGGTCTGCAACTACATACAACGACATCAGACCAACGAAAGTAAGAACGTGGCATACGCGGGCGATCAGAAGTGCATTGGCAATTCCGAAGCGGCTCGGCATGGAATAAAGTCCTTCTTTCCGGTCAAAATCGGCGTCCTGGCATGCATAAATGATATCAAATCCTGCTGTCCAGAACATAACCGATGCAAACAATAGAAGGCCGACACCATCTACTTGACCCGTTGTCGCTACCCAGCCCCCTAGCGGGCCGAAGCCGATGGCAACACCGAGTACAAAGTGGCAAAGCCAGGTAAAGCGTTTCGTATAAGAATAAAGCACAAGAACAAACACAGCGAGCGGCAACAATTTCACAGCCAAATCATTTAACTGGAATGCGGCAATGAACAGCACCGCAAAGGACACCACGATAAACAAAATGACTTCCACAATCGAAATCAGGCCAGCAGGAATCGCTCGTGTGACTGTCCGAGGATTTTTCGCATCAATTACCCGGTCGATGACGCGGTTTAAGGACATCGCTGCACTGCGAGCGCCCACCATCGCTACCGTCACCCAAAAAATTTCCGACCAAGTAGGCCAAGCATTCTCTACCACAATGCTTCCCAAAACAGCTCCCATAAAGGCAAAAGGCAAGGCAAAAAGGGAGTGCTCGAATTTAATCATTTCCAAGATGATTTTCAATTTACGTAGACCCATTTATGACACTTCCTATCTAGTGAAGAAATACCGGTTTACTCCTCATAATTATGGCTTTGTGCCAATATGCAAGGCTGATACGCCGCCCATAAACAATTTGACCTGAACCGGGTCCAAGCCTGCTTTCTGAAACATGCTTGCCAGCTCGCGACTGTCCGGGAAATTGGTCAGGGATTGGGGCAGCCAAGCATACTCTTCGTATTTGTTGACTGTCAGCTTCGCAATAAATGGCAAGATTTTGTAGAAATATAAGTAAAATAGCTTCCGGTACGGAATGAATGGGGGCTTGGACACTTCCAAAGAAACGACTTTACCGCCCGGCTTTACAACACGTGCCATTTCATTCAAGACCTGCTGAACATCCGGTACATTGCGCAGAGCAAACCCGATTGTTACGAAGTCAAAGGTATGATCCTCGTAAGGCAGATTCATTGCATCTGCGTTCACTAGCTTTACGTTGTTGCCAACACCTGCGTTCGCTACTTTATATGCCCCTACATCCAGCATATTCTGGCTGAAATCAAGGCCAACAACATTGCCTTCTTTTCCGACAGCCTTAGCCAATGCAATCGTCCAGTCTGCTGTACCACAAGCAACATCCAACGCTGTATGCCCTGGCTGGATATTCATCTGCTTCATCGTGTAATTACGCCAAGCAATATGACTGCCAAAGCTGATTACATTATTCATTTTGTCGTAATCGTTTGCAATGCTCTCGAAAACGGAGTGAACGTACTCTGCTTTCTCATTCATCTGTGTCTGGTTCACTTGGCTACATCTCCTCAATTACCTTCTTCAAGCGACTGATCCGATGGGAGTACCGTGCCGTAATGGATGCAAGCATATTCCGCGTCTCTGCCGGATGCAGCGTGCGCACCATTTGCTCGCATAAACCGATTAATTCGAGGGCTTTCCCCTCAACGCCAGACAAAACTTGCGCGAGTGTAGCCCCGGGTTTTTGCAGCAAAAAACGGGCAAAACCAAAAGGGACTTGTTCTTGCCATTTGAGCTGCTCCCACTCACCGATCACACTCTCTACCTTGGCTGTTTGCTTCATCAGATCGCTCCAGAAGCGACGGCGTTCAGCTGAATCGGAATACTCCTCTACAACAGCCACGTATAAGCCTGTATCAATCGTATTTCGCAATTCCCAGTACTCTTCATCTGATAAAGTCTTGCTATCTCGCCCAGCGATGTAGAGTCTCATTTTCGCTTCGTTCACTCGCTGAATGGCTGCCGACAACGCTTGAATGGCTTGGATTTCACCGGCTGAAGCCAGAAGGTGATAATAGCGACTGCTGTAATAATCACCCGCAAGTACGGTCAGCTGTCGGTTTCTCTCCGCGCTCTGTGAGGAGTCGTACTCATTTTTTACGAGCTCATGCGTGTCCAGTCCCAATTGGACAAGCCCTGTTGCTGTACATAAAACCGAAGCCTTTTCCTTCGGCATGCCTTGTTCCAGCAAAAAAAGGTACAACAGCTCAAGACGATTTTCCGCCATGGAAGGAACGTCAACATAATGTTCTACATAGGAATGGGTGATTCTCTTGTAGATTTGTTCGATAATGGACCGAACCTCTTCTACATTCGGGGAAAGTTCTTTGCTCATGCGTCCTCCTCCACAAGCTGCACAACCTAAAGATGTCTGCCTGTTCCGTACTGTTCCGTACTGTTCCTTACTCTTCGGTCTTCCTCTGCCGTCCGGTCAAAAGGCCGTCTCTACTATCATACCATACTTCTTCCATCAGGGACTAATTCGCTCATAAAAATACGGCTCGATTCGAATAGGAAATGTACTGCTTACAAAGGTCTGGATATCGGAAGGGTCGGCCAAAGGTTTGTCATGTCCTGCGAGATTTCCAGTTGTCGATTGTATGGCAATCAATAATCTCGATTCTTTTGGTGGATCCGTCTCCTCTAACAAGCGATAGTACACGGGCCCGACATTGTCTGCATAGGTACGCAAGTCGTATGTCAAACGGTAAAAATCCTGATAAACGGTATTTAACTCTACTTTTTCGGCAGGTTTCACCACAAAATCAACATAGATCGATGGGTTTTCCCATTTTATACGCTTAATATTATAATGTGTCGACATCCTTGTAAACAAATCAAGGGCATTTTGCTCACTTAAGTGAATGGCACCAGCTGACTGAAATGTCGGTATATCCGCTTGCATCCACTGGTTTGTGGGGACCAGCGACAGCATCAGAGCCAAGAAAGTGGAAACAGCAATCGCCATCAACAATTGGCGTGGCATAGACATCCCTCCTCTCCTCCATTGTACAAATAAAAAAAGCAGGCTATGCCTGCTTCTTAGCAAAACGACTTGCTCTTTATTCGGTCGTATCCACGACGCCATGCTGCGAGTAAATCACCGCTTTTCCTCGCACCTTAATTGCAGAGGTGTGCTCCGTAAATTGAAAAATCATGACTTCGCCTTTATCGAGCTTCTCTGTATGATGGAAACGCGTATCAGAACCTCTTGTTAATCCGATTACATGAACGCCATTTTCCTTCGCTTTGACTACGAAATAATCCTGATTGAATCCCGATGGTTGTGCCAATGTGTTTCCTCCTGACCAATACGGTATGCGCGTATGTCTAGTATGATGCCCCTTCCGACTCCAGACGGCTCATGATCTTGTCTACATAGCGCTGTGTCTCTTGCGGCAATTGGTCAAACTTCGCTTCTAACTCGTCATCACTGCTGATCCCCAGACGGCTCATCCGACCCGGACCAGCATTGTAAGCAGCAAGTGCTACTTTCACATCTCCATCATAACGATCCAAAAGCGACTTCAAATATTTTGTTCCACCTTCAAGGTTTTCATCAGGGTCGTATACATTGCGGACTTGCATGGCTTTTGCCGTATTATCCATCAGCTGCATCAAGCCCTTCGCCCCTGCACGCGATTCTACATTCGGATTGAAATTGGATTCGGCCCTGACGACCTCTCTCACCAGATCAACGTCCACTCCGATCGCTTTCGCTGTCTGATCAATCTTGTCCAAGATTTCCGGGGTAGGAACAGATGGCCCTTTTGCAAAAGACAGGGACTGCTCATTTTGAATATGGGTAGGAATCTTCCAGCTTCTGGATCCATCTAGTTTGGCCAAAATCTCCTGCGAACTGATTACCCGCTGGCCGGTTGTTGCTAACTGGGACTGCAAGATGTCCGAGAAGAGCCCCTCGTCTCCATACGAAAGCGAAGAGGCATCATAGGTTTGCGGCAATGTTTGCAAATATGGTTGAAGTGATACTGGCACCTTCATAGCATTGAACAACCCTTCCCTAGCTTGTCTACCTATCATTATAAAAAAGAAAGATCAGGAAGCCAATAGCAAAATGGTACTACTTGGGAGAGTATCCATTTCACATAAAAAAGAAGCCTCTGCTCAAGGCTTCTGATCATTATATGCAGATGGTCGGAATGCAGGGATTCGAACCCTGGACCTCACCCACCCCAAGGGTGCGCGCTACCGGGCTGCGCCACATCCCGACTGTACATCCGTACTATACAATATTTTACCTATAAAGTCAATATAATTTCCTTATTTTTGCATTCTGATTAACGCATCAAACTAATGACTTCTGCACGCGCAGCCGCATCTTTTTCAAACATACCGCGAACAGCAGAGGTGATCGTTTTCGAGCCTGGCTTTTTCACGCCACGCATCGTCATGCACATATGCTCTGCTTCTACTACCACAACGACGCCGTGCGGATCGAGCTTGCGCATAATCGCGTCAGCTACTGTTGCTGTAATTCTTTCCTGCAACTGCGGACGTTTTGCCACGGTATCAACCGCACGCGCGAGCTTGCTCAGTCCTACTACGCGGCCTCCACGAGGTACGTAAGCGACATGCGCTTTTCCGAAGAAGGGAACCAAGTGATGCTCACACATAGAGTAAAACGGAATGTCCTTTACTAATACCATTTCCTCATGATCTTCACTAAAGACAGTCTCGAAATACTGCTCTTCGTCTATATGCATGCCCTCAAATACTTCGGCGTACATTTTCGCAACTCGCTTAGGGGTATCCAGCACTCCTTCACGATCAGGATCATCCCCCACTGCCTCTAGGATCATGCGAACAGCTTGCTGTATTTTATCTAAGTCGACGTTCATCATTGTACCTCCTACGTAACGGCATACGCCTTGTTTCTCATCACTAAGGTCTGCCTGCTCCAAATCAGTGCCAGACTTAGTGCCTGCTCGCGATCAAAGCCAATCTTACCATATCGTTTAAAAAAAGACAAAAAGATATCCCAGAATTCTCATAGGCAAACTGTATGTAGATAGAAAAAAACCCACATTTTATCAATGTGGATTTTTTTATGTAAGTGCTTCGTTCTCAAAAGAAACAACTACTTGATGGAGTCTTTGAGTTGTTTACCTGGTTTAAACGCAGGTACTTTGCTGGAAGCGATTTCGATCTCTTCACCAGTTTGTGGGTTACGACCTTTACGAGCCGCACGTTCACGAACTTCGAAGTTACCAAAGCCGATCAGTTGGACTTTATCACCAGTTTTCAATGCATCTGCAATTGCGTCAAGAACTGCATCAACTGCTTTTGTTGCATCTTTCTTGGTGAGTTCTGTGGTTTCAGCCACTTTTGCAATCAGTTCTGTTTTGTTCATTTTATTCACCTCCCCTCAAAGAACACCAAGTCCTAGCTATTATTTTTCTTAACCGAAACGAAGCGTTTTATACACGATTGGTTGTTTTTACCGATCTGACAAGCTTATAGTAATACACCGATTTCTTAAATTCAAGCCCCTCCTGTCGAAATTGAACGAAATACAAGAAAAAAAGGCATCTCGTCATGTCAGATGCCTTCCCTATATTTATTGTTTATAGGACTTTAGAACTATTTATTAGAGTATGATCGCTATCAGGCCACCCGATCCCTCGTTGATGATTCGACCCAAAGTCTCCTGTAATTTGTATCTGGCGTTGTCTGGCATCATGGTAATTTTTGCCTGAATCCCCTCTCTTACGATGGAATGGAGCGAGCGTCCAAAGATATCGGAGTTCCAGATGGATAGCGGGTCTTTGTCAAAATCTTGCATCAGATAGCGGACAAGTTCCTCACTCTGCTTCTCTGTTCCGATAATCGGAGCGAATTCAGACTCGACATCCACCCGAATCATGTGAATAGACGGTGCTGTTGCTTTGAGCCTGACTCCAAAGCGCGGTCCCTGGCGGATTAGTTCAGGTTCGTCCAAGGTCATTTCATGCAACGACGGGGCTGCTATACCGTAGCCCGTACTTCGGACCATGTGCAACGCTTCCGCTACCTGATCAAACTCGCGCTTGGCATGTGCGAATTCCTGCATGATTTTCAGCAAGTGATCTTTTCCATTTATTTCCACACCAACGATTTCCATCAAGATGCGGTCATACAGTTCATCTGGCGCGTAGAGGTCAATCTCAGCGATCCCTTGCCCCATGTGCATACCAGCAAGAGAGGCTCTCTCTACGAAGTCATAGTCATTGAAGAAGCCGACGACACGGTCCACATCGCGTAACCGGCGGATGTCCTGCACGGTTTCACGTACAGCTTCCTCGTAGTTCTGACGGAGCCAGTGCCCGTTTTCCAGCACCATAACCCAGCTTGGCAGATTTACATTTACTTCATGAACTGGGAATTCAAATAGGACTTCTCTCATAAGGAGCAAGATTTCCTGCTCTGTCATATGATCAACCGACAAGGCCACCACTGGTACATCGTATTTTTCCTGAAGCTGGACACGAAGGTTTTGTGCTTCGTCGGAGCGCGGACGCGTCGAGTTGACAACGATCACAAACGGCTTTCCGACTTCCTTCAGCTCGTTTACAACCCGCTCCTCTGCATCGATGTATCCTACACGCGGGATTTCCGCGATGCTGCCATCCGTTGTCACAACGATCCCGATGGTTGAGTGTTCTTGGATAACCTTGCGTGTTCCGACTTCAGCCGCTTCCTCAAATGGTACAGGCTCTTCATACCACGGTGTATTTACCATTCTTGGACCATTGTCGTCTTCGAAGCCCTTTGCCCCTTGCACCGTATAGCCAACGCAGTCAACGAGGCGGACATTGATGCTGAGTCCTTCTGTCACATGTACGTTAACTGCCTGATTCGGAACAAATTTGGGTTCGGTTGTCATGATTGTTCGTCCTGAAGCGCTCTGCGGCAACTCGTCTGTCGCTCGAATCCGCTCCGCTTCAGAGTTGATATTCGGGATGACAACTTGCTCCATAAACCGTTTGATAAAGGTCGACTTTCCCGTACGAACAGGGCCTACCACTCCGAGGTAGATGTCTCCGCCCGTCCGCTCGGCAATGTCTTTAAAGATGTCGACTCGTTCCACCATCGATGACCTCCTTCTATTTGTCTATTTTTACACTATGACCGATTTTCCGAATTATCCCTGACCGCCAGTATTTTCGTAGGGAATCTCGTACTAGTTTTGTGGACAGTACAAATATATGTATTTTTGCGTTAACTAGAACAAAAAAAACGACCCTGATGAGAGTCGTTTTTCACGAAGTTAATTTAGTTTGAGAAGCTGTGGTTCACCATTGACCATTTCATATGGGAACGATTTTGCGGGCACGAACATGGAATTGCGCGCCAGCACGTATCTCGGGTCTGTTTTTTCCGGCACGGTTACTTTTGTATCCCGAAGCAATTGCGCGATATCCGAAGCATAATCAATCCCGACTTGTCCTTCAGCGTTCATGACCAGCGGCAACAAGTAAGTCCCCATCGTGGACGGCACCTGCCACGCTTTTAAGCCGAGCCGCTCGTGATCGATGGAATAGTATCCATTCCCCAAGTCCGCGAGTACAGGCAGCTTTTCGAAATGTCCCTTGTAACGGTCTACTTCGCTCTGTACATCCGCTACAGTACTGACAGCTGTCAAATGAATGAGCTTCACTGTTGGCTTAGTTTCCACATCAATCAGTACGTACTTGTACACGCCACCTTTTTCAAATGCGTTCCCAGGTACATCCGGCATGTATTTTGGGATCATCTTGCGGAAATCAATCTCGTATTTTTCAAAAATAGGAGTATCGAGCGATTTGGTTACGATTGGCAACACTGCTGTGTCTTTTTGGAATTGCTCAATCGCTTTTTGTGTTGCTTCTACAAAAAAGGTACTCGGAATTTGATTCTCTGCTCTGCGCTCATCCGGATACAAGCATCCAGATAAAAGGGAAGACAGAATCGTCAAACTGAACACAAGCTTGAACGATTTTCGCCACGATTGCCACATCTTATGTACACACCTCTTATATCCCATCTTCATTTTCTTTGCGTTGTCGCTCGAGTGCAGCCGCTACCACTGATTTCAGCTTACTTTCTGGAATCCTGACCGTACAATCCTTTTCTGTCGTTTTTGCCTGACAAGCCAAACGAATCCCTTTCGCCAGATCCTTTTCAGGCAGCTTGCGCTTTTCCAGCGCCGTTGGCGGGCACAGCAGGCCATTCTCAACGACCACGCGGCACATTAGACAAGATGCGTGTCCACCGCATCTCTGCGGGATTACGACGCGAGCTGACGAAGCTACACCGACCAAGGTTTGCCCTGTCCGCGCCTTCACACTTTTCTTGCTCGGGAGAAAGGTTACTTTCCCCATTTCGTCACTTCCTTTACTAGTACGGCCGATGAGCTACCTTGACTGTTCCTGATGAAACAACCTTCGTCTGGCAGCCTAATCTGTAGCCTTCTGCGCGTTCAGCTTTTCTCAATCTCAGTTTTTCTTCTGGTGTCACTTCGTTTAAGTGCTCCGCACCTTCTAAAACATGTGTACGGCATTGTGCACATACCCCTCTTTGGCATGCATGGCCCCACACGATGTTGTTCTTTTTTGCAAGAGCAACAATCGATTGATTCAACTCGATCAAGACTTCATGACTGCCTGCACGAGTAAGTAGTGTGATTGTTGACATTTTTCATCCTCCCTAGACAAAAATCACAATCAAAATCATGACAAGCACGACGAGTAATAGTAAGAATGCGATGGTCTTCACAAGGAACCGCAAAAACCCATTACTTATTTTTCTGGCAAAGATCATAAGTAAATTGCAGACGAACATGAGCCCAATGGCGATTAAGGAAATGTTCATCTTTGTCATAGGATCAATATACATCGGGACTGCAGCATCCTTTGCATTTTTGCTTTATTATACCATAATTCCCCCTCATCGTCTGACGCTTGCGAACCTAATACTAGACATTCGCATAGACTATCGTGATGAATTCGCCCATTGGAGGGATGAAACGTTGAGTAATAAAGTAAGTAATCGAAAATGGCGGAATCCATATGCGCCTATACCCAGCAAAAAATTAAGCGACCAAGTCGAGAATGTCTCCCTTTCCATTTCACCGAAAAGAATCCTGCCCGCCGTTGATTTGCGCACCTCTGTTACGAAAATGCGCCATAACATCAAAGGGATCGGGAGCACGATTCGGCAGGTAGAAGACACGATGGATTCGTTGTACGGGGCGATGGAGATGATTGAGAACCTCGGAAAACGCACGCCTGAGCCAGAGGTCGTTGCCGAAAAGCCTGCTGCTGCTGGCAAACGCAAAGCTGCTCCAGAGCCACAAAAGGCTGCAGAAACAACAACACCGCCGGAATCAGGCTTAGGCAACCTATTGGCCAATATAGATATCGGGCAATTACTGGGGCTCCTGCAATCCCCCTTGGTCCAGAACCTGATTACACAGGTAAGCAGCAACTCCAAAGAACGAAAAAAAGAGGGATAAGATCCCTCTTTTTTTCTTGCAATCTGTAGGTCAGCCATGTCCCTGTAGAGCCATGATTGTTCCTAGTCTTACTGTATGACGGTTTTTGTTGCAGGTAACGGGCATAATCGCCCATTTCTCTTATTTGAGCAGCTTGGTCAAGGTGGACATGTCATTGAGGTTGATTTCCTGATTGCGAAACATTTCAATGACCTTATCCTCCTTTTCAGGAGTTAATTGCTTGCCACTAAGGGTAGCGAGCGTGCGAATGATTTGCCGCAGCTTGGTCTCGTCTTCAAAGTCACTACGCTTGACCTGACCAGCAAGTGAGCGAAGCTTTTCTTCATCAACATTTTCCGTTGCTTTTCCTTGCAAACGCTCAAAAAGTCGTTTCGACATATTATTCATATGAAATCTCCTCCTGCACATGGGCTTTCACCCTATCGTATGTGCAGAAGCCTAAATCGGTGATACATGATTTTATTCCGCATCGGGATTGAGGAACGCCATTTCAAAGGTTTTTCCGCGCCCCATCAATTCTTCCACGCCTTGACGAGCTTCTTTTCCTTCAAACAGCATGCCATATAGAACCGAGGTGATTGGCATTTCAACTTGCTCGCGTTGCGATAAGGAAAAGGCTGCATTTGTCGTGCGAACGCCTTCGACGACCATACCCATCTGTGCCAGTACGTCATCGAGTTTTTTTCCTTGTCCGAGCATATAGCCTGCGCGCCAGTTTCGGCTGTGTTTACTCGTGCATGTGGCAATCAAATCGCCAACACCAGCAAGGCCCGAAAACGTTAGCGGCTTAGCGCCGAGCTTGATACCAAGACGGCTTATTTCTGCCAAGCCTCGGGTCAACAGGGCTGCCTTAGCGTTGTCCCCATACCCTAAACCATCAGACATCCCTGCACCAAGTGCAATGATGTTCTTCAACGCTCCGGCGATCTCAGCGCCAATCAAGTCCGGATTGGTATACACACGAAAATTCGTATTCATCAGCAGATCCTGAGAGCGCAGCATGCTTTCTTCGGATTCAGACGCCATCACAACTGTCGTTGGTTGCCGTTTGACTACTTCCTCAGCATGGCTCGGTCCTGACAGCACAGCCAATCTGGACGCAATCTCTTTCGGTACCTCTTCCGCAATGACTTCTGACATTCGCTTCAGGCTTTCCAGTTCAAAGCCTTTTGTCGCATGAATCAAAAGTACATCCGGTTCCAGGTACGGAGCTACTTGCTGACAGATTTGGCGCATGGCATGGGAAGGAACAACGAGAAGAACAATGCGCTTGCCAACGACAGCCTCTTGAATATTGGTGGTTGCAACAATGTTGGCCGAAAGCTTTTCTCCCGGCAGGTACTTCTCATTCACATGCTTGCTGTTTATTTCTTCTGCCAGCTTTTTATCCCGTACCCAAAGCGTAACCTGATGCCCATTGTCCGCCAAGACTGTAGCAAGTGCCGTTCCCCAGCTTCCGGCACCAATCACCGTAACATTTTGAATCAATACGTCCCCCTCCACTTTTCTCATGTCCGTTCGTACATTATCCCAGCTTCCGGTTGGACTTGTCTCCTAGTTTCCGTTCGTTTCCTGCAAGAAGATTGCGGATATTATTATAATGACGAATGTAAGCAAAGATTGCGATCGCCAAGCTCGCCCAAACAAAGGAGATAGGTTTGTCCAACAAGTAAAGGGTGAATGGAATAACCGTTACGATCACCAATGATCCTAATGAAACAAAGCGAGTGATCGCAATGACTACGACAGCCAACACGGCAGCGATCAAAAATGCCAAGGGAGAAAACCCTAACACGACACCTAGCGTGGTCGCAATGCCTTTCCCTCCACGGAATCCAAAAAAGATCGGCCAATTGTGACCCGCGATAACAAACAGGCCTGCCACCGCGTATGCTGCCGGGTCCCCCGTCATCAGGTGAGTCAGTCCCATCGCAGCTATTCCTTTTAGTGCATCAAGAAGGAGAACGGCAATGCCGGGGCCTTTACCTAACACCCTGAGGGTATTGGTTGCACCGGCATTTCCGCTGCCATGAGAACGAATGTCAATTCCTGCGACTTTTTTGGCGATAAGATAGCTAAAGCTAATAGAACCGATTAAATAGCTAAGCACCCAGGATAATAACACCATGGCGTTTTTCTCTCCCTACGTTTTTTTCCGTGTCCAGATTCTAACTGGTGTGCCTTCAAATACAAAGGCTTCACGGATCTTGTTCTCTATGTAACGTTCATAGGAAAAGTGCATGAGTTCCGGATCGTTCACAAACAGAATGAACGTCGGTGGTTTCACTGTTGCTTGTGTCGCATAGTTGATCTTCAAGCGTTTGCCGCGATCAGATGGTGGAGGTGTACGAATCGTCGCATCGGTTACCAAGTCATTGAGAACCGCGGTAGGAATGCGCATCGCATGTGCTTGAGCTACTTCATTGACCTTCGGTAGAATCGTATGGACACGTTGCTTCGATTTTGCAGACACATACAAAATCGGAGCATAATCCAGGTATTTAAACTCTTCGCGGATCAATTCTGTGAAGCGTTGCATCGTTTTGTCGTCTTTTTCAATCGCATCCCATTTGTTCACGATAATAATGACACCACGGCCAGCCTCATGTGCATAACCCGCGATTTTCTTGTCTTGCTCGATAATGCCTTCTTCCCCGTTAATGACAACAAGAACGACATCGGAATCTTCAATGGAACGCATGGCACGCATCACACTGTATTTTTCCGTTGTTTCATACACTTTTCCACGCTTGCGCATACCTGCCGTGTCTACGAGAATGTAGCTTTGGTCATCACGCTCAAATGGCGTGTCGATCGCATCACGGGTCGTTCCGGCAACATCACTGACAATGACTCGCTCTTCACCTAGAATCGCATTCGTCAAGGAAGACTTCCCGACGTTTGGACGACCGATGATGGATACACGAATGACATCATCTCTTTTCTCTTCGTCATCCTCTGCTGGGAAATGCTGAACCACTTCTTCCAGCATATCGCCCAAGCCAAGACCATGGCTACCCGAGACAGGGAATGGCTCGCCCAAGCCCAGGGAATAAAAATCGTAAATATCCGCACGCATTTCCGGATTATCCGCTTTGTTCACCGCGAGTACGACAGGTTTTCCTGTCCGATTCAGCATTCGTGCCAGTTCAACGTCCGCATCTGTCACACCTGTACGGCTATCTGCAATCATAATGATGACATCTGCTTCGTCAATCGCAAGCTCTGCCTGGTAACGCATCTGTGTAAGAATCTCGTCGGTCTCGCCAAACTCAATTCCACCGGTATCAATCACATGGAAAGTATGAGTTAACCATTCACCTTTCCCGTACAGGCGGTCACGGGTTACTCCCGGCATATCCTCCACGATCGCGACTCGTTCGCCAATCAATCTGTTAAAAATCGTGGATTTCCCCACGTTGGGTCTCCCCACAATGGCTACCACTGGTAATCCCATAATCAACAACACTCTCTCTCATTTTACGTTTTGACTAGCTAATCATACCATACACTACTTATGCCGAACAATGATAAGGGTATCGGCGCTTACTTCATGCACCATCCCGTCTAGTATCTTTTCCAGCGTGAAGGCTGTTTGTTGCATCTTCTCGGTAGTAGACTCGATAAAAATCGGCACACCACCCGCTATCCTGTCTTTGTTCGTGGTAATCACCGCCAAGATTACTCCTGTCATGGCCTACAGCTCCTTTTTCACGATTCTAGTCTTCGTTGGCATTCGGAAGACGCTTTCGAGAATCGGGACTGCACGAATGACGGACGTTGCACGTTCCACATCTTTTTCTTGCGGCAATAAAAATACACCCAGTCTCCCTGACTTTATATCACGTTTTACCAAAGGTGTTAGCGATGGCTCTCCCGTATCTGTATATACGCCGAGTTGCGTCGCAACATCGTGCAAAATTGCTTGCCGCTGACCTGGATGGGCAATCGTGACCTTGGCATTGGCATCCCTCGGTGTCAGAACAAAGCCCACGCCTTGCTCGCGTATGATCTCTTGGGCATTTGCCAACCCGACGTTCATGATGTAAATGTCGTTCACATACAAGTCTCTTCCTTCCATTCTCACTTCTCCCGGCTCGATCTCTGCAATCAGCGATAATGTTTTTCCAGAGCGCAGCTTGCGAGAAATCAATAAGGCGATGACACCTGCAATGACACCCCCCCACCAATGAAAGAGAATGGTCGCCGTCGTTGTCACCAATGAGGTAAACATGACCATGTAATTGCGTCCTTCAAACACCATGGCAATCCCTTCGATATAGGGGCCTCCACGGGGAACCAGCTCCTGTTTATCGATCTCGTTGAGCGTAGTGCGTTCCATGTTCCTGACATCACGGAATTGTTGAGCAGCCAACGTCAAAAATGTGACTGCCGTGTAATTCTCCTTGAGCAGCGCAGGCATCGCTAACGCTCCGAGCGCGGATGCGATCACCCCTAGTGAAACGTGAATAATTTTTCCGTGCGGATAAGTTGGATATTGTCGATAATCCGTGCGCAAAAGATGAATCCGGCACATAATGCCGAATAGGAAACCGAGAACTAACGGAAAAACATAATCATAAGCTAGCAATCCCTTCAACACCCTAGCGTCACCTACCCGTATCGGAATGAGAAGACTCTGTTTCAGTTCTACCAAGGATACGACGAATCGCAGACCAGACTATGCTGACGAGAGCCCATAGAGATAGGCTACTCCACAGCAAATCTTGCGCATACTCCGATCCCCAATGACAGGAACCCGACAATTTCCAAAAATATAGCGAATGTATCGCATCTGCCAGAGGCATAGCGAGCATAAGCTGAAACAGCTGTCCCAGATTTGTTCTGCTCATCAAAAAAATCGTACTGACTCCAACAGCGGGTACGATGATCCTCTCATCCCAAAACAGCAAGATCGGATCGGTAAAAAACAGCCAGCGCAGCCAAAATAGCAAAAGGGCCGTTGCCAGCGCACTCAGCACGTACAATCTGCGTATTTTGGACGTGAGCTTGGTGTAAAGGAAAATGCTTGCGATCAGTGGCAATATCGTTCCACTCAGACTAACTTGAATGGGGGCAAAATAGATTTCCCAGCTAACAAACGTACAAATTAAAAATGCGCTGATCGCTGCGAGCACTCGTCTGCGTTCCATCTTCATGTTTCGTAGCTGAAAGTCAAAGCTTCCCATCCATACCAGACACAGCAAAGACCACTGGATAAGGATCGCAACGGTTCCCTCGTTCATGTTCATCTCCTCAAAATGATGGTTGTCTCCCCAAAGTATGCCTCAACCAAGGAAATTTCATGAATCGAATGCTCGTCCACTACTTAACGTTGCGCCAGTTCCTCTAATTGCATGTGACGAAGCTTAGCTCTCTCTGCTGTTTTACCCGTGATCATTACAGGAGTACAAACGGCCTCAGCCAGACCTTTCATTCCTAGTGCGGTCATCGCCACACGAATTTGATGATGCCATCTGTCGACGGTAGACAAGCACTCTTCCAGAGATTCGCGTTGAACCAGACGCAGCATTGCCCCTGCCATTCCAACAGCGGACGCACCTAAAGAAGCTGCTTTGACAACATCGAGTCCATGACGAACACCACCAGTTGCTATGTACGACATTCCTGAATGACCGATAGCATTCGCTTCCAGTAAGCTCTCCACCGTCGTAAATCCCCAATCCTCGAACATGACCTGAGGTTGATCACTTCGCATATTTTCGACCTGAGCAAAATTTGTTCCGCCTCTTCCACCCACATCGATTGTTCTGATTCCGATTCCTATGAGCTTCTCGATTGATTCCTTCGCCATTCCAAAACCGACTTCTTTGACAATAACCGGCACATCCAGACTCTCCCTGATTGCTTGTATCCGCTCAAGATAGCCGCGAAAATCCCGGTCCCCCTCAGGCATCAGCAGCTCTTGCATGACATTCAGATGGATTTGCAGTCCGTTCGCTTCAATCATCTCCACAGCTGCTATTGCCTGCTCCACTGTTGCCTCTGCCCCTACATTTGCAAACAAGATCCCCTGTGGATGCTCCCTTCTGACAATCCGATAGCTATCCATAACATCTGGATCACGCAGAGCGGCCATTTGTGAGCCAACAGCCATAGTCAGATTTCGTTCTCTCGCAATGATCGCCAGTTTTTGATTGATCTGCGTAGTCCCACCAGCTCCACCCGTCATCGCATTAATTATAATCGGTGAGGAGAGTCGCAAAGATGCGATCTCGGTGTCCAGTGAGGTTTCAGCAAACGCTGCATTCGGCAAGCTGTTCGGAACAAAGCTAACATCATCAAAGCTATTCGCACTATCTTCCCCGGTGACAAGAGCGTTTCGAATATGGTCCAGTTTTCTAATCGAACGACGATCCATTGTACCCCTCCTAGCTTTCACTCCCAGAAAAAAGGGATACGCCAGAGCGTATCCCCATGAATCCTACTTTTATCTTACTTAAACTTGTCTTTCAGATCACCGAACAACTCGCCCAATGTCACGCCCATTGGTTGGTTATTTTCCTGCGTGAATTGTTGCTGTTCACGCTTGCTCGCGCGTTCTGCCTGCTCCACACGGTCTTCTTCGACTGCACGGATACTCAGGCTAATACGCTGTTCTTGTGGAACAACATCCAAAACCTTCACCTGTACTTCTTGGCCCTCTTTCAGCACCTCACTCGGTGTATTCACCCGGCGATTTGCAATCTGGGAGATGTGTACGAGGCCTTCGATTCCAGGAGCCAGCTCAATAAATGCACCGAAGGACACCAAACGTTTTACCGTTCCATTCAAAATAGAGCCCGCTTTGAAATCTTCTGCAACGCTCGCCCATGGACCTGCTTGCGTTTCCTTAATGCTAAGGCCAATGCGCTCGTTTTCGCGGTCAATTTTGAGGACCTTCACTTGTACTTTGTCGCCTTCCTTCACAACATCGGACGGCTTATCTACACGGTTCCAAGCAAGTTCAGATACGTGAACCAATCCATCAACACCACCGATATCCACGAATACGCCGAAATCGGTCATGCGCTGAACCGTTCCCTCCAATACTTGACCCACTTGGATTTTATCCATAATGGATTGCTTTTGCACTTTTGCTTCGTCTTCCAAAACCGCTTTGTGGGACAGGATGACTTTATTCTTTTCCTTATCCATTTCTACTACTTTCAAAGCCAATGTTTTGCCTTTGTAATCAGAGAAATCTTCAACGAAATGACGCTCTACCATGGAAGCCGGAATGAAGCCGCGAACGCCTACATCAACAACAAGGCCGCCCTTCACTACTTCTTTCACGGTCGCTTCAATGATTTCACCCGCTTGCATTTTTTGCTCAAGATCAGACCACGAGGATTCCATCGCTACTGCTTTCTTGGAAACAACGAGCTCTTCTTTCTCATCGTTTAGCTTGATGACTTTCACTTCGAAAGTATCACCAACTGCTACTACATCAGATACCTTTTCAACATGCAGTGGAGACAGTTCGCTGATAGGAATCAGACCATCGTACTTGTAGCCTAGATCTACAAGCGCTTGTTTGTCCTCAACTTTTGTTACGGTTGCTTTTACGACATCTCCTACAGAAATGGTTGTTGCATCCGTCAAGCTTACGTTCGTTTCTTCCATCATTCAAAAGACCTCCTTAATACCATCCAGTCCCAAACGTCTATGTACAGGTTGTATACAACCTCACTACACGAAGCGGGAGCATGTATATTTTTAACTGTCGCCTGATGGCTGGCAGTTAGTACTGATGAAGCCAGTAAGTTCCAGCAGATTTAGTATTCTTCCCTTTAGCAATTCTATACCGTTTGCTAAGAGAGATGCTGGTTCCGTAATTGCTTGATGTGCTCCATAATCAGGTCGCTCGTTTCCTTCAATGTATCTGCGCTGGACTTAGCCTCACGCAAATGAGCAAGATCGATCGGTTTTCCGTATACGATCTTAATGGAACGAAACGGTCGATATGGCCCGATAATGGCAACCGGAATGACCGCAGCTTCTGATTTGAGCGCGAACATTGCCACACCCGGCATCGCTTCCCCTGGTTCCCCTGTTTTGCTGCGGGTTCCCTCAGGAAAGATTCCAAAGATTTTCCCATCTTCAAGCAATTTGAGAGTCGTACGAATGGCCGCACGATCTCCTGCACCCCGTTTGACCGGAAATGCACCGAATTTGGTAATGAGAAAGGATAAGACCGGAATTTTGAACAGCTCTTCTTTGGCCATGAAATGAACCTGACGCTCGATGCCACCCCCGAGAAGAGGTGGATCCCACAAAGAAATGTGGTTAGCACAAAGGATCACTGGGCCTTCCTTAGGTATATGTTCACGCCCGATCACTTGCCAACGAAAGACAAGCGAAAAAATGATGCGAAAAAAACCTCTGAATAGACGATAGTAACTCAATGGGTTGACTCTCCCGTTCGCTCGCAGATTTGCAAGATGCGATCGACCACCTGATCAATGGTCATTCCTGTTGTGTCTACCAAAACGGCATCTTCCGCCTGACGCAACGGTGCGACTTCTCTCTGCATGTCCCGTCGATCTCGCTCTTCGATTTCTTTTTCCAGCTCAGCCAAGTCTGTCTGGGTACCTTTTGCGAGTAGTTCCTTCCAGCGGCGTTCTGCACGCTCTTGGATGGAGGCCGTCAGAAATATCTTCACATCAGCATCAGGCAAAACATGGGTACCGATATCTCTGCCGTCCATGACGACATTGCCTTGGGTTGCCAAGCGTCGCTGGAGCACAAGCATTTGTTCACGGACGGAACCGTAGCTCGCTACAATGGAGGCGTACTGGCTCACTTCTGTGGAACGGATCCAGCTCGTGACATCGATTTCATTCCAGTATACATGTTGCTGTCCGTTTTCCCGAATCAGTTGAATCTTGTTTTTTTGCAAAAGTTCGGAAACTGCAGACTCGTCGCTGATAGGGAGCTGATGGTGGTGGACTGCCCAAGCAAGGGCACGATACATGGCACCCGTGTCAATGTACACGTATTCCAGTTGTCCCGCTACTTTTTGGGCGACAGTACTTTTGCCTGCTCCCGCTGGTCCATCAATGGCAATGTTCATTACTTCTCACCTGCTATGTACGTTAGTTCGGATGGGAATAAAACAAGAAAAGCTTCTGTCGAAGCCCTTTCCCATTCTTTGTGTGATGAAAAACGATATTGCGTTTTTCGAATTTGGCTGTGACCACTAGCGGTCTACAAAAAAAACGATCCAAGACCGTTTTCTATGTTATCTATAATAGTACCATAGTATGGAAGCATGCGCAAACCTTTAGGGCTCTCTGGACACGCCTTCCAAGCGCTCTGTTTCGATTAATACTAGTCTAGCGGGTACGTACTGAATGAGGACCTCGCCTATGGTCAGTACAATCGCACATACGACAATTCCAATCATGATGCCTTTTTCTACCCGTTTGGAAAAGCTCCGAAAACGATCGTTGTACTGACTGGTCAATAGGGTCACTTCCTCTGATGAAGCGTCAATCTACAACGCCTTTTTTGCGAAGCTCTAGCTGTCTCTCGTAACACGCTCTAACCACTTTTGCCCGATCTTGCTCGCTGATTTGGGTGAACTTACCCGAAATCCATTGGTGCAAACCTTTTTCTTCCGCCGGTTTTTGTCTGACGATTTCCATCTCAACAAAAGCATGTTGAACCTGTCCATTTTTACTTGGAAGGGAAATCCAGACGTGCAAGTTGTCTTTTTCCTTCAAATGATAGCTTTCCTCACAGCTAAAAGACAGCCCACCACCACTGATATCTAACGTTCGTGCTAGAAAATGATAGCGTCGAATCGGATCATCCAGTTTGACTGCGATGTCTAACGTAGTGTCAATTCTCAAGTAGTTTCGTCGCTGTGTGCGCACAATCTCCTCTTTAGCCGGCAGTTGCAGAAGCAGTACAGGAATGTGATTGTTTTCCCTGCCGATAATTGCAGAGCGAAATTCATAGCGTGAGCCATCCTCGCCAACATACCAAACCAAGCATGGTGTCCCTGGTTGAAATACCCCAGTCCGTCCAGTGTTTTCGCTGGTTGGCAGCTCGATGGAAGCTACATCATCCTTCAAATCGGCCACACGGCTTTTGAAAGTTTGCAGCTCCGTTTCTTCTGAGGAACTCGTGAAGTTTAGTCTTATTGTTTGTCCTATTCGTGGAAGCATCATAAAGTAACTGTTCCTCCCCTTCCTATCACCCTTTCCATTATATACCCTTTTGTTTCGAATCAGCAAATAGGGAAAGCCGCTAAAAAACTAGCTTTCCCCCTATTTTTTTAACACTATTGTCCCTCGTTCTGTCCCGATCCCGTTTCCATTTTCACAACTTCTTCTTCTTCTCCGTTCATGGCATTGATGTAGACCATGTACGAATTTCCTTCAAAGCTCCCTGTCATTTCCCACGTCAGTACTTCTTTTCCATCGTTTTTCCCTTCGATAAGAGCAAGTCGCTGATCCGTCACTTTTACGCTCGGATTGACTTTTTTCCTTGCTTCTTCTTTGGAGAGGCGCGGCTCGGAGAGAATTCTCTTTTTGTGATTAAACAGATACTCCGTCGAATTATAGGCAGTAACCTCTCCGTTGTCCAACGCGATTTCGACGACCACCCCGTCCGGATAAATTCTGACGCCATCCTGAACTGGCACAAACGTAAAGAGCGCGTTGCGGTCGTAGCTGTCAATCTCAGAGACCTGCATATTGTCAAATCCATGGTTGCGCAAGAACACGCGACCTTTTTCTTCGGCCTGCTTCATGTCCAACTTCTCCTCGCCAACTCCACGCTCGTTCATCATCCAAACAACTTTTCCACCGCGTTTGGTGACATCGAGGTTAATGGCCGTCTTGTGCCCGTTTGGCGTGACACGTACGCTATACGCTGAGTATTCCTGCCCCTTGCCGTTATCGTTTACTTCTACTTTCGCATCTCCTGGCTTCAACCCGAGAAACGCCAGTGCATTCTTCTCTGCTTCCTCTTTGGTGGCTGGTTTGCCATCGATCCCTTTGATTCGCTGCTGCTTTTTCTTGTCGAGACTCTGTATTCCGACGCCCCAGTCTAAATCAGGGTATTCCTGCACTTTTTTCTCAATGGTTTGGAATCCGTCGATGATGGTATTGTCCTCTTTGTTTTTATTAGAGGCCAATGCCGTCTCGACATCCATCCATCTCAATTGTTTGTCCATCGCGACGGTTTGTACCTTGCGCAGCTCATTCTGGATATCCTGTGCTTGTGTGTGTAGGCTCTTCAATGTCTTGTATTCACTCTGACTCAACGGCTGCTTGTCCAAGTCACGCACAGCGACACGATAGGAAAAATCCGCAACCCTCGACAGCATTTCTTCTGTTTTGTTAAATGCCATCAGGGTCAATGGCAGTTGTCCGACATCCGCTTGTGCCGCATAGGAAAGGCGCCAGACATTCGTCAAGATGGGAGTCATTTGTCTGCGAGAGTTGACCACCAGTGATTTGCCAAGCTCATCATGCAGCTTGTCCACATGATAAGTGAGATCGTGGAAAGCCCTTTGGTATGAGTTTTCCGCTTTGATCAAGACCGAGTTCTTCTCATTGTGCTCCTGATATCCCCACACGCCAGCGCCTATTAAGGCGACCAGGGCAACGGGAAATAACACGCGTGCTGTTGCTCCATATACCATCCCTTGCCACTCCTCCTTTGATTACGCATCCATTATCTACAAAAGATGTGTTTCCCGATCTTTTTAACCTGCGGTCTGGTCCAAATCCAACCGGACGTTGCTGTATCTGGATTGAAATAGTACGTGCAGCCTCCCGACGGGTCCCAGCCGTTTAGTGCGTTCTTCACTGCTTTCATCGCACTTTCATTAGGTGTAAGCCATATTTGACCATCAGCAACTGCTGTAAAAGCGCGTGGTTCGAATATCACAGCCGAGGGCGTATCAGGAAACGAAGGGCTCTTGACGCGGTTTAAAATAACGGCTGCGACAGCTACTTGCCCTTCAAACGGCTCTCCTCTTGCCTCTCCGTAAACAGCATTTGCCATGATTTTCAAATCATTGTCAGAGACCCTTGAAGGATGAAAGCTGGCTTTGGTTTTGGCCGTCTGATTCTTTGCAGCAGGTGCAGCCATCTGTTCTTCGTGTACAGCAGCTGCATTCTTTTCCTTCCAGACAACCTTGTATCCATTCAAGCCCGCTGCTACCAACATCACCAACACACCTGCGATCCAGATTGTACGCACGGCTGAATCCTCCTTGGCATGTATTGAAATCTTTGCATAGTGTTGGTGGAGGAAGAATGGATTATGCATGAAAATCTGGATATAGAAAAAGACCGATGCTATTTGCATCGGCCCACATAGATTGGTCACGCTTTTTCAGTTGGGAATGGAAAAGATCAGGACTCGTCAATTCGAAAATGCTTGTCGTTGTCACACAGGCACTGCTTGAACCCTGTTTCTATTTGTCCTCCAGGTTCTCGCTGGCCACGTAGTGTAAACTTTTCTCCACATACATTGCATTGAATGGTCACTTTTGCTCGATCAGCTTTTAGCACGTACGACTCCTCCTTACCGTCTATTGTGGACGTGAAGAGAGATTTTTAGAACCGAAATCGTGTGCTCTTTGTACCTTTTTTAAGCCCTGCCACCACAAAACAAGCATGAATGGCACAATCACTACCAACCAGTTTTGCACCGCCAAAAAAATCACATTGTACAGGGCATGCAAGCCGATCGGCAAGGTAATCGACATCCATAAAAAAAGCCGCTCATGTTTGGCGTCCTTGGAAAACTTGGCCCGTCCGAGATAATATCCCATCCACACCGCAAACAACGCGTGGCTGGATACCGGCAAAAAGGCACGCCAGATGGCGATATTCGTTCCATTGATAATAAGGTAGAACAAATTCTCCAACGTAGCAAAACCAAGTGACACCGCAACTGCATAAACAATTCCATCGTATGGCTCATCAAATTCCAAATGTTTATAAACCGTAAAATAGATGACCATCCATTTAAAAAATTCTTCCACGACAGCGGATTGGAAAACTTCCGCGACAATGCCATCCCGCCAGTTCCATTCATTCTGCATGATGTACTGAAGTACCATAATGGGTACGACCAGCAACATACCAAAGATAAACGACCGGATTACCATCGAAATCGGCTCCGGTTCGAGACTGTCACGCAGGTAAAAGTAACTTAAGATGGCGATACCGGGGGCAACTGCCGCGCCGATCAAAGCAATCATCTTTTATTACTCCTTTACACAAGGCTATTGTTCATCGTACCATGAATACTGGTTGATGAAAACCCGCTACAGGAGAGAGATCATGTCAAAAAAAATTTTGGTAGTGAACACAGGCGGTACGATTGCCATGTCTGTCGATGACTCAGAAGGCGTAAAGCCATTGGATGATCAAGCTGTCAACAAAATCCTTCCTTTTTTAGAAAAACACGCGGATGTCACCATGAAAAATGTACTCAACCTACCTAGCCCTCATATGACTCCTGCGATCATGAATCAACTGCGACTCTATATTGAGGAAGCCTTTCAACAAGATCATTATGATGGCATTGTTATTACCCACGGGACTGATACGTTGGAGGAGACCGCATACTTCCTCGATCTGACTTTGTCGGTCAACGTCCCGATTGTCGTGACTGGAGCCATGCGCAGCAGCAATGAGCTTGGTGCTGACGGTCCCGTCAATCTCATTTCTTCCGTTCGTGCAGCCGCAGACACCGACAGTTTGAACAAAGGTGTTATCGTTGTTTTTAATGACGAAATTCACGCGGCACGTCACGTAACGAAAACACACACGAGCAATGTCGCTACCTTCCAGTCGCCACAATACGGACCGATTGGAACCATTGCGAAAAAAAGTGTGCAATACCACCATGCTCCGTTGGATCGAGAGCATTATGCCATCACGCAAGCTGATGCGAATGTGCCGCTGATCAAAGCAGTTGCTGGCATGGAGCCTGCTTGGCTACAGTTTTTATTGGAGCAGCACATTGATGGACTCGTCGTAGAGGCGTTTGGATTAGGAAATCTTCCACCCGCTATCATCCCTACCCTGCAGCAACTTCTCGACAAAGGCGTACCGATCGTGCTCGTCTCCCGCTGCTACAATGGACAGGTGCAGGATATCTATGACTATGAAGGTGGAGGCCGCAAACTAAAAGAGATGGGCATCATCTTCTCCAACGGCTTGAACGGGCAAAAGGCTCGTCTCAAACTAATTGTAACGCTGCAAAAAACACGGACTTTCAAAGAACTGCAGCAGTTGTTCGACCACTAAATAATAGGACTACAGCCTCCTGATTCTTCAGGAGGTTTTTTTTTCCTTAAAAACAGAACTTGAACGGTGCTGTAGTGGTGGGAGGAAACAGGAGAAAACGCTCAGATTCTAGGGTCACCCGCTGGGGATTGACTGCACGACTCCATGCAAAAAGCGAAATCGCGTCCAAAGTTGTCCCTTCAGGATGTGTTTCAGAGGTGGACGCTTAAGAGCGTGTTTCGCTTTTTGCATTTCGTCTCGGTCGGTGTACCTAAGATCTTCGCTTTTTTCTCCTGTTTCCTCTACGAACTATCCATGTTTTACCGAGTTTTAAATGCCTTAAAAGATTGAAGAATGTGATCAGTTACTACAGAGAAGAATATTTCCAGGCGTAGCGACTTGTGGAGTCCTACCAAGCGGAGAAGGGATTCGCGGGCAAAAGAAACGCAACGTGCCCTCGCGACGAAGCGGCTACCACTTTTGCGTTTCCCCGCGAATCCCTTCGGAGTGGACAGTCTCAGCCCCCAGCAGGACGGAGCCTGGAGCCTAGCATGGAAATATTCTTCTCTCCACCACAGCCACATCACACGCCCCAATAAAAAAGGCCCCGCCAAAAGGCGGAGCCATGTTTTCTCAATATATGGAGGGTTGTTTGAAAAATTATACCCAACCGCGGAAGCGAGAAGCCTCAGCCATTTTGCGGGCACCAACCATGTAAGCAGACAGACGCATATCAATGCGACGAGTTTGGGACATGGAGTATACATTTTCAAACGAACGAACCATTACTTTTTCCAACTTCTCTTCTACTTCTTCCTCAGACCAGTAGTAGCCTTGGTTGTTTTGTACCCACTCGAAGTAGGAAACAGTCACACCACCAGCACTAGCAAGTACGTCTGGAACCAGAAGAATTCCACGCTCAGTCAAAATTTTAGTCGCTTCCAGTGTAGTTGGGCCATTTGCCGCTTCTACTACGATTGACGCCTTGATGTTGTGAGCGTTTGCAGCTGTGATTTGGTTTTCGATCGCTGCAGGAACCAAAATGTCGCATTCCAGTTCAAGAAGCTCTTTGTTGGTAATCGTGTTGTTGAACAGTTTTGTAACTGTACCAAAGGAATCACGACGATCCAACAAGTAGTCGATATCCAAACCGTTTGGATCATGCAGCGCGCCGTATGCATCAGAGATACCTACAACTTTAGCGCCTGCATCATGCATAAATTTTGCCAAGTAACTACCAGCGTTACCAAAGCCTTGTACAACTACGCGAGCACCTTTTACATCGATGTTGCGACGCTTCGCTGCTTCACGGATGCAAATGGTTACACCTTTTGCAGTTGCTGTTTCGCGGCCATGGGAACCACCCAGCGCAATTGGTTTACCCGTAATGAAACCAGGCGAGTCAAATTCACGGATACGGCTATATTCGTCCATCATCCATGCCATGATTTGTGAGTTCGTAAAGACGTCCGGAGCTGGAATATCTTTAGTAGGGCCCACAAGCTGGCTGATTGCGCGAACGTAACCGCGGCTCAGTCTTTCCAATTCGCGGAAGGACATTTCACGCGGGTCGCAAATGATACCGCCTTTACCACCGCCATATGGCAGATCGACGATACCTGCTTTGAGGCTCATCCAGATAGAAAGTGCTTTAACTTCATCCTCAGTAACTTCCGGGTGGAAACGAATGCCCCCCTTGGTCGGACCTACTGCATCGTTGTGCTGTGCACGATAGCCCGTAAATACCTTTACTTCGCCATTATCCATGCGAACCGGAATACGTACAGTCAAAACGCGTAGCGGTTCCTTCAAGAGTTCAAACATCGATTCTTGGTAACCTAGTTTCTCCAGTGCTTCCTTGATCACCGTTTGAGTTGAATGGAGCAAGTTCAATGATTCTTGCTTTTCTTTCCCTTCGGTGCTTTCGGTTACCACGTCTTGATTACCCATTACTTACCACCTCAAAAATGTTTTCGGTCAATGCCGCCTTTAGTATACACGCTTGTATCATTTATGAGAAGCTTAAAAATGTTTTTTTTCCATTTCGAAAACGTTTTCGTGCCTTGTTTTGCATAATCATTCAATTATTTCCCATCCATTTTGAAATCGCTTTTACAGACTACATTTTGTACAAATTGCTTCAAATGCACGTCCAGCCATGCTTGTATTGTCCCCAAACTTGTTTCTTTCATTACAGGATTAGTGAATTTATGCCATAATGGATAACGTAATGTGGAAGTTTATTCATGGAGGTGTTTTTATGAAAAAAAAGTCTATCTTGTTTATTTTTGCCCATCCCGATGATGAAACGTTTGCTTGTGGGATTTCCATTTCCAAATATAGTGAGACCAAAATGGCCAGCACTCATCTCTTGTGTGCAACAAAAGGGCAAGCAGGAAAAGCTGGTGACCCCCCGTTATGCACACCAGAAGAACTCCCCCGATTTCGTGAGCAAGAGCTTCGCGACGCTTGTGCCATTCTTGGGTTCGATCAAGTAGACGTCTGGGAATATCAGGATAAGTTCCTAAACACAGTGCCCGTAGATGAGCTCGTTACTCGTATCCATCAGGCTATTCACCAGATCCAACCGGAAATTGTCGTCACGTTTGCACCGCATGGCATCTCCGGACATCCTGACCATTTGGCGATTAGTCATGCAACCACCCAGGCTGTCCTTTCTTTAGGCCCAGATACGAGCGTACGAAAGCTTTATTATGCGACTCGTTCATCCGACGAAGGATTTGGTACGATGAAGCCTCCCTTTACGGATCCAATCGAGAGCATTACGACGATCATTCACGCACCTGAATATATGCAAAAAGTAGCAGATGCCTTGCGGGCACATAGGACACAACACCTCTCAGTAGAACGCGTTTTCCCAGGTGTAACAAAAGGCGAGCACCATTCTGTTCCGCCAAACAACCATTACATCTTGGCTTGGCACAGCCTTCCGAACTATACCCTTCAAGGTAAAGAAGCTGACTTTTTTGAAGGCCTAGCATAATCTGTACAGACAGCAACAGCACCTAGTTGGTTGACTAGGTGCTGTTTTATATTCCCAGACATTTCTTTTTTGATTACGTGAAATGCCTGCATATTTCTTTTACAGCATCGTCGGCAACGATCACTTTCCCGTATTCCTCCAACACATAAATCGTTATCGGCGTCGCTTCTCCGTACTCAGAGAGGATCGCAATTAGTTTGTGATAACGCTCCTGATCCAAGTCGACTTCCTCCAGCACCAGATGATATTTCCCCTGGTAGAAGTAGGCAGCTCCGCCATTGGTCAAAAGAGCGTTAATGCGGTGGGCGGCTTCAACCATATGCTCAAAGTCCCGGAAGGCATACATGATTAAATCGCTTTCTTCCAACGTGACCTCTAGCTCGTATACATCCTCGTCTTCGAATTCTTCCTCTTTCCCGTCCTTTGAGCCCGTCTTGCCACGCGTTACGATTACGACCATTCCCTGAGCTGGCAAGGCGAACACTTCAACTGCAACAGGCCCTGATACCTCAAACCCTAATTCGTGATAAGCCTGTTCCATCATGTCGTTGAACAGTTCATGAACTTTAGGAATGTCACGCCACATGTCTTCTTTTTCTATCCCGCGCTCTGAGAGGTCGTCAAAAGTTAAAAAGATTCGTATTTTATCTTGACCAAGGCGTTCAACACGCATGACTGTCCCTCCTCGCCATCCAGTCGTACTACAAAATATGATGGTAAGCCTGTAAGAGTTCTCCACATTCTCCGGCGAATACCTGTTGGCATTCATCCATTTTTTGATGGACTGGAAAATACGGGGTAGTCCTATCATATCACATTTATTTACGGGAACAAAGCTACCATGACACCTACACAGCATTCGCTTATCGATGTCGAATCAACTCATGAAAAAAGAAACTTTGTTGTTGCCTGTCATTTCCTGCGCTTTCCCAGGAAAAGTTCCCCCTCATTGTTCTTTTTCTGTATTTATATTTGGCTCTGCTAGTTCGGGTTCCTTCTCGTTCATAAAGGTTTGTACATGAAAAAACGCCCAGAATCAGGCGTTTTTCTACGTCTCATATTCACGCAGCCGCTTTTGAATCCAAATAGCAGCCTGTGTTCCATCTCCCATGGCAATCGACACTTGTTGAGAATGCTCATTGATATCGCCAACCGCCCAGATGTTGGGATGATCCGTTTCTTTTGTTCGCGGATTCGTATGGATGTGGCCCTTTTCGAGGATTTGCACGGAAAAACCACGCAAAAGCTCTGTCAATGCATGAGCACCAGGAAAAGCAAGAAATGCTCTTTCCACAGACAACCGTTCACCCGAAGAGAGCTCGATTTCCTGCAATTGACCCGCCGTATGATGAAGGGTACATACTTTTTCTTTTCGATACATTATCCCTCGCTTGCTAAGTCCAGAGAGAGCCTGCGTATCCACCTGCACTTCTGCATGGTTTATGACTGTTAACCTGCTTGTATAGTAAATAAGTTCGTCCGCCATCGAAACAGCCTGAGGACCCGCTCCTATGATTGCCGTATCTTTCTCGACTGTTTCATAGCCGTCACAGTCGGGACACAAGAAAATCGATACCCCTACACACTCGGAAAAGCCAGGGATCGCTGGGAACGGATCACGAATGCCGGTTGCCAAAACCAGCGTTCGCGAAGTAAGCGTATGTATGCCACTTTTCGTACCTATCGAAAATAAACCGCTTGGGTCCGTAGAAAGCTGGGTTACCTCATCTGTTATCAAGGTTGCGCCGTATTTTTGTGCTTGCTCCCTGCCCGCTTGACGCAAAAAATCGCCACTAACCCCCTCCGAAAATCCGAGAATGTTTCGGTAGGCTTTGGCGATTGTTGATCGACCAGCTGGCATGTCAATGACTGCAACGCGCCGAAGGCATCTTGCAAGTTGAATCGCAGTTTGAAGCCCTGCAATCCCGCCGCCGACGATGACCGTATCATACTCCACTTGCATCCACCTGCTTATCCTTTTCCCGATAGCATTGCCAGTGAAGCACGATCTCATTACTGAACGAGGGGAACCAAAACAATTTTCCCTTCGACGAGCCCTGCTTCTGAATGAAGCCCGTTGTATGTTGCAATTCGTCTTACGTTCGAATTATTTCCGTAGTACTTTCGTGACAGCATAAACAACGTTTCACCCTTCTTCACCACATGCTTGACGACCTTTGACTTTGTTGTAGACGGTGTTGAAGCTTGCTTTCCCGGTGTAGCTACTTTAGTAGCAGAAGGACTCGCGATCTGGTTTGGCTTGTTTACTAGTGTACCAGTCGTAGTTTGGGCTGGGACTGGGCTCACTGCAGGTGTCTGAACGCTTGGGGTCGCCTTCACTACAGGCTCAACTGGTTTTGATTCGGTCGTTTTTGCTTTGGCAGGCGGGGTGTTCGCGCTTGCATTGGGATCAGGAGCAGAAGGAAGAACGACGGATGCTGGCTCCTTTTCCCCTGCCTTGCTTCCTTGCGAAGCGGTAATCGCTTTGCTAACATCCTTCACTTCAACACTACCAGTAGCTGCTGACTCGTGTGGGATATTGGCCCTGTACAACTCAAGACCAATCAACCCGAAAAAGACGAATCCAAACAAGTACAATCCAGGTTGAATCCACTTTTTAAACGAGAACGACGCTTTAGGGCGAGTATGACGGGAGCGTCGGGGTGGTAATGGATTATGCTCAAGATTCACTCTTCCTCCCCCTTTTTCTTGATCGTTTTTTGTAAATGAAAGGCTAGCATGACGTCAATAAGGATATGAGCCACAATCGAGGGCCATAGGGACTGATAGTAGGAAAACAAGACTCCCAAGATCCAGCTTGTACCAAATACACTTATGATCATGAGTGGTTTTTTCAAATAACGTACGTGGATCAGAGTAAAAATAAGACTGCTCCAAAAATTCCCGGTAAGCGTTTGAATGACTCCACGAAATAGCCATTCCTCTCCCACCCCTACTACCATACAGACGAGAATTGTGGTAGATGGTAACATGGCGCCAAAAACTTTTTCATTGATACTGCCATCATCTTGCCATCGCTTAGGCAAGGAACGATCCATCGCAATGCTCGCGATGATAATACCTGCGGCTACAACCACGGCCCACAGGACGGCATTCCAGCCTGGCAAAATAAACAAGGACAGAGTAGCATCCCAGCCCAGCACTAATAAGCTACCGGCAGCAGCCACTCCCATTACGATTCCTTGTGTCAACCATAGATTCAGCCGAAGAGTGGCTTCATCCACCTCTAGCCGATCTTCCCTCACTCGATGTTTCTCTCCTTTATTTGTTCGGCAAAAGAGTATCTAACGCCTGCCGCAAATTCCATTTGATTTGTTCATTCTTTGTGATTGCATGGTCATTCGTTTGGAAATACGCTTCCGTATTTAAGCCGCATTTCTTACAGCAGTACAGATCAAACTGATGATCATTTTCTTTGAAATACGTATTGATGCTCGCACGCAAACAGTTTTCTCCTCTAACGAAAGACACCATTTCTGCCAGCTTTTTTTGCTTAAAGCTTTTCCTTTTTTCCGTTTCCTGCCAAATCATTTGAGCCTTTGGATACGACTCTCCCGCAGCGGCAGCTTCGCATGAGGCCAGCACTCTTTCCGAATAAAAGCCAAGGAGTGCGCCCATTTCTTCGGATATGTCCATCATCGCCAAGGCCTCATTCGTCAAGGGTACTCCGGTATTGCACAACTGCTCGTATTTTTGAACTTGCACTTGTGTCGGGTACTCCTTCTCCAGCATGTGTTGGTGAATCTGCCAATCGTCCCACGAAAATAAAAGCAGCGCATAACCAGGCTTGCCATCACGGCCGATCCGCCCGATTTCTTGTGCGTATGCCTCCAAACTGGCTGGCATTTGATAATGGATGACGTAGCGAATATCTGGCTTGTCGATTCCCATACCAAATGCATTGGTTGCAATAATAACATCGAGCTCTCCTGCGAGGAATTGGGACTGGATCAGCATTCTCTCCATGCTATTCATGCCCCCGTGGTAACCGTGTACGCGTTTTTTTCCATCGAGTTGATAAGAGGCAGCCAACACATCTACCGCTTGTCGCGTGCTGCAGTAAACGATTCCTGGACCCTGCAGACGATTCATCTGATCAAATACATAGGAGCGCCTGTCTGTTTCCTCCACAACTTCAACCAGATCATAAGCGATATTCGCCCGATTAAGGGACTGCAACACAACATCTTCCTTTTCAATGGAAAATAAGTTGCAAATCTCCTCACGAACAGATTCCGTCGCAGTCGCTGTCACAGCCAGAACAGGAGGTGCTCCCAATTGTTTCACGACTTCAGGCAATCGCAGGTAATCTGTACGAAAATCATGTCCCCATTGCGAGATACAATGCGCTTCATCAATCGCGATCAGAGACACCCTCGCCCGCTTTAACACTTGTTGAACATAGGTCTGTTGAAGCTTTTCTGGAGAAATATACAACAGCTTGTAAGCACCTTCCGAGAGCCCTTTTAAGATTTCGCGGGACTCTGTCTGATCCTGCATGCTGTTCAAATAAGTAGCCGGAATTTTTTTTCGCGCTCGGAGCTGCTGCACCTGATCAACCATCAAGGAGATCAACGGGGAAACAACGACGGTCAGACCCGGCAAAAGCATTGCTGGCAGCTGATACGTCACTGATTTCCCGCCACCTGTTGCTAACAGCCCGAGAACACTTCGTCCATGCAGTAGACGTTCAATAATAGACTCCTGACCGGGGCGGAATGAGTCGTATCCAAAATGCAGCTTTAATCTGTCGTACATGAACTGTTTATTCATTTTGCCCCCCTTGTCGCTCGTGCCAGTGCCAATCGGATCTGCAAATACGATACTGTTGCCTCCAATTGATCCTTGATGAGCCGGAGTCTGCTTGTATCGAGTCGCTCACTGGTCTCCACGATCTTTTTTGCCAGCTCATTCGGCAAATACGTTGTCATATCCCATTCCGGACAGCGCAGGGCAATCTCTACCAAATGATCTTCTATTGTGCTTTCTTTCATTTGTCGTCTTTTCGCTATTTCTGTTTTGTCACAGCCAGTCTGAAGCAGTGCGTACGTTCGAGCAGCACTTTCGGTCAGGCGAGCATCAAGCTTGTGCGACTCTGTAACAAGTTTTGATAAAAGAGGATAATGATTGCTCTCTGCAAGCAGCGTCTGAATTGACGCGGCCAGTCCGTATCGAAATTGCAGCATGAGATAGCTGCGACTCGTTTGGCGAATCTCTGCTACTTGTCCCATGGTCTTGCCAACTTGTCCTGCTCCTGACAGTTGGCAAAATAAAAGCTCCTGCACACCTTCATCCAGAGGCTCCCACAATCGATATAACTCGTCAGACAATTGCTGTTTCCAAGTATTTCGCATTGCCCCATCAGCCAATTGGTTTTTTACCCAACGCTGTGCCGTCTTGTCCGAAACGACCGGAATGAAGCCGAGATCACCATGATGCATTTGCGAGATCGTCTGCACCATAAGATGAAGTCTGCTCCAAAACGGTTCGATTCGCTCCGCCAAGTCGGATTGGGTGAAAGGTGCGAACCACACATCAAACCGATATTTTTGGTACGTGTGTTTGGCATGCTGCAATCCACTATCAGAAAAGGTAAAGGTCGGCTTCCCGTTCGTTCCAACTGCATTAACAGGTAAAATCCAGCCCGCCTGAAATAAAGTTGAAACTATTTTCTCCCAATCCTCTCTTGGAAAACGAGAAAACATCCGATAATACGGATAAAGGGTATACAAATGCACATCTTGCAGTGTCTGATTGGCTTTTCTGCCACGCAGTATGTAGTAGGCTGATTGCAGCGTTCGTTCATTGGCCAGAGGTAACATGGCATTCAAGGCGACCGCACATAGAAGGTCCTGCTCCTCTGCCGCACTGTTCCGACTGTTCATTGGTACTCCTTACATCATTCTATATTTTTCAAAGCTCAAAGTAAGCGAAGTAAACTGCATCATTGTATTTGGAGGATAGTATGACAAAACGATTGAAAAGAACTGAATTTATGATGGCGTACATGATCATCATAACACTTGCATGCACGGTTGGTGGATTTTTTTTCGGGGCCCATTATATGAAGACACAACTGGAGTCGGAACAAGCCGCCGTACTCGAAGCTGAGAAAAAGGAAGCCGAAAAAGAAAAACTGCTACGTGAGCAAAAGCTGTACAACGAACAGGACTTTATCCGATTTTATTATGCCGTTTATGCACCGCTGCTTGAATTGAAGCAAGCACATTTTGATACGATGGATAAATGGAATCAAATGAACGAAAGTGAACGGACCGAAGGCTTGAAGCAGCTCAGTAAAATAGCTGACCAGACGAGGAAAGAGCTGGAGAAAAACGTTCCCTTGCCGACGTCACCCATGCTGAGACAAGCTCATGCCACCTTTACAAACAGTGTACGGGCGTATTTGGATAGTATGGAGCAGATTCGTTCCGATCAAAATAAGGCTACGCCTGCTTCCATTGGAGCTAGCCTGACACTTTTCCAAAATAACTGGCTAACTGCACAGGAAATGGTTTATCACTCCATCGCGTCATGGGAATCGGCTTATGTGGTGAAGCAAGCTATGCCGAAGCAATTACCTGGAACCGTTAACACCGCACAGTGGAAGCAATATCCGTTCCATTACCGCACCTATCTTGCAGCTGTTGCTATGTCAGCAAGCACTCAATGGAGCAGCTATAATCCGGAGGACCTGACTGCAAGACTTGATTTGCTCATCGCATCTAATGAAGTTCAGGCACTAGGAATCAAGGATTTAGCCGCTGCCGTGAAGATTTTGAACGCGACAGATGCAGTATCTGCGGGAGATTTTAAACGCTTGAATACACAGCTCTACTCCGTGCTGAAGGCACCTGAAATCCCTCTTTATAAGTAGTCGTACATTTTTAGACTGATTCAATCTTGAAATCTTGTCACCAAGAGCATACAATGGTCTATGATAGTGGACGTACCACTTCGGTATGGGAGGTGAAACCACGATGACTACATGGGTAGATAAAGATACTTGTATTGCTTGCGGTGCTTGTGGCGCCACGGCTCCTGACGTCTTTGATTACGACGATGAGGGCCTTGCGTTCAACAAGTTGGATGACAACTCTAACAGTGTTGAAATCCCGGATATCCTGCATGACGATGTTCGTGATGCTGCTGAAGGATGCCCGACCGACTCTATTAAAGTGGAATAGTATTCCATCTACTAATGGAAGAGACCTCTTACGTACTTCGGTATGTAAGAGGTTTTTCATTATGCCCTCCTTTCCTTTGCTGAACGATTGATCGGCAATTTTCCGTTCTTTCTTTTGAGATTTTTCGGTAAGATAAAAGCAACAGCAAAAACCGAACATTAAAATGCGTTTTTTCCATTTTTTGTGATGTCAATATCTTAATGTTCGTATTTTGGTCGTTTTTGATATGTATCAAGCGTTAAACTGAGTATTATTCACGAACGATAATCAATTTAAAATAAATAATGTTCATTTTTTCTCGTTTTTATTCTTGACGGTGTTATTTTGACGTGATATTGTAAGTACAAATCTTACGAAACACCTTATAAAACAACGGCGTTGACGAAGAAACGCTGTGATCGAGAAATCCCCAGAGAGCCGATGGTTGCTGCGAATCGGCGGTTTCTCCCACGGTTAAGCACTTCTGAGCTGCTGCGTTGAAAAGAGGGTTCACCTTCCCAGTAGACGCAAACGGTAGATCCGTTATCTCTTTTAGGTCATGTACCTACCAAGGCTCTTTTTTGAGAAAAAAGGAGCGAATGAGGGTGGCACCGCGAAGCAAAGCCTCTCGTCCCTCACTGTTCTGTAATAGGAGCAGTGTGAGAACGGGAGGTTTTTTTGATATGCACATATTTAGGAGGAGAGAACCATGTTCGCAGACAAAATGATCTTGAGAATCCCTGGCCCTACCCCTATTCCACCACGTGTCCAAACGGCGATGAGCCAACCGATGATTGGACACCGCAGCGGCAAATTTTCTGCCCTTTTCGCCCGTACTGCTGAAAGACTGAAGCCTTACTTTGGCACCAAGCAGGATGTATACATCTTGGCAGGTAGCGGAACGAGCGCACTGGAGATGGGCGTCGTAAATACGCTTCAACCAGGCGATGAAGCTGCCGTCCTCGTCAGCGGTGCATTTGGTGAGCGCTTTGCAAAAATTTGCGAGCGTTACGGTATCATCGCCCATCGCGTGGAAGTTCCTTGGGGCAAAGCTGTTACACCTGATTTGGTTGAAACATTCTTGCAAAAAAAGCCACAGGTAAAAGCCGTTTTCGCAACCTACTGTGAAACATCCACTGGGGTTGAAAATCCGATTGCTGACTTGGCAAAAACCATTCGCACACATTCGGACGCCCTCTTCATTGTGGATGCAGTAAGCAACCTCGGTGCGGTTCCATGCGAAATGGACGAGTGGGGTGTCGATATCGTGGTAACCGGCTCGCAAAAAGCTTTCATGCTGCCAACAGGTCTTGCTTTCCTCGCTGCGAGTGAACGTGCATGGCAAGTGATTGAGCAAAACAAATCGCTCGCCTTCTATTTGGACTTAAAAGCATACCGTAAAAGCTTGGCAGAGCAAACAACTCCGTATACGCCTGCTGTATCCCTCATTTTCGGTCTCGCCGAGGTATTGGATATGTTGGAGGAAGAAGGCTTGCCAGCTATCGTAAAGCGCCATGAACTGATGAGAGACATGGCTCGCGCAGCGATGAGGGCATTAAACATAAAACTGATGGCCGAAGATCAGTACGCATCGACGACCGTTACTTCTTGTGATCCAGCTGGAGTCTTTCATGCAGAAGCTCTCCGCAAAATGTTAACGCAGCAATTCAACATTACGATTGCTGGGGGTCAGCAGCACCTGAAAGGCAAGATCTTCCGTATCGGGCACATGGGTTATTGCGAGCCATTGGATGTTCTGCAAGTTATCTCTGCCATCGAATTGTCGCTTCACCAAATCGGTGCTCCAGTTGAGCTGGGTGCTGGTGTAAAAGCTGCTCAGGAGGTGCTCATTGCACATGTATAAAGTACTCATTACCGATCCACTTAGCGAATTTGGAATTCAACAGCTCTTGGACGCTTCTGATGTAGAAGTTGTTCGCCAAACAAACCTCTCCCCTGCCGAACTGATCAGTGTGATTGGCGACTACGATGCACTCCTCGTACGCAGCCAAACCCAAGTAACAGCAGAAGTCCTCGCTGCCGGCAAAAAGCTGAAGGCAGTCGGTCGCGCGGGTGTCGGTGTCGATAATATTGATATCAACGCTGCCACCCAAGCAGGTATTCCAGTTATCAACGCTCCAGACGGCAACACCATCTCTACTGCAGAGCATTCGTTTGCCATGCTGATGGCTGTCGCTCGTAACATCCCTCAAGCTCACAAGAAGCTGGTAGACGGTACATGGGATCGCAAAAGCTTCCAAGGGGTTGAGTTGAATAACAAAGTATTGGGAGTCATCGGTATGGGGCGTATCGGTTCTGAGGTTGCGAAGCGTGCGAAAGCATTTGGCATGACCGTTATGGGCTTCGATCCTTTCATGACCGAGGAACGTGCGGAAAAGATGGGTGTAACCAACGCAACTGTGGATGAAATTTGCCGCAAAGCAGATTTCATTACCGTCCATACTCCGCTGACGAAAGAAACCCGCCACATCATCAGCACGCGTGAATTCGCGAAAATGAAAGATGGCGTTCGCTTGATCAACTGCGCTCGCGGAGGAATCATTGACGAGAAGGCTCTCTACGAGGCGATTACTGCAGGAAAAGTTGCTGGGGCAGCTCTGGACGTTTTCGAAGAAGAACCACCTGTAGACAACCCTCTTGTAGGTCTGCCACAAGTGGTAACGACTCCACATCTGGGGGCTTCGACCATTGAAGCACAGGAAAACGTGGCTGTAGACGTATCGGAAGAAATCCTGAAGGTTCTTCGTGACGAGCCATTCAAAAACGCCGTGAATTTGCCTTCGATCCCTGCACATGTGATGGAAAAAGTCCAACCGTACTTCACGTTAGGTGAAAAGCTGGGCCATTTCCTTGCCCAAGTGACAGTAGGTTCCATTTCGGAGATTTCGATTAAATATAGCGGTGAATTGACAGAGGTAGACACATCCCCGCTGACTCGCACAGTCCTCAAAGGAGTACTGTCCTTCCGTCTAGGCGAGGAAGTCAACTATGTGAACGCCCCGATTCTCGCAAAAGTGCGCGACATCACCGTAACGGAGCAAAAGGCAGCGCAAAACAAAGGCTTTACGAACTTACTGACCGTTAGCTTGAAAACGACGCAAGAGACACGCACAGTGGCTGGAACGCGACTTAATGGTTACGGTGCGCGTATTGTGAAAATTGACGACTTTGCGATTGACGTAGCGCCTGAGGGCTACCTGCTCTACATTCACCACAATGACCGTCCAGGTGTGATCGGACGTGTCGGCTCCATCTTGGGTGAAAACAGCGTGAACATCGCAACGATGCAGGTAGGACGCCGTGATATCGGTGGAGACGCGATCATGATGCTCTCTGTCGACAAACCATTGACGCCAGAGCTTCTCGATACGATGGGCGAGCTGGCGGAAGTGAAAAGCGTTACACAAATCGAGCTGTAAGGTTATCCCTTTCACCTGAGAATAGACCTGGCCATATGCCGGGTCTTTTTCTTTACCCTGATTTTGGTTAGAGCTATAATGGGACAAGATAATTCTGCACACCAAGGAAGGAGCTTCTTATGACGAATCAGGCATTATTCGCTATTGGTATCTTTTTAGTTACCTATGCATTTATTATTAGCGAAAAGTTACATCGAACCATCGTCGCCATGTCTGGCGGAATTCTCATGGTCTTGTTCGGGATCATTACACAGGAACAAGCGATTCACCATATCGACTTTAACACGCTTGGCTTACTTATCGGAATGATGATCTTGGTTGCCATTACGGCGCAGACCGGCGTATTCAAGTATGTGGCTATCCGTGCGGCAAAGGTCGCAAAAGGCAAACCGATTCGCATCCTCGTCTATCTGAGCTTGATCACGGCCATTGCCTCCGCCTTTTTGGACAACGTTACTACTGTACTTCTCATCGTACCTGTGACGTTTAGCATCGCCCGCCAGCTCGAGCTTAATCCGATTCCTTTTTTAATCAGTGAAATCATCGCCTCCAATGCCGGAGGAACAGCTACGTTGATCGGTGACCCACCGAATATCATGATTGGCAGTTCAGTACCAGAGCTTGATTTTATGAAGTTTCTCGTGAATTTGAGCCCCGTTATCATCGTGATTATGGCTGTAACTGTTGTTTGTTTGGTCCTGATTTACCGCAAGCAGTTAGTAACATCACCTGAGTTGAGTGCAAAAATCATGCAGTTAAATGAGCGTGATGAGATTACCGACAGCCGTTTATTGAAAAAGTCTTTGACGGTGATGGGTTTGACCATTATTGGTTTCATGCTTCATGGTGCCCTTCATTTGGAGTCGGCAACGATCGCTTTAACTGGAGCATTTCTTTTGCTCCTCCTTACCGGAGAGCATTATTTAGAAGACGCGATCAGCAAAGTCGAGTGGAATACGATTTTCTTCTTCATCGGTCTGTTTGTTCTCGTCTCTGGTTTAGTGGAAACAGGCGTGATCAAAAAGCTCGCAACGGAAGCAATGAATCTGACCGGTGGAGATTCACTCAAGACCTCCCTGCTGATTCTCTGGTTGAGTGCCATCGCCTCTGCCTTTGTTGACAATATCCCGTTCGTTGCCACCATGATTCCAATGATCAAGGAAATGGGAGCCCTCGGGATCACCAATTTGGAGCCGCTTTGGTGGAGTCTTGCACTTGGAGCGTGTTTAGGTGGGAACGGTACTTTGATTGGAGCTAGTGCCAATGTGATTGTTGCTGGCTTGGCTGCAAAGGAAGGACATCATATCGGTTTTTTCAGCTTTATGAAGGTCGCCTTCCCGTTAATGATCCTGTCTATCTTGATTGCTCATGTCTATGTTTACTTGCGCTATTTTATTTGGTGAGGAGGAACCCCTAATGTTCCATTATACCTTTAATGAAAAAGAAATTGAGATCAAGGAACAAATTTCACAACAGGATGCTACCTACCACATTGTCGTTAAATCCGAGTCCATGCGAGGTCGTGTCAAAGAGGTACGGCGTTATTTTGAGGGGAACAAAGACTACACGGATGTCCTGTTTTTTTCACGAGAGGATGGATCTTTCGAAGTAATCGTACGTCTCAACATGATCGAATCCTTTTTGATCCATGCCTTTCGCTTCAAATGTCTGCAATCGATTAGTTGGGAATAAAAGAAACTCCGCCGTTTCTACATACGGCGGAGTTTTTTTATCTACAGAATGGAAAGGATATCGCGGACATCATCGAGAATAAAATCTGCTTTTTCCTCTTCAAACTTGCTGCGAGCGTCTTGACCGGACAGTCCAGTCAATGTCGCTGCAAACTTGCAACCGATTGAGCGAGCCGCTAGAAAATCTGCGAGTGAATCGCCGACGATCAGCACCTCATCCCCATTTTCGATTGGCAATGCAAAATGGACAGCATCGCTAATCGGTGTATCGAGTCCAAGCAACCCTTTGATATAGGAATAAGGGTGTGGCTTGGACATCGGCGCAAAGCTAGGAAACGCTTCTTCCGCATCGAGTACGTGAGAGGCAGTTACGACGCGGTTCGGGTCGAACCATTCCAGTATGTTCATCTCACTGAGAGGAACATGCGTTTCGATGGTAGGGCGCCCTGTTCCAATTCCCAGTGTGTAGCCTTTTTCTTTCAATGTACGGAACAACTCGACCATTTCAGCAGGTGGTACAATGGGAATCTCGTCTGACAAGAATCCTTTCTTACCTGGCTGCATGGTTTCACGCCCAATCGATGCTGCCACACGCTCATCACCGAGATACCATTCTTGAAACGTCTTTTGAATCAACTGCCATAGATCACTATTGCGTGAGAACATTTCTGTTGCAATACCGCAACGCTCTTTTGCAATTTGATTCAAGTAGAGCAGCATTTCTGCTTTTTGTGCAGAACCTTTGGCAAAATCAGCGGTGAACGCTGCGTAGTCTACTTGGAAATCATGAGCATAAGTGGCAGCCCACTCTTTCACTTTTGCCAATTGCGGTCGATCAATTTGTTCGACAAGAAGGCTCGTTGCTTCTGGAACTTGCGTTTTAACCGCTTCAATCAAACGAATCAACTGATAGGAAAACGCGAGGAAAACCATGTCCCAGTTGGAGTTGATTCCACGTGACTTGATGAAGTTCAGCACTTCATCATGAGCGAAAACTTGCTCGCGCACTCGTCTGATTTGTGCTTCTTCCGGAGAAGGTGTGAATTCCTCGCCTGCAAGCCCTACATACTGCGGGCTGTACAAAAATTCCCATACGGTCAATGCAGAAGCATCAAAGTAACGCTCTTCACTCAACATAACCCCATCAACATCAAATAAGATCGTTTTGATCATTTTCTCTCTACACTCCTACTTGTTTTTATGCAGCATCAAGGCGATTGTAAATGTCGTTCCCTCACCCAGCTTACTTTGCACACTGATAGTGCCCCCGTGTGCCTCGACAAGGTTTTTCGCGATGGCTAGTCCAAGACCAGTTCCGCCTAGTCGTCCACGTGTGCGAGCCTTGTCAGCTTTATAAAATCGTTCAAAAACAAACGGCAAATCTTCTTGTGGGATGCCACTGCCTGTATCGCTTATCTCAACCAGCAATGTTTTATCCCCGCGAGCCCGAATGGTGACGCTTCCTCCACTTGGTGTATGTCGCAGCGCATTATCGATCAAGTTCGTTAGCACTTGCTCCATGCGATCGGGATCAATGAATACATGGGTATGCGTCGTCGATATTTCAAGGAAGAGATGGATTTCGCGTTCTCTCGCCAAATTGGTGAATTTACGTTGAATGCGCTCCAAATACGGACGCAGTTCCATCGTCTCCTGGAACAACTCAACATGCCCCGCTTCCATCCGTGCCAAACTGAGCAATTCATTCACCAGCTTGGTCATACGCGCTGACTCGTCATAGATGATCTGGGCCAATTCTTTATGCTCTTCCGGTGTTGCCACAATATCATCCACAATCGCTTCACTGTACCCTTGCAACATGGATAGAGGTGTTCGCAGCTCATGGGATACGTTCGCCACGAAATCATTGCGCATCTTATCCAGTTTACGCTCCTGCGTGATGTCTCGAAGAACTGCGACAGCACCTCGGATTTGATCCCGATCATTCAAAGGTACCATGACAACCGACCATATGCGTCCTTGAACAGGGATATCTTCTGTCACTTCCTGTCCGGTTTGCAAAACCTGCTGATAGAACGGGAACAGCGGAACAGGCTCATCCGAATGCTCGAAATCCCAATCTCGCAAAAAACGTTCCGCTGGCGGATTCGTTACAGCCAGCTTACCGTTCGCATCTATCATCACAACACCATCTACCATGCTTCTAAGAACGCTCGCCAGCTGCTCCTTCTCTTTGGACAGTGCATCGACTAACTGATTGAGCTTGCTTGCCATCGTGTTAAACGAAGCCGCAAGTTCACCAGTCTCGTCTTGGGTCCTGATCGGGATTTCAGCATGAAAGTCCCCTTCCGCAATGCGATGCGCCGTTTCTTTCATCTGACGTAATGGAGTCGCAATACGCGATGAAAGGAAAAAGGCGAATACAGTGGTAGAAACAAATCCGATGACGCCAACCACAAAAATTAAAAATCTGACTTCCCTAACCGTATCATCAAAATCTTCAATCGCCTGATACATGACCACTGCACCCGTTTTCCCTGCTGCCATTTCTAAAGGAACAGCGACGGCGAGAAGTTCATGCTTGTTATTTGTATGATCGGCCGAATTATTCACATCAATATAGATCGTTTTGGGTGCAGGATGCTTGCCCGCCAGCGCATCAGACAAACGCAATGCAGGATTTTGGAGCAATCGCTCAACCGGAATACGAGGGAGCCCAGCCCCCTCGCTCATACCGACTTGCTTGCCTTTTTCATCGAGAATGACCATGCCCGTATGATGGACCAAACCAAACCTGGAGGCCATCTCCATAGCGGCAGTCATATCTGGACTCTGCGCCAAACCGACTGCGATCCCGTCTGCCAAATCGTGCAAATTCTTGGACTGCCGATTGCTATAAAAGCTGTCAAAGGATTGAACGAGCAACAAACTGAAGATCGTCAAGACAAGAGCAAATAAGGCAATAATGGTCATCCATAGCTTTCCGACTACACTGCGAAAAATAACGTCCACTTTACTTTGGCACCTCTAGCTTGTATCCGACGCCCCAAACCGTGGCGATCATATTGGCTGCTTGTGGAGAAACACGGTTCAATTTTTCGCGGAGACGCTTGATATGCGTATCCACCGTACGCAAATCGCCAAAGAACTCGTAGTGCCACACATCTTTCAGCAGCTCTTCACGCGTGAAGACTTTATCCGGCGACAATGCCAAGTAGTGCAAAAGCTCATACTCTTTTGGAGTCAGGCTCACCTCTTGGCCACTTGCAATGACCTTGTGTGCATCGTGGTCAATGGTCAGTTCCGGGAAAACAAGGACGGAATGACTGTTGAATGTCTCTGTCTTCAAATAAGCTGTCGCGGAAGAACGGCGAAGAATCGCTTTTACCCGGTACATGACTTCACGCGGGCTGAACGGTTTCACAACATAATCGTCTACCCCTGCCTCAAACCCGTGAACGCGGTTCGTTTCTTCCCCTTTTGCCGTCAGCATAATAATAGGGGTTGCCTTGAATTCACGAACACGCTGGCATACCTCGATCCCGTCCATTCCTGGCAGCATCAAGTCGAGCAAAATGATATCATAGTCACTTCCCACAGCCATTTCGACTGCTTGCTCTCCATTATCTGCTTCATCAATCAGGAAGTTTTCTCTTTCCAAGTACATTTTCAGTAGTCTGCGAATGCGTTCTTCATCATCCACCACGAGTATACGTGCCATTTTTTCCATACTGGAACACCTCTTGCTCTCATAATATCGTAAAACCGTTAGAAGATAGTCCAAAAAGCTGGTGGTATAACCAGCTTTTTGAGGAAATTCTACACCCCAGCGTAAGAGTGCAAACCAGCAATGACCAAATTGACCACGACCAGTGTAATCAAAATAATGACAAACCCGATGACGGACATCCATGCTGATTTTGCACCGATCCAGCCTCTCGATAGACGCAAGTGCAAGTAGGCACTGTAGAAAAGCCAGACAACTAATGCCCATACTTCCTTCGGGTCCCACCCCCAGAATCGTCCCCACGCCTCTTCTGCCCAAATCATCGCAAAGATAAGGGCTCCAAGAGTAAACACTGGATATCCGATACTGATTGCTCGATAACTGATCTCATCCAGAAGCTCAGGATCGACGCTTTCAACCGAAGGCTTGATAGCAGCCCCTAATCGTTTTCGGAAAATCAAACGCAATCCGCCATACAGAATTACCCCTGTAAGGATTGACCACAGCATCGTATTCAATTTCCGTGCAGCGTCTTTTCCTTCCATCCAGGTAGGTGCCTCAAAGAGTGGTGACATTGGCCCTTCCTTGATGATGGTTGAATCAGCCGGTGCAACAATTGCAGGCAGGATGTACTCCACTTTCGGTTTTACCTTTTGTCCCGCTGCATTCATTTCTTCTTTCTTCATCTCGAATACCGTCTTTTGATCCATACGAGCAAAGGTAGAATCCATTAAAATGAATCCAACGAGCATCAGGACCACAGCCAGCACAATCTCCAACCATTTCGTACTTTTCGTGGAAATATGCTGCGGAACGGTACGGATCAAATACATGAGACCCGCTGCAAAACCAACCGCCAAAATCCCTTCACCCAGGGCTGCAGTTGTCACGTGAATGTGCAGCCAGTAGCTCTGCAAAGACGGAATCAGTGGGGTGATTTCCTTCGGGAACACGTACGAGTACGCGAGCATGATTACCCCAAGCGGAAGAACGAACGCCCCAATCGAGGTCAGCTTGTAAATCCGGTAAATAATTAAGTAGGCCAGAATAATACAGTAATCCAAGAATGCCATAAACTCAAACATGTTACTCGTCGGGCTATGGCCGCCGGCAATCCAGCGAGCAACCACATACCCTGTTTGCGCCACAAAACCGACAACGGCTAACCAATACGCAATCCGTCCATAGCGATTTTCATGTTGCTTGGGATCACGCCCTGCCCAATTTTTACCCGTCACGGCTACAGCGAAGACGATAGACGAGATCACGTAGAGCAGAAACGCGATATCCAATAACCAGTCACTCAGTTGAATGAGCTGCACGTTGTTAGTACCCCCTTTGAAGCTTTAGGCCTTAGCCTTCGTTTTATCTTCTATCGTGACAGGGAGCTCCGCTTGTTTAACCAGCCCGTCTACTTCCCTGCGAAGACCGAACCAGTTTTTATTCGTATGGGCCGCTACCAAGATACTTCCCTCTTGCGTCTGTACCCAAACCCGGCGATGCTGCCAGAACACACCGATTGCAACGCCCGCAAGGAAAATGAATGAACCGAAATAAATCAGTGGCAATGCTTTGTCCACCCGTACATTCAGCCCTGCAATATCGATTAAATCAGGCATTTTGATGTCGAGGCCGTAACGAGGATCATTTTTCTGTGTAAGAATGGTTCCTTCAAGATATACCAATTTTTCGTTGTACTTGCCATTGTCTCCAATGAGTTCTAATGCGACCATCGGATTTTTAGGTAAATTGGTTTTCGTCGCAGGCTTCCCGTCTTTTCCCATTATAAAATCGGGGAAGTAATCCAAAATCCGTACCGTGAACCCATCCGCAATGGTTTGCTCGGGCTGTGGATTGTACAGATCAATTTTGATAAGGCCGATTTCTTTTTTATTGTTTTTCAAATCGACCACTGTAAAATTGAGCGCTCCAAGCTGCATCTCTTGCACGCCGCTCTGATAAATGTAGAGGCTGTCCTGCTCCATCGGATGATTCACGACGATCGGCCCCTTCTGTACTTCTACCAAATCCGGCTTTTTTCCTGGAACGTCAGCGCTTTTATTTTCATACAAAATGGCATCTGTCTGGTAGCTCTTCACGATGGCTCCGCCCTTAAGCTCCAGTTGCTCCGGCATTTCTTCTTCCGACCAATACTCTGTCGTGTAGTTCTCGTTTTTTATGTAGTAAGGGGTATTCGGAATCGCCATTGTTTGTCCCTCACGCACCCAGACGTACTCGTCCAAGTAAAAGCCAGGCAGGCTTCGCATTAAGGTACCGACCAAAAACAAAATCAATCCAATGTGATTAATGTAAGGACCCCAACGGCTAAAACGGCCTTTTTCAGCCATAATCGCTCGCTCCGTGCGGAAAATGCGGTATCCTTTTTCTTTTAATGCCAGAGCGGAGGCGTCCAGTATTGCTTCCTGATTGGCGTCTGGAGCAAGCTCACCCTCTGCAAACAGCTTTTGCCCTTTCAAGAAGGACTTGTGCTGGTTCAATCTCGGCTTCTTTAACGCTTTATACAGCGGTACTACGCGGTCCAGACTACAGATAACCAAAGATGTACCGAGCATAACCAGAAGCGTCACAAACCACCAGGACGAGTACATATTGTGAAATCCAAGGCCGTAAAAAATCGTTCCAAGCGTACCATATGTTTCCGTATAAAAGCGGGCAACATCTGCTTCTGTCGGTACGGGTACTGGTATGTACATTTGCTGCGGAAAGATGGTTCCGACTGCGGACGCCACCAAAATGACAATAATGATACCGATTGCAATTTTGACCGAAGAAAAAAAGTTCCAGACTCGGTCGATTACCTTCGTGTTATTCGTTTGAGAACGTCTTGCCATTCCTTCATAACGCATGTCAGGAAACGATGTCTGCTCGTGGACTTCCACGTTCAAAGGCTTCCCGCAAGACTCACAGAGCAGCGTCCCAACCGGGTTGGTATGACCGCATTCGCATTTTCGCTGATCCATCATTGCTCCTCACTTACGGCAAGATTTTTGTTACTTTTGACTCAATCATGGCTTCATCCAATTGCCCGATAAATACTTCCTGCACTTCTCCATCTGGGTCGATGAAAAAGGTCGTCGGAATCGGACCAATTCGATACAGCTTTGTAATTTCCGATTGGCGATCTAGCAAAATAGGGAAGTCAATCTCGAACTGCTTTACGAATGGTTCTACGGCAACTGGCGATTCTCCGATATTGACGCCAATTACAACCAATCCCTTATCTTTAAACTTCGTATATTGCTTTTGCAATGCCGGCATTTCTTCCTTACAGGGTTCACACCATGTGCCCCAGAAATTGAGGATAACGCCTTTTCCTTTCAAACTTTCCAGAGCCAGCTCTGGTCCATTCAATTGTTCCAAACTAAAATTCGGAGCATCGCTACCTACTTTCACAGCACCGGGGTCCTTCACAAAGCTGGAATAGAGTGCAAAGACCAGCGCCACAAGCAAAACACCCAATACCGCGATCCTGACATATGTACGATTGCTTTTGTTCATGAGGCCTTACTCCCATCTACTGCTAATAAATTGCATCCTTTTCCCATTCTATTATAGCGTTCCTAGTTTTTCCGACAGCGCACAACTTATGAACAGATTTTGAACGAATCAATGTTTCGCGCGCGGGCTCCTTTTCTTTTGAACCAAGCCCCGCTTCAACCTCTCCACTTCCTCATGCGTGAGCTTGCGAAATTCACCAGGCTTCAGTCCATCTAATGTAAGAAATCCTAAACGGATTCGCTCCAATGTCAACACCGGATGACCGATCGCCTCACACATTCTGCGTACTTGGCGATTTCGTCCTTCATGTATGGTCAGTTCTACCAATGCTCTTTGACTGCTAGACTCTGTCTTTAGCAATTTAGACTGACCGGGAGAAGTCATGCCGTCTTCCAAACGAATGCCGGTTGCTAGCTTGCGCACTTTTTCCTGACTGGGGATTCCCTTTACCCATGCCCGATACACTTTATCGATTTCATAGCTTGGATGTGCCAGCCTGTTGGCGAGCTCCCCGTCGTTCGTCAAGAGCAGCAAGCCGGAAGTATCGTAATCCAAGCGACCTACTGGATATACCCGTTCTTTAATTCCCTTCAACAGATCGATCACTACCCGTCTGCCGCGTGGGTCTGTGACGCTCGTAATGACACCAGTAGGCTTGTACAACAAGAGATAGACATGTTGCTCCAGCTTAACCGGCTGTCCATTCACCACAATTTTGTCCTTGAGCGGATCGACTTTTATTCCCTGCTCTCGTACGACTTGGCCATTTACCTGCACCTTGCCTTGCGCAATCAATTCTTCACAATGGCGACGAGAGGCGACTCCAGCATGCGCCAATACTTTCTGTAAACGTTCCATCGTTGGTTCACCTCTACAACATCATACCCATTCTTACTAGTGTGGACAAGAAAAAGGGAAAAACTTCCCCATATCCATGAGGAAGTTTTCAAAGCCTACTCTATTTGAGCTCTTTTAAGCGAAAATGTAGGAGACAATGAGCAGCGAAAATATGACACCTGCCAGATCTGACCACAAGCCTACTTTTAGTGCATAAGCAGAATTGCGAATACCAACTGCGCCAAAATAAACGGTTAGGACATACAGAGTCGTATCTGTACTCCCTTGCATTGTAGCGGCCAGTCTGCCCAAAAAAGAATCGGGACCGTACTGCGCGATCAGATCTGTTGCAATCGCAAGCGAGCCTGTTCCCGTCAACGGACGAAGCAACGCCAACGGGACCAGTTCTTCCGGAAAATGCAGCAGGTCAAGCAGCGGCTTGAGCGCGCGAAGCAGTAGATCCAACGCTCCTGATTCCCGAAACATACTCACCGCGACCATCATGGCAATCAGGTGCGGGAGTATGCGAATGGTAGTGGTTAAGCCGCCTTTTGCTCCATCTACAAACGTCTCGTAGACGGGGACTTGTTTCCGCCACCCATACAACAAGACAAAGGCAATCGTAACGGGAATGGCCCAAAGAGAGAGCAGGGATACCCATTGGTACATAAGGACTCCCCCTATCTGTGTCTTCGTATATGTCGATAACGGTACATGCGATCAATCAACAGCGCGACAATCGTGGCGGCAAAGGAAGATAACAGCGTAGTCCCTACGATTTCTACGGGATTCACGGAGCCATACTGCATACGGATTGCGATCATGGTTGTAGGAATAATCGTTATGCTCGCCGTATTGATCGCCAGCAGTGTACACATGGCAGCCGAAGCGTTTTGCTTGTCTGGATTCAGCTTTTGGAGTTCTTCCATCGCTTTCAGCCCCATCGGCGTTGCTGCATTACCTAGCCCGAGCAGGTTTGCACTCATATTTGAGAGGATATACCCCATAGCAGGATGCCCTTTTGGAACATCGGGAAAAAGGACTTGAATGATCGGTGACAATGCCCGCGCCAATAGTTCAAGGAGTCCTGACTTTTCAGCAATCCGCATCATTCCCATCCAAAAGGCGAGAACACTGAGAAGGCCGAGACAAACCGTTACTCCCGTCTTGGCTCCCTCAAACGCTGCTGCGTTGATCGCTTCCATCCGCCCCGTCACGGCCGCAACGACAATGCTAATGACAATGAGCCCGAGCCAGATGACATTAAGCACTCCACAGCCCCCCTGACACTATTCCCCAAAACTGCTGCCACATTGAGCGTGAAGCTTGCGGGGTTGCAGAAGTCGGCGCATCCACACGAACCAGCAACGGAACCTGCCCAATCATCTTTTCCTTTAAATAGAGCTGAAGAAATCCTGCCAGTTGACCATCCATTTTCGATGTCACCGTTGATTCTCCCATAACGACACGCTTGTGAATCGCCTCTGTTTCTGCCGTTTGCAGTGGATATTGAAATGTGTTTGTGGTGACAAGATGAGTTCCTGCTTCAAATGTGACTGGCGTTTCAGGCTTTACCTCCTGCCCTTTCTTGACCAACTCTTGTAGCGGATAATTTGCGAAGCCCCAGTCCATCAGCTTGGCGGAGTCGTTCCAGTCATCAGAAGCATTCAGAGTAATTGTCGCCAGCTGTCTTCCGTTCCTTGTGGCAGAGGAAGCCAGGCAGCGCTTCGCGAGTTTGGTGTATCCCGTTTTCACACCATCAGCACCGTTGTAAAGGTGAAGCATCTTGTTTTTGTTCAGTAAGCGCCGGTCCCATTGTTCGCCTTCCCACGAAATATCCTTGACTTTCGTTGAGACGATTTGACGAAACACCGGATTATGCAAGGCATAGGCGGACAGCTTTGCCATATCTTCCGGAGTGGAGTAATGCTGGTTACTGTCATCTAAACCATGCGGATTGGTGAAATTCGTATGCTCCATTCCAATCATTGCAGCCTTTTCATTCATTAAGTAAGTGAATCCGGGCACTGATCCTCCGATGTGGGTAGCGATGGTGACGGCTGCGTCATTGCCAGATCGCAGCATCAAACCGTACAGCAGTTCTTCCAGCGTGAGCTTCTCTCCATTTTTCAAGTAGATGGATGAGCCTTCTACACCTACTGCTTGTGGCGGTACCGTTATCTGTGCATCCAATTTGCCCATCTCGATTGCTACGATTGCTGTCATCGTTTTGGTCAGACTCGCAATCCTCATTTTTTTCGTACCATTTTTGGAATAAAGAATCCGTCCACTCTCGACATCGATTAGTGCTGCACCTTCAGCGGACAAGCCAGGTGGAGCTGCAGCAGCCTTTACCACCACTGCCGGCGTAAAAGTCATCTGTATAAAAAGAAAAACGACGAGTACGCCGGACAGATATTTTCGGATGTTCATAAACGTCCTCCCCATTTGAAAACTTGGACTCATCCTTGCCTATAAGGCAAGAGATAAGCCGTCGTTATACCACGATACACAGGTTTGTACCATAGTATATGGGGACGAGTCGTATGATAGTACGAAAAACTGTCCGGGCTGTAACTAGTCGTTTGTCGCTTCTTCTGCTTTTCCGAATAGCGCTGATGCTTCAAGACGCGCTTCTTCAATATCAAGATTGACAGGCGGTTCTGGCAAATCCCCCAGTTCCCGTAAACCAAAATGCTCCAAAAACTCTTTGGTGGTCGCGTACAAAATGGGGCGTCCGATCCCCTCTGCTCTCCCCGCTTCACGAATGAGTTGCTTGGATAAGAGGGTGTTCAGTGCTTTTTCGCATTTAACGCCACGGATCTCTTCAATCTCCGAACGGGTCAGGGGCTGCTTGTACGCAACAATGGCGAGTGTCTCCAACGCTGCTTGGGATAGCGTTGACTGACCTGGTGATGTTGCTAACCGTTCAAAATAGGGCACATGCTCGGGCAGAGTGGTCAGCTGATACGCTTTTGCCACTTCCACGATTTGAATACCGCGTCCTGCCCGGCGGAAGTCAGCTTTCATGTCTTCGATCAAGTCGATGACCTCTTCTTCCGACACCTCAGTGATTTCACTGATTTCTTTGGCATCGATTCCTTCATCACCCGAGATGAACAGCAAGCCCTCGATTACGCCTTTCAGCTTGTCATAGTCCATCAGTGTGGGCTCCTTCCGTTCCGTTTTCACATATGATGATGTCTTGAAACAATTGATTTTGTACACACGTAATATGCTTAGCCTTCATAAGCTCAAGCAAGGCGAGAAAGGTCGTCACAATCTCTGTACGCGTCGCCCCTTGCGTAAACAACTCAGAAAAGCGAACCATCCCACCGCTGCGTACCGCTTGGCGTATCTCTGTCATTCGATCCTTGATGGAGATTTCGTCTCGCGATACCTTGGTCATCGGTTCTTTTCCTTTCGTTTTCTTTACCAGCTTTTCCAGCGCGTTGATCAAATCGTAGAGTGTCACATTTGATACCGTATGATCCTCTTCACGCACATAAGGAGACAAATTCTCTGCGGGACGTGTAAAGACTTGATTACGACCGATTTCCATTTCTCGCAGGTTCTCGGCAAGCATCTTATAGCGCTTGTACTCCAACAGACGCGCAACCAGTTCTTCACGCGGGTCTATCTCGTCTACATCCATATCGAGGAACTGCTGAAAGACATGCTCCTCCTTTTTAGGTAACAGCATCTTGCTTTTAATAGAGAGGAGCGTAGCCGCCATCACTACGAACTCACTGGCCACATCCAGTTGAAGCTCTTGCATCTTGTCAATCGTCGCGAGGTATTGCTCCGTAATTTCCGCTACCGGTATGTCGTAGATGTCCACCTCAGCCTTGTCGATCAGATGGAGCAACAGATCGAGTGGTCCCTCAAAGGAATCAAGTTTGATGCTGTAAGCCAAAAGTCGTCCCTCGTTTCCGTTAGATGAACACGCTTAAGATACTACTTCCAATTCGTTGAACCAATTCCAGGGCAATCCCATGGGGAATACCAAAAATGATTGTGCTGACCCCCGGAATAAAGATGAGTAATAGGAGAATCCACGGCCCGTAGACTTCATAATTGTAAAACTTTCCATCCCAACTTCGCGGAGACAAAAATCGCAGTATTTTGTAACCGTCCAATGGCGGAATCGGCAACAGGTTGAAAATGAAAAGAGCTGTATTGATCAAAACAGAAAATCGTAGTGTCATATCAATTGCGTAAGCCACTTTTTCATGCATTCCTACTAGTACTCCGGAATTAATTACTACGAAATACACCATGTAAAACAATACCGCGAGTATCAGGTTAATGAGTGGACCTGCAAATGAAACGTAAACAATCCCTAATCGCTTGTTCCCACGGAAATGCAGAGGATTAATCGGCACTGGTCTCGCCCAACCAAATGGACCAAACAAAATGAGAATCAAGCCGAACGGATCAATATGCGGGATTGGATTTAAAGTTAAGCGGCCCTCCGATTTCGCCGTATTGTCACCCAGCTTCCAAGCGACAAAGGCATGCGCCCATTCATGCAAAGTGAAAGCGATAACGAACGCAATTAAGCGAAACGGTACCGTTTTCCAATCAAAGTGAAAAAGATCCATTGCTTCCTCCAATCATGCGCGTTCAAAAAGTCATCTTTTTGAACAACCCCTGATAAAAATCGTCTATCTTCTAGCATACCAGCAGATAGATAGGCTTACAACCCCAATCCAGCTTGACCCAGCATGTAGCCTGACGAAAAAACACCGACAAGGATTCCCTCATCGGTGTTCATTCAACTTCTATTATCCTACTTTTACTGTACCCATTTTATCGCCTTGTTTGATTGCATCAACGTGTTCCAAACCGGAAGTGACGCGACCAAATACGGTATGTACGCCATCGAGGTGAGGGAAAGAATCGTAGCAGATGAAGAATTGGCTTCCGCCTGTGTCTTTTCCTGCGTGTGCCATGGACAGGTAACCGCGGAGATGCTTATGTGGGTTTCCTTTTGTTTCACATTTGATGGTGTAACCAGGACCGCCTGTTCCTGTTCCGTAAGGGCATCCGCCTTGTGCTACGAAGCCAGGGATAACGCGGTGGAAGGACAGACCGTTGTAGAAGCCTTCGTTAGCCAATTTCTCAAAGTTTGCAACTGTGCCAGGAGCTTCTTGATCGAACAGCTCCAGCTCGATTTGGTTACCATTTTCCATGGTGATGAGCGCCTTTTTCATATGTTGACCTCCATACCTTGTAAAGTTAACGTACCCATTCTACCATGGAGATCGATTGACGTCCAATTTATCCCTCGATGCGGATCTGCTCTTCGCCAGGCAACTCACAGTCGGTAATAAAAACAGTCCCAGCCTTCGCTTTTGCCACCATTTTCACGTACGCAGCCTTCTCTGCAACTTGTTCCGCACTAGTGTACTTCCCTGCGTAAAGGACGACACCTGCCATCGACATCGAGAGCTCCTGACCGTCCCCCATTCTGCGCTTTTCATAAATGTCCGAAAAGTATGGCGTAAAAGCATCCATGATAAACAAAACTACATCATTCGCACACTGCGCCGTCGTAATCAGAATAAAATCATCTCCGCCAATATGACCGATGAAGTCAGTCCCGCTTCCGTACCATTTCGAGGCTTCCCGCAACAAATTCGCGGTTCGAACAATGATCTGATCACCCACTTCAAACCCATAGCGGTCATTAAACCATTTGAAACGGTCGAGATCACAGTAGATGACCACCTGATGATCATACCGTTTTAGCCGTTGGTTCAATTCTCTTTCAATCTGCACATTTCCCGGCAATCCTGTCAGTGGATTGGCTGAGCTCGCCATCTCGAGTTTAATGGAAGCCATTTTGTCCAACAGCCTCTGCACAGTAACGATACCGATGTACTCCCCTTTCTCATCAATAATAATGACCACATCATACAAATGATAAGCATCTCTGGCCATCGCCCGCTTCGCTACCTCATCCAGCTTGTCGTCTTTGGTAGCTTTGAGCGGGTTGGTATTCATGATTTGAGAAACGGGTCTTTCATAGTACAGTGCGATTCCGTATTGACCACCAAGAATCTGATACAGAGAAAACCTCATGACAAGTCCTACCGGTATGCCGTTCTCCAGCACAACCACGCTTTCAATCCGCTGATTTTGCTCGAAAATCTCATGGATGCGTCTTACTTTCACGTGCTTTTCAACACTGATCGTCTTCGCCAAGATTTCCGTCATAGCGGGAGTGGGCAGTATTGGCGCTGCTTCTTGCTCAATCCGCTTTTCCATCGTAAAACGCAGAAAGTTCATCGCCTTTCCACATAGCTGCGCCATTCCTTTGTCCGGCTTGCCTAAATAGTAACCCTGTCCGTAGATGACACCGACTTCCATGAGCGTTTCCAGCTCACGCTCTGTCTCGATCCCTTCTGCTATGATTTTGCAGTTCACTTTGTCAGCAAAGGATACAAACGTCTCCAACAACGCCTGCTTAATCGGATCGACATCGATGTTACGAATCAAGGACATGTCGAGCTTAATAAAGTCCGGGTAGATTTCTGTAATCGATTCCAAGCTGGAATACCCTGCTCCTGCATCATCTACGGCGATCATATATCCTTGCTTGCGATACTCCTCAATGATTTTTCGAAAGACAGCGTAATTCGTGATCGCATGACGCTCTGTAATTTCAAAAACAATGTTTTGTGGCGTCAACTCATACTCTGCCAAAAGCATCTGCACTTTGCCACGCAACAGAAACGGATCGTCAATCGCCCGTGGGTCCAAATTAATGAATAGTTTTTCATGAGGCTTCAGGTAGCGTATATGCTCCAATGCCCGCTTGCGACATATATGCTCCAAACGAAACACCGTATCCGTCTCTTGGGCATAATTGAACAAGGCTGCGGGAGTTGCAAAAAGACTGTTGACCGGTCCGCGCGCCAGTGCCTCCCACCCCAGTGCTTCGCCATTTGGCAAATGAATGATCGGCATGAAGTGCATCTGAACGTTTTCCTCTGCAAGCAGCTTGTGAAATTGTCTAATGTGTGCATATTTTTCGGAGGTAATCCCATACTTGGCCATATATACAGCATGTTTGACAGAGGTATACATCTCTTTCACGATATCTTCCCCGATGATTTCCGAAAAGCCGATATGGACACGAAGCTCCTCGCGATTAACGAAGCTCACTTGTCGATTTAACTGTCGTTCAGCCAGCTCCTGAAAATGAATGGATAGCATTTGACAGTCTTCTTCACTCATCATTTTCGAAAAGGAAGTGTAGATGGCAAAATCATCGCCCCACAGCTTTTGAATCGCGATGATTCTCCCTTTGATTTCAAATGCTTGACGAGCGACAGCTGGCAAAATGCTTTCGAATATATGAAGAACTCTCTTGGCGCTCGTATCACCATAGCGATGCTCCACCTCCGTCAGCTTGACGATATCTATATAAAACATGACGACTTTCTTCTCTCTCTCCACTTCTTGCCGAATCATCGCCTTCATCCATTGGCGTTTGTCCAATGAAATATAGGGTATTCGTCGAAACCGCTTCATAAGAGTCGACAACATGATGAATCGCTCCCCCTCACCCTTTCATTATGCCGAGAAAACATTAAGCAATCATGAATGGGAGATGAAGGAAATACAAAACCTTCCCAAACGATCGGGAAGGTTTGTGCATTTTTTATGAAGTTTAACGCATAAGCTGCGCACGTTTTGGCAAAACATCGTGACCGACTACTTCTGCGTACGTTTCGCGCCGTACGACTACTTCTGCTTCTCCGTCCTTTACAAATACAACTGCCGGACGAGCAATCCGGTTGTAGTTGTTCGCCATGGAATAACCGTATGCACCTGTACTTGGGACTGCGAGAATATCGCCCGCTTGCGCTTCTGGCAGCTTCACATCCCAGATGAGCATATCACCTGACTCACAGCACTTTCCTGCAATGGATACAACTTCTGAGGCAGGTGCATTCATTTTGTTCGCAATCGCTGCTTCGTATTCTGCATCGTATAAAGCTGGTCGCAGATTGTCTGTCATCCCACCATCGACCGCAATATACTTTCGGACATTTGGAATGTTCTTATGCGATCCAATTCGGTACAAGGTTGTCCCTGCATCCCCTACAATACTCCGACCTGGCTCGATCCAAATCTCAGGTAGAGGAATCGCAAGCGCTGTTAGCTCTTGGCGAACGATATCTGTTATGGCTTTGATATACGTTTCCGCTGGCTGCGGTGTATCGCTTTCTACATACCGAATACCAAAGCCTCCTCCTACATTCAAAACTTCCGGGAGGAATCCTAGCTTTTCTTTTGCTTCGCCCAACAGCTCTGTCAATCGTTTGACAGCCACGAGGAAGCCTTCTGTTTCAAATATTTGTGAGCCAATATGGCTATGAACTCCCAATAAATGGAGATGATTGCTTTCATGAGAGAATTGAATCGCCTCAAGAGCCTGGCCGTTTTGCACATCAAAGCCAAACTTGGAGTCGATCTGCCCAGTAGAAATGTATTCATGTGTATGAGCTTCTACACCCGGCGTGACACGCAAGAGTACGGCGACTTTTTCGTTTCGCTCTTCGGCCAATTGTGCCAACATGTGCAACTCATAAAAGTTGTCCACAACAAAACAGCCAATTTTGGCATCAAGCGCCATGATTAACTCATCATGAGATTTGTTGTTGCCATGAAAATGGATGCGCTCTACGGGGAATCCAGCTTGCAGAGCCGTATACAATTCGCCGCCAGATACTACATCGAGTGACAAGCCCTCCTCTTCAACAAGCTTGCACATCGCCAACGTGCAAAATGCTTTGCTCGCATAAGCAACCTGGAACGAAAAACCCGTATTGTGAAACGCATTGACAAATTCTCGGCATTTGGTGCGAATTTGCTGTTCGTCATACACATATAAAGGTGTTCCGTAAGTAGCAGCTAGCTGTGTCGTATCACAGCCTCCGATTTCCAGGTTTCCTTGTTCATTCACTCGACTTGTCCCGTGTAAGTACATGTTCTGTTTCCTCCCCAATTCATTCGCACCGATGATGTATATAGACAACCTTGTATAGAGAAAGGCAACCAACAAGGAGCGTCAGTTGCCATACAGAAACTTTTGTTCGTAAGGCTTCCCTACAATTTACTACAAGGTTGTGCGTTTGACAATGGGTGATCCCATCCGTTTTCAGAATATTATTGCCGAGAGGAATTTTGCGAGCGAACGATACTCGGCCTGTTGTTTTTGCTTGGCACAGCCAGCCGTACCACAATATCCTTCATCCCTTTGTAGTTGAATGGAATGAACGGCCATAAGTAAGGCGTATTCAGTGAACGGGTAGAAGCCAAGAAAATCAGGATGATCGTAATCCCGATCATCAGTCCCGGTGTAGAGAAAAAGCCCACCATAAGTATCAGAAACAAGCGAATAAGTCGATTGGCCAAGCTTAACTCATAGCTGGGAGTCGAATACATCCCGATTGCCGCCACTGCCAAATACAAAATAACCTCAGGTGCAAGGAGTCCTACCTTGATCGCCACGTCCCCGACCAGAATCGCGGCCAATAAACCTACGGCAATCGAGAGCGGCGCAGGCGTATGAATGGCGGCCATTCGCATCAAGTCCAGACCGACCTCAGCGATCACAAATTGTGCCAAAATAGGAATGCTGCCCATCTTTTTAATCCCTAAGAAATGAAGCGGCTCCGGTATCATGGAAGGGTGCATGACCAACAGCAACCAGATCGGCAAAACAAAAACGGAAGCAAAGATTCCCAGAAAACGAACCCAGCGCAGATAAGCACCGATTACCGGTGTTTGTCGATACTCCTCCGCATGTTGTACATGATGAAAATAGGTGGCGGGTGTGATCATGACACTCGGTGAAGTATCCACATAAATCAGTACGTGACCTTCCAATAGATGTACAGCAGCCACATCGGGCCGCTCTGTATATCGGACTAACGGGAAGGGGTTCAACGTTTTTCCAATGATAAATTCCTCGACGGTTTTTTCTGCCATCGGTATCCCGTCAATCTGGATGTTTTGTAGACGCTCCTTCAATGTATGGACCAGCTCTTCATTTGCTACATCGTGCAAGTAGGCAACCGCAACATCTGTCTTAGTACGCTCCCCTATCTGCATGATTTCGAATCGGAGCCGTTCGTCACGAATCCGTCGGCGCGTAAGAACTGTATTGGTTACAAGCACTTCAGTAAAGCCGTCATGGGCGCCGCGGACGATTCTTTCCGTATCGGGCTCCTGCGGTGTGCGATTCGGCAGGATTTTGGCATCGAGGATAATGGCATGGGGAGATCGGTCAATGATCAGTCCTACTTGGCCAACGAGCAATTTATCCATAAACTCGTCAGTGGTTTCTACCTTGCTCAGTTGGTAGAAAGGGATGAATTTATGAAACAAATGGTCGAAAGCATTGTCACCCATATCCCGCTCACGTACATCGTTCAGCTCACGCATGATCTGCGAAATCAGTATGCTTTCTGCGAAGCCGTTTATGTAATACAACAACATTCGTGTATGACCCACATAAAAATCATGAACCCCAATGTCAAAACTCTTACCGACACCAAGTCTGTCGTTCAAATACCTCTGATTCTCTTCAAGATAAGTTGAAATGGGATGACGTTTTTCCGTGACCTGTGCCATGAGCGCCGCTCCTTTCCATTATCCATTGCACCGCTCTCGTTGTGATGGGACAACCGTTTTGTAAACTATCTCTACCTTCCATTTTGCCTATATCTCCAATACCGATGACATTGGGTACATGCAGGGAATTCAAAATATCTACGGTATCTCCATAAATGTGATGCTGAAGTTGCTCGTCTGCGTACCCGTCCTTGTCCACGGCTTCTTCTACAATTTGTCCTTGGTTGTTTACGGAATAAGCGACGGTCGCACCCTTGACCCAATGTGTATTCGAGGCTACTGCAATCGCACCGATTACTTCGATATCAGGATGCTTCACCACGTATTCGAGGGCTCGTTCCCCTCTACCCTTGCCGTAATCTCCATTGTCATCGAACATGACGATAACAGGATCGTATGGCGTCATTTTAATCAGTTCGACCATCTGATTCCCTCGCAGTGGAGTCGGATTCCCGGCAGACAGTGATATGCATCGACCACCAAATTGCTTGGCGACATTCTCGATTACTTTTTGGGCAATATGATCTCCGTCTGTCACCACTATGACTTTCCGGCGTACTGTGTCCATGCTGGGTCACCGCCTTTTCCTGCTTGGACTTACCCTTTGGGTTTAAAAATGAGTGAGGCCAAAAATCCGAATGCGATCGCAGCCGATATACCCGCACTCGTGACCTCAAAAATCCCCGTGGCGACACCAATCAACCCATGTTGTTCGGCCTCGCCGATGGCTCCATGATACAAAGAGTGACCAAAGCTCGTGATCGGTACAGTCGCACCTGCGCCTGCAAAATCGATAAATTTGTCATACACGCCGATAAAATCGAGAAAAACTCCTGCCACGACCAGCGTACTCATGACATGAGCAGGCGTTAGCTTGCCAACATCCAAAAGGAGCTGACCCACTACACAAACCAATCCCCCTACGACAAAAGCAATCAGGTATTCCATTAGCTGCCTCCTTCAAGCGCAACCGCGTGAGCGATGCACGGTATCGAATTTCCCTGCTGAGTGCTTACCGGGCTTAAGAGTGCTCCCGTGGCGCAAACCAACACGTTTTTCAGTAACCCACGGTTGAGCTGATCAATAATGTAGCTATACGTGACCACGGCACTGCTTGCGCAACCGCTTCCTCCTGAAAACACATCCTGATCAGGGGAGTATATCATCAGCCCACAATCATTGTAGACTTGATCCATGTCGTATCCTTCCGTCAACATGAGCTCCTTTAGAATCGGATAGCCGACACCAGCCAAGTCGCCAGTCACGATCAAATCATAGGATTGTGGGGAACGCCCTGTATCTTGAAAATGCGTCTGGATCGTCGATGCAGCTGCTGGCGCCATGGCCGTCCCCATGTCGAACGGGTCTTTAATCCCCATGTCCACTACTTTTCCCATCGTCGCATATGTAATGCGCGGACCATTCCCCCCGATTCCAACCAATCCTGCGCCAGCTCCTGTCACCGTCCACTGGGCACTTGGGGGCTTCTGTCCTCCGTATTCCGTGGGATAACGATACTGCCTCTCCGCTGTGGCATTGTGGCTACTGCAAGCAGCGATCGCCTTGCTCGCATAGCCTGCGTTTACCAGAGCCGCCGCATTTGCCAGTGTGAGCATCGAGGTTGAGCATGCTCCGTACATGCCGAGCAGAGGCATGGCCAGCTTTTCTGCTGTAAAGTTGGTCGTGATGTTCTGGTTCAACAGGTCGCCAGCGAGAATGAGATCCACATCCTTGCCGGTGATACCCGCCTTTTGCAGCAATGTATTAACCGCATCCTCCATCAGTTGGCGTTCCGCGTCTTCCCACGTCTGTTGGCCTGCATACATATCGTCGTGGATTTTATCAAACAAGTGCGCCAGCGGTCCTTCGCCTTCTTTTGGTCCCACAGCAACTGCCGAGCTTTGCAGACGAACATTTTGATCGAAGTGCCAGGTTTGCCGATTGACTCGTTTCACTGGTTGATTGCTTGACACCGACAGCCCTCCCTTAGAAAAGCATGTTGATCAGGCTCTTTATTATTCCCGCAATGAAAGCAGCAACAACCCCAAATACAATGACCGAACCAGCGAGCTTAAACATATTTCCGCCAACGCCGAGCACTAACCCTTCGCTCCGATGTTCGATGGCAGCAGACGCTATCGAGTTGGCAAAGCCTGTAACAGGCACGGCTGATCCTGCTCCAGCATACTGCCCGATATTGTCATACACACCTAACCCTGTCAGCAAAACGGACAGAAAGATGAGCGTCGCAACAGTCGGATTGCTTGCCGTTTTCTCCGTAAATCCGAAGAAGGTAATATACATATTTTGAATGGCCTGACCCAACAAACATATGGTCCCTCCTACCCAGAAAGCACGAAACGAGTTAAGCAGAACGTTTCGTTTGGGCTGGAACTTCGAAGCCTGCTGTTGATACAGTTGTTTGGTCATCTGCATCGATCCGGGGTTTTTGGATTTTGTTTTGGTTGCCATGCCCTTTCACTCCCTTTGTAAGCTTTCTTCCTATATCCTTCCTTTTTCTAAAGATGCCTATGAATAGTGGTATTTACCATTTCACAGATGGAGCAGCCATTGCAGTAAGGAACCCGTCACTTTTCCCAAAACTACTGCCATCAACAGAAAGAGAAGACTGCCATCCATGTGGATTCGCTTCGCTAATATGGGGAAGACATTCAATACCTCCGTCAGGCCCGCGGCGAGTGTGCCCACAAATATCCCTGCAAATATCCCGTAAATCGAAGATACGAGAACGGGTAAATGAGCACCCCAGTGAAAAAAATCAATAAACGTAAAAAAAAGCGCTCCTGCCACCAAGGCCCATTCCAGGGAGCGGATATATCGATGAGCATTCGTTAATTGTGTCAACCTCGGAATGATGTCCAGAACGGTAATAAACGCGACCAGCCCGCTCCCTACAGCAAGACCTCCACCCAGTCCGATCAAAATAAGCAACAAGCACTTGATGACGCTCATTTCTTCGTCCGTTGGTTTTCCTTGTTTTCATTTTGTATGTAGTATTGATCCAGGCTTTGCTGATACATAAACAATTCCACTTCTAGCGGACTAGGTTCTTCGTTGATTTTTTTCTGGAAGATATGGTTGAAAAACAGAATCATCCCCAAACCGATTCCGATGGAGTAAGGAATTTGCATCCACAAGGGCTGATGGCTCTTTTCACCTGTAATCAAATAATAGATTCGTTCGTGAACCTGCATCATGCTGACATCGGTATGGAAATTCATGATCGCCAATCCAGAGCCAATGAACAGCAGAATCCACACCATCGCCACCAAAATCGGGTTCGATTTCTTTCGTGGATTAAGCACCTCCACAATGATTTGGGGAGCACCCTGGACGTCCAGTTCCACGTCAGGATAGACAGAACGCAGCCTTTTAATTACCTGCATAATATCGATGATGATCAAATTGCCATCCGTTGGCTTTGTCTGATAAATGGGCATCCGCCTTAACGCTTCCTCGCGCTCTCCATCCCAGTAAAGCTGGCAAATGTCTCCAAGTGTAATCATGGCTTGTGGCTGTACAGCCAATCGCTTTCTCAGGAGCAGAAACAACGCGTCTTTCATGGTACCTTCCCCTTCCCTCACATACCTGATTATTCGCTAGTATGTGCCGAGCCACAAAACCCATGCAATTAAACGGAAATGGCCGTTTTTTTCACAAAACAAAACACCCCAGCCACGTAGTGACCGGAGTGTTTGCATCTGTTAATGCTCAATTTGGTCTTTGATCGTTTGCAAAATGCGCTTCTCGAGGCGCGATACCTGGACTTGCGAGATTCCCAGCCTCTCCGCTACTTCCGATTGCGTCTGATCCTTGTAGTAGCGCAGGTAGACAATGAGTTGTTCCCGCTCGGTCAATCGACTGATCGCATCCTTGAGCGCAATCTTTTCAAACCATTTGTTGACTCCTTCATCCGCAATCTGATCGATCAGCGTAATGGGGTCCCCGTCATTTTCAAAAACCGTTTCATGGATGGAAGAAGGTGCCCGATTTGCTTCTTGCGCAAACACGACTTCCTCTGGTGTAATCCCCACCGCGTCCGCAACCTCAGCAATCGTGGGTGCGCGACCGAATTGCTTGTACAGCTCATCCTTTGTTCGTCGTACCTTGTTGGCTGTTTCTTTGAGTGATCGACTCACCTTGACTGTACCGTCATCGCGTAAGAAGCGTTGAATTTCCCCAATAATCATCGGCACAGCATAGGTTGAAAATCGAACATCATAGGAGAGATCAAACTTGTCTACGGCCTTCAAAAGGCCAATACAACCGATCTGAAACAAATCATCCGCTTCGTATCCACGGTTGATAAAGCGCTGAACGACGGACCAGACCAGCCGAATATTGCTGTTGACGAGAAGCTCTCGTGCCTCAGTATCGCCAGATTGGCTTTTGGCGATTAGCTCTTTTACTTGGTCATTGGTCAGAAATGGTTGACTCGCGTTTTTGATATCGGCACCCATAGGCACTACCCCTAATTTTGCAAGGCTTTGGCAAACGCCAGGCGTTTGGTGAGGCGCACAGTTGTTCCCTTACCCACAACCGTTGCCACTTCCAAAGAATCCATGAAATTCTCCATAATCGTAAAGCCCATTCCAGAGCGCTCCAGCTCCGGTTTCGTCGTATAGAGTGGCTGCATGGCCTGCTCTACATCCTCAATTCCTCGTCCATTGTCTTCCACAATTAGATCAATGCTGTCCTCTTGAATTCGCAAAGAGATCTGTACCACACCCTCTGGATTTTCGTCATAACCATGAATAATGGCATTCGTAACAGCCTCGGATATTACGGTTTTGATTTCTTCCAGTTCGTCCATCGTAATATCGAGTTGCGAAATGAAAGCTGCAACTGCTACACGTGCGAATGCTTCATTTTGGCTCAATGCTGCAAACGACACTGACATAAAGTTACGCTGTACCATCATTACGCCACCCCCAGAACATGCAAAGCATCCGCTTCGTTTTCGCGAAACTTGATCACCTTGAATAACCCGGACATCTCAAATATTCGATAGATCGTAGGATTGATCGAGCAGACGTACATTTCTCCAGATCGGGCAGAGATCTGCTTGTATCTTCCCAAAATAACCCCGATGCCAGAGCTGTCCATAAACGTCAAATCAGCCAGACTCAGCACAATATGACGGATAGTAGAGGTACGCAAAAGATCATCCGCCTTCTTGCGCAACTCCTCTGCCGTATGATGATCCAGCTCACCTTGCAAACGGATCACTAGCACGTCCTGCCGTGTCTCCATCGCAACTCGTAAACTCATAGCTGCCACACTCCTTCTCCCTTGATAGAAACTCTCTTTCTTCCTCAGCGAAACCAATTCCTGCCAGCCGACAAAAGAACAAAAAAATCGAGCAGCCGCGCCATTCCATTCGGGGCAACTCGATTCTTTTCGCGCTCATGCTGTCTGTTAGTAGCTAATCAAAATGCTCTTGGTGGTTCGCTTGAGAATCTCCCACATGTTGGCTTTTTCTACCTGATCTTCCGGGAACAGATCGACTCGATTTACTTCCTTGCCATCTTTCGTCCGGATGAAAATGTGGCCGATTACTTGGTCCTTTGCTATTGGAGCGTGAACAGTCTCATTGATGACAATTTCCTTCTGGAATGTATCGGCCGATTCTCCTTTTTTCATCAACAAACTCACTGCATGTGGTGTTACCGCATTGATTTGCGGTTTCTGTCCTTTATCCACTACGAGTGCACGCACAGGTTCTCCCTTTTTGTACATCGGTGTCACCTGAAAGTGTGTGAATGCGTAATTGAACATAGTCGATACTTCATTATTGCGTGTCTTTACATCAGGCTCGCCCATGACGACTGCAATGACACGCATGTTGTTGCGTTTGGCAGTCGCTGTTAAACAGTATTTCGCTTCACCTGTGTACCCTGTTTTCAAACCATCCACCCCTTCATAAAAACGCACTAGCTTGTTCGTATTCACAAGCCAGAAGGGGCTTTCTGTATCTTTTCGCAAATAGTCTTGGTACGTACCAGTGAACTTCGTGATGCCTTCATGCTTTAAGAGCTCGCGTGACATGATCGCAATATCTGCTGCCGAAGAGTAGTGATTCGCGGCAGGAAGTCCATTAGAGTTAACAAAATGCGTATTTTTCATGCCGAGCTGCTGAGCGCGTTCATTCATTCGCGCGACAAAACTCTCTTCTGTCCCAGCCAAGTGCTCAGCCATCGCTACAGAGGCATCATTCCCTGAGGCAATCGCAATCCCTTTCATCATGTCCTCTACCGTCATTTCTTCACCGGGCTGAAGAAAAATTTGCGACCCGCCCATTGATGCTGCTCTTTCACTTGTTCGAACCTTATCGGTAAGCTTAAGCTCTCCCCGCTCCACCGCTTCCATGATCAAAAGCATGGTCATAACTTTGGTGATACTGGCGGGTGGCATTTTTTCATTGGCGTTCTTTTCATACAAGACTGTTCCCGTATCCGCTTCAATCATCACTGCGGATGAAGCTTGTGGGGCAAAATGATTGTCACTCTTTTGCTGTCCAGCCTTTTCTTTGGCAATCGCCATCGGAGAAAAGATGGTAAAGCACATAACGAAGCATAGAGCGAGGTATCCATTCCGTTTCATAGCAGTCTCTTCCCTCCATTCATGGTTTTATTCTCACCATCATGAAAGGAAAATATTCACACAAAAACAGCAAGATTATCTTCTCAAAAGACCATCCGGTTTCACAAAAAAATCCCTTCCGCTACTAGCAGAAGGGATACTTTCTTAAATGACGAAGCGGCTCACATTTTGCGTTAACTCGTCCGCCATTTTTTTCAATTGCTCTACGTTTTCATTAATGCGTGCAATCGAATTCAATTGTTCATCCACTGTCTCTACCACACCTGAGATGGATTCACTAATTTCATCCGACATGGTGGCAAGGCGTTGCATGGAGTTCGTCACAACCTGATTACCCGCCGCCATTTCTTCTGAGGTCGCCGTCATCGATTCGCTCTGCTCTGCAGCCGATTGAATCTCTGCCACGATATTTTGGAAAGCAGTACCCACAGATTCTACAGACTGCAAGCCTCCACTCACCATGGTAACGATCTCGTCCATATGCTTGCTCATATCCATTGCCTCATCATTGATCGAATGGGCAATGGCAGCGATACGCTCAGAGAAGGAGCTGCTTTCCTCTGCAAGCTTGCGAACCTCGCTGGCGACAACCGAGAAGCCTCGTCCAGCATCTCCAGCACGTGCAGCCTCAATGGCGGCATTCAGCGCCAACAAATTCGTCTGCGACGCAATACTCGTAATCATTTCGACGATGCTCGTAATTTCACGAGCCCGCTCACGAAGACTGTGCATTTGCCCAGCAGTACGCTCTACTTCGCTAGTGGCACGTCTTACCGTATTGATTACGTTTTCTACTAACTCCATTCCGCCTTGCGCTCTCTCAAACGTACGAGTCGTGGCAACCGATGTAGATTCAGCAGCCACCGCCACTTGTTCAACGCCTTCCGATATTTCCGAGACAGTATTCGCCGTTGCTTGCACTTCATTCGTCTGCGTAGAAACGCGATGGGCAATCGTCGAAATATTATCCGTAATAACGTTAATGGCTCCTTTGTTTTCTTGCGCAAACAGAGTCAACTCATCTGTCGCTACGTTCAGTTGTGTTGCTTGTCCCTGTACAAGGGCAATCAGCTTGCGAAGTTCAGCTGCCATCTCATTCATTTTGCGGCCAACCATAGCCAGCTCGTCATTGCCATTTACTTTTACGTTGATATTAAAATGTCCGGCGCCGATCTGATCCATATCTCGGGCGATCGCGAACAGGGATAGTCGAATCCGCTTCGCAAACCACCAGATTGCCCAAACCGAGAGTCCGATGATTGGCAAGCTGAAGAGCACGAAGTACAGCCACATTCCGTCTACTTCACCATATACCTCGTCAGTTCCCGTTGATAAAACGACATTCCATTTCAACATGGGAATCGGTGCAAAAGCTGCAAATGAATCAATGCCATGGTCAGAGTACAGCAAGCTGTTGCTTGTCTCTTGCTTCATCAGGGAAAGCATCTCTTCGTAATCTTTGTCACCAGCCAACACGAGCTTGTTGTTGTTATTCGGATTTTGATGGGCGACAACCAAACCGTCTTGTCGAACGACGAAAGCGTAGCCATTCTCCATGAAAGAGATCTCAGGAATTTTTTGAATCATTTGGTCAATCGTAAAACCAACAACGAACAATCGGCTCGTATCATCGGCCTTTTCCCCTATGGGTGTCGCAATATAAAGAAAACTCTTGTTGCTGCCCTCAACGATTTCTTCATCAGAAATGACCAAGGATTTCGTAGTTAGTGCTCTCTGGAAGTATTGCTTTTGCTTGAAGTCAATCTCATTTGTACCTGTCAAGGAATACAGAGATTTTCCGCTAGCCGTGTCAATCAAATAGATTCGGGATACTTCTTTATGTGCCTGGCGCAATAGAGTAAACTGCTCCATGATAAGCGGCTGCAGCTCTGTCATCATCACACGCTTGCTTGCCGCCGATTTCGTCGAGTTCACAATCGCTTTCAGGTCATCTTCCATGCTATTCGCATGCTGGTCAGCCAGCATTTTTGCTTGATTAGAGGTAATGCTAAACAGCGTTGATTTCGAGAAGGAAAGGGCTATGTATTGCAAAGAACCGATAATAATAAGTACGAGAATTAGACCAAACACAATCATCTTTGTAGCAAGAGAGCCTTTTAGCTTTTCCGTTGCTACTTGGCTAGTCAGATTCACTTTTTTTAAGAGATTCAATATTCCCTCCTTCTTTTTCCATCGTGGCGACAAAAATTTGCTCATGCTACTTGCCCCCTTTATCACTGCTACCATTTTCCAGTGCAAGAATTCCGAAAAAATACCCCTGAAAAAACTGCCTCTGGGTACAATACCCATTTTTTTCAGAGGTAAAACCTCCCTTATGAAGGGAAACGAGTTCCGGGCTGCACGAGTAGCCTCGGAACTCGCTATTTGCAATTGATTTAGTTATACAAATGACAAGCCGCGAAATGTCCTGGCTCTACTTCTTTCCACACAGGTACGGATGCAGCGCATTCCGGCATTGCTTTCGGGCAACGGGTACGGAAATGGCAACCGCTTGGTGGGTTCATCGGGCTAGGTACATCGCCTTGCAATACAATGCGCTCACGGTTACGCTCAATCTCTGGGTCTGGGATCGGAATCGCAGACAACAGCGCTTGCGTATACGGATGGAGCGGCTTTTCATACAAAGCATCACTTTCTGCCAGCTCAACCATTTTACCCAAGTACATAACCGCTACACGGTCGGAAATGTATTTTACCATGGACAAGTCATGGGCAATGAACATGTAGGTCAAACCCATTTTTTCTTGCAGCTGTTCGAGCAGGTTTACAACCTGTGCTTGTACGGATACGTCCAAAGCAGAGATCGGCTCGTCACACACGATGAATTTTGGCTCTACTGCCAATGCACGGGCAATTCCGATACGTTGGCGCTGACCACCTGAAAACTCGTGTGGGAAGCGGTTCATATGCTCAGGATTCAAGCTCACCAAGGAAAGGAGCTCCTGAATGCGCTCTTTGCGCTTCTGACCAGTCGCCAGGCCATGAATATCCAGCGCCTCGCCGATGATATCCCCTACTGTCATACGCGGATTCAAGGATGCGTAAGGGTCTTGGAAAATCATTTGCATGTTGCGGCGCATTGCCTTCATTTCCTGCTGGTTCAGGTTCATGATGCTCTTGCCTTCAAACAGGACGTCCCCTTCAGTCGCATCGTACAGTCTCAAGATGGTACGACCAGCAGTGGACTTTCCACAGCCTGACTCTCCTACTACGCCCAATGTTTCTCCACGTTTGATCTCAAACGAGATATCATTTACAGCTTTCAGAGTATTATCGCCAATGGAAAAGAATTTCTTTAGATTGCGTACTTCAATCAAATTTTCACGTTTACCCACTGATATCCCTCCTTCTACGCACGGTTCTGAGCAAGCGGATGCTGAAGCCAACAAGCTGCTCGCTGAGTTGTGCTGATGTCGTTCAGCTCAGGATCGATCTCTTGGCACACACGCATCGCTGATTCGCAACGCGCAGTGAATCCACAGCCAACTGGCGGACGCAGAAGGTCTGGCGGCGTACCAAAAATCGGTGTCAGTGGCTCGTCACGGTTCAAGTCAAGACGTGGTACCGAGCGAAGCAGGCCTTTGGTGTAAGGGTGTTGCGGATTGTAGAAAATATCGTCAACTGTTCCTGTCTCGATCACTTTTCCTGCGTACATAACGATTACGCGGTCACACATCTCAGCAACTACACCAAGGTCATGTGTGATCAAGATAATGGAAGTGCCTGTTTTCTTTTGCAATTCTTTCATCAGGTCCAAAATTTGCGCCTGAATCGTTACGTCCAAAGCTGTCGTCGGTTCATCCGCGATCAACAGCTTCGGTGAACAGGCGAGTGCGATCGCGATCATTGCACGTTGACGCATACCGCCGGAGAACTCGTGTGGATATTGCTCCACACGTTTCTCAGGTTGCGGAATACCAACCATGGTCAATAGCTCAATGGCACGATCACGTGCTGCTGCTTTCGACATGTTTTGGTGCTTGATCAAGCCCTCGGTAATTTGGCTGCCGATGGTCATTGTTGGGTTCAAGGAAGTCATTGGATCTTGGAAGATCATCCCGATATCTTTACCGCGGATCGATTCCATTTCTTTTTTGGACTTCTTGACGATATCCTCTCCATTGAAGAGAATTTGTCCCTTTTTAATTTCACCTGGAGGCATAGGAATCAGCTTCATGAGGGTTTGAGCGGTTACGGATTTACCGCAACCGGACTCCCCTACAATCGCTACAGCCTCTCCGCGGTTGACGTGAAAATTCACACCGCGGACTGCTTTTACTTCACCTGCATACGTATGGAAGGATACGTGCAGGTCTTTTACATCAAGAATGCGTTCCATAACGACTATCCCTCCTATTTACGCAGGCGTGGGTCTACTGCATCGCGCAGACCGTCACCGAACAAGTTAAATGCCAAGATGGTCACGGAAATGAAGATTGCCGGGAATGTCAAACGCCATGGATAGTACTTCATGGCCGGCAAGCCCTCATTGGACATCGTTCCCCACGATGCAATCGGTGCCGAAACCCCTAGTCCGATAAAGGACAAGAAGGATTCTGCGAAAATCGCGGACGGTACAGTCAAGCTCAGCGTTACGATGATTGGACCCAAAGCATTAGGAATCAAGTGTTTGAAGATCAGACGGTTGGCGTCAGCACCAAGGGAGCGTGCAGCCAGTACAAATTCTTGGTTTTTCAATTGAAGGATCTGACCACGCACAATCCGGGCCATACCGATCCATCCCGTTATCGTCAAGGCAATAATAATCGTTCCGACACCAGGCTCTAACACTACCATCAACAAAATAACAACCAGCAGGTAAGGAATCGCAAACAGGATGTCCGCGATACGCATCATCATTTCATCTACTCTACCGCCATAGAAACCTGCGATACCACCCCAGATCACACCAATGATCAGGTCAATGAACGCTGCCGCAAGACCTACTTGCAGAGAGATACGTGCACCGTACCAAATACGCTCAAATACGTCACGACCTAGGTCATCTGTGCCAAACCAGTGTTCAGCAGACGGCTTTTTGTTCTTGCCAGCCAGATCCGTCGTAAAATAATCTTGTGGAGTTAGCCATGGGACCACAATGGCACATACGATTAACGCAGCAATGAAGATCATAGAAATCATTGCGACTTTATTCATTTTCAAACGACGCCAAACGTCAGACCAAAAAGAGAGACTTGGGCGCTTAATTGCTTCAGCTTGACGAAGGTCAACGGAAATTGGCTCGAAATGTTCTTTAGTCAAGTTTTGCACGTGTCATTACTCCTTTCCTGCGTCCGAAAGTTTGATCCGTGGATCTACCAAGGTGTATGCGATGTCAACAATCAGAATCATCACAACCAGGATAATGGAGTAGAACACGGTCGTACCCATGATTACTGTATAGTCACGGTTTGTAATAGACAAAACGAATTCGCGACCAAGACCAGGAACACCGAAAATACGTTCAATAACGAATGCACCTGTCAAAATACCAGCAATCAGTGGACCCAGGTAAGTAACAACTGGCAAGAGCGCATTACGGATAGCGTGTTTTACTGTAATAGTAAAAGTGTGCAACCCTTTTGCTTTTGCTGTTTTAATGTAATCTTGACCCATAACTTCAATCATATTGGAACGCGTCAAACGCGCGATAAATGCCATCGGTGATGCGGCGAGTGCCAATGATGGAAGGATGGTGTATTCGAATCCTTCCCATTTCGCGATTGGAAACCAGCCCAAATTAATAGCGAAAATGTATTGGTAAAAGGACGCCAAAATAAAACTTGGTACCGATAATCCCAAAACGGCGATAACCATTGCAGAATAGTCTTGCCATCTATTGTGGTTTAGCGCTGCGATAACCCCTAACGTAATTCCACCAAAGATAGCGAGCAATAAAGCTTGTGCTCCCAAGTGAGCAGAAACAGGGAAACCACGATTAATCATGTCGTTAACATTCGAAGATTTCTCCGTAAACGACGGACCGAGATCCCATGTGACTACACCTTTCAAATATTCAAAGTATTGTTCATGCAACGGCAGGTTCAGCTTGTACTTTGCCTCTAGTGCTGCCTTAATTTCCGGCGGGACCTGCTTCTCGGATGTAAATGGACCACCTGGTACTGCTTTCATGATGAAGAAGGTGGCCGTTACAATTAAGAAGAGCGAGATGAGCATAAAAATGATGCGCTTACCGAGATAACGGATCAACTAACTTACCCCCTTGGTAGATTTTTGATTGCTTTCACGTCCCATGTTTACACTGCGGAACGCTGCCGACACAGTGTAAAAATCGGCTGTGTAAATAACCCTTAGATCTCTTGCAGTAAAGCTTCTCTCTCTATTTTCTCTTTGCTGGCAATCATGTCAGCTGAAATTTATGGGAAGGGCTTGCATAGCAGAGGGTATATGTGCAACCATATACCCTCTGCTGCAAATCCCGTTTCCTTCGTTATGAAATTACTCGATGTATGCGCCTTTCCAATCCACGTCACCCAGACCCGTTTGGTGAACACCTTTCACCTCTGGTTTCTGAACCCAAGATTGTGTGTACCAGTAAATTGGCATGATTGGCATTTCATCCATCAGGATTTGCTCGGCATCTGCCAAAATTTTCTTACGTTTCTCGAGGTCGGATTCCTTTGCAGATTGGTTCAACAACTCTTTATATTTTGCATTTTCCCAACGCGTATCGTTGTTCCCACCCATTTTATCTTTGAAGAGTTCCAGGAAATTGATTGGGTCATTGAAGTCACCCAGCCAACCCATCCGTCCAATCTGGAATTTACCCTCATGCATATCTTCGAGGTAAACTTTCCATTCTTTATTCTCGAGTTTCACTTCTACGCCGAGATTTTTCTTCCATTGGTCTTGGATGGCCTCCGCAATCTTCTTGTGAGCCTCAGATGTATTGTAGGACAAGACAATCGGTGGAAGCTTGCTCATACCTGCTTCTTTCAGTCCCTCTTCCAAGAGCTTTTTCGCATTTTCTACATCATTGTCTTTGAAATAGCCATTTGGATTCAGCACCATGGATGGAGGAACAGCGCCAATTGCCGGGATTTGACCCGTTTGGAGAATGTTGTCGATCAAGGCTTGTCGATCGATCGAGTAGGCAAATGCTTTCCTTACTTTTATGTTATTAAATGGCGGCTTTTCGGTATTGAACTTGTACCAGTAAGTACCCGCGATTGGATTGGTTTGAATTTTTCCTTGCTCTTTCAATGCAGGAATCGCATCTGTTGGCAAAGCGCTCATAGGTGCGCCAGCCCAATCGATTTCGCCATTTTCGAACATGGAGAGCTCTGTATTTTCGTCTTCTACCATGGAGAATTCGATTTTCTCAAGCTTTACATTGTCTTTATCCCAGTAATTTTCGTTCTTCACGAGCACCATCTTGCTCTTGTGCTCCCAAGATTCGATTTTGAAAGGTCCATTCCCGACGTGCGAACTTGCTTCGCCTGCCCACTTCGGATTTGCTTCAATTACTTTTTTGTTAACTGGGAAGTAGGTACGGAATGCGAGCAGTTCCAGGAAGTAAGGAGTCGGATTCTCCAGCTTCACTTCCAGCGTCTTATCGTCTAGTGCCTTCACGCCTACTTCATCAAGCTTTGCTTCGCCCTTGTTTGCTTTTTCGCCATTCTTCACGTAGTACAGCTGATATGCGTAGTTGGAAGCTGTTTTTGGATCGAGAGCACGCTTCCAAGCATACTCAAAGTCATGTGCTGTTACTGGGTCACCATTGCTCCATTTCGCGTCTCTGATTTTAAATGTGTAAGTGAGCTTATCATCAGAGACGGTGTAGCTCTCAGCGGCAGCTTCATGCGGCTTATCGTCAGTCCCAATGCGGGTCAAACCATCAAAGGTTGCCAAGATAATCGCGCCTGAAGTCGTGTCCTCTGCGAGCCCAGGATCAGTTGTAGGTGGCTCCGAGTGCAGGTTCATCTTTAAAACTTGTGGCTTCTTCTCAGCAGCTGGTGTTGCAGGCTGTGAAGGTGCTGGTGTACCTCCTGCCGGTGGAGTGGCAGTTTGTTGTCCTCCTCCGCACCCTGCTAGGGCGGTTCCTAAAACAGCAATCGAGCTCACAAGTGCAAACACATTCTTTTTCAACGCAATAACCCCCAGTACGTTTTTCTTTTTTGTCTTTTTTCTGAAAATAAAGGACGAAAAAAAATGAAAACTACACGAAGCTGCTTGACTTCGGCTGGAAGGCATCAACCCCTTTCATTGCAGGGTCACCTCGTCGTCTTGAACGAAAGAGAAGGTGTCTTTGTACTGCTTCAGTTCCAGTGAAACGTCCGCAGCTGCTATGCCTTCAATTTGAGAGAGTCGTTCATTGACAAAGGTGATCAGCTCATCATTACTATGGAAACACGCTTGGATGATCAAGTCGTGCTTACCGCTATAAGCGCCTACAAAGCGTACTGCAGAAAATTTGCTCAATTTCTCTGCCACTTCTTTCTGCAAACCTAGCTTTGTGGTTAACCCGATGATAGCCTGCACATGTAATCCTAATTTCTCTGGATCGGGTTGTATTACGAATTGGAATACTCCGTCTTGCAAAAGTCGAGTGATGCGCGATCGAATCGTTCCTTCGCTCACGCCTAGTTGATGGGCGATTTCTGTATATGGGATACGCCCATCTTCATGGAGGATTTGCAGAATCTGTCTATCGACATGGTCCAGCTTTTTCATAAATACGATTTTCTGGGAACCTCCATCATTTTTTTACGAATTTCGCAATAATCTTTTACAAACAGTCTAATACAATAAAAGTAATCGGAAATGATAGCGGTGTCAACGAAATTTGACAAGTAGAATAATAAAACTTTATAAAGTCAATCCGAACAGTAAAATATATTTTATATAACAAAAAACGAGTTATATCTTTCTATTGAATATGAAAAACTCGATTTAATCAACAATATTTTTTCGAGAAACTGTATTTTTACTCATAAAACAAGGCGTGCTCAAGTGCTGTGCACGCCTTGTTTTATTTGATTGATCAACTAATACCTGGACATTCTATACTTCGATAATTTTATAAATCAACGGTTGTTCTCCATCGATTGCTGTCGAAATTTGGAAGGCGCCTTCCATCTCTTTTAACGCATTTTGCAAAAGATGGTCTTCGTTAGCATGGATGGTGGCCAAAACTTCTCCAGCCTTCACCTGATCCCCGCGTTTTTTGTGCAGGACAAGACCTACTGCCAAGTCAATTGGCATTTCTTTTGTCAATCTGCCAGCACCCAAGACAACAGAAGCATGACCGATCGCTTCCGCATCAATCGCGCTTACAAAGCCGTCCTGCTCGGCTGTTACCGTATGAATGATCTTTGCTTGCGGCAAACGAGACAAATCATAGACGTCCTGCTTATTGCCGCCTTGAGCCTCTACCATTTCCGCCAGTTTATCCACTGCTTTTCCGGAAGCCATCAGGTCTTCAAGCTTCTTGCGCCCTTCTTCCACATCAGTAACAAGGCCACCCATAACAAGCATGCGCGAACCAATAGCCAATACCAGCTCGGTCAAATCGCGTGGCCCTTTACCTGCAAGTGTCTCAACCGCTTCTTTCACTTCCAGTGCATTGCCCACAGCAAAGCCAAGCGGCTGGTTCATATCGCTGATAACCGCCACCGTTTTACGTCCTACTTGGCTGCCGATTGCAACCATCGCATTTGCTAATGTTTCTGCCTCTTCAATGCTTTTCATGAAAGCGCCCTTCCCTACTTTTACATCAAGCAGGATGGCATCTGCCCCAGCAGCAATCTTCTTGGACATAATGGAGCTTGCAATCAACGGCACAGCCTCTACAGTAGCTGTCACGTCACGCAGAGCATACAGCTTCTTATCTGCAGGTGTCAGGTTGCCGGACTGCCCGATTACAGACACGCCAATATCACGCACCTGCTGCAAAAATTGCTCGCGTGTGCGTTCTACTTCAAAACCTGCGAAGGATTCCAGCTTGTCAATGGTGCCTCCTGAGTATCCAAGGCCTCTTCCAGACATTTTTGCCACAGGAATACCTGCTGCCGCTACCAATGGCGCAACTACAAGAGTAGTCTTGTCCCCTACTCCGCCTGTACTGTGCTTGTCTACTTTAATTCCTTGCAGAGAAGACAGGTCAAGCTGTTCGCCTGACCCTGCCATTGCCAAGGTTAGATCTCCCGTCTCTCTCGCAGTCATGCCACGGAAAAAGACTGCCATTGCCCACGCGGACATTTGGTAGTCAGGAATACTTCCATCTGTATAGCCTGTCACCAGAAATTGAATCTCTTCTGTTGTCAGTTCTCCGCCATCACGTTTTTTGGCGATCATATCGACCATACGCATTGTTAATCCCTCCGAATCCGTTACTTACATTTTGGCTACGATACCGTTCACCAGAGCCAGGAATTGCGATTTTACCTTCTCTGTTGTTTCCATAACTTCATCATGGGACAGAGGTTGCTCCAAAATACCTGCAGCCATGTTGCTAATGCACGAAATACCGAGCACCTTCACACCCATGTGTCGTGCCACGATTACTTCTGGTACGGTTGACATCCCTACAGCATCCCCGCCCAACAGACGAAGCATACGGATTTCAGCAGGAGTTTCATAGGTTGGTCCTAGTAGACCTGCGTATACACCTTCACGAAGCTGGATTCCTTGCTCGGACGCAACTTCATGGGCGAGCTTGCGGAGCTGTTTGGAATAAGCCTCAGACATATCCGGGAAACGCGCTCCCAATTGTTCATCGTTTGCACCAATCAACGGATTGCGGAACGTCATGTTGATGTGATCGGAAATCAGCATGAGGTCGCCTGGATTGTAGCCTTCGTTAATTCCGCCAGCCGCATTGGTCACAATAATCGTTTCTACGCCGAGCAACTTCATGACACGGATTGGGAAAACAACGGCATCCAGACCATGTCCCTCATAAAAGTGGAAACGACCTTGCATCGCAACGACTTGTTTGCCTTGCAGCTTACCAATCACGAGTTGTCCTTTGTGCCCAACAACAGTGGACACTGTGAATCCAGGAATTTCATGATAAGGTATGATCACTGGATTTTCGATTTCATCTGCCAATACACCTAGCCCTGATCCAAGCACGAGACCAATGGTTGGTTTTTCTGTCAATTTCGGTTCGATATATGCTACTGCATCATGGAAATTTGCCAATTTAACTCTCTCCTTTTTTGTGTTTCTTCTATTATATAAATGTTTATTTTTACTTTACCTTTATAAATGATTAAGGAAGCTCTTCCCAATTGTCGGAGCAGTCACCCCAAAATTGTCTGCGATGGTCGCACCCAAGTCCGCAAATGTTTCGCGGATGCCCAAATGTTGTCCAGCTTGAATACCCTTGTGATAGACAAGCAACGGAACGTATTCTCTGGTATGGTCGCTGCCATGATGTACTGGATCGTTTCCGTGGTCTGCCGTGATTACCAACAAATCATTTTCTTGTAGCGCTTCCAAAAGCTCTGGAATACGAGCATCGAACTCCATCAATGCCTGACCATACCCTTCTGGATCACGGCGATGACCGAACTTCGCATCGAAGTCCACAAGATTGACAAAGGAAAGGCCCGTAAACGATTGTTTCATCGTACCCAGAATTTGATCCACACCATCCATGTTATCTTTGGTACGGATAGATTGAGTAACGCCTTCTTCCGCGTAAATGTCGCTGATTTTGCCAATGGCAATAGAAGCAAGGCCAGCATCTTGCAAACGATTCATGACTGTCGGAGCAAATGGCTTCACGGAATAATCGTGACGATTTGCTGTACGGCTAAAATTGCCTGGCTGTCCAACAAATGGACGCGCAATGACACGAGTTACGGCGAACTCATCACGAAGCGTCAACTCACGAGCTACCTCGCAAATATGGTACAGCTCTTCAAGCGGAACAATCTCTTCGTGTGCTGCCACCTGAAATACACTGTCCGCAGATGTATAGACAATCACTGCACCCGTATTCATATGCTCTTCGCCAAGCTCGTCGAGAATGTCTGTCCCAGAAGCGACTTTGTTCCCGAGTACCTTACGACCGATACGTTGCTCAAATTCCGAGATTAGCTCTTGAGGAAATCCGTCTGGATACGTGTTAAACGGAGTGGACACATGCAGACCCATGATTTCCCAATGGCCCGTCGTCGTATCTTTCCCCATAGAAATTTCCTGCATTTTTCCATAATGGGCCATAGGAGTTGCAACTGGCGCAACGTTTTGGAGTGGTGCTATATTTCCCAAACCCATTTTTTGCAAGTTGGGCAATGAAAATCCCGCAACTCGTTCCGCAATATGACCTAAGGTGTTCGCTCCTGCATCATTGAACTTAGGCGCATCAGGTTGTTCGCCAATCCCTACGCTGTCCATTACGATCAAAAAAACTCGTGAATACTGCATCTTAACGCCTCCTGTTTACCAGTCATTCATTTCGCTCATCAAGTCGTCAGACGTCTGACCTGATTCAGAAAATTTTTCTCCGCCCGACAATCAGGCGGAGACGATCGTTTTTTCATACTCATGCTCGCGGATGCGTCTTGGCATAGATGTCCTTAATCCGCGTTCTGGTCACATGTGTGTAAATCTGGGTGGTTGAAATATCAGCATGCCCAAGCATCTCTTGAACAGAGCGCAAATCGGCTCCATTTTCCAGTAAGTGAGTGGCAAAAGAGTGGCGAAGCGTATGGGGTGTAATCTCAGCACGAATGTTTGATTTTTGGGCATATCGTTTAATAATTTTCCAAAAACCTTGCCGTGTAATTTGTTTGCCCAAGTGATTCAGAAATAATGCAGTATCGCCAGTTCCTTTTACCAGCTTGGGGCGCCCTGCCTGCAAATAGTGGCGAACCATTTGAATGGCAACCGAGCCTAACGGAATGATTCGCTCTTTTGATCCTTTTCCCAAGCATTTGACAAAGCCCATATCCAGATTCACATCAGCACTATCCAGATTGACTAACTCCGAGACACGAATGCCTGTCGCGTATAAAAGCTCAAGCATCGCTTTGTCCCGCAGCCCGGCAGGATGATTGACAGGAGGACTTTCCAAAAGACGTTCCACTTCCTCAACAGAGAGCACTTTGGGTAAGCGTTTCTCGATCTTCGGTGTTTCTAGATGAATGGATGGATCTTTATCTATGTATTTATCCCGAATGAGAAACTGATAAAACGCTCGTATCGATGCCATATTGCGAGAAAGCGTTGCTGTAGCACGTCCTTTTTCCCGTAAAACAAGCAAGTACCCAATGATGTGCGTCCGAGTAGAATCCTCTATTCGAGCGACACCTTGCTCTTGTAAATACGAGGTAAAGGCCACCATATCCCGTTGATAGGATTCCAGGGTATTTCTCGCTAACCCTTTCTCCACAGTCAGGAAATGAATAAACTGATCAATCAGACTGTCCATGAAGCTGTCCCCTTCAGCTGATAAGTATCTTGTATTGCTTTCCACAAAGAAAAAGAAACTCCTGCTTCTCCAGATAAAAAACACAAACTTGCATTTACTCTCCCGTTAAAAAAAAGAGCTGAAGTCGTGCGACATATCCGTCAAAATCCTGTGCCTGAGAGGTATTGATGACTTTTACTACCTTCACCGCATTTCCATGTGGTTCATGATAAGGGTTTGCCGGGAGAAATTTGTCCGCCAGCAAGGTAATGATGCCGTAGGAGAGCAAGGTACAAGTAATGAATAGAAGCAAGAAACGCAGACCCTCCATCACGCGACGATAAGAGACTTTCATCCGTAAGCCTCCTTACAGACTTTCTTTCATCTATATGCACTTGTCCCTTGCTCCATGCGATTCATCCTCTCTTAGGATTCCACAGGAATAGGTCTGCCATTACAAAAGCTCCCAGGAAAAAAGAAAAACTTCTCCGTTCCCAGAGAAGTCGACTTTATTTGAAGTCCTCCACGTTCACTTTATCTACACAACGATTGCAGATCCCGTAGAAGGTCAATCGGTGGTCGGTAATATAAAAGTTGTAAACATTCTTGACTTTTTCTTCTGCTGTGACAAGCAGATCTTCAAAAATTTCATCCACCGTACCACAATTGAGGCAAATAAGGTGATGATGGTGATAGGCAGCATTATCATCACGGAGATCGTAACGAGCTACGCCATCGCCAAAATTCATTTTATGAAGGATCTTTAGTTCGCTCAACAGCTCTAATGTCCTGTATACGGTAGCAAGCCCGATTTCCGGTGCTTTATCCTTCACCAGCAAGTAAACATCTTCCGCACTCAAGTGATCTTCTTCATTCTCCAACAACACGCGAACAGTGGCTTCACGCTGTGGTGTCAGCTTGTAGTTCTGTGAATGCAACTGCTGCTTAATTTTCTCTAATTTTTCTTCCAACATTAATGCCCCTCCCCGCTCGCATGAAACCTGTTCCTATTATAGTAGAGGGGCATCGAATAAGTCAAATGCATAAGTTCTTACCTGAGAATTATTCTTAATTAAGTACGAGCTGCATTAACCTAGGGGAAATGAAGGTTTCAAACAAGGCTGCAATCGTCAATACCGCCAGCATACTAAGCACGAGGACGGTATAGCCCATAAAGTGCGGCATGATAACATCTCTTTTGCTCAGCACTCTCGTACGTATGAGTCGAAGTGAAAACGATATTCCACTGACGCCTACAATAAAAAGGGCAGGGACGACTAATAAATTTTGTGGGAGAACACCCACCATGGCAAATGTTACGCCTTGCCATTGGAGCTGACTCACCAAAAAACCGACGGTGAAACCGACCACGACTCCTTTTAAGAAGAGCATCAACAAAATCATCGGCAACCCAATGATGGATAACCCTAGTACCCACATGATTGCAGTGGTCTTGGCATAATGACCAAATGCCTGCTGAAAATGGGCACTGGTCTCAGGGATTCCATCACTGCCAAGACTGTTGAAAAAATATTGCAGAAAACTGTATAGCTCCTGCTTCTGTGACAATGGCAGTGAATTGACGAGGACGGCTCCGAAAATAATGCCCATTGTAAACAGGACGATCGTGAACCAGTAGAGTGACTGATGTTCTCTCGCATAGGATTGGATAGTTTGTCCGACTCGTGAACGCACGCTTCGTCGCCTCCCGCTTGGCTGATTACTGTACAGCTTATGCGGACGATTTCTCCCCTATGACAATCTACATCGGGACGATCTTTCCGTAGGTACCGGCGCCGCCCTTTTGGACAGAGAGTTTTCCCTCTCGTGCTTGTACGATAAGTGAAGCGATTTTCTCTCCAACAACATGGGAGAGCTCTTCTTCGTTCACGCGATGCAGCACGTTCATCTGTGTACCAAACGACCGATACAGCTTGTCCAATAATTTGGGACCAATTCCCGGAATGAATTCCAACGGGATTTGCTCGATATAAGGAGGACGAAACGCCGGATGCTGGCCGACCTCAACATCCGCTAGCTGATCAATGCGCGCTGCAACCCCTCGCACAATTCGTTGGAAGCCGCATTCCGGACATTTGCCTGAGGCATCCGCCGCGAGTAGAGACTGACAACCTTGGCACGCCGTCTGGTGATACTTGCCTAGCTCGGGATGCAGACCGTAATTCACATGAACCCCTCTTCCACCGATGCGCTTGATCGCTTTCACCCACTCTGCGAAGGAACGCTCTTGCATATATATCGCTTGATATTCCCGGCCTATCTTCGCCAGAGAATGGGCATCTGAGTTCGTGAGAAAGGTTTTGTCATGTAGCTCGGATATGCGGTCCGCCATATTCGTATTCGCACTCAAGCCCAGCTCAACCGCATAGATGAGCGAAGGATCAAACACTTCAGCCATTGAATCCGTACAGCTCCCGTACAACCCTTTATGCGGTGTAAAAATATGTGCCGGGATCAAAAGACCCTGTAATTGCTGGACACAAGCTTGCAATTCCTTAAGTGATGTGTAGATACGCTGAGAGCTCAATTGAACATTTTTGCAGCGTTCTGACAGCCATGCGGTAAATCGCTTCATTTCTTGCAGCTTCGGCAGATAAACGAGAAAGTGAGCTGCACCGCGTTCTGGCTCTTTGATTTCTACTTCGCACCCCAAGATTAACAACGTATCTTTGTAGGAAATTCCTCCATACTCCTGTTCAGTCGCTACTCCCTTTTCCAACAGATCTACCAGCTCATCCTGAACCTCAGGCGAATGTGCATCGATTATCCCGATGACATCCATCCCTTTTTTATCGGAGGCCTCCTCTAAAATTTTTGTGAGAGTCATTTGGCGTGAAGCCGTTATTTTCACAGGTTTACCTGTCCACGTACCACCGATGTGAATATGCATGTCGCAAAAATAGGTAGGAAGCATGGGTCTATCCACGCTCACGCAGCATTTTGTTTTCCCACGCAAACAATGCCACGACCGTCTTGGCATCTCGAATTTCTCCACTTTGATGCAGGGCATGCGCTTCTTCCAGTGTCACTTCCAGCACATCAACGAACTCATCCTCGTCCGGCTTGCTCTCTCCTTTTTTCAAACCAGTGGCTACAAAAACATGTAAAATTTCATCTGCAAAGCCCGGCGATGTGTAAAAAGAGCTAAGCGGTGTGTACTGACTCGCAACATAACCCGTCTCTTCCTCCAGCTCACGCATTGCACATGCAAGCGGCTCTTCCCCTGGCTCCAGTTTTCCTGCTGGAATCTCCACGATCGTACGCTCCAACGGCTTGCGGAACTGTCGAACCACCACCATTTTGTTATCATCAGTGATCGGCAATACGGCAACCGCCCCTTGATGATTTACGATTTCTCGCTTGGCTGTGTTGCCATTGGGCAGAAGAACTTCATCTACCTTAACCTTGATAATTCTCCCGTCATAAATCGGCTGACTCGAAATGGTTTTTTCATATAAGTGATCATATTTATTCACGGTCATCATCATCCTTTTTCCATGAAGTCGTTCTAAATCGTCGATTCCCTCCATAAGTTGGGAGCATAGAGCTTGTCCACCTTATTGTATCGGAGGAGATCATGAATGAAAACATATGTTAGCGAAAAGCAATTGCGTATGGTCGGGAAAGCTTGGCAGATCAAGGCCGCACTTCGTTTCTGGTCAAATAAAGACCTAACCCTTCAAGAGTACTTGATGAGGCGGGCGAATGCGGAGCGTCGTTAACGGTTTGGACGATGTACCCCAGACTGTTTCCTACAAAATCGGCTGCCATCCATGCCGTTTGAAAAGGCGCAGGATCCTCTTGCCAATTCCGCCCCATTGTAGAAAAGGACAAGCCATACCCCTTTTCCAGTGATGCCAGCCCTGACAGATCTGGGACTTTTCCCTTTATGAAAATATGCTTCCCCGCACCTTCTATTGTTTTCATCTGCCGTGAAAGGATTTCATCTCTTTCATCTCCGAAAATCGGGATTGTAACCAGAACAGGACAGAGAGTAAACCTGTTTACGATCGATATAGTATGGTGACTGATGCCGTAATGTCTGGCACGTTGATCCCCAAAGCTGATTCTGGGAATAAAAAAGGGTGTTCCGCCAAGAGTGGATACAGCATGAATGACTTCAGCCAACTGAACTCCCGAGAAACCATAAGATGTACCCGTACCTGCTACCCCAGGTCCCAACATGCATATAATGATATCGGCATGTTCTACATGGCGTGCAGCCAATAAGCCACTATGAATCGTCAACGACTCACGATCACCACCCCATGCATGACCTGTCGTCACTGTAGCAGCCAAGCTCCCGGTTGCTTTTAATTGTTGGACGTGCTGGCTCAAGGCAATCGGCAAGGATGCGCCATCTGGCATGACATATACGATACGGACATTTGGATTTTTTTTACGCAAAGTAAGGACAGCAACAGGTAGAAGACTGTGCAGCTCGCCGATCAAAACAGGGGTACCTTCCAAGGACAAGTCTTCTTGTACAAACAAATCGTGGTACGGGCTGGCCTGTTCTTCTACCGAATCAACCGCGAGCTGCCAAGGTGAATAGCGCATTTTCATGACATGGCCCCACTCATTCGGAAGGACATCGGTTTCCACGGGTTGGTTTACCTTCCCTACAACAAAGTGATACCCGCCTGTTCCCAATTCAAGGTGAACAGCGGTTGTATTGATCAAAAGTAAATCGCCACTTTTATAATCCTCCTGCAAAAAAGACAGTACTCTCTGCAGCTTGCATCCAGCAACTGACTCTGTCCGGACTTCGAGTATCTGCATACCCGCTTGCTTCTCCAGAACTTTTTGGACCGTCCCCACCGCCAAACGAAGCACTCAGCCTCCCCCTTTCATGCCTGCCTCGTCCCCGAGCTTTCTATTCAGTCTATGATGAACAGTGGTTGTCTCAATCATGCAAAACCAGATAGCAAGCGAATAAAAAAGCCGGAACCCCTCGCAAGGAGATTCCGACTTCTGTTGGTTACTCTTGTACTTCTGCAATAACAGCAAGCACCAGCTCAGCCGCTTTGTTCAGTTCAGCGATTGGCATGCGCTCATTTTTTGTATGGATTTCTTCATAGCCAATGGCAAAGTTTACGCTTGGTACGTTGTAGCCGTTAAATACGTTACCGTCGCTTCCACCGCCGCTTGCAACCAGTTCAGGATTGCGGTCTACACGTTTAACCGCTGCAATCGCTTTTTGTACAACTGGCGTTTCTTCGTTGAACTTGTAGCCATGGTACATAAAGATAACCTCATTTTCGCAAGTCGCACCCATCTCGGCTGCCACTTCTTCAAATGCTGTCGTCATTTTCTTCACCTGAGCTTCCAGCTTGTCCATTACCAAGCTGCGAGCCTCAGACCAAATTTCCACATAATCTGTTACGATATTGTACGCTTTTCCGCCTTCAAAACGACCGATGTTCGCAGTTGTGTCCGCATCGATACGGCCCAGTGGCATACGGGAAATTGCTTTACTAGCCACCGATATAGCACTGATGCCATCCTCTGGATTCACACCTGCATGCGCTGCTTTGCCGTGGATTTTGGTTACGATGCGGTATTGGCCAGCACCAGCTACTGTAATTTTTCCAACTGGACCTTCCGAATCAAGGATGAAGCCCATTTCTGCTTTCAGCAGGCTGGAATCCATTGCACGGGAGCCTACAAGTCCGGACTCTTCTCCTACCGTCAATACGACTTGGATCGTTGGATGTGGCAGGTTTTGCTCTTTCATGCTGCGAATGCCTTCAAAAATCGCTGCTATTCCTGCTTTGTCATCCGCACCGAGGATCGTCGTTCCATCAGAATAAATGTAGCCATCGCGAATCTGAGGCTTGATTCCGTTTCCTGGCACAACCGTATCCATATGGCTGCTAAATAGGATGGTTGGACCTTTTCCAGTGCCCTCCAAAGTTGCGATCAGATTGTTGGCACCATGTCCGGTTTTCGCTGCTGCGTCATCCTCTTCTACGGTAAAGCCCATCTCAATCAGTTTTTCTTTGAGCACCTTGTTGATCTCTGCTTCGTTCTTCGTTTCACTGTCAATCTGGACGAGCTCTAAAAATTCATTTAACAAACGCTCTTGGTTGATCGTACTCACACTCGTTACCTCCTGATCGTACTGCCCGATTTTGGTACATATTCACAAGTTCCAGTATACCGCAAAAAAATTTTTTCTACTACGTAAACGCCTATGATTCTTTCGGATATTGGCAGAGCTCATACAACACGCCATTCGCAGCCTTCGGATGCAAAAATCCAATCAACGCATCGTGCGCACCCGCTTTGGGGACCTCGTGGATTAGAGGTACACCTTGTTCTTTTAATGTAACTAGCCGACCCGCAACATCATCTACATCAAACGCAATGTGGTGAATGCCTTCTCCGCGTTTTTCCATAAACTTTGCTATCGGACTCTCATCACTCAACGGCTCTAGTAATTCAATATGACTTTCCCCGATCTTTAAAAATGCCACTTGTACTTGTTCGCTCTCTACGATTTCGGTTCCAACCAACTCCAATCCCAATTGCTCGGTATAAAAGGGAAGCGTCTTTTCCAAGCTTTTTACCGCAATGCCGATATGGGCAATTTTTTTCGGTGCGCTCACGAATCATCATCCTTTTGTAAGTGGTTGTCTCATTGGCTACATTTCGGTACAATTTCACCATGGGCGAAAAAAGAAAGCCAATGATATCCTTTTCTTCATTCTAGCACAGCCACTTACAGAATCACCTGATAATTTCCTCTACCTTGAAAGGAGGTTTGATTAGAATGAGACACCAATCTCTTTTTGCCAAAATCCTGATCGGCATTCTAATACTTTCACTCATCGTTCCCACGTTTTTTTACTTTCAATAAACGAGTGATGATTCACAATGAAAACCCCTTTCCGACCAAAAAGCGGAAAGGGGTTTTTCGTTTGTCCCAGCTAATTTTTATTTGTATACGTATACGCTGGAAGTTTTCGCATCCCAGCCGACTTTGTAACCAAGATTATCCGTTACTGTACGGATCGGAATCATTGGCATGCCGTTTTTGAGGACAACAGGTGTAGGCAGTTGAATATCTGTTTTCCCTACTTTTGCTGTTTTCGATCCAACTGTAAACTTCACGACTTTAGTTCCACTGATAACAGCAACACTTGTATTGTTCCATTGCGTAGTCAGTGCCAGCGCTTCTTTAAAGAATTGGGCTGGAACCATAGTCGTATTTCCATCAATGTATGGAGCTGCAGACAGAGGATACGTTTTGCCATGCAGGGTGAAGTTTGCCGTATTTACTTTAAAGGAAGCCGAGTTCGCTGGAATAGCAGTCGATGGTTGTTGCGGCTGTTGTGGTGTTGGCGTTGCAGGCTTTGGTTGAGCCGGGGAAGGCATTCCTACACCAACAATACGAGAAAACAACAAACCTCTTTCTTCGGATGTAAATACGCTAATGCTATATGTGTTTTTCACAGCAGGATTTACGATGTTCGCAGCTGGATTGATCACGATATTAGCGTTTGTTGCCGCAGGAATATCCTGAGAAGGATAAATCAGAACGTTTTGTCCACGAACTGCAACGAAATTCGCACCTACACCATTCACAGAGATGTTAGCTGGTGCGATATAAGCCGGTACCTTGTAGCCTACCGGGAATACGATCTCGATGAAATCACGCTGCTTTTGCAGACCAACACCCAATCCTTTGATTGCTACATTTACACCTGTCTGCTTGCCAAGTGCATTTTGTGTCAATGCGATAGTTGCAGTGCTATTGTTAATACCTGTATTTGGTACAGGTACTGGATTTGTTGGGTTAGTTGGGTTGGTTGGCGTCGGGTTCACCGAAGAACCACCGATGCTGAAGGATTTGGATTCCAAAGTTCTTCCGGAAACAGTAGCCTTCAACGTGTAGTTGCCAGCCGTTTTTGGATTCGAAATCCACGCTCCGTAAGTAACTTCAACCTTCACTTTGCTAGTCGCTTTGAAGCCGGTTGGTGCAACCAGGGCAACTCTGTTCCCTACTGCAGTTGCTTTCTTCGCTGATTTCCCATTGAGCAAAAAGTCTGATGCTGTCAAAATGCCCGGTACCATATCAGAGGACGGGAACTCAAGAATCAATTCTCCATCTTCTTTTAGCTCTTTGCTGCCGAAGTCAGCATCAAACGTGTAGCTAGTGCGAGCTCCAGCACCTGGATCAGACAGATTAACCGTAAAGCTGTCGGAAGCGCTGCTTGAGCCGGAGCCGTTTTTCGTAATTTCAAATTCATCTGACTCATATGTCGTACCGTCGTATTTCACTTTGAAAACATATTTGTCACCGGAACTAGGATTCTCAATGCCAGCAGATTTGTCAAATTCCAACGTAATGTAATCATCTGAGTCTGCTCCACTCGGAATCTTGATATCTACCGAGCTACCACTGATGCTGACGGATTTCGCTTTCGTACCGTTTACCGTTACATCGTCTTCATCAATGCTCGAAGGCAACATGCCTTTCTCCGGGAAAGTGACAGTAATCGTGGAGTTCGTCTCCAGCTCATCGCTACCTTTCAGAGAAATTTTGCCGAGCTTGAGGCTTACTTTTTCGCCTGCTGCTTTGCTGCTCAACGTTACGCTGTAATCGTTTTTGGACTTGCTACTGCTGCTGGAGCTGCTTTTTTTGATCTCAACTTCGTCTGTGTCAGAGCTCTCATTTTCGGTTTCTACACTTACGTCATATGTACCCTTGTCATCGGGGTTTGTGATTCCCTTTTTAATGGTAAACGAGATTTTATCACCTTCATCAAAATCCTCATCCACCGTGATGGTCACTTCATTGTCATCCACTTCTACCCTTTTCACATCTATACCGGAAATATCTTTCTTACTGATACTATCATCCACATCGAAATCATCGTCGAAATCAACCGTGATGGTATCTCCACTCGCCAGGTCTTCTTCTAGCGTGAATTTAATATCATACTCACTTTCTTTCCCGGCACCATCGTTGTCAGCTGATACATCCAACTTTTCAATTGCATATGCTTGCGGTACTGCAACAAAAGGTGTAGCGGCCAGCGCTGATGCCAGCACTATTGGTAGTGCTTTTTTACTTTTCTCCATGTTTTTCCTCCCATATTTACCCTTAATCTGGAAAACCCTCTAGCAGGACGCTACCAGTCTACCACAAATGCTATCAGGTGGGAATGATTTCTATGTCATTTATGAGACTTACTGGCTCCAACTGTTATGACGAAGATGTCTCGGAAAAAGTTACATACGTAATGATCCATTTGGAAAAATTTTTTTGGCGATTCTTTTATCAAAAAAACCAGGTCTTTACTTGACCTGGTTTTTCGACACCCTAGTACAACTTGGTATCCGGTCCTACATTTTCAAGCTTTTGTTTCACACTTTGCAGGAATCGCCCGCATATCAGACCGTCCAGCACGCGATGATCCAAGGACATGCACAGATTGACCATAGAACGCACTGCGATCATATCGTTAATGACGACAGGGCGTTTCACAATGGACTCGACACTAAGAATCGCAGCTTGCGGAGCATTGATAATCGGCTGGGACAAAACAGAGCCGAAGGAGCCTGTATTGTTAACCGTAAAGGTCCCACCTGTCATATCATCCATCGTCAATTTCCCTGCACGGGTCCGCGCTGCCAGATCATCGACTGCCTTAGCAATGCCAAGAATTGATTTTTGGTCAGCATGCTTGATGACAGGAACATAGAGAGCATCTTCCGTAGCTACTGCGATGGAGATGTTGATGTCCTTTTTCACAATGATTTTGTCATGTGCCCATGTGGAATTGATCATTGGGTACTCTTTCAACGCTTCTACAACCGCTTTGATAAAGAACGGCAGGAACGTGAGGTTGAGCCCTTCTTTTTTCGCAAATTCGCCTTTTGCCTGATTGCGGAAGTTAACGAGATTGGTCACATCTACTTCGACCATCGTCCAAGCATGTGGAGCTTCATGCTTGCTCTGCACCATCCGGTTAGCAATCGTACGACGAATGGAGGTTACAGGTACAACTTGATCACCGCTTGCAACCGGAATATCTACGGAAACAGCAGGAGTAGAAGCTGGTGCTACCGGTGCGGGTGTTGAAACGACAGTAGTTTGTTCGACCGCTGCTACGGGTGCCTGCGCGACCGTTTCCTTTCCTGTCTCAGCTGGCTTTTGACCGCCCGCGTCGATAATCGCTTGGACATCTTTACGGGTAATGCGCCCGCCTGCTCCAGTCCCTGCAACGCGGGACAAATCAATGCCATGTTGTTGGGAGAGCATGACAACAGCAGGTGAATAACGTTGTTTTGATCCATCGACGACTGGTGCTTGTTCAATGGATACAGCCGGCGTTGCTGCCTTTGGCTGCTCGGTTACAGGCGCTTGGGGAGCCGTAGTTTCCGTCGTGCTAGCAGGCGCTGCAGTTCCACCTTCCGCACCACTTTCTTCTATATATAGGATCAATGTGCCGACAGCGACTGTCTCACCTTCTGGCACGACGATCTCAGTAACGCGTCCTGAAACGGTAGAAGGAACCTCTGCGTTTACTTTATCCGTCGTCACTTCAGCCAGCGAATCGTATTTCTTGACCGTGTCGCCTACATTGACCAACCATTTGCTGATGGTGCCCTCGGTCACGCTCTCTCCGAGCTGGGGCATAAGTACTTTCGTTGCCATGATCCTTGGTCCTCCTCGCCTTAAAAGTTGGCCAGCTCGCGCATTGCTTCCAATACTTTTTCCGGGTTCAGCATAAAGTATTTTTCCATTGGCGGGCTGTATGGCATCGCTGGTACATCTGGACCACAAAGGCGTTTAATCGGTGCATCCAAATCGAACAAGCAATGCTCCGCTATAATGGCAGCTACCTCACCGCCAACGCCGCCTTCTTTGTTGTCCTCGTGTACGATCAATACTTTGCCTGTCTTCGAAGCCGCTTCAACAATCGCTTCTTTGTCCAACGGATACAGTGTGCGCAAATCGAGAACATGCGCGCTGATGCCTTCTTGAGCGAGCTTTTCCGCAGCTTGCAGTGCGAAGTGGAGAGTCAAACCGTAGGAGATGACTGTGATGTCTGTCCCCTCTCGCTTGACGTCCGCTTTGCCAATCGGCAGTACATAGTCATCCTCAGGCACTTCGCCCTTGATCAAGCGATAGCAACGCTTGTGCTCGAAAAAGAGCACCGGATCTTCATCGCGGATAGCTGCTTTCAGAAGACCTTTAGCATCATAAGGTGTCGAAGGTGCTACTACTTTCAAGCCAGGAGTGTTGGTGAACATCGCTTCCACAGATTGCGAGTGGTACAATGCACCGTGAACCCCTCCGCCGAAAGGAGCACGAATCGTGATCGGGCAATGCCAGTCGTTGTTCGAACGATAGCGCATTTTCGCCGCCTCACTGACAATTTGGTTCACAGCTGGCATGATGAAGTCCGCAAACTGAATCTCTGCGATTGGACGCATACCGTAAGCTGCCGCACCAATCCCTACACCGACAATTGCGGATTCAGCCAGTGGCGTATCAATCACGCGTTCCTCGCCAAACTCTTCAATCAATCCGTTTGTCGCACGGAAAACTCCACCACGAACGCCAACGTCTTCTCCGAGAATGAACACATTGGAATCGCGACGCATTTCTTCACGCATCGCCATTGTAATTGCATCAATAAAAGAAATGACTGCCATAAAAGATCCCCCCTTATTCCCCGTATACGTACGTCATTGTCGATTCTGGTGTTGGATATGGCGCGTTTTCTGCATATTCAGTGGCTTCATCCACTTCCAGCTGTACGCGAGCAAGCATATCTGCTTCCTTGTGTTCGTCCAAGAGCCCGATCTCTCTTAAATACGTAGCGAAAACAATCAATGGGTCCTTTTTCTTCGCTTCTTCCACTTCTTCTCTCGTACGATACACACGATCGTCATCGTCACTGGAGTGGGGAACAAGGCGGTACATAACGGCTTCGATCAGCGTCGGCCCTTGACCACTGCGAGCACGTTCAACCGCTTCTTTCATGACACGATATACTTCAATCGGATCGTTTCCGTCCACACTGACTCCCGGAAAGCCGTAACCGATCGCACGGTCTGCTACACTTTCACAAGCTAACTGCTTTTTCAGTGGTACAGAGATCGCGTATTTATTGTTTTCGCAGAAAAAGATAACCGGGAGCTTGTGGACACCCGCAAAGTTCGCACCTTCGTGGAAGTCACCCTGGTTGCTGGAGCCTTCACCGAACGATGCATACACAACAAAATCTTTTTGCTTCATTCTACCTGCCAAAGCCATACCGACTGCGTGTGGCACTTGGGTAGTCACAGGGCTTGAGCCAGTCAAAATATTGTACTTCTTGCCACCGAAGTGACCTGGCATCTGTCTTCCTCCGCTATTCGGATCTTCTGCTTTCGCAAAAGCGGACAGCATGCAATCACGGGCTGTTTGGCCAAAGACCAGCACCAAACCAAGATCGCGATAGTACGGGCACAAGAAATCTCTGTCTTTTTCCATCGCAAAAGCGGCTCCCACCTGAGCTGCTTCCTGACCCTGGCAGGAAATCACGAACGGTACTTTGCCCGCACGATTCAACAGCCATTGGCGCTCGTCAATTTTTCTGGCCAATAGCATGTAATAATACATGTCAAGGACTTGTGCATCGGTTAATCCCACTTGCTCATGTCGCTTGGTTGTCATCGTTACATTCCCTCCTTGCTAATTGTGTATCGCTTTTCCGTCGACAGCCTGAGCTGCCTCCATGATTGCTTCGGATAAGGATGGATGCGGGTGAATCGTCTGACCGATCTCCCACGGAGTCGCATCCAGCACACGGGCCAGGCCCGCTTCGGAAATCATATCTGTCACATGTGTACCGATCATGTGAACCCCTAACAAATCATTGGTCTTGGCATCAACGACCAACTTCACAAAGCCGTCATTCTCACCGTGGATTAGTGCTTTGCCTAGTGGCTTAAAGCTGAACTTGCCGATTTTCACATCGTAGCCTTGTTCTTTTGCTTCTTTTTCAGTGAGTCCAACATTTGCGACTTCAGGTCGGCTATACGTACATTTCGGAACCTTGGTGTAATCCATCGGGTGCGGGTTTTGTCCAGCCATGTGCTCTACCGCGAGTATTCCTTCATGCGAAGCAACATGCGCCAATTGCAGACCGCCAATAACGTCTCCAATCGCATAAATATGAGACTCTGCTGTCTGGAAGTATTCATTAACTACGACTACGCCGCGCTCGACTTTGATTTCTGTTGCTTCCAAACCGATGTTTTCTACGTTCGCTTGGCGTCCTACTGATACGAGTACCTTTTCGGCTTCAAAGGTTTGGACTCCATCCTTGACTTCCGCTTGAATAGAGACTTTGCCTTCCCCTTTTTCCAACGATTCAGGCAGTACCTTTGCTCCCGTCACGATGTTGACTTTCCGCTTTTTCAACAGGCGAGCCAATTCCTTGCTCACTTCTTCATCCTCAAACGGCAAAATACGGTCGGCGTACTCCACAACAGTTACTTCCACACCGAAATCATTGAGCATGGAAGCCCACTCAATCCCGATGACACCGCCACCCACGATGACAACAGAAGCAGGCAATTGCTCCCACTGCAATGCTTCATCGCTTGTTACCACATAGGATCCGTCGATGACCAAACCCGGGAGTGTGCGTGGACGGGAACCTGTTGCCAGCAAAAGGAATCGTGGAACGATCATTTCTTGGTCCCCGTTTTCCTTTTCAATGCGTACAGCACCTGCCTGCGGAGAAAAAATGGAAGGCCCCATGACTCTTCCAAAGCCTTCAAAGATAGTAATGCTGCCTTTTTTCATCAAGTATTGAATCCCTTTGTGAAGTTGGTCGATAATGCCTTGCTTTCGCTCTTGTATTTTGGTGAAGTCATAGCCTACAGCACCTGCCGAGACTCCGTATTTGTCAGCTTCCTTCAGGGTGGAGAATACTTCTGCACTGCGCAATAGCGCTTTGGATGGGATGCAACCACGGTGTAAGCAAGTACCACCGAGCTTTTCTTTTTCCACGATTGCTACCTTCATTCCCAATTGGGAAGCGCGGATTGCCGCTACATAACCGCCGGTACCTCCCCCGAGGACGACTAGATCAAACTCTTGAGACACCACGATCTCTCCTTTCATTCGGAAAGCTAACCTGCGTATTAACGAGAATATGAATATTCAAAGAAAATCGTTTATGTATTCCTGACCGCCCTCCTTAGAAGAGCGGACAGGAGTATGAACCTAATAGATGAAACAAGATTAGCGCTTGTAAACAGTCTTGCCGTTTTGCAGGAAAGTATTACGTGATCTGGCAACACTTGCAATGCGCTCTTCCGCCATGCGGTCAGCAGCTTTGTAGGAAGCCATGCCATCACGTTCAGCGATTTCGTAAATTTTCAGGATGCTGTCATAGATTGTTTCTACTTTTTTCAGTGCACGCTCGCGGTTGTAGCCTTGCAGCTCATCTGCCACGTTGATTACACCACCAGCATTGATCACGTAGTCAGGCGCGTAGATCAGACCCATTTCGTGAATTTGGTCGCCGTGTCTCTCTTCTTTCAGCTGGTTGTTAGCTGCCCCTGCAATCACTTTTGCTTTGAAGAGTGGAATGGTGTCATCGTTGATGATCGCACCCAATGCGCAAGGAGAGAAGATATCGCACTCTACGCCAAAGATCTCGTTAACACCAACAGCTTTCGCACCGAAATCATTCACTGCGCGATCTACGTTTTCTTGATTGATATCCGTTACGATCAAATGCGCGCCTTCTTCATGCAGATGGCGGCACAGATTGTACGCTACGTTTCCTACACCTTGTACAGCAATCACTCGTCCGGAGAGAGAGTCGGAACCAAACGCCAATTTTGCAGCAGCTTTCATTCCACGGTAGACACCGTAAGCTGTGACAGGGGATGGATTGCCACTGGAACCGAATGCAGGAGAAACACCTGTGACAAAGTCTGTTTCCAAGTGGATCATATCCATGTCTGCTACCGTTGTTCCTACATCCTCAGCTGTGATGTAACGGCCATTCAGCCCTTGAATATAGCGACCGAAAGCACGGAACAGCTCTTCGCTCTTATGCTCGCGCGGATCACCGATGATGACTGCTTTACCACCACCGATGTTCAGTCCTGCTGCTGCGTTTTTGTAAGTCATCCCACGACCGAGACGCAGTACGTCCACAATCGCCTCTTCTTCTGTTTTATACGGCCACATGCGCGTACCGCCGAGTGCTGGTCCTAATGTCGTATCATGAATGCAAATGATTGCTTTCAAACCGGAATTTTCGTCTTGGCAAAATACCAATTGCTCGTAATCGTACTTTTGCATGTAGTCAAAGATGTTCACTGAAGAAACCTCCCTAGTATCTTTCGTTTTCCGCTTAAGTAAGCTGGCGTAACAGTGGGCTCCATTTGGAGAATTTCCCGCCAAGAGGTATATGCAAAAGTCATGCCAACAAAACCAAACTTGTGAAAGCGCTTTATTTTAGAGAACGCGGGATGATTGTCCCTGCGTCAAGTCTGCATTTTTTTGCATATACGCGCAAAGATTTGCGTGCAATATTTTGCACACCCATTTCCTTACTCTTCCTGCACATCCATGATGCCCAATTTTTCCATCTTGTAGTACAAACTGCGAATCGCGATTCCGAGGCGCTTGGCTGCAAGAGTGCGATTGCCTTTGGCTGCCGCCAGTTCCCGCAATATGTGCTGACGTTCGGCCTTTTCCACCGCTTCTTTTAACGTAGTGCCAGTGGAACCCTCATGCTGGGCCTCTTCCTTTTTGGTCGAAACGATTCTTCTTTCCAATGGGGGTAAATGCTCCGGCATAATGATTCGCTCGTTGATCCGCATATGAATCATCGCTCTGCCCAGTACATTCTCTAGCTCGCGTACATTGCCTGGCCAGTGGTAGGACAGAAGCATCTGCCATGTTTCTTCATGCAGCTCTTCTACATTTCTTCCGTATTCCAGATTGGCTTTTCGTAGCAGGTGCATAGCAATCGGCTTAATATCTTCCAAGCGCTGTCTGAGTGGAGGGATATGAATCGGTACGACGTGGAGACGATAGTACAGGTCTTCACGGAAACGTCCCGCTCCGATCGCTGCCTCCAGATTCACATGGGTAGCCGCAATGACGCGAACATCGATGTTGATCGGCTTCGTTCCACCGACACGCACAACCTCTCGCTCCTGCAGGACGCGCAAAAGCATGACCTGCATGCTCATGGACAGCTCGCCGATCTCGTCCAAAAAGATGGTTCCACCGCTCGCTTCCTCAAAAAGCCCCCGCTTCCCTCCTCGACGCGCACCTGTAAACGCGCCTTCCTCATACCCGAAAAGCTCACTCTCCAAGAGGCTCTCTGAGATCGCTGCACAATTAACCCGGATGAATTGGTTGTATTTTCGTTCACTTGCATTATGTATGGCGTGGGCAAACAGTTCTTTCCCCGTTCCCGATTCCCCGCGGAGAAGGACAGTTGCTGGTGTTGACGCCGCTTTTTTGGCTTGCTCGATCGCCTGCTGCATGGACTCGCTATAGCCGATGATGTCTGCAAAGCTATATTTTGCCTCCAGATTGCGGATGATGCGACGAGCTTTCTCCAGCTCTTCTGACAGACGCTTGAATTCGGAGACATCGTGAATGACGCCTACGCTGCCTTTCAGCTCCCCATCGACCACAACCGGCGCAACATTGACCACGACGTCCTTGCGCTTTGGTCCCAGTTTCATAGGGACGCCTCTCACTGCCTTCTTCGTTTTCAGGACTTGCATGTGCATACTGTCGCCTTCGGAAATATCTACCGTCGCTGGTTTCCCGATAATGTCTTCTTGCGAAAAACCCGTAAGCCTTGTGTAGGCCGGGTTGATCAAAAGTCCATTCCCGTATTGGTCAACGACTGATATCGCTTCGTCCGATGATTGAATAATCGCTTGCAGCATGCTCTGCAAATCTTTCAAGTTCGTCACTTCTTCTGCCAACGCCATGATTTCTGTAATATCACGGAAAATGGCAACAGCTCCGACAACTTCTCCTCGATCATTGCGAACGGGCACGCGGTTTGTAATAATGCGCGTCTGATTCGGCAAGACTTGCTCCTGATTCAACTCGGGAGAGCCTGTCGTTAATACAATATGTAACCGAGTGTTCGGTATACGCTCTGAAACTTTTGTATCCAGCACTTCACTCGCCTCGATGCCCATCAATCGCTCTGCAGCTTTGTTGAACAATGTAATAATCCCTTGGCGATTGACCCCAATGATCGCGTCATGTGTAGAGTTCAACATCGTTTCCCGCTCTCGCTGATTTTGCATCAAAACGGCAATCAGCTTATCGCGTTCGCGAATCAATTTCATGACGATTCTTGTAAACGTTCCTGGGATGAGCACTGTCTTGTCTTTTTTTAATTGCCTGAGGTGCTCATACTCCCCCAGGTCCCCTGTAGCTTCTAGAATGACATCCAGATCCTCATCCAAATAAGGCCGATAATCCTGATCGACGGGAATCCCCAATGATTGGGCAAGCAGTATGCCTGGGGCGTCCGGCCTTTGATCGACGACAGCAACAACTTGTAATCGGTCCATCTGATTTAGCATCCGCAGGAGTGCTGTTCCACCACGTCCCGCACCAACGATGAGCAGCTTGTGCATGCGAGAGACCCCTCACTTTTTGAACAACCTCTTTACGATCTTACTCGTAACCATTGTACTCCAACAAATCGTTGATGGACAGGCGTTCTTCCCTAACGTGCGCTCGTTCGTGTGCAACAGGTACGGTGGACAAGGCTGAACGCATCCGATATGATGAAAAGACCGTCCCGTAATTATTGTAGTCCTTTACGCATTCGAGAAAGGGGTGAAAACCCTTGGTTTTTCAGAAAATCATTGCACTCTTAATTATGGTAATTCCGGCGGCAATCGCCATGTACGGAATCAAATTAATCCGTGACGCATTCTTCTATTCTGCCTCTCCAGACGTTGGATTTTTATGGGGAAAACTCATTCTAGGTATACTGGCTTTCGCCATCCCTGTATGGTTTATTGCCGGATTTATTCTTCATCACGAACGCAAAAAAAATCGCGTACAGCCCCGTTTCATGGTTCCTGAACCTGATGACGAGGACTAGACCAAACCGGACGAGCCAGTCTGGTTTTCTTTATTTTCAGCTTCTGTAACTCTCCCCCATTGGTCGAGTCGACGAAGCCAACCAATCTGTTCAATAACGCGGGAAAACGAGCAAAATTCTGCCGCAATCTGAACACACAAGAAAAGCACGAGCATACTCGCCTGCACATAAATCGGTGTCCCGATGACAAAGAAAAAGCCTGCTGCAAAACCTAAGGCATTCGAGCCTGTATCTCCGAGCATGATTTTGCCGCCTACGTCGTGGGGAAATAGGAGGATGCTCGCAAGGAAGATAGGAATCAACAAAATCCAGTTCACCATTGCCGCACTGGCTCCTATTGTCAGTAGGCCAAAAGCTACAGCGAGTGCTATCAGGCACCAAAATACTTTAATCGCTCGTCCTGGCCGCAGATCAAACAAGTTAATGATATTGGGTGTGAGCGCAAGCAAACCAAAGGCCACAAACTCTGCCCAAATTGTGTTTGAAAGAGCCAGGGTGAGACAAAAGGCCGTGCTTGTCCCCCCAATTAACTTCCACATGCCGCTGGTTATTCGCCTTTCTCGCCATAACACACCGAAATGTCCACGAAAGCCTTTTACATCCCGATCTGATGCACAATCATCACGCCAGCCCCAAAAGGCCATCGTAATCATACCTGTTAGAAATAAAATACCTTGCAGGAAAAGCTCGCGATCGACCCTTCTGAGCCAAAGTAGTCCGATTAGAACTATCCCGGTTATAACGCTCGAACCTACGAGGATGAGCCCCCCTGCTGTCAATACCGGCTCTCCATCGTAATTGAATCGATTCATTCCAAGCGCTTTGAGCTTTTGTGTGCCGACTTTATACAGGGGACGGTCAAGCACCAGTGGAAAAACGACTGCGACGAGTATCATCATCATGATTTTCGTTTCCACTCTTGCCCCTCCCACCATTTCCAGCATAGCGTTCGGCTAATCGCGACAAACTCTTTCCCCCGATGACAGAAGCCTGCCCAATCGTTTTTCGTTTCACGATGCGAAAAAAAGACAGGGACCTCTGCTACACGATACCCTGCTCGCAAAGCATCGACAGTGAGCCCCACCTCTATGCCAAATCCTCTATCCTGGCTCCCTAATTGCTCAAGAAGCTCGCGACGTATTGCGCGTTGTCCCGATAAAGGGGCTTTTGTTTCAAAGCCTGTCAACATCCGAATGCCATGATGGGCCAAGCCTTTTGCTAATCCGAGACCTGCTTTCACTTTCGGAGGTGGCAGAACAGCTACCGCCATATCACAGACATCTTGTAGCACCGGTGTAAGCAACTGTGCAGCTTCTGCTGCGCTGTCTCGCAAATCACCGTCCAGAAGCATGACCACATCCCCACTGGCGTACTGCCAGCCCAATTGAACAGCTGCACCTTTCCCTTGATTGCGCGGCACTCGAATGACCCTATCCGCCCACTTGCTTGCGATGTGTGCCGTCTCATCTTTACTGCCATCATCAACGACGATCAGTTCATCACAAAAAAAGCGTTCACGGATGGCACGGAGAGTATCACCAATGGAAGCCTGTTCGTTGAACGCTGGGATGACGACACTAACTTTTTTCACGCGAGCCCTTCCTCTCAGCCAATCTATTTTGCACTTGTTCCAAAAGTGCCCATTGTTTTGTAGGAGAGTCGGGCACTTCTACGACCTGTATCCAGGAATTCATCTGTTTTTCCCGTAGCCAAAGCGGGGGTTGCCTTGCTACCACCAAAAGCACCCCATCTTCCCAACTGTTTCCCTCGCGATAAGAAACCACATCCATGCCTACTGAATGCATCAGTTGCGTAAGCTGTTCAGAAACGTTGCCATCCTCCTGCCAAACATACACCTTGCTTCCTGCAAGTTCGTTCACATAGCGTATGCTCATGAGTTGGACAACTTCTTGGTTGCTGCGCGCAACTTCCTTTAGCAATCGATTCATTTGCTGCCTTAACTCATGGTTGCTTTTGAGAGCGCGATCGTACTTTGCTTCCATATTGGAAAGAATGCCTTTAGTTCCTTGTGTTATCCATGAATGGCCTGCCGTCCCTCCTAACAAGATCCCTACCCCAAGTGCGACAAATATGGCAGCCAGTGAAATCAAATGATAGCGGAAGGGTATCATGTATACCTCCATGAAAAGTGCGTTGTTCATAAAGTCCAAGTCCGCCATTGGGTCCAAATCATCTGTACAGCATGGCGGGCGATTGGATTAATAACGAGCGCGGCTGAAACCGGGAGAAGCATAGCGACTATGCACCAACCCCACAGCTTCCATGACTCGCTCGGCCTATAGAGATGACTGACTCCTTTGGCATCAATTAGCTTTGTCCCGATCTTCGTGCGGACCAATAACGTGCTCGCCATACCTTTACGGCCTTTTTCCAGAAAATCAATCATATTGGTATGAGCACCGATCGTGACGATCAGTTCAGCCTCCTTTTCGTACGCTAACAGCATCGCCACATCTTCGCTCGTACCAGGCGCTGGCAAGACATGATAAGGCAAGCCGAGAGCTTTTACGCGAGTCGTTCCAGGTGCTGTCCCATTCACAAAAGCATGTACGACAATCTCCGCTCCGCATTGGAGCGCTCTGTCCGAGATGCTGTCCATATCTCCCACAATCAGATCTGGACGATATCCTGCTTCCATGAGGGCATCTGCACCACCATCGACCCCGATCAAAACAGGTCGATATTCCCGAATGTAGGAAGATAGCGTCAGCAAGTCCTCTCTGTAATGTTTCCCGCGAACGACGACAACGACATGTCGCTGCTCCATTTTTGTATGTAATTGCACATGGCAAAGCGGTTTTAAAAATAGGTCTTTTTCCTTGCTGGCGTACAAAAGTGTATTGTCGATAAACGAAGAGAGTGTGTCATCCAACTTATCGTGCGCTTCATGCCATCGTTTTAAAATGGAGGGAACCGTCACCTGCTGCAGCCTGCATACATGGACCCACTTTTCTTCCAAAAGGATGTACAGATTTTCTTCACGGATTGTTGCATACTTGCCCTCGATCCACTCCATGAATGAATCCGACACATCTACATCCAGTACCTCATAGAGTGTGATCCCGTTTGTTAAAAGTTGGCGAGCCCCTTCAGCCGGGTATTGCCCCGTCATGAATGCCGATAGGTTGAGGACGACTTTTACCCCTCTTTCCAGCAAGGACTGTGCTGCTATCTCATCAACGTCCGGATGATCAATGATGGCGATATGATGGGAGTGGAGACGTTTGCACAACTGCTTCGTCTTCAGATCAGCCGCTACAACAGCCGTGTATGAATGTGCTGCAGAACCTTTTCGTTTGCCCACTTTTCCACCTCCGCCTTTAGTATGCTAAATATTTCCTTCTCACATGCAAAAAAAAGAGACTGTGCACGAAATGCACAGCCTCTTTTAAGCGAAGCGTTTTCAGTTTCACCTACGCACCTTTGGCCAGGTAGTAAATGATCAAACCGTCTGCGAACAGGAAAACCACCAAAGATACAAAGCCAAATAAGATTGCAAATGTGTTTTTCGCTCTGATGGAATTCAAACAGCCCCAAGCGATAAAGAATGTGAAGATAAACATCAGGATGTCAAATAAAACGATTTTCATTAACGACAACTCCTTCACCATGATGACGCAACAGGAATACAATGGCAATTCCATTATATAGCTTCGGGTATTATGAGACAAGCATATCCAAATTTGTGAACAAAAAGTTTCACAATTATTTTCCTTTTATTGTGCCACAAGTTGCGCTGCCTATCCAGATACTCCAGCAATCCTGCTCGATCCATTTTTCTTGCCCGGCTACGTGACCGTGGATGGTATGAACGAGGTCTTTCAGTTCGCCATCAGTTAATTCATACAGAATGGATCGGCCTTTTCTTGAAAGCAAGTCAGCCTCCAAATCAGACCAGCTATTGTATTCTCGTCTTGTCTCCCATAGCGTTGTCTTGTTCACCTGCTCAAGCCCCGCGAGCTTCATGGTGTCCTGCACCGTTGTATCATCCGGTCTTCGTGTCTGCTCTATCGCTAGCAAGCGCGGGTATCGCGTAAAGAAATAACCGCGAAAATGAGTCGGCGAGGCCGGCATTTTGACATCATCCATCGTCCGGTCTTGGATTAAGCAAATTCCCCCCGGTGCCAATAGCCTAATGACTTCTTTAAAAAATTTCTGCAAGTCTTGCTCCGGGAAATGATGGATCAAGGCGCGAGCGAATACAATATCCGCACATTGACTCGGCAAGCCGGTTGCCCGTGCATCCCCCTGTGCAAACGAAATCTTCGGATCGTCAGCGCATTGCTCTCTCGCCGCTTCAACCATCACCTGGGAAAAATCAACCCCCGTGACAGAAGCAGCTCCTAACCCAGACCAAGCCTTGGTATAAATTCCACCACCACAACCGATGTCCACGACGTTTTTTCCCACGGGATTGACGAGCGACTGGATCGCCTGACTCCACGAATTGTCGGCGGTTCTCCCTGTATAGCTCAACTGGTTTTTCTCCGCGTGAAAATCAATTGTCATTCCTGTTTCGCCTCCATGAACTCCAATCGGTTCCCAAATGGGTCCTCTGTGAAAAAGCGGATAAGGTGCGGGATTTCTTCATCAATCCGAAACGATACCCCATTTGCTTGCAGGTGCTCCATCAGTGAACCAATGTTTTGCACGAGAAACGCCGGATGCGCTTTTTTCGCGGGAATGAATCCTTCTTCTACGCCAATATGAATCATTTGGGCACCACATTGAAACCATACACCCCCTCGAACAAGAAGCTTCGCTGGCTTTGGAACCTCCGGCATTCCCAAGAGCTCACCGAAAAACTTGCGCGCTACGTCCTCTGTTCCTGCTGGTGCTGCTAATTGCACATGATCAAGCCCAATCCATTTATGCGTTGTTGTTGTCATCGTCTTCATTTCCTCCTCATTTTTGGCAAAGAACCATCCATTCGTCAATCTGATGGGTCATGACTCTACCATCCTTTGTGGTAAGCCCTAGATATTCTTTTTGTTCATCTGTAGCGTTCAGCAGCAGTTTTTCCACGATCGCTTCCTGCTCGGATGATTCGGAGGTACGTTGGACCCATGCTAAAAATTCAAATCTTTTTTTGCGTCCCTGCTGCTTTTGCAAAGTCATGCCGTTCGCTTCAAACAAACCTCGCCATTCACTTACGGAAAGACAGCGAACATGACTGGGATCGCGTGTTTTCTCTATTTCATTTATGAATGCCGAGAGTGACGATTCCTCAGGAGAGACATTGTCGATGAAGAGAAACAACCCACCAGGGGAAAGCACGCGACTCACCTCACGAACAAAAGCCGCCGGATCGGGAAAATGATGAGCTGCAATTCGGCATGTGACGATCTCAAATGATCCATCGAGAAACGGGAGAGATTCTGCGTCAGCCTGAACATACATCACATTATGGACAAGTGCTGTTTCATTGGCCGCAGATGCCGCCATGAGCATCGGACGAGTCAAATCCGTGGCGACGACCAAGCTCACATGTGGAGCCAATGTTCTCGCTACGTGCCCACCTCCCGTGGCGATATCCAGTGCCCGCCAGTTCTCTCTTGGCTGCATCCACTCCACCATCAGTTCCAGGTCGCTGCCTTTTGCATGCGTCTTGCTTTGCACGTATTGCTCAGCATTTTTTCCAAATTGCGCTTGTACAGCCTGTTTGATCTCCTCATTCTTCATCAGGAACACCTCCTGCCTACATCATATTCCAATGTTTGTCATCCTTGTTATAGAATACAGATAACTAGTTATCGAGAATTTGAATAGGAGGCAACTAAAAGTGGATCGAGAAAGTCTTGAGGTTTTTTTGACGATTGCTCGTCATGGATCGATTAATCGTGCTGCACAGGCGTTATTTTTGGCGCAATCAACACTTACACACCGATTGAAGCAGCTAGAGCGCCAGGTTGGGAGTGCGCTTTTTGTTCGCACTGCTTCAGGAGTGAGTCTAACAGGCGAAGGACGTCGGTTACTACCGGTGGCTACAAATATCGTGGAGCAAATGCGCTCCTTTATCCAAGAGAAAGAACAGCGCCAATCGATGAACATCGTCGCAGGAAAAGCTTTTGTCGCCTATGAGCTGCCGAGACTGATTGGTGAGTACCGGATTGCTCATCCGGGCTTTACCTGCTACGTCCGCTCTACGTTGTACGAGGAGTCCCTCAGCGCTCTGCTAACCGGCACAGCCGATATTGCCTTTCTCGGGAGTGAAATGTATCACCCGCACATCCATCAAGAATTTCTTCCCAGCGATCGACTCCTGCTCGTCATGGCCCCGAGCCACCCTTGGGCAAGTGGGTTTCCAGGTTTTCAAGCATGGCGTACCGAGGAAATGATTGTGTTCGGGAATCACACCGCTCCTTATCGCCAACGGATTGACCGCTATCTGGCACAGAAGGGAGTTTTTCCGAATATTATTATGGAATTGGACAGCTTCAATGCTGTTAAAAAAATGGTCGAACGGCAGCTAGGGATCACCATCCTTCCGGAAAGAACCATACAACAAGAGCTTGCGACCGGAAGATTGGTTGCCTACGATATCGCAAACGGCGAATTAGTTCGCCCAACCCTTATCGCCTACCTTCATCCAAAAAAAGAGGACGATGCTTTCCAGCAATTCGTCCAATGGATCAAGGAACATTATTAACAAAATTCACTGTAGGGTTAGTACCGTAAGCTCCGGGCGGCAAAACAAACGAACAGGCAAGATCGTCGTACCCAATCCTCTGTTGGTGTACACAGCCATGCCACCTACCTGATACATTCCTTGTACATATTTACGCCCGTATTGCGGCGCCAATAGATGACCAATGAAGGGCAAGCGTACCTGTCCTCCATGACTGTGGCCAGACAGTTGAAGATGCACGGGATATCGTGACGCCATATCAGCAAAATCAGGCTCATGCGCCAACAAGATAACGCTGCCCTCTGGCGGGATATTTTCTAACGCTTTTGAAAGATCTGGTACGCCATAGAAAAGGTCATCCACTCCCGCCATGTATAACTGCTGGCCATCTTGGTGTATGACAACATGCCGATTATCCAACACTTCGAATCCTGATGCGACCAATCCATCCCGGACTTTTTGCTGTTCACCAGCTCGATAATCGTGGTTGCCCAAAACGGCGAATTTACCTAATGGGGCTAGGAGCTGATTGAAAAGGGGAACGGCGGCGAATAGAGGTCGTGTCACTTCATCAACGATATCCCCTGTGAAGCAAATCAAATCCGGTTTTTCGCCCTGGATCACAGCAATAACCGACTCCAACTCTTTCGCTTCAAAATAATGACCGAGGTGGACATCGCTGAAATGAATGAGCTTTGTTCCCTTAAAGTTTTCTGGCAATCCCGGTATCGTAATGGACAATCGCACGATATCAAGTGCTTTACGTTCCCATACATGACCGTACACGCCAGTCGCTATTCCGAGACCAATCAATCCCCCTACCCATTTCGTGACTCTGTGGAGAAATGTTTTCCTCGAAATGGGAGCAAGGTTAGGATCATTCACTGTCCTTCGTTCGCTCATACCCATTCACGACAACGTCCAATCTCCCCGTCACCGGGTCAATGAGTAAGCCATGTACCTCCACATTCGGTGGGAGGAGCGGGTGATTTTTAATCGTTTCTACGCTATTTTTCACACTTTCCTCTACACGATCGAACCCGTGCAGCCATTTATGTAAGTTAATCCCCGCATGTTGGAGCGTGGAAAACGTTTGAGCCGTGACTCCTCGCTCCAGCATTTTCTCCATTGTGCGTTTGCTATCGATTGCACTCATCCCGCAGTCATAATGCCCGACGACCATCACTTCTTCAGCATTCAATTCGTAGATCGCAATTAGAATACTACGCATGATACTCCCAAAAGGGTGGGACACGATTGCCCCGGCGCTTTTTACGTGCTTGATATCCCCATTGCGCATGTTCATGGCTTTCGGTAGAAGTTCAACCAAACGAGTATCCATACAAGACAGCACGACCAATCGTTTATCAGGAAACTTGGTGGTTTGGTACTTTTCATATTCTTGGTTGGCCACAAATTCGCGGTTAAATGCGAGAATTTCATCCAAATTGCGCACTTTCACAGCACCTGCCTCGCTCTTAGTAGTATGTATTTGTATTGTATGCTTTTCTATTTTACATAGGAGGATCAAAATCTCGCAAGGGACTCTGGCAGTTTCTTATCAAATGGTTCATTTTGTCAGGATGTAATGCCTGCGTCTTGTCGTGATCTAGCAGCTCCTCGCACCAAGCACGAAGATGCATCATTCTGTTCATGCTTTTTTGATAGTCCTCTAGGTATCTTTGATAATGACGAGGTCTCTCCTCTTCTGGATACATCCCGAATTTTACTTTATCAGGATACTTGGAAATGCTAAATCTGCAAGCGCAACCCTCTTCGGTTGTCATCCACCATGCCTGTTTTTTCGGAAAACGCTTGAAGAAATGAGGACTTTTTTCATGTGATAGCTTGCCTGTCAAAACATAAGGAGAGACTATCGGATTAGGGTCAATTCCTGGTGTTTCTCTTATCATGACGAATAATTCTAGGCACATGGATTCAGTTCCTCCGGGAAGAGTACATTTTTAGTTATAGTAAAAGTACCCCAACTTTGGTAAAATAATCAAAAAAATAATTAGGAGAGTTGCAGATTGAAATTTAGACTAGCCTTAATACTTGCACTAGCACTAATCCTTCCAGCCTGTAGTGAAACTGCAAGCACACCAGAAGTGCCGCTACCTGCATATGTATTAGCCATTGACCGATTTGACGAAAGCACCGGTATGTGGATGGTTGCTTTAGCCACAGAATCAGATGATGAAAAGGAATTGCGCGCTTTAGTGGAAAATACTCGGACCTTAGCGAAAGACAAGAAAGAAGAAGTTAACTCCGTTTCTGTGACCATTATCAAACCAGATGGAAGGATTCCTTCCACTGTTACTGCGTTTGGCAGAATTGCCTTGACGAGTAAAGGCATGGAACAAACCGGATTGAGTAGTATTTCCGAAATGGTCTTTGAATATAAAAACGCTCCCCCAGCAAGCCCCGAACAACCACCTACTACACCAGCTAAAGAAACTTCTAATTGAGTTTCATCAAAGGCCAAGGTTAAAATACCTTGGCTTATTTCTTGCCCCTAGACACTTCTACGTTTACTAGTCAATACATTAGGTTAAAACCTGAAATAGATTTCCTAATTGCTCCTTATTTGCGAATGATTCATCAATCGATAAAAAGGATAATAGGGTAATTGCTTTTTTAGCTTTATTTGCCGCAAACATTTTATGATGACCATCCAATAAGAAATGACTATAAACCCCTATCTCATCAAAATGATTCAACGGATATTTTATATCTAGGAAAGAAATGCTCAACGCTGTTGGTGTTTCTTCTACATTCACCCTTTCTACATAATCATTTATGGCTACATGATTCAATGATTCACTGGATTGAATGGGTACAATATATTCCTCTATTTTCTTCATACTGCTAATATTCCTTAGCCCAGCCTTGTAGTACTCAGTCCCATATGCCTCTCTTTTCATTCTAGGATACACCTTCAACAAAGTTGCAATGTAATGACCATTGGGAATGAGACAGGATAAATCTGACATGAAATCTTCGTCTAGTGTATTTATCCCTTGATTTAATTTGTTCGATATTTTTGTTGGGCTTTTCATATCCATTCCTGAAACGTCGGCATAAAAAAGACAGGTTTCACAATCTATTCCTGTATTGGCGATCTCTTTTCCCTCAATGGTTAGAAACCTTTGACGATAACCAGCCTGCTTATACGCAATTGGTGATGTAGAAGAGCTAATTCTAATTTCTTTATAGGATAGTAGTTTGCTCATTTCATTTAATCTCCGAAGTATTAACCTTTAAACTTTGATGGGTTTTCAACATAACTTTCGATCACATAGCCACAATTTGTACAGATTCTATGAATGATCGCGGAACTAAGCGGAACAAACTTGCCGAAGGGAAACACTCCCGCATCCCCAGCTTGCCTCCCTTTTCCAATCTCATTACACCCACATTTTGGACACTGCACTTTAGGATTTTCCATTTTGCACCTCGCTTTTACTACGTCCTACCCATACAAAAAGACACTAGCAAGCAAATGCTAATGTCTTTTTAAGGATCGTGTAAACGATTCTCTACATCCTAGCTAATCTTCGCCTCAATCCGCAGCTTATCTGCCACCATGGCAATAAACTCACTGTTGGTCGGCTTCGCCTTGGTGTTGGAAATCGTATAACCAAACAAGCTGGAGATCGAGTCCAGATTACCACGGGACCATGCTACTTCAATCGCATGACGGATGGCACGTTCTACACGACTAGCCGTTGTATTGAATTTCTTTGCAATGTCCGGGTACAGGACTTTGGTAATCGAGCCGAGCAGCTCGACATCGTTGTATACCATTGTAATCGCTTCCCGCAAATACAAATAGCCTTTGATGTGCGCTGGAACTCCAATCTCATGAATAATGCTGGTGATGCTCGCGTCCAAATTGCGACCGCGGATTTGCAAGGTAGCTTGCGGTTTCACAGAAGAAACAAAAGAAGAGGCAGGCTTGGTTGTAATGATTTGACGGATGCGCTGAGCCAGCACCTCCATATCAAACGGTTTCAAAATGTAGTATGCTGCTCCCAGCTCTACTGCTTTCTTCGTAATTTCTTCCTGCCCGAAAGCAGTCAACATGATAATTTTAGGTTGAGGACTTAAGCGCATGGCCTGAATTTGCTCCAAAACAGCCAAGCCATCCAGATGTGGCATAATGATATCCAAAATTAATACATCGGGTACACGTTCCTGCAGCAGTCGAACTACCTCATTGCCGTTGTAAGCAACACCCACAACATTCATGTCATACTGGCTACTGATGTACTCTTCCAACAGATTCACAAATTCTCGGTTATCATCTGCCAACAACACTTCAATCTTGCTCAAGGTCGTTCCTCCTAACAATGGACGGTCTTTTGGAAAGAAGGTGGCGTTTTAGAAGTTAACAAATCTAAAAGGTTTAGTCCATACCATCTTTTTCTCTACAAAAATTATTCGACAAAGCAAATTCCATTCCTGCCAATGACGAAAGATTGAATGATTTAACTGATATTTCGACAAAGAATTCTTTCATTTCTAACCGATTCGTCAAAGGACTGCAAAAATCGGAAAAGCCGTCTCGCTTCGTTCGCGTGACGGCACTTTATTCAGGCAGCCTTGGTTGTATGGGTTCGGGATTCGGCTGTATCTCGGACATTCACGCCAGCATCCTGAAGCATCCATTCAATGTAGCAACCGTATCCCGAAGTAGGATCATTGACAAACACATGCGTGACAGCACCGACGATCTTGCCCTTTTGAATGATGGGACTGCCGCTCATCCCTTGTACGATGCCACCTGTCTTTTCCAAAAGGCGTTTGTCCGTGACTTTAATAATCATCCCTTTGGTTGCGGGAAAATGCTGCTTGACCACGTTCGCGATCTCAATATCGAACTCTTCTACTTTCTGACCTTCCACGACAGTAAGAATTTTGGCTGGCCCTTCCTCTACCTGCTCGGCAAGAGCGATTGGTAACGGCTCCTGATAATAGCTGCGTTTGGGCTCGTCCTTCATTTTGCCGAAGATGCCAAAAGGGGTGTTTTTCGTTATATTTCCAAGAACTTCACTTTCATTGTAGAAACGTGCAAATTTCTCCCCTGGGTTGCCACTTTGTCCTTTTTCAATCGATGTGACACTTGCTTGCACGATCTGGCCATCTCCTACGACAATAGCTTGACCAGTATCAACGTCGGAAATGACGTGCCCTAATGCCCCGTACGCTTTGGAATTTGGATCATAAAAGGTCAGTGTCCCTACTCCTGCCGCTGAATCCCGAATATAGAGACCCATACGGTATTCACTGTCTTTTTTATCTTTTGCTGGGTGCAAAGTGAGCGAAAGCTTTTCCTTGCCACGAACGACAAGCAATTGGACGGAATGATTCTTTTTCCCATTTTCGTTGATCAATTTCTTTACATCATTCATGTCGTTGATGTACATGTCATTCATTTTGATAATCATGTCACCAACGTGTATACCTGCCTGTTCACCTGGAGAAAACTTGTTTTTACCATCGTCTACTAAATGATGACCGACAACCAAAACACCCGCTGTTTGCAGCTTCACCCCGATTGACTGTCCACCAGGGTACAACCGCAGATCTGGCAATACATTTACTTTTACAGCAGTCAGCGGAATGTTATGCCACTTCACCTGCAATTGGGCTTCCCCAGCCCTACGCGGTTCTACAGACATAGGCCTGCTCAAATCAACGGAAACCTCACGCGCCTCTGTCCCGTTAACGTGCAAAATATCAGGATTGCTATTGATTAGCGTGCCCATTACCGGCACTGAGACCCGTAGTTGCTCGAGGGACCCTTCCATCAAACGCAATTCACGGGGAAAGGAGGACAGATCGCGGAACGGGGTGGAACTCACGACAAGCGCCGTGATGAGGAGAAGGAGACTTCCCATCCATTTTCTTTTGTTTTGTCGGATCACCAGTAATCACTCCTACCGTTCCCTACCTACACCTACAAAAACAAAACGGTCAGGTCCGTTTTGATTGACCGCAAGCGGTCATGAGGGACACCTCCACCTTGTGTACCTTTAATGTTGCCACCAGCCAAGCGGATTATGTCAGGAAAATAACCCACTCTGAACATTAGAAAGCCACGCTTCATCAAGTCCTTAGCGAGTCCATTTTTGCACTTTTTATCAACGAAAAAAGACTGCCAACCAAATTAGCTGACAGTCTTTCGTTCACGGCCGAGAAGGATCATCTCGCGTGCATGTTCTTCTGTTTTTGCTGTTACCTCTGCCCCGCTTAGCATACGAGCCAGCTCTGATACCCGTTCATCATCAGACAGACGATTCACCCGCGTCTCCGTTTCATTCTCGCTCATTTCCTTTTTGATCAGAAAATGAGCGTCTGCCATGGATGCGACCTGTGGCAAGTGCGTAATGCACAGGACTTGGCGCTGTCCAGCGACCCGGGCGAGCTTTTCTGCTATCGCTTGAGCTGCCCTTCCACTTACTCCTGTGTCGACTTCATCAAAAATGAGGGTCTCCACTTGATCAGTGCCCGCCAAAATCGTTTTAATGGCCAGCATGACACGCGACAACTCTCCGCCGGAAGCAATCTTCGCCAAGGGACGCAATGGCTCACCCGGGTTAGGTGAGATTAAAAACTCGATCTGATCCATTCCGTTCGCATCTACGAAGCGCTTGATTCCGTCGATTTCTACCCCGTCTTCATCCGGTGTCTGTCTGACGTCGATGGCAAAACGAGCTCGCTCCATGTGCAGTTCTTTTAATTGCTGCTCGATTTCTTGTGCGAGCTTTCCTGCACATTCGGAGCGAATAACTGACAACTCCAATGCTTCCACTGCCAAATCGGCTGCAAGCTCCTGCAATTGCTTTTCCACCTGCTGGAGGCGATCTTCGTAGTGATGCATGTCATCCAATTCATCCTGAATCGTTGCCGCGTACTCCAAAATATCGTCTACACTTTTGCCATACTTGCGTTTTAACGACTGGATTTGATCAAGACGGCGTTCTACTTCTGCCAGCTGCTCCGGTTCAAAATCCATTTGGTACGACAATTGACGAAGGTTATGCACCACATCTTCTATCTGATAGTATGCCGATTGGACCATTTCCAAAATCGGAACGAGCTGTTCTTCGTAGTTCACACCACGCTCAAGCTCACCCATCGCATGACCCAACCAATCCATGCCCTTTTGGTCACCATGCAAAGCCCGGTATGCATCTTGAATCGTTGAATAAACTTTTTCAATGTTCATCCACTTTTTCCGCTGCTGCATGAGCTTCTCGTCTTCACCAGGCGTGAGGGTTGCCGACTCAATTTCATCGAGCTGATATTGCAAAAGATCGATGCGCTGCACCAGCTCCCGATCATTGCGTGCCATGCGCTCCAGATCTTGCTTTGTCTTGCGGTACGCAGTATACAGGGTTCCATATTCTTGCTTCGCAGCTCCCAACGCACTTTCCCCATATGCATCCAGCCAATTGATATGCTTGTCTGACTGCATCAGCATATGCGTATCGTGTTGCCCATGCACCGTAACCAACCATGGCCCTAACTCACGCAGCATAGCGAGAGTTACGAGCTGGCCATTGATTCGAATGATACTTTTCCCTTGATTCGATATATCTCGGCGTACCACAAGCATACCGTCTTGCTCAATCTGGACGCCGACATTCTTACAGACGTCAAGTCCCGGGTGACCAGGCGGCAATTCAAACAGCCCTTCCACCTCTGCACGAGGCTCACCGTAACGGACAAAATCAGCCGAAGCCCGGCCTCCTAACAACAGTCCTAGCGCATCGATAATGATGGATTTACCAGCACCAGTCTCCCCTGTCAGGATGTTTAACCCTTTTTGGAAAGAGACCGTCACTGATTTGATGATGGCAAAATTTCGGATCGAGAGTTCCACTAGCATCGCAAGCGACCACCTTCTACAACATTTCCATTAAGCGTTTCGTCACTTCATTGGTATTTTCTTTCGAACGGCAAATAATCAGGATGGTGTTGTCTCCACTGATCGTCCCCATGATTTCTTCCCAAGGAAGGTTGTCAATCAGTTCCGCTACCGCATTCGCATGTCCCGAAAGCGTCTTCAGTACAATAAAATGATCGGCTTGGTCAATGCTAATAAAGGAATCCACAAGCATACGTTTCAGCTTTTGCAGTGGATTGAATTTTTGTTCAGCAGGCATTGAATACTTATATCGTCCATCAGGAAGGGGCACTTTTACCAAGTGTAGCTCCTTGATGTCTCGGGATACAGTTGCTTGCGTTACGTTAAAGCCAGCAGTCCGCAAGCGGTCCACCAGCTCATCCTGTGTTTCCACCTCTTGATTGCTGATGATATCCCGAATACGAATATGTCGTTGCCCTTTGTTCATATGGATTACTCCCATTCCCCTTGTAATTTCGTTCGTATTGCTTCGAAAAAGCCACCTTTTTTCCACTTAATCAGCGGGGTAACACACGGTGACTTTTTAATGTAAATATGATCGCCGCCCTCGAGTCGATAACCAAACTGCCCGTCAATGGACAATCCCATCTCTTGATGAATGGCATCCACTTCGACCCGGATCGTTTGATTGCCAGACAATACCATTGGCCGAGCCGTCAAGGAATGAGGAGCCACTGGTGTCAGTAATAGCATGTCCACATTAGGGGCCACTATTGGACCGCCTGCAGAAAGTGAGTATGCCGTTGATCCGGTCGGCGTAGAGACAATGACACCGTCTCCACTGAACGTCGCAACGTACTCATCATCCAGAAAGACTGCACATTGAATGATCCGGCAAAATGACCCTTTTGCAATCCCTATATCATTCATGGCCGTGTATGTCCCCAGCGTGATTCCTTTTCGAACCAAACAAGCTTCCAGCATGGCTCTCTTTTCAATGTCGTACTTTCCAGAAAGGAGATTGTCTACAGCCTGAGGCAGATGCTCCGGTTCCGCTTCCGACAAAAAGCCCAACGTGCCTAAATTAATTCCAAAGATTGGGATAGAGTGACCGGCAAGCTGGCGAGCAATTCTGAGTAGCGTGCCATCGCCTCCCAATACACAAACCAAATCCGCCTGCTTCCCCATCTCTTCTACAGATGCGCCCAGTTCCAGATGCCCAACATCTGAAGCAATATGTTCATCCAGGAATACTTGCGCCCCTCTGTCCTCAAGTAAATACAGCAGTTCCCGTGCAACGATACGTGCTTCGGGTTTTCCTTTGTTCGCTATGATTCCAATTTTCTTCACGTGGTCCACCCCAAAACTGGTTGGTTGGAAATCCTTCTTGAACAACCTCATATACAAGTATACAACTTCACATGCATAAATAAAAAGCCTCGATTGTGACAAAACTCCCGAGGCTTTGGTTTTTATCCTATTTCAAATTCGCATGAGCAGACGCAACTACCTCTGTTACGCATTGAAGCCAAGCTTCCGAATCCATGCCGCCCTCATTTTTCTGGACGTGCATAACAAATTCAATGTTTCCTTCTCCCCCAGTAATTGGAGAGTAGTCCAAGCCTTTCAGCGCGAAACCCAATCCACTGGCAAATTGGCCAATGTCAGTCAGCACGCTCTCGTGTACCTCAGGATCTCGGACGATTCCGTTCTTTCCGACTCTATCCTTGCCTGCTTCAAATTGAGGTTTGATCAGCGCAACGACGTCACCGCCATCCGTCAGAAAACGGTACAACACTGGCAAGATCAATCGTAACGAAATAAACGATACGTCAATCGATGCCGCGTTTGGACGTTCATGTTCGAAAGCTTCCGGGTCCATATGCCGAAAATTCGTCCGTTCCATGACGACCACTCGTTCATCCTGGCGCAAGCTCCACGCGAGTTGTCCGTACCCGACGTCAATCGCGTATACAAGGCGCGCACCGTTTTGCAGTGCACAGTCCGTAAATCCGCCAGTGGAGGCCCCGATGTCCATCATGACACGATCCTTCATGTCGATCTCAAAGACACGCAATGCCTTTTCCAGCTTGAGGCCACCCCGACTCACATACGGGTGTACCTCGCCCTTCACCGTAATCGCAACATCCTCGGCAAATTTGGTTCCCGGCTTGTCACAGCGCTCGCCAGCTACTTGCACAAGGCCTGCCATTACGGCTGCTTTTGCTTTTTCTCTGGTCTCATAATGGCCTCTTTCGACCAAGAGAACATCAATCCGTTCTTTTCTTACACTCATGCTTCCACTACGCCCTTCGAAATTGGCATCAAAGACCGGACACGAGCAGCGATATGATCAGCTGTGAGCCCTACCTCTTGCCGCTGTTCTTTCACACTTCCATGCTCAACAAAATAATCAGGTACCGCGATAACCTGTACATTCATGCCGTGATAGCCTGCACGACTGTAGCATTCAATGACAGCGCTGCCGAAGCCGCCCATTTCGCAGCCTTCTTCAACTGTAATAATATCGTAGCCTTCCTTCGCCAGTCGGAATAGAAGCTCTTCGTCCAACGGCTTGCAAAAACGCGCATTGACCAGCATCGGTTTGATTCCTTCTTCTTGAAGCTGATTAACAGCCGCCTCAGCTATTTCGAATACGTGACCGAACGAGAGAATCGCCACGTGTTTGCCTTCGCGTACAATCTCCGCTTTTCCGATTGGCAGCACTTGCAGCTCTTCATCCATTTTGACGCCACGAATCGGCAATCGCGGATAACGATAAGAAATCGGGCCTTCTTTATATTCCACTGCTGTCTTCATCATGTGACGCAGTTCATTTTCATCTTTTGGTGCCATAATGACCATATTCGGAATGATGCGCATGAATGCCACATCATACATGCCTTGGTGTGTCTCCCCGTCTGCTCCGACGAGCCCAGCACGGTCAACGGCAAAAATCACATGGAGCTTTTGGCGGGCGACATCGTGGATCAACTGATCATAGGCTCTTTGCAAAAAGGTCGAATAAATCGCAAAGACCGGCTTCAAGCCTTGCGTAGCCAATCCTGCCGCAAATGTACATGCGTGCTGCTCTGCGATCCCTACGTCAAATAGTCTGTCCGGGTACTTCTGACCGAATGGGATCAAGCCGGAGCCCGCTGGCATTGCAGGGGTCACAGCCACAATTGAATTGTCTTCATCTGCGAGCTTCATCATCGTATCCGCAAAAACGGATGTATACGTTGGTGCAGATTTCGGTGTATCGCCTGACTCGATTTTATACGTTCCGATGCCGTGCCACTTGACCGAATCGGCTTCTGCTGGCGCATAGCCCAGTCCTTTTTTCGTGATGGCATGGATCAATACAGGTCCTTTTGTATGCTTGGCTGTCTTCAATGTATCGAGCAACAGTTCCATGTTATGTCCGTCGATTGGGCCAATATACGTAAAGCCTAACTCCTCGAAAAGAACGCCAGATACGAGCAGATATTTCATGCTGTCCTTAAAGCGTTCAGCCATATGAGCTAATTTGCCCCCTACAGCCGGTATCGATTTCAACAAGCCTTCGACTTCATCCTTCGCCCACTGATAGTTCTCCGTTGAGCGAATTTTGCCCAAGTAGTTGTGCAGGGCACCAACGTTTGGCGCAATGGACATCTCGTTATCATTTAGCACAACGATGACATTCTTGCGCTCATGACCAATGTGGTTCAATGCCTCTAAAGCCATGCCGCCTGTCAGCGCACCGTCGCCGATCACAGCAACGACATGATTCTTTTCCTTTTTCAAATCCCGCGCAGTCGCCATCCCCATAGCGGCAGACAACGACGTACTGCTATGCCCGGTTTCCCAGACGTCATGCGGGCTTTCCACCATTTTTGGGAACCCGCACAGACCTTTGTACTGACGCAAGGTCGGAAACATCTCCCGGCGTCCGGTCAGCATTTTATGTACGTATGCTTGATGTCCGACATCCCAGATCAGCTTGTCCTTGGGACTGTCAAAAACATAGTGCAGCGCTAGCGTCAGCTCGACGACACCCAAATTCGGCGCAAGATGACCGCCTGTTTTCGAGAGCGTTTCGATTAGAAACTGACGGATCTCGGATGCCAATGTATGTAGCTGCGGTTGCGTGCACTTTTTCAAGTCTTGAGGATCATTTATAGTAGTAAGCAGCATTGGTATTCCTCACTTTCCACTGTTCGTTCTCCGGCGATTGTGCATGCTGCATATCAATCAAGCCACTAGAAAACCCGGCTTTCCTTATTGCTATAGCCGATTCCGCTTATTTTCAGCTTGATTCATTATAACGGTTTCTTAATAAAAACACCACTTTTCATCAATATATACGAATATGAAAGCGATATCTTGCATTTTCTGGTAAGATGATTTTGAATACATACTCCGAACAAAAGAGGTGGACGTCCGTGAAGTTCTCACAAATTCAGTATGAGCGCATGGATATGGACAAAGTTGAAGGACAATTCACGCAATTATTGGAAGCGTTTCAACATGCTGCAAGCTTCTCTGAGCAAGATGCGATCATGGCTCAATTGAACAAACTGCGACAAGAAGTGGAATCTGCGCGGCATGTCGCACAAATCCGCCACACGATCAATACAGAAGATCCTTTCTACAAAGCGGAACAGGACTATTGGGATGAAGCAACTCCTCTGTATACGGGAATCGTTTCCCGCTACTATCAGGCGATTGTCGATTCTTCCTTCCGCGCTGAATTGGAAGAAAAATGGGGTGCACAGCTGTTTCGCATTGCGGAGAGCACACTCCGTACATTTTCGCCGGAAGTCATCTCTGATTTGCAGGAAGAAAACCGTTTGGCGAGTCAATATGTCGCACTGAAAGCCTCTGCCAAAATCATGTTTGATGGAGTAGAGCGAAACCTTTCCGAGATGATTCCTTTTACAATTGCGAAGGATAGAGACATGCGCAAGCGCGCTAATGAAGCGAAGTATGATTTTATGCAGCAACATACGGATGAATTTGATCGCATCTACGATCAACTCGTCAAGGTACGCACACGCATTGCCAAAAAACTCGGTTTCAATAGCTTTGTGGAGCTAGGCTATGCACGCATGAACCGTACCGATTACAATGCAGAAATGGTAGCCAGTTTCCGCCGGCAAGTGCTCGATCACATCGTTCCCGTAGCGTCAAAGCTCGTCGAACGTCAGCGACAACGCATTGGTGTCGATACACTTGAGTATTACGATCTTTCCTTTGATTTTGCTACAGGGAATCCAAGCCCGAAAGGTCCGCCGGAATGGATTGTGGAAAACGGGAAAAAGATGTATGCCGAGTTGTCACCTGAAACGGATGAGTTTTACAACTTCATGCTGGATAATGACTGTTTAGATCTATTGAGCAAAAAAGGAAAGGCTACTGGCGGCTACTGTGAATACATCAGCCAATACAGGCTCCCCTTTATTTTCGCCAACTTTAATGGTACATCCGGCGATATCGACGTACTCACGCACGAGGCAGGACATGCGTTTCAGGTGTATGTAAGCCGAGATTTTGACGTCCCTGAATATCATTTCCCAACCTATGAGGCATGTGAAATACATTCAATGAGCATGGAGTTTTTGACGTGGCCATGGATGGAGCATTTTTTCAAGGAAGATACCGACAAATACAAATTCTCTCATCTCAGTAGCGGACTCCAGTTCATTCCGTATGGCGTGTCTGTTGATGAGTTCCAGCATGTTGTTTACGAGAATCCAGATATGACTCCAGCGGAGCGTAAAAAGGCTTGGCGTGAAATTGAGCGCAAGTACCTCCCGCATCGCAATTACGCGCAGAACGAGTATCTCGAGGAGGGTGGGTTCTGGCAGCAGCAATCGCATATTTTTCAAAGTCCCTTCTATTACATCGACTACACACTAGCCCAGATTTGTGCGTTCCAATTTTGGAAACGGTCACAATCAGAGCCAAAACAAGCTTGGGAGGATTATTTGACGCTTTGCCGCGAAGGCGGAAGCAAATCGTTCCTCGAGCTGGTACAGGTGGCGAAGCTTTATTCTCCATTTGAGGACGACTGCCTTCCATCGGTGATTGGCGAGATTGAACAATTTTTAAATAGCATTGACGATAAAAGCTTGTAATAGGTAGGTACGAAAAAAGCTGGCATTTCCCGCATGGGTTGCCAGCTTTCCTTTATTTATTGCGATCACGCACGTAGTCCGCCAAAGGACTGAGTGCAGAATTTTCGATTCCCGCATCTGAAAGCGCTGCTTTTGCCTCCGCAATCAATTCGTCAAGACGCACCTTCGATTCGGCTAGACCAAGAAGCGATGGATACGTCGCCTTTTCCCGATCTGCATCGCTGCCAACTGCTTTCCCCAGCTCTTGGGCATCCCCTTCCACATTCAAGATGTCATCCTGAATTTGAAAAGCAAGCCCAATGCAAACTCCATAGCGCGTCAATGCTTCCATTTGGCCTTCGGATGCTTCTGCGAGGTAGCCTCCCCCGCGCAAGGCTGCGATTAAGAGGTCACCCGTTTTGTGACGATGGATAAATTCGAGCTGATCCAGGTTAAGGCGCTTGCTCTCTCCTTCGATATCAGCCATCTGTCCGCCGACCATGCCAGTTGCTCCTGCACGTTTTCCCAGCTCCGCAATCAGTTTTACGGTAGTAGCCGCTGAAACATCAGCTCGATCCATGTAAGCTTCTGCAATGTAAGCGAACGCCCTCGTCAGTAAGGCATCTCCAGCGAGAATGGCTGTTGCTTCACCGAATACTTTGTGATTGGTCGGTTTTCCGCGACGAAGATCATCGTCGTCCATCGCAGGGAGATCATCGTGAATCAAAGAGTACGTATGTATCATTTCCAAGGCAGCCGCAAATGCCACACCCCGTTCAATCGGCTTGTCCAGTGCTTCGAGGACCGCCAAAACCAGCATGGGACGCAACCTTTTTCCGCCTGCCATGAGCGAATACTTCATGGATTCGTACAAGTTTTCCGGAACTCCTTGCTTCTCAAGAGCTGGCAGGAGTCTTTGTTCTATATAGGCGGTCTTCTCCACTAAATAACTCTCGAATGTATGCACGCCGATCATGATTCTCCTTCCACACGAAAAGCCTTCTGCTTTACCTGTCCGTCTTCTTCCACCAACTGGGTAATCTTCGCTTCGATTGCATCCAGCTTTTGGCCACAAATTCTGGAAAGAGTTACTCCTTCTTGATATAGAGTAATCGCTTCTTCGAGAGGTATATCTCCTTCCTCAAGTCGATTGACGACTTCTTCCAGGCGTTTCATCGCGTCCTCGAACTGCATATCAGTCTCTTGTTCTGTTTTCTTGCGAGCCACTCTGCTTCTCCTCCTCCCGATTCACTTTTTCCACTCGCGCAGTCGCACTGCCATCACTTAATCGTACCATGATCTCGTCGCCAGGGGCAAACTGTTCCACCGATTTCACGAGTCTGTCATTGGTGTATACGAGTGAGAATCCACGCTGCATGACCTTCAGCGGGCTCAGTGCTTCCAGTGTCGCTATGCGAGCTGCAAATGCCATTCTTTTTTGATTGAGACGGCCCAGCATCCGTTCGTCCAAAGTGGAGCGGAGTTTAGACAGATTTTTTCTTTTATCCCCGATTTGATCAGCGAGGCGATAGCGCTTGATCTGTTCGTCTAATCGCGTATAGCGTTCGCGTCTTCTGTCCAGCAAGTGCTTCATCGATTGACGCATCCGCAAATGTGCCCGATCCAATCGTTCTGCGGCTTCCTCCAGCCTCCGCTCTGGTTGGCGCATCGCATACGAATTGCTCAAGCGTATCAAGCGGCTTCTCTGTTCTGTCATGGTACCACGCACTGCTCGATGCATCCGTATTTCTAGCTGCCGTACTCTTTCCACCCACTCCAAATAATGCGGTACAGCCAATTCGGCTGCGGCTGTCGGTGTTGCTGCCCGAACATCTGCTACGAAATCGGCGATCGTCACATCCGTCTCGTGTCCTACAGCAGAGATGACGGGGATGAGTGATGCGGCAATTGCTCTCGCTACGTTTTCATCATTAAACGCCCACAACTCCTCGATGGAACCACCACCGCGCCCTACAATGAGAACATCAATGTCAGGCTGATCGTTCATGATCCGAATAGCGGAAACAATCGATGCAGGTGCATCCGCACCTTGGACAACGGCTGGTGATAGTACGATCTCTGCTTGCGGATAACGTCTGCGAATTGTCGTGCAAATATCTCGGATAGCAGCTCCTGTCGGAGAAGTGACGACACCGACACGTTTGGGAAAACGCGGGAGCATCCGCTTCCTCTCCGCTGCAAACAACCCTTCTTGAGCCAATTTTTCTTTTAACTGCTCAAATGCTAAGTAAAGCGAGCCAATTCCGTCTGGCTGCATCTCTTTAGCGTAAAACTGATATGCACCATCCCGTTCGTATGCAGAAATAGACCCTCGTACAATCGCTTTGGCTCCTTCTTTGGGCAAGAAACGCAGGAAGCGGTTATAACTCGCAAACATGACGACTTTGATGCGTGACTGCTTGTCCTTTAGCGTGAAATACATATGGCCGCTGGAATGATGGGTAAAATTGGAGATTTCCCCTCTCACCCATATATCTTGAAGGTGGGGTTCCTTTTCCAGCACCAACTTAATATAGCGATTGAGATCACTGACGGATAAGATATCTTGTAATGCCATGCGGCCCCTCCTTTACAAAAAAAACTTGGCTTTGCCGTGCATGCAACAAGGACTATGCAAAAGAATGGATAAAGCTTATGCCTTATCCATTCTATAATAAGTTGCCGATTTTCTTCTATTGTTTTGCTTGCTTTTTCGCAGCCGCAACGGTATTTTTCAACAGCATCGTAATCGTCATCGGACCAACGCCGCCAGGAACCGGGGTGATAAAGCTAGCCACTTCTTTGACCTCGTCGAACTTGACATCTCCAACCAGCTTACCTGATTCGATGCGATTCACACCAACATCAATGACGACAGCGCCCGGTTTAACATGCTCTTTACCGATCATATGAGCCCTTCCGGTTGCTACGACGAGGATGTCTGCCTTTTGAGCGTATTCCTCGAGATTTTGCGTGCGAGAATGACACATGGTTACCGTAGCATTTTCCTGTTGCAACAGCAATGAGACCGGCTTACCAACGATGTTGCTGCGTCCAATCACCACCGCATGTTTGCCTGCCATCGGAGTGCCTGTGCGCTTGATCAATTCAATAATCCCGTGCGGTGTGCAAGGAAGCATCGTCTCATTTCCCAATACCATGTTTCCTATGCTAATCGGATGGAAACCGTCCACATCTTTTTCTGGAGCAATGGCTTCAATGACCGCATGCTCTGAAATATGAGCGGGAAGAGGAAGCTGAACTAAAATCCCATGAACGTTCGGGTTTTCGTTTAACTGTTGAATGATCACCAACAATTCTTCCTCTGTGATGTCAGCGTCCTTCATAATGATCTCGGATGAAATACCGACTTCCTCGCAGCCTTTTTCCTTCCCCCGTACATATGAGTGTGAAGCTGGGTCGTCTCCAACAATAACAACGGTCAAACCCGGTACGATCCCTTGCTTTTTCAATTCAGCTACTTCGTTCGCCAATTCGGTCCGAATACTCTGTGCTACTTCTTTTCCCTGGAGAATGGTTGCAGCCATGGAGAAAATGCCTCCTTTATTAACGTCGATACGTTAAGTGTACCGATTTCCCCCTCAACTGTAAAGCCGAATTATAAAAAGTTCTCATTTATTTAACGTTCGCCTTTTGCTTCATCCACCCCAACATAGCGACTCCATAGGCATTATCACCGGAGTAAACGGGGTCACAGAAGTACAGCTTCGCCTTAACGGCAGGGTGTTCAAGTCGTTTGATCAGTCGCTCACGTATGTAATAATTAGCAGCTACTCCGCCGACAATCAAGATGTCCTTCGGGTAGCCTTGCTCTACTGCATGGCGCAATGACTTCTCTAGCGTATTGGCAATACATTGTTCTGTCGCTCGCGCAATCTCAGCAGGACTTGTACTCCCCTTCTCCACTTCCCGCAAAAGCGATGCTTCTGGACCAGAGAAACTAAAGGAAAGACCGTCAACTGCCGAAGAAATCCGAAACGCTCCTGTTGCTCCCTTTGCTAACTGCTCCAACGCGGGACCTGCAGGAAAGGACAGACCGAGTGCCACACCAATCCGATCGACCAGTTGACCTGCGTGCAGATCAATCGTCCCACCGATTTTCTCAATGGCATAACCGGCTGCATGACGCTCACACAGCAGCAACTCACTTGTACCTCCAGACAAATGTACAGCCAAAAATCGGTCTTCTGTCGGGCGTACCTCAGCGGAGTATTCCCCTGCCGCGATATGTCCCTCTTGATGAGTCGTCAAGTGCAGAGGAACGCGCAAGTAAGTCGCCAACGATTTTGCCAAGCCCTCTCCTACCTTAAAAACAGGCATATATGATCCGTCTTGTGGACGCGGCTTCTCGCTCACACAAATCGCTGCGATCTCGTAGTCCTTCCACTTCATCTCTTCACTTAATTCCGGCAGGTTCATCACATGCTGAAAGACGGCTTCGGATTGTTGCAGTCCGCGCTTGCCCTCCTTTACTTTCAGAAGGCGTTTTGCTTCTGCGACAATTCGGCCGTCTTCCTCAGCCAAGCACAGTGATGTCCGGTAATTGCTCGTGTCGATTCCCAACATTACCTTACTCATGCTTGTATCTCCTACCTATTACGCCTGCTTGGTTTCACGTGATTGCAAGAAGCTCGACAACACACCGTTTATGTACCGGTGGGACTGCTCGTCGCTAAAGAGCTTCGCGATCTCAATCGCTTCGTTCATCACGACTTTGTCTGGTGTGTCTTGCTCAAACATGATCTCGTAAAAAGCCAGACGAAGAATAGCGCGATCTACATTGGCGATGCGTTCCAATTGCCATCCACGCAGATACTTCTTGATTTCTGAATCAATCTCGGTCAAGTTTTTCAATACACCATCGAGGAGATAACGCAAATACTGTGCATTTTCCTCGGATTCTTCCATGACGAGGGCAACCGCATCAGTTAACGGAACCTCTGCCATATCGATTTGGAAAAGACATTGGACTACTTTTTCTCGTGCTGTTCTTCGTTTCATACCATTCATTCACCTACTAATTAAAATGAGCTCGGACTTTCTTTATGTCACCGAAACTTGCCTGGCAAAATCTTGTCGAGTATTTCGCGCAAGTCTTCTTTATGATCGAGCTTGCGTCCAATATAATAACCCGTCCCGACAAACACAACAAAAACCAGTGTATCCCAAAATCCCACGAGAAGGTAGATGATGCCTAAAAAAAGTCCGGCAAAAACCCCCATTAGCTTCCCCTTGTGTTCCCACATTAACTCCCGCATCATTTACTTCACCTTCTATTCCACACGTTTACGAGCCGCGTAGTTTTCCTGCTGAGCTACTTCCGTCACGACAATGGCCACCTCAGAAATGACAACACCAGCAATCCCCTCGACTTGCTCCTTCACGTCAGCCTGTAGCTTCTGTGTCAGTTCGGGCAATGGCGTTTCTCCATCTACCGAAACACGCAGGGTGATAATATTGCCGCTCTCGAGTGCTTTTACTGTCGTTTTCATATCGCGCACGCCTTTCACTCGGCGGGCTGCACGCTCCGCAATGGTCTGGATCGTCTGAATCGTAATGTTGACCTCACCCAAATCACTGCGCTGACGGATTCCCCGTTCTACTTTAGGCTTGTTAGAGCGGAAAGAACTGAAAAAGAAGCGAAGGCTGACTACGAGGAAAATGATCGCGACAATGAGATAGGTGATGTTCGTACCCGCCAGCATCTGATCCACATATGGACGGAAAAAATCTTGCGGGATCAACCCGCTGGTAGCTGCTATCGCGATGCAGGACAAAACAATGAGCGCAAAGCTGTAAATCGTCAAGATAAAGCGGTCAAACAAGTTCACAAGCACCTCTCCTTTCAGCCATGTTTGAAAAAGGAGACAAACACGGCACGCTCCGGAAAACTCCATGAATTTACGCTCAAAACCTAAACAAAATCAATGTTTTCAAATGAGGAAAATGCCCCCTGTTCGTAGGGGGCATCCATCCGCTGCTTGTTAGCGAACGCGCTGGTGTTCTTCAACCGGTACTGGTGCCGGTACTTTTTCTTCTGCTTTCAGCTCAACATCAACGATATGTACGTTTACTTCCACTACAGAAAGACCTGTCATGCTCTCAATCGCATTGCGTACACTATCTTGAATATTTCGAGCGACTTCCGGGATGCGATGTCCGTATTTGACAATAATCGAAACATCCACCGCCGCTTCGCGGGAGCCAACCTCTACACGCACACCACGTGCTATATTTTTACGGCCTAAACGTTCAGCTATTTCTCCTACGAAACCGCCGCTCATTTGTGCCACACCTTCTACTTCGGACGCAGCCATGCCGGCGATCACTTCCAACACTTCGGGAGCGATCTGGACCTTACCAAGTTCTGTTCTATCTAAGTCTGGAGTAAACTCTTCCATGCTTCGCACCTCCCTCTAATTTGTAATTCATTATAACAAGCACACCGTATTTTTACAAATCAGCCCTACTTACTCTTCATCCAGTTTCAAGTCGTAGGTTTCCAAGAATTTCGTATCGAAATGCCCGCTGACAAATACCTCATGATCCAATACCTTCAAATGGAACGGAATCGTTGTCGTAATACCCTCTACGACGAATTCGTCCAAAGCACGCTTCATACGGTCAATCGCTTCGTTACGATCCTTGCCCCACACAATCAGCTTGGCGATCATAGAGTCGTAGTATGGCGGAATGGAATATCCCGCATACGCTGCACTGTCTACGCGCACACCAAAGCCGCCTGGCGCCAAATATTCCGTGATACGACCTGGCGAAGGCATGAAGTTTTTCGCAGGATTCTCAGCATTAATACGGCATTCAATAGCCCAACCATCCATTTTGATATCCTCTTGCGTAAAGGACAATGGTTGGCCTGCCGCTACAGTCAGCTGCTCTTTGATCAGGTCAAAGCCAGTCACCAGCTCGGTTACCGGATGTTCTACCTGAATACGTGTATTCATTTCCATGAAGTAGAACTTTCCGTGTTTGTCCAGCAAAAACTCGACAGTGCCCGCACCGTGATAGGAAACGGCTTTTGCCGCCGCAACAGCAGCTTCACCCATTTGACGGCGGAGCTCTTCACTCAGTGCTGGCGATGGCGCTTCCTCGATCAGCTTTTGGTGACGACGTTGGATAGAGCAGTCGCGCTCACCCAGGTATACGGCATTGCCATGCTTGTCTGCCATGATTTGAATTTCCACATGGCGTGGGCCTTCCACGAACTTCTCCAAGTAGACACCTGGATTGCCAAAAGCCGTTTTTGCTTCATTTTGCGCCTGACGGATGGCTTTTTCCAAATCCTCGTCGTCTACAGCTACGCGCATTCCACGTCCGCCGCCACCCGCTGTCGCTTTGACCATGACAGGATAGCCAATCTCATTTGCGGTGACGACAGCGCCAGCCACATCTTCGATCAGCCCTTCCGTACCTGGTACAGTAGGCACACCTGCCGTTTTCATCGTATCCTTCGCTGTGGACTTGTCCCCCATCTTCACAATTGCTTCTGGGTCTGGACCGATAAAGGTAATGTTGCATGCGGCACAAATCTCGGCAAAATCGGCGTTTTCTGCCAGGAAGCCATAACCAGGATGGATGGCGTCTGCCCCTACCTTGGTCGCTACACTCATGATGTTTGCTATATTCAAATAGCTTTCCTTGGATGCCTTGGGACCAATACAGTAGGCTTCGTCGGCCAGCTTCACATGAAGCGCTTCACGATCCGCTTCGGAGTAGACGGCGACCGTACGAATGCCCAGCTCGCGGCATGCCCGGATAATACGCACGGCAATCTCCCCACGATTGGCAATCAATACTTTTTGAAACATTCCGCTCTCCCCCACCTTATTCTGGCTTCACCAAAAACAATGCTTGGCCATACTCAACCAATTGGCCGTCTTCTACGAGCACTTTCACGATTTCTCCGCTTACTTCTGCTTCGATTTCGTTAAAGAGTTTCATTGCTTCCACGATGCAAACGACTTTGCTCGCAGTCACTTTGTCACCAGCTTGTACGTAAGGCGGCTTGCCTGGTTCTGGTGCGCTATAGAAAGTCCCTACCATTGGAGATACAATCTTGTGGAGATTTGCGTCATCCGATGCTTGTACAGCTGCTGCTTTCGGAGCTTCTGCTGCGGCTGGTGCTGCTGCGACAACTGGCTGAGCCGGGATATGTGCTACTGGTGCTGCAACAGGAGCTTGAACCGCTGGTTGCGTGACGACAATCGTTTCCGTACCATTGGATTTTTTCAGAGACACCTTGGCACCTTCTGTTTCCAAGTTAAATTCTTGAATGGATGATTGATCAATTAACTTAATAATTTCACGGATCTCATGCATTTTCATTACGAACAAGCACTCCTTCTTTTCTTTCAATAGAGGTTCGTGGAGTCCATTATGTATCCTTTTGGCAAACCATAAATCCATGGTAGCCTGTTGCCTAAACCACGTCAAGAAAGGATTTCCCCGCTTCTTTTCCAACAGAAGCGAGAAAATCCTTACCATCATGCCCGTTTCTCCTGTCCCTTATAACGAGAAAGTACCGTAGCTTGATTAGGAAGACTTGTATTGTACGTTAATGTTTGTCGCCGGAATATTCAAGTGCTGCTTCACGTTTGCAATGATTTCCACAACCTCGGTTGCGCTCAATTTATCTTTTTGTACAATGACTGTCGCCTTTTCATTTTGGACAGTAACGACCGCATCCTGATAACCACTCGCCTTGAGCATTTCTTCTGCAGTCATGGTAGCACTTTCCATATTGGATAGTTCTTCAAACTTGGCCATCGCTTCAGCTACTGCCTGCGGAGAGGAATCCGTGCTGTTTACGATCGCTAGCTGTTCGTCTTTTTGTTGCGCCAGCATGGCTTCGCGTTTCATCTTGTAGCCTTGGAAAATTTCACTTGCCGTTTCTGCTACCGGGACGACTGTGTTCGATGCTGCTGGTTTTGCATCTGGCGAAGCAGGCGTTTTCGCTTCCTTCGTGCCAGTTTTTTCGTCTACCGGAGTTGTCTTTGGAGCTTGATCGACAGGCGTTGCTTGTGGGGCGTGATCTACTTGCTTGGATTCAACAACCACTCCGGAAATTTGCTCTTGCTTCTGAACGGCTTGCTCTTGTCCTGATGTTGGGACCTGTTCTTGCGGTCCCTTTACCAAGTAATATCCAGAGAGCACAACCATGACAGCAAGCATTGTCAACAACCAAACCGTTTGCTTTCGCAGAATCATTCGCCATTACCTCCTACCCTTTTTTGGGCAAAATGGATATTTTATAAGCGGGAACATCCAAAACCTTTTGAACGGCTTCAGTGATCCACGCTTTAACCTGGATGTTATCGGCCCCTTTTGCAACTACCAGGACCCCGCGGACTTTCGGCTTCAGCGTCTTCACAATAACGGGGGCATCTTGCTTGCCGCCTTGCACAATGACAACCTGCTCATCTCGTGACTGGTCATTTTGATTGCGGGTTGCCTTTTCTTTGTCCATTTCCTGATTGGTTGAAGAACGAATGTTGCGGTTTTTTTCCACAACCAGCTCTGGTGTTGATTCCAGATTGACCATGACCTCTACTTCACCGACGCCGACAACAGAAGCTAGGATATCGCGAAGCTGTGTCTCGTAAATGTTTTCATATTCGGCAATGACATCGGTTGTCGGTGATCCCCCCAACACCTGGGAAGTTGTATCGCCTCCAGAAGGACCTGGCGCCTCACTCCCTATATCTCCAAATCCGAGTGGCTGGTCTTTTTCCACTCTGAGGAAATCCGTCAGAATCATGATGGCTACGCCAATTCCCAATATGACGATGAAATAATGCAGCGGCTTTAGTTTTTGGTTTTTCCCCTTGCTTCCTACTACGATTTTCTTTTCTTCCTGCATCGTCTCACCTTGCTGCTTCATAAACAGACTTTTCAGCTTTTCCCACAATTGCTTCATTGTTTTCACCTCGCTTCCTGACTGTATCCGCTACTGTTTCTCTCTTTCTCTCGATTCGTCTTTGATGACGACCTGACTTCTCGAGAGCCCCCACTCTTTGGCGACGTCGTTTGTGATTTGCGCATAAAGTGGGTTGTCATGATGAGCTGTTGCTGCAATATCTGGTTTGGGATCCGGTTGTATTTCAATAGGGTTGCCAATCGTAATCTCAACAGGTTGGACAGGTTTAATCGGCTCAATCGTGCTCTGCCCTTTTTGCTCTTCCTTGTTTGCGTCACCGACTACCAGCTCGATTCGCTCAAGGGTTGGCTGTTCTGGATTTTGCTGATTGACGGTAATCGTGACATCTTCGACAGTTACGCCGTACTGCTCTTTGACACTCGCTTTTACTGAGGACGCTACCTGTGACTGGACGTAAGCGGTCATCTGTTGGTTTTGTTGACCGAGCAGCTTGTCAGTGATGCGTTTCCACTCTGCCGAAGCAGGCTTGTTCAGCTCTTGCTGGTATCGATCCAGACGAAAGGCCAAATCTTCCTGCGAGAGGCTGAACAGACTGAACACAGGAGAAATGATTGTCAGCAAGAGAATCAAGCCCATCACCATTTTTACGTAGCGTTGCAGTGTCGTATTGGGCAAGATCAGATCGAGGAAGGCAGCCAAAAGGACGAGCAGGATAATTTTTTTCAACCACAGGGTTAACCACGTCATCTCATCACCTACCGAACCATCATGGAGATGTTGCCCGCCGCAATAATGATTGTAATCGCCAGAAAGAACATCAGGCCGACCGTTGCCAAAGCAGCGAAGACGAACAAAAGACTTTTCCCAATCGTACCTAACGCACTGATGATTGGGCTGTTTCCAAGCGGTTGGAGTACGGCAGATGACAGATTGTAGATCAGAGCCAGTACCAGTATCTTCAAAGCCGGAAACGCGCATAGCATGATCAGGATCAAAACTCCCGCCAAGCCCACGGCATTTTTGACCAGTAGCGAGGCATTGAGTACAGTATCTGCCGCATCGGAGAACACACGACCTACTATCGGGATGAAATTGCCCGTGATGTATTTCGCTGTTCGGAGCGTGACCCCGTCCGCAACAGCTGAAGTGGCTCCTTGTATGGAAATGATGGCGAGAAAGATCGTCAGAAACGAGCCAAGGACACCCATTGCAATATTGCGCAGCAAGGTCGCTAACTGCGTGACTTTGTACCTCTCTGAAAACAGGCTGACGATAGAGAGCATCGCCGAGAGAAACAGAAGCGGGAATACGACATAAGAGATCATCATGCCGCTGGTGTTGATCATGAAGATAATCAACGGGTGAAACATTGTGGCGGATGCCAGATTGCCTACCGAAGCGAGCAGGGCGATGACGAGCGGGATCATGGCCAGCATGAAATCAGACATGTTCGCGATTGCGTCTTTTGCATAGGTAATGGCGACATGAAAGCTGTTGATCGCAAGTACCATCAAGACGAGATACGTAATCGAGTACGCCACTGTCGATACCGCATTGCGCTCAAAGGCGTTCTGCATCGTTTCGAGAATCATCGCGAAGACTGTAATGATAATGATGGAGCTGAGCAGCTTGCCATTCATCAAAATCTCATGAAAGATGAACTTGCCCATTCCTTGCAGGACTCCTGAAATACTAAAGTCGCCTTGCTGCATGAGGATTTGGATAAAGCCTTCCGATTTCAAATCAGGCAAGTACCCTTTATAGTCGCGCTGCAACTGTTTCCAATACTGTTCGACTCGGTCTAGCTGCAAGTGATCGACCTGTTGTTGTACGATTTGATTGATCGGACCGGCTCCGGGTGCCACAGCGGGTGTCGTAGTAGCTGACACCGCTACTGGAAACAAGGCAAATAGCAGGAACCAGAACAGGATCAGCTTGCAAGTATGTGCCATGAACATCCCACCTCCCTTATGCCGGCAACAAGTCGATCACTGTTTCGATAATGATTTGGATGATCGGTACAGCCATAACCAGTATGAGAACTTTTCCAGCGAGCTCGATTTTCGAAGCAATCGCACCTTGTCCAGCATCTCGGGTCATCTGCGCACCGAATTCAGCAATGTAGGCAATTCCGATGATTTTTAGAATCGTTTCCAGAAACACAAGGTTCAAATCTGCTTGAACCGCCAATCTTTCCAAAATCCGAATGACCTCTGCTATTTTTCCGACGAGAAAGTAAAAGATGATGACTCCGCTCGCGATCGCCAGCAAAAAGGCGAACATCGGCTTCTGTTCCTTAATGACTAGCGCGAGAATCGTAGCCACCAGTCCTAGTCCGACAATTTGTACAATCTCCATCTGGAGCCCCTCCTCAGTTGAACAGGAAGACGCGTTTTACTTCGGAGAACAAATCGCCGATGTAATGGGACACCATGTAAAGGACAATGATGAATCCAACCAGAGTTGCCCAATGCGCAATATCTTCCTTGCCCGCCTGCTTCAGGACCGTATGCAGGATGGCTGTAATGAACCCTACTGCTCCTATCTGGAAAACAGGTGTCAAATCAAAATCCACTGTGAACACCTCGCCTTTAGAACATCAGGATGACGACCAAGAGTCCACCTAAAAAGCCCAAACTCTTGTACATTTTTTCGTACTTTTCCTGTTCTGCACGAGCCTCCTCTTCCAACCCTCGCAGGTGGGTGACAGCCAGGCGCAAATGCTTTTGCTGGTCTTCCCGATCAGATGATCCGAGTACCTGACCTAGACTCTCAAGCACCTCTCGTTCTTGTCTGCGCAAGGCGGTTTGGGTCCAGAGTCTGTTCATGGCTTGTTGCAACGCTTCCTCAGCCGAATGCGCCTTTTCTGTCTGCAGGAATTCAGCTGCCAGAAGAAATACTTTCCCTACCTCTTCGGAAACGCGATGACCGACCTTCACAAACGCTCGCTGTAATGGAGTCATCCCGAACACGATTTCCGTTTCGAGCATTTGCAGAGCAACGAGCAGAGCCCGAAGCTGAACGGGACGATTCGCGTAATACTTGCCGATCTGCCAACCAACCATCGACGCCGAGAACAGGATGAGTACGGCTCCCATCAGCTTGACCATGCAACCTTCTCCCTTTCAACCAGGTTCATGCTTTGATCGTAGATGGCCTGGATCGTTCCGACACCTTTTGCCCGGCTGAGTACGATGTAGCGGGAAAAGGCTCCATATCGAATCAGCTTGCCCAGCATGGGGCGTTCAGCCACTTCCTTTACGCTCGCTCCATGCGCCGAGCAAATGACGGCTACACCTGCATGAATCGCTTCCCAGACTGCGTCACCATCCTCCGCTCTTCCCACCTCGTCCACAATCAGAACATCAGGAGACATGGAGCGAATCAGCATCATCATCCCTACTGCCTTTGGGCAAGCGTCCAGCACATCCGTTCGCGGACCGACGTCTCGTTGAGGAACTCCTTGCAAGCATCCCGCCAACTCGGAACGCTCGTCCACAATTCCTACCTTGCGACTTGAAGACCACTCACTCCCGTAGCTGATGGTTCGTGCGATATCACGCAACAAGGTTGTCTTCCCGCATTGGGGTGGGGAGATGAGCAGCGTGTTTTGCAATTTGCCATCCTCAAACAAATACGGCATGACCTTCTTGGCCGCGCCTTTTTTCTCGCGGGCAATCCGGATGTTGAAGCTGGTCACATCTCTGATTCCCTTCACTTCACCTTTGTCCAGCACCACTTTCCCCGCAATGCCAATGCGATGACCGCCAACCACCGTGATGTAACCCCTTTTCAACTCTTCTTCCAAGGCATAGAGAGAATGCTGGCTGACCTGGTTTAAGAGCTTTCCTGCCTCTTCTGCCGAAAACAGCCATCCTTGTGCGGGTATCGAGGTGATTTGTCCCGACGATGTCACATAGCTGGATTGCTGGCCAAACCGGACTTCCAGCGGCTGGTTTTGCCGAAGCCGAATCTCTTCCAGATTCTCTCTTACAGCGATAGGAAGGGCCGTCAAAATCGTGCGTAAAGTTGCTGGCAAAATCGCCAAGATCTCATTCATCAGGTACCCTCCTTTTGCAGCATTCTGCCTTTGTCCACTTTGACTTACCTCCATCCTATGCAGAGGTGGACGAGATTTATGCAAAAAAAATAGCTTGCTCTCGTGCTAGAACGCGAGTGCAAGCTTTTCCTATCGGAATCATCGATTATCCGTTTTCTTGTTATCCACCGGCTCTATTATATAGTGTCTGAAGCCTTCCTCATCTTTGCCCTCGTGCAGGTAGATTTCTTTTTGGCAGCTAGGGCATGAGAACTCGTAAGTCGTATCGAGATGGGGATCTACTTGTCCTTCGTACAGTTGTGCGTCTTCATCATCATCCAAATCGTAGAAGGTCGCATACTCGTCGTCATCATCCTCACAATCGACAACGGTTTCGTAGAGGTCATCATCATCTTCAAATAGGTAGAGCTCAATGTCCTCCAAGTCTTCATCCAAGGCCTCCACATAATCCTCTGCCTCTTCCACTCGCGCGTGAAGCTCTCGCAGTTGGCCCTCCACCTCATTTAGAATCTCAATCATCTCTACCATAATTTTTCCTTCGGAGCTTTTCTCACCTACATCCAGTCCATCTACCAACCCTTGCAAGTATGCGATTCGATTCGCCAATGATTCTGGCATCCACATTCCCTCCCATCCAATCTCTCCCACATATAATTCCCCATGGTGATGGCATTTACCAGTGGAAGGAAATGGTAGCTATTTGCGGACGCCAATCAAAATGCAGGAGATTCCCACCAGAATCCAAGCTATTTTGGCAAAGCTAACCCGGTCCGACATCCCTAATAATCCGATAGTCGTGGTGGTGATCAAGATAATTGGCCCGACAATCGCCAGACCTGAATTAATGAGCAGAGCTTTTTCGACCTGGTTCACTTTCAAAATGAGCAAAGCTGCAATGATCTCGATACTGCCTGAAAAGACCCGAAGTGCCGCCATACCCATAATTGCTTTTTCCAACATACCGTCTCGTCCTCCCCTCCGTTTCACTCTATGCCTGTACCACATCATTTCAGCACTTTTTGAATCATCTCTATAGGCTTTTGCCCTCACTCCTCCCCTTCACTGGGCATACACTGAACCATACGCCTAGAAGAAATGAGGAACTTGCCGATGGTAGAGTGTGATCAATCTTTTTTACCTGATAGCTGGGCAAACCCGTCCGGGCAAATACGAGAGAAGCCTCGTGTGAAGGGCTTAACCATGGTCATTGACAAAGGCCTTGGACTTACCGCTTATTCCGACTTGTTAGCGCTGGCTGCTCCCTATATCGATCTATACAAACTCGGTTTTGGCACCATCGCTCTGTACCCCCTCGAAATACTCAGCCAAAAATTGATGCTTGCAAAACAATATGGCGTACACATCATGCCAGGAGGAACTTTTTTTGAAATCGCCATTCGCCACAATACAATTGCAGATTATATGAAGCTGATTCGCTCACTCGGTTTTTCTGCGGTAGAAATATCCGATGGAACATTCCCTCTATCCTTTGCACAGCGTCAGGAAGCCATCAATTACGCCTTAGACAATGATCTGGTGGTCTATACAGAGGTCGGGAAAAAAACGGCCGAGTATCGCGCATGTCGAGAAGAATTGCTGGAGACCCTGAGCTTTGACCTGCACAATGGTGCCAGTCACGTTATTGTGGAAGCGAGAGAAAGCGGGACTGTCGGTGTGTGTGACGGAGATGGCAAGATTGACGATTCCTTCGTTTTGGACATTGTCACGGCGGCCAAAGAAAAGGCAACTCGCCTGATCTGGGAAGCACCACAAAAAGATCAACAGGTCAGCTTCATCAAGGCCATTGGCAGCGACGTGAATCTCGGAAACATTGCCTATACAGATGTATTCTCTTTGGAGACGCTACGGCGAGGATTGCGCGGCGATACAGCCCTAATCATGGACAGAGGGAGGTGTTATCCGTGCGAATAGAAGTGGTGCCGACCGTGGAAGAAATACGTTTTGAACAGATCAGCAATCATGTAGTCATCGTCATTGATGTGCTTCGTGCCTCCAGTACGATTGTCACCGCATTAGGTAATGGATTTCGCAGCGTCATCCCGGTCGAAACCATTGGGCAAGCGAACTCCCTCCGCACTAACGACTGTATTTTGGCCGGTGAACGTCACTGTAAAAAAATCCCCGAATTCGATTGCAACAACTCGCCAACTGAAATCGCAGCACTAGGGAAAACGGGAAGCCAGCTTATTCTCACCACGACGAACGGGACTCGCGCGATCCAAAAAGCAGAACGCGCCTCTGCTCTCTTGATTGGCTGCTTCTTGAATGCCACTGCATGCATGCGGCACGCTCTTTCGTATCATCTCGATATTACGCTGTACTGTGCCGGTACCCGGTCGGAATTCGCTCTGGAAGACGGTCTAGCTGCCGGCTTGATGATTGCACAGGCACAACAATCGTTGCCGAGCATCCAAATTTGTGATCTGGGTGAAGTGCTCAAAGCGAGCTATCTTTATTACGCTGGAAAACTGAGCGAGCTTTTACCCCACACAACAACAGGAAAAAGGCTCATTCAGCACCATCTCGCAAGCGATATACGGTACTGCGCTCAAGTGGATCAGTATCAAATCGTTCCTTATATCAAGGAGAAACGCATACTCCCACACCTTGTCTCATAATGTGAAAGGAGAACAGGGACAGGGGTTTTGATGCCAATGATGTCTGGAGAAGTGATGCTGGTCATCCTAATCGTTATCGGTCTTATTGGGCGCTCACCGATTATTGCGACTGCCGCAAGTATATTGTTGGTGTTGAAGCTAACGGCACTGGAGCGTTTTTTCCCAACAGTAGAACGGCGCGGATTGGAGCTCGGACTGCTCTTTTTGACCATTTCCGTACTGGTTCCATTCGCCAGCGAAAAAATATCATGGAAAGACGTCACGCCTCTTTTCACTACGGTCGTCGGCTTAACCGCACTGGCTGGTGGGGCCATTGCTACCTGGATGAATGGAAAAGGACTCGATTTATTGCGCTCAGAGCCACATATGATTGTCGGACTTGTCATTGGCTCGATTATTGGCATTGTGTTTTTTCGGGGCATTCCCGTCGGGCCTTTGATGGCTGCTGGTATTACAGCGTTTGTGTTGAAGCTGTGGGAGTGGTTTGGAAGCAAATAAAAAACGAAATCCCCCTCTTATACATCCAGGAGGGGGATTTGTCTATTTTGTTTTATCGTTTGGCGTTATTGGACGTCTCAAACGGAACTTCCCAGTTGAGGTCTTGGTATTGCCGCTGCTGAATAGCGTGGGACAGCTTTAATTCTTTCGGTTGTTTTTCAAGGTCGCGGATGAAGAATGTTCCTTCTACGTGCACGCGCCCATCCTTATCTCGCTTATAGGTTCCGCTGCGGGATACCTTGTAATTTTGTTTAGATTCATCCTTCGCTGACCATTCGCTCGTGTCAACGATCCCTTCTGGAAGGATGGCCGAGAACGAGATCAGTGCACCTTTTCCAAAATAGGTCTCATTCCCGATTTTTTCTTCTCCCTCCGTCGTTTTTAAGGTAAAGCCCGTAAAGGTATAGGTACTGTCACTGTTCGTCACTGTCACCTTATCCTTTAACAGGGTATCCACCGGGATGGTTGCCTGAAACTTCGCTGGCTCATACAGGTACAGAGAATGCATTTTTAATTTGTACGTTTGATCCTTTTCCAGTGGAGTTATCCCATTCCATTTCGTAACTCCTTTGCCGTCATCATGCACTTTTCCACGGTACGAGTGCTCTACGTTGTTCTTTCGAATTTGGTTAAGCTCTTCATGCAACGCATCGTCCCATCCTGCTACCACATTCCCTTTTTCATCAATTATTTGGAATGCTACTCCCAGGTCGATGAAATACCTCTCCATCCTCTCGGCTTCTGTGAATGCACCTGTTTTTGGCTCTTTTACAACCCAACCGTTTTGCTCTTTCCATTTTTGGATTTGTTCTTCTCTTTCTTTTGTCCAGTCTATTTCCAACTCGATCATACTTGTGCTCGGTACCGTCATAATGTTTTGCAACATGATCTCGATTCCATGTGGAGTCATATATTTTTGACCTATCTCGGTGTAGCTTGCCACTGCCCTTGCCTTTTTCATATCAACTGGAAACTCTACCTTCCAGCTACCTTCTTTCCCACCTAACATGGTTGCTTCGACACCGACGACCATCTCATCCGGTAATGACTTGCTATCTTTCAGGAATCGGAAAATATCATGGTTGACGACAAGATACTCTCCTTCTTCACCGTAGGAATAACCCCCTCCACCAGGATTCAGGTCTTCACCTGACTTGGTTTTGTAAGTAAGGGACAATGCGTTTTTTTCCATATCAAACGGGATACGCTTGCCATTTTGATCCACGATATTTGCAATGATCGCCATCCGAGCCGGATCCGCAACCACTTCTTTTACAACCAGTGTAATTCCTTGATCCGTCACCTTTTTATTGATCTCCTGGACATAACCCTTCTCTGCTGCCTGCTTCATTCCTTGGTCGATGCCTTGTATGGATTGGATGACACTGTTTACGTAGCTCGCAAAAGTCGGAGACACCATGGACCCAAACGTAATAATTGCCGTGACACTCGCTACTGCTAACGCGGTTTTCTTCAAAATGTTTACACTCCTTTTTTTCCAATTTGGTTTTGGTTTCGGCAACTTGACGTGCTCCAACGCCGACATCACCTGGGCAGTAAAATCTGCGGGTAACGCGCTTGGAACGTGCAGGCTGGGAAACTCCTCGCTGCTATCTTCTTCCTCCATCATCTGCCGCTGACAGAGCAGGCACTCTTCGACATGTCCTTCCAGCAGTCTAGCTTCACCTGCAGATAGCTCACCAGTCAAATACTTGCGCAACTCTTCAGTTTTGGAGCAATTCATAGATAGCAGCACCTCCTGACATTTCTTGCGCGATACTAGCCCGGAGCTTTTTCTTGGCGTGATGGATACGCATTTGTACAGTTGTAACCGGAACATGCAAAATTTCGCTAATCTCTTTGTAGCTCATCTGTTCCAAGTATTTCAGCATAAACACAACGCGGTATTCTTCCCCCAACGCCATGATTTGCTGCTGCAAAGTATCTTGCTTTTCTTTTTCCAAATACGCTTTTTCGGGTGTATCAGATTCAATCAGTCTTGTCTCTTCCAAAGGTGTTTTGGCGTAGTGCTTGTTCTTGCGCCACGCGTCTATACACAAGTTGGACGCAATCCGATACAGCCAGGCCAAAAAAGCATCTGTCGGCTTATACTTATCCAGCTGACAGTACGCTTTGATGAAAGCCTCTTGTGTCAGGTCTTGAGCATCCTGCTGCTGTCCCGTCATTCGATAAAGATAGCTGTATAATCGTTCTTTGTACTTGTCGACCAGGTGCGCGTAGGCATCCCGATTCCCTTTTTGTACCTGTTGTATGAGCAACCAATCATCCTGCAAAGGAAATCCTCCCATTTCAAAAAAGTTCGCTGCGCAGCGTTCGTTTTGGCAGGCTTCATATGGATTAACGGATCATTTTGTATTTTCTTTCCAAAAATGATTACATTTTTTAAAAAAGTTTGAGTCAACATGGTGGAGGAGAAGAAAAAGCACAGTTCTCTTCGACTCTGACACGCCATACCTGAGGGATTCACTGGCCGGCTACACTTCAAAAAGGGGACCGTCGAGCGATCTACACAACATAAGAAAACCGCCCTTGATAAAAGGCGGTTGAGTTCCATCCATCACTTCCACGAATGGTAGATATTTTCCGCGTACTTGGTAATGGCTTCATCGTAATCTGGATACGGATATCCGAGACTATCTGCCACCGCTTTGGAGTACTTTCGAAATAGCGCGTAGCACATGAATAACGATTCCCACATCTGCGGGTAGCCGTTTTCGTTATAGCTGGATAGTAGCGCTTCCCAATCTTCTTTTGGAAGATAGCGATCGATAAATTTGTAGTTTTTACCGACACTAAAGGTAAACCCTTTCTCACATCCGATTTGCCAAGCCATCATGCGGAGCAAATTCGGTCGGGCGATTTCGTTGAGATGGTCAATCGCAAACAGGATTTCTTTTCTCGCCAAACCTTTGACAACGTAAGTAGAGACCATCCAAAATTCGTTGCAGCAGTCGTCAAACTCTCTAGCAGTTGGTTTCTTGATCCAATATTGGTGATCGGAAGGGAGCACATCGTGTTGGATAAGCTCGTCCTTATCCAGCAAAACCTCAATAAGGCCGTCGCTATCTGCGAAATACTGCTCCGTCTCGTCTATCGGAATCAGTGTGAGATCTACTTTATTCCCATCCTCAAATAGCATCAGATAGGAAAACCAATTTCCTAGCTCGGACGGAAAAAGCTCCATATCCTCTGGTTTTTGCATCATAATCCGATTCCCAAAAGCATCGAGCCATTCATCATTTTCCTTGAATGAATCCATTTCAGTTACAAAATATGAAATATCATAATCTTGGAATGGATCAGCGGGTATATTTCTGTTCGTGCGTGACCCTTCCAATGTTACCAAGCGGATTCGATCATCCTTTTTAGCGAAATCAATCAGCATGCTCATCATTTCTTGTTCCGTTCTCAAAGCCATCCCCCTCCACTTTCTATTTCTTCGTACAATTAATGTAGTGCAATTGCATAATTTTTACAATACCACTTCAATCGGAGAAGGAAATAAAAAAAGCTGCACCCATATGGGCACAGCTTTTTCTTGTAATCTGTACTTTTACGCGCGGGAAACGTATGCTTCCGTACGAGTATCGATGATCAAACGCTCTCCTTCTTCTACGAAGAGAGGAACGTTTACTACGAAACCAGTTTCCAAGGTTGCTTTCTTTGTTACGTTGGAAGCAGTGTCACCTTTTACACCTGGCTCACATTCTGTTACAACGAGTTCAACCGTATTTGGCAATTGAATACCGATTGTTTCGCCGTTGTACTGCATGATTTGCACGTTCATGTTTTCCTTGAGGAAACGCAGTTCACGCTCGATTTGGTTGCGGGTGAACGTCATTTGCTCATAAGTCTCGGTATTCATGAAAGTGTACTCGTCTCCGCTCGCATACAGGTATTGCATGGTGCTGGATTCGATGCGGGCAGGGTTAACTTTTTCACCGCCACGGAAAGTCATTTCCGTCGTGTTGCCGTTACGCAGGTTGCGCAGTTTGGAGCGAACGAAAGCCGCACCTTTACCTGGTTTTACGTGTTGGAATTCTAGCACGGTATAAATATTGCCATCCACTTCGATTGTCAAACCGGTACGAAAATCGTTTACAGAGATCATGGTAGTCCTCCCAAATCAATCAATAACAGAATAAGTATAAATTACACAGGCAAAATGAGCAACTCTTTCGTGGACTTGTTCAGGTTCTCATGACCGTCAGCTGTAATCCACACATCGTCTTCGATCCGAACGCCACCAAGTCCTGTGACGTAAATGCCTGGCTCCATCGTTACGAGCATACCTGGCTCCAATACGAACGTACTTACAGTCGACAGCCCTGGCAGCTCGTGAACTTCCAGTCCGAGACCATGACCCGCGCTATGTCCATATGCGTCACCATAGCCTGCTGCTGTGATGATATTTCTTGTTGCTGCGTCAGCGTCTTTTGCGGAGACACCTGGCTTCAGTGCTTCTAAACCTGCGAGCTGGGCTCGCAAAACGATTTCGTAGATTTCACGCATTTTCGGGTCTGGCTCTCCCACAGACAACGTGCGTGTGATATCAGAATGATAGCCCTGATAAGCAGCACCAAAGTCGAGCGTAACCATTTCCCCTGCCTGAATCACTTTCTCGGACGCACGTCCATGTGGCAGAGCACCGCGCACACCTGAGGCTACAATCATATCAAATGCAGAGCCTGACGCTCCTTGCTTGCGCATGAAGTATTCCAATTCCAAGGCAACATCGGATTCACGCACACCTGGCTTGATGTACCCTTGAATATGCGTAAATGCTGCTTCCGCGATGCGAACTGCTTCACGAATGATAACCATCTCGGATTCGTCTTTAAACATGCGGATTTTTTCAAGCAGACCGCTTGTGGACACCAGCTCAACTCCGTCAAATCCTTGGTGCCATTCCTGATAGGTGCCAAAGGACACGCTGCTCTCGAATGCCAAACGCTTGATCCCTTTTTCTTGCAGGAGCTTTGCCATCGCTTCAACAGCTTTTCTCTCGTTATTTACCACCGTAAAATCAGGTGCTTGTTCTTGCGCTTGTTCTACATAGCGGAAGTCAGTGACGAGAAACGCCTCTGTTTCAGTGACAATTACCCATCCCGTTGATCCGGTGAAACCACTCAAGTAGAAGCGATTCTCTGCTTTTTCGGTAATAAACGCCTCTGCTCCCACTTGTGCAAGTGCTTCGCGCAATTTATCCAGACGTTGTTTCATGGCAGCCTTTTCCCCTTTTTGAAAGCTTTTATTTTTTTTCAATTTTACGGACGAGCGCTCGTAACGCCCATTCATATCCATCGATCCCCAACCCGACAACTTGTCCAATCGCGATTGGTGCGATGACCGAGTGATGTCGAAATGGTTCCCGTGCATGAATATTGGAAATATGTACTTCAATCGTCGGCAGAGCCACGCTAGCCAATGCGTCTCGGATCGCATAGCTGTAATGGGTGAATGCCCCTGGATTGATCAAGATGCCGTCATGGACACCTCTCGCCTGATGAATCGCGTCGATGAGGACACCTTCGTGATTCGATTGGAGATGCTCAAGCTTTCCGCCCAACTCATCCATGACACCCGTCAAGGTTGTCACCACATCCTCCAGCGTTTCCCTTCCGTAAACATCCGGTTCCCTTGTCCCCAATAAATTCAGGTTGGGCCCGTTCAGTAACAAGACGGAAGTCATCGACCATCCCTCTTCCCATAAAAGTTTTTTTATTAATGAAACATTTTACCACAAGCCGTTCTGAATCCAAAGCAGACAATCGCCAAAGCAACATTTCGAACATTGGTACATCCATTTTGACAAGGAACGGAGAAATCCTCCTACCTTGTGGACTCATTCCATGCATGATTCTCGTCTGATTGTTCAAGCATAATTGTCATCCCTATGAATAAACCAAACGTCAAGTACCAAGCGCCTTCCGTACTTAAGGTGGCTATTTCCCAATTTCCGATATGAAAGAAGAAACCCGCTATCACTAACATGACCGCCCCGTATACGAGTCCCAACCACCACGCACGGATCCGGCTAAATAGCAAGCTAAACACAAAGGAAGCAACTACTGTTTCAACAAACAGCACAATACCACCAAGGCACACGCTCGCAAACGTATTTTCGTCCTCGATGCTGATAAAAGGACGTGCAAACGCCCCCACTCCGTACGGGGTCATGTTCAAAAAGTGAGCAATCCATCGAACGAGCCCCCAAATGATCGTTCCCCAGAATGCAACCTCCAAAATCTTCGAAGCGGAGATTCTTTTACTCCCTTTCCTTCCTTCCTCTGTATGGGATACGCGTGCTTGCTTGTGCCTCCGTCCTGTTTTGCTTATTTCCATTTCCATCACCTCTGTTCTCTAGTATGCTCTTCCTCCAAGCTTTTCACTTTCACTTTACATTTGTTGGAAAAGTGCGAACTCCTTGTAGCTTCAAGTCGCCATTTCCGTTAATATAGTGGTAAGGATGGTGATTGTATTGGCGCAACAAAACGTACCTAGCTACGGCGGTCAGGCCGTCATCGAAGGAGTTATGTTCGGTGGCAAAACCACGACTGTTACGGCTGTTCGCAAAAAAAATCATGAAATTGAGTATTTTGAATCCCCTAGGTCCGAATATAAATGGATTACTACGCTGAAAAAGATTCCGTTTTTGCGTGGGATTGTTGGTTTGGTCGAAGCCAGCGCCAATGGGGCCAAACATCTCAACTTCGCCTCTGAACAATACAGTATGGAGTCTGGAGAAGAAGTTTCTGAAAGTCCATCGAAGCTCACCATGATTCTAGGTGTTGCTGTCGTCGGGGTACTTTCCTTCTTGTTCGGGAAATTCGTATTCACACTCGTTCCCGTTTTCCTGGCAGACTTTTTACTCGGAAAATGGGTACCGGATGGCGTTCCTCAAACGTTGGCTGAAGGCGGATTTAAAATTTTGCTCCTCCTCGGCTACATTACAGCGATTGCACAAACTCCGTTGATTAAAAGGCTTTTTCAATACCACGGAGCCGAGCATAAAGTGATTAACGCATTCGAATCCGGGGTAGAATTAACAGTAGCCAATGTACAAAAATTTTCCGCTCTGCATTATCGTTGCGGGAGCAGTTTTCTCATTTTCTCAGTGTTCGTCGGTGTAGTGATTTACTCACTGTTCAGTTATGACTCCCTGACGGAGAGGGTCGTACAACGCATTGTTCTTTTGCCACTGGTAATCGGCGTCTCTTATGAGGTTTTGCAGTGGACAAACAAGCTCCGTGATGTACCCGTCCTACGTTATCTTGGTTATCCAGGATTGTGGCTGCAAAAGATCACAACTCGTGAACCAGATGACAGCCAAGTCGAGGTAGCCATCGCTTCCTTCCAGAAGATGCGGGAGCTTGATCAGAAGCACGTGCAGGAAAGAATGATTACGACCGGATAACGTGAGGCATTTTTATTCCCATAGAGGTGAAGCCCTATGTTACGCCGCATTCCACCAGTGATTATGATAGTGATCGTATTGGCGATTTACGGATTTTTGATCACTCTCATCAATGATCCTGTCAGTACGATTGTCATCTTGGGATTATCCGTTGTACTTTTCTTGGTCGTGCGCAACTATTTACAAACCGGCTCCTTCTTTTCACAAGGCGCAGGAGCAGGCAAACCTAGACAGCCAAAGGTCAAGGTGAAGCAAAAGCCCTCCATCGCTCGGCAAGCAGTGAAAAAGCAGTCGACTACCCCTAGAAAAGATCATCCGTTTCGTGTGATCGAAGGCAGCAAAGGGAAGCAAAAAGAGAAGCAAGACGAAAAATCCCAAAATAATATCTCCCACTAAAAAGAAGAACAGGTTGCCTGAATCGGCAACCTGTTTTTTATTAGACCAGCATTTTCGGAGAACGATTGCGAAACACTTTGACGTAATCTTCAAAATCCCATTGTGCCAAAAATTTGTGAGCCGCTCCCTCCCCTGATTCAAACAATTGTTGCCTGATTTCATTTGACAGCTGAAATTGAGTGGTTCTCACCCCTAATGTATGGATAAAAATCGTCCGGACGGCTTTTGCCTTTTCCACATAGAGACGGTCATGAGCATCGAGCATAGTCGCCAGCAATCCCCGGGAGAAGGAAAAAAGACCTTTGATGCTGGTCGCTTCTCTCTTGTCTTGATCATCACTCAGACGAAAACCAATCGTAGGCCACCGCGGAGTCCCCGGTACATCAAACAACCAAACGGGGTAGTTGCTCAATAATGCGCCATCGACGATGTAATGTACATGTCCAGCATTTGTCAGCTTTGCTGGCTGAAAAAAAAACGGAATGGAGGAAGACATACGAACGGCTCGTGCCACAGGGAATTGATCGGGCTCTATACCATACCGTACCAAATCGTCGGGAAAGATAAGCATTTTTCCGTCAGTGACATCAGATGCGACAATCTTCAGCTTACCAGGTGGAAGATCTCCGAATGTTCGTACTCCTTTTCGTAATAACAACTCCTCTATGAACAACTCAATTCGATCTGCTCGATAAATCCCTTCTCGCACGACGAGTTCATAGATTGGTCCGATGAGAGGGAGCTTGCCCAGCCCTGAGCGTTTGAGAAAGTGAAGGTAATCCAGCTCTTCAAAGATCGGTTTCAACTCATGGCTGGAATAGCCTGCGGCGAGCAAAGCCGCAACAATGGACCCTGCCGAGGTACCAGCGAGCCTTTCCCATGTGTATCCATTCTCCTCCATGACTCGCAAGGCACCGATAAAAGCGATTCCTTTTACACCGCCACCTTCAAAGACTGCATCCGCTTTCACGTTGTTCCCCTCCCTAAAATTCCTCCCCTTTTCCATGTATAAGACGACAGCTTTTCCGTTACCACAAAGAAAAACGCAAGCCTGGTCGGCTTGCGCTATAATACGATAACGATATGGACTATTCCTCTTTTTGCTCATCTAACAAACGAATGTTACGAAGCTCTTCTATACGCTTTGGATCTGCCTCGAAGTACTGAACCAGATACTCCAGACATGTAATCGATTCCCAGCTCAGGTGGTGCTCGATTCCTTCCACATCCTGATAAATGTGCTCTTCATCCAAGCCAATGATCCGCATAAATTCTTCCAGAAGACTGTGACGGTCTACTAGGCGTTTTCCGATTTTCTTCCCTTTTGCCGTCAAGACAAGCCCACGGTATTTTTCATAAACGAGATACTTGTCTTTGTCTAGTTTCTGAACCATTTTCGTGACCGAAGAGGGATGTACTTCCAACGCTTCAGCAATATCGGAGACACGAGCATAGCCCTTTTCTTCAATTAAGTTGTAAATGCGTTCCAAATAGTCTTCCATACTCGGCGTCGGCGGCATTGTGAACCCCTCATTTCCAAACCGTTATTTCATCTAGCCAAAAAAGGCACGTAGAAATATGATACCGTGTAATGAGAAGCATTTGCAAGAGAAAAGTACCTATCGTAGCTGTTTTTCTGGTGTTGGGTTCATCATTTGGACATATTGTACGAGTTGTTGACCCAATTGCTCCATGCGTGCCTGCAATCGCTCATCCTTCAGCTTGCCTTCTGGTGTAAAGGCATTGTAAGCACTTGGGATGGAAGGGCTAGATGGCAACGGCCATGCATGGAGGTTGCGCATGATTAATTGCAAGGTGTTGACCGTGTTCGTAGCACCCATACTTCCGCCAGCGACACCAATGATGGCAACTTGCTTATCACGCAAAATGCGCCCTTCCAGGAAGTCAATGGCATTTTTCAAAGCACCTGTCATCGTGCCATGGTATTCAGGCGAACCGATTACCAATCCATCTGCTTCAGAAACCGCTTTGACAAATTGATGGACAATTTCAGGGTACGTACTGGTATCATCACGGTCATCATACAGTGGCAGCTTCCAGTCCGCCAGATGAATCATTTCAACATCGGCACCTGCAGCCTTCGCGGCTTCAAGTACAATATGAATCGCTTGTTTTGTCGTAGAATTGGCATTCATGCTTCCGGCTATTCCTACAATTTTCATGGTTTCACCCCATCGATAATCTAAATACTGGTATGTTCCTCATTATATTCCATTAAGTATAATTTGTAAACATTTATGTTTATTTAATATCATCTGTTCTGAACGTACCTGTTTGTCTCATACACTTGTACCAAGTTGCAAGTGAGGATGATGCCTATGGACAAAGTCGCTTGGCGTATCGCCGTGCTTTTTGGAGGGTCTGCGTTAGGCGGATTCTACTTGGGTGGATATGAATGGTTACGCTTTTTTACTTATTTCGGTTCCTGGGGGACAATAGGCATTGCACTTGCGGCTCTTGGCCTCGGCTGGTTCGGCGTCCAGCTGTTGACCTTTTGCCATCGCAAGCAAATTCGCTCCCTGTACGAGCTGTACTACGTATTGTGTGGCGAAGCGTTCGCTTCTAGCCTATCTGTCATCACCCACATTCTGCTATTGGGGTATACAGGAGTCATGCTTGGCCAACAGGCAGATTTCCTCTTGGAGGGGGTCTCTCCTCTTTGGTTCATCCTTCTGACCATTGCAGCCATCTTCTTTATCATAAATCGTCGGAGATGGATTGTCACTGCAACAGCCCTATCTCTATCCATCGGTTTAGTATTATTCGGATTGATTTTCAGTGCACAATCCCATGTGCCTCTACCGAGCTTGGGTTATCAAATGAACGTGAACTGGCTGATTCACGCCGTATTTTTCCTTGCCTTGCATTTTCTCATCGGCTTGGCCACGACCCTACCATTGGCAGTACATGCGTCCCATGAGCAATCTGTTCGGATGGGCGCAATGATCGGAGCTGGAATCTTTCTTTTGTTCACGATGTCAGGTCAAGCTATCCTTCTTGCCCACTGGCATGATGCCCACGCCTCTGTATTGCCTATCAAACAAATATTGGTGCAAATGATACCGGGTGGCGATTGGCTTCTCGCTATCCTCTCACTCGTGCATGGTGGAGTCATTGTCGCAGCCCTCCTCTATTCGTTGACACATCCAATTGCGACACGTCAACATCTACAAATGCTGCCACTCATTGTCGTCATGCTGCTTACGGTCTTTGTATTCTCTGTCCTCACACTCGTTGTTCCGTGGAGTATGTCTGCAATTGCCAGTGCAGCGACCTATTGCGGCATGTTCTTAATGGGCTGGTACGTTTGGAAGCACCAGAATTGACATGGATTGTTTACTCGTAGCTCCTGTGGTCAAGACAGAATCTTGGCCACTTTTTTTCGCCATTATAGGAGCCAATTCAATATTCCGACCACTACCAAGAAAAAAAGGATAAACACCAAAATATTTAAAGGACTCATCGTCATGTAGGCCTCCTCTATACAAGGTTACTCTCCCTCATTTTACCACAAACGAAAAACGTCCCCCGAAGGAGACGTTTACTGTTTACTGCAAAGACTCACTTTCCGCTCTCCGCTGTCCCCCATTTGGAGAACCGATCGGATAAGCTGGCGTTGTTTGCTCTGTAATTTTGTCAATCGCTGAAAGAACCGCCTTTGTCGCCGTTGCGATTTGTGCCCAATCAATCTGCGCGATGGAGTCATCTGTTGTTTGTCCCATCCCTGCACTCGTCACAAGTGCCGTAGGAATACCCGCGGCGGCTAAAGAGTCCGCTGCACCGTTTCGTTCACGTTTCCCATCCTTATCTGTTGGAGACACCCCTGCTGCTCTCAGGAGTTGGGTTGGCAGATTTTCGTTTCCCTGCGAATTGGTTGCAACGAGTTCCGCCTTTTGACTGCCCACCCCTTCGATATAAAAGGCTGCAATCATAGCTTGTCGGTCTTTGGCTGATAAGGCATTTGCATAAGCAATCGGACCTCTGCTTCCCGAAGTAGCCGCGCCAAAGCTAACGAACCTCACTTCCGTATCAATCGGCTTGTCAGCGATATTACGCGCTATCTCAAGTAAGGCAGCTACACCAGAGCCATTGTGATTTGCCCCGGCTGATAACCCGGCGGAATCATGGTGAGCGGATACCATAACGACCTGCCCGGTGTCATTTTGATTAGGCTTTCGGCTTGCCACGATATTATACGAGGTTTGCTTGGTCGTTACGGCTCCTTCTACCTTGACGGTTCCCTTCACGGGCTGCTTGTCCAAGATGCGTTTTTGGAGCTTCGTACCATCCGCTTTGGACAAAGCGATTACAGGAACAGCGATATCCAAGGGTTCGCCCAGTGAAGCATTCCAACCTTCCTCCCGATCATTCCAGATAATCAGACCAACGGCTCCTGCAGCCGCTGCTTGGCGTACTTTTTCTCCGAACGAAATATCGCCCCGCTTGACCAAGGCAATTTTTCCCCGGGAGGCATCATTCGCAAAATCAACCGCCCTTCCCAATCCTGCATCCACCACTTGTGCTGTTGCGGTTCCATTGATCCCAAAAGTAAATCCACTTACTGTCCATTTTTGACCCGGCCATTCTTCCATTGTCAGTGATAGAGTAGTAGGATTTCGGTACGTATAATAAGAAAATGGATCGAGCTTGGTCTTATAGCCGTAAGATTGAAGTGTATTTTCCACATAGACCGCTGCCGCAAATTCCGTTTCAGTAGCAGGTGGACGGGCTGTTCTCGCCAATTGCTCGACATGGCTGTACAAGCGTTCACGATCGATCCAATCTTGAGCTTCTTCTGCATGAACACGATGGGAAAGGAAAGGTATCGGCAATATCGTTCCACAGACAAGCAGGGCACATAGCGCATAATGACGGACAGATCGCATGGCATTCTCCCTTTCCTTCGCTCTTTGCTATTTATTATGGGTGTTTACGACAAACCGAGTCTAGTCAGAATAGTTAGTCAAATAACTTCATCCTGCGCCATCCCTGGACAGCTTTCGCTTTCTTCTGCCCAAAACGTCAATTTTTCGCATGACTTCCTTCCATATGAATTCTTAATAGAAAGAGGCTTTACTCCGTAAAATTATTGATAAAGAAAAGGCGACTTTCAAATTGACCGATGTCCTTGCCTTTTGCTAAGGTGGAATCAACAAAAAACCGTTTGAAAGAAACGGATTGGAATCCATTGAGGGGGAAGCACCATGCTATATGTAGATGGAAAATGGGTAGAAGAAGGCCAAGTCGCAGTTCATCCAGAAGACCGCGGTTATAACTTTGGGGATGGCATCTATGAAGTAGTACGCATTTATAAGGGGCGCATGTACCAATGGGATGGTCATCTTACCCGATTATTTCGGAGTGCCAAAGAAATAAAAATGGAGCTCCCATGGAACGCAGAAGAGCTGACAGACTTAGCAAATCAGCTAATCGCCAAGAACAACATCACGGAGAATGACGACGCCAGTCTTTACTTGCAAGTATCTCGTGGCACCGCTCCGCGTGTACACGATATTCCGTCTGGAATCCAGCCTGTGATTATGGGCTTTGTCCGTCGCAAGGACCGCCCTGTTGCTGATATGAAGAAAGGCTGGACAGCTCAGCTCGTCGAAGATATTCGCTGGCTGCGTTGCGATATCAAAACGCTCAATTTGCTGGGAGCTGTTCTGGTCAAACAATACGCAAAGGATGCAGGTGCCCAAGAATCGATTTTGCACCGCAACGGCATCATCACAGAGTGCAGCTCTTCCAATTTGTTCGTCGTGAAAAATGGCGAGCTGTATACGCATCCGGCTGACAATCTGATCCTGCACGGAATTACTCGGCAAGTGGTCATTGATTTGGCTCGAGACAATGGCATCACTGTCCATGAAGAAGCATTCGACATTGCTTTCTTGAAGCAAGCCGATGAAGTATTCCTCACCAGCACGACCGCGGAAATCATGCCGCTCATCTCGGTAGATGGCGTCGCTGTCGGAAACGGACAGCCAGGACCCGTCGCACTTACGCTACAAGACTTGTTTGAACAGCATATCAACACAAGTGTACTCGTGTAATGAAAATAACGTTTTAGTCTGGAGTTATTGATCTAACGCGGTTTTTCAAATATATATTCGGCAGCCTTCGCAAAATAAGTTTAAGACCGGTTCAATAAAAGAAACAGCGGCGGACTAAGATGTGAAAAATAAAGTCTTAGACTACCGCTGCTGTTTCGGCCTATGAATGAACTAACGTCTTCGTTAGTTCTTCTTTTTTTGGCAAAGGCCATTTCTTAGCCTTTACAGGGATGTTTAATTGAATGGCCGAAAATATTCATTTACTTTAAAAGCAGTGATTTAATTACTGGCACTATTTCCAATGGTTCCGTCGTTGTTTCGTATCTTCCGTATACATGACCGTTCCGTTCGATCAAAAACTTTGTGAAATTCCACTTGATCTCAACACCAGCGTATATGTCAGGATACTTTTCTTGCAGAAAGCTCTGCATCCATTGACCGTCCGAGGTCTGAGTATCGAAACCTTGAAATGGCGCTTGCTCTGTTAAAAATTGAAATAATGGATGAGCAGTCTGACCTCTAACCTCCATTTTCTCAAATAACGGAAAGGTCACTCCAAAGTTGCTCTCACAATATTCCCGCACTTCCGAGTTGTTCCCTGGCTCTTTCTCGTTGAATTGGTTACAAGGAAACCCAAGTATTTCAAACCCCTGCTCATGGTAACTTTCATAAAGCTTTTGAAGACCAGCGAATTGACGAGAATAGCTGCACCTACTGGCAGTGTTGACTATGAGGAGAACTTTCCCTCGGTAAGCTGACAATTCAACCAGCTTTCCATTAATTGAGGTGACTTGAAAATCATAAATCGACATGATATCGTTCCTCCCCTATTATGTTGCCTCTGCAAAACCGAAATTTAGACGTCCGCAGTTTAATTACATAATAAGGCCACTTCCTCTATTGGACTAATATATAGTATTAATAATGTTAATAGGAATAAACTATATCATCCAAATCATTCGGTGCCTTGAAATACTAGGACTGGACTTTTCAGTGAACAACGACGCCCATGCTAGGCGCACAAAAAAACAGCCGATATTGCTGCGAGAGCAAATCCGCTGTTACGTCATTTATTGGCGGGACACCTTGACGAGCTCCCCTGCCAGTTCAGCTTCTTCCCCGATGACTTTGCCGGTTAGAGCATCGATCCAACCAATGGTAAGACGGATGGGCAATTATTTGTGTCACATATCATTCCAATATCCCTATATAATCCCATATTTCTATTTAAAAACACGCCCTCGTGTTAATCGACGAGGACGTGTTGGTAACCACTCTATGTTTTGAACATTTGTTTGGTTTACTCAAAATCAAGCCAGCCCTACATTTTCTTGGTACGAATGAGGACTGATATTTTACGAAGGTCAGATCATTTATTACTGTTGAGAGCTACATTCCAATCAACTTGACGCATGGGACTGTGCCTAGAGGCGAGCAGCTTGGTGTAGAAACCTCGATTTTCTTTAGCAGTTTGGAAAGACGTATCCGGAATTAGAAAATCAATTCCTGCCACAAAACCGGCAATATATTCACTCCATCCGGAATACGCTTGTTGTGCCAGTCTTGCAGCACTTAACATATATTCCATTGCCTGATCCTTTTGCAAGTAACCGAGTTTCAAGCCAGCTCTGGATAAAAGGACGCACCAAGCATAGTCATGAGCAGCAATCCCCGCTGAAGGCAGACCTCTCGAATAGTAATCGACAAGAATCAACTGAGATTTCGATTGATGGTCCTCGGGTAACGCTTGAATGTATGCCGTTCGTTCTGATTCGGAAAAAGTAAATAAGAAATGACGGAGACGATTGAATTCTTCCCTCTTCCCTTCCGATATGAGCCATTTTATTGTATCAATGAGTGCGGTCTTATCTGTAATCTGTTTTTCCTTAAGAAGAAATAGGCACGTTCGTCTACTTAAATTTTCATGATATAACGCATAATAGTAGGCTCCACTTTTGCTAAAGCAAACAGACGAAAGAGCTCGCAGAAATAATCTGTGACCCTTCTGATTATAGGTAAGAACGGTGGGTGCCATCGGTTCCTCCTTATTAGAATCGGACCGTTTTGTAGGTTCTGACAAACAGTCGAAGCAAAAATGCATAGAGAACTAGTAACAATACGGAATAAATCACTGCTTTAACAGGGACTTCATTCGTGACATTATGTACAACAATTAGTTTATCGACAACAAATTTGGAATCTTTGTATTTGGATCCAAAGTCTGTAATCTGCAAAACTTCCCATACATAGTCAGGTAACTCTTCCGGCATTTTCACGATTGTTCCTGGCGAATCAATGAAATTACTTTTTTGTATCTGCACGGCTTGATTAGCATCTGAGACCAATAAAACGATTGATGAGTTATCAAGCTTAGCAACATAAAACCATCCTGTGGGGAGAATGCTTCGAGCCCAATTACGTTTCTTACTGTAGGAAGAATTATATCGAGTACTGATAGCACCCGTTTGGGCTTTTAATTGATACTCTGTTATTCCTAGAAACTGAACACTGGGAAGCTTTATTTGGGCGACATCAGAATAATCCAGTTGATTCAGCACCTCAGTGGAAGATAGTTCTACAGGATGAATCCTATTTTTCAGATAGGAGATAGGTGTTAATCCGGTATCATTGATGAAAGAATCAGATAACAAAACATGTAGAAAAAGAATGAAGGATAGAATGAATGCGACACCTGCTTTGGGCAACTGCATCCAAAACAGTTTCACACTGCCAAAAAAATTTGGCTTCCCAAGCTTTTTATACAATCTCTTTATGACTGATCTTCTGGTGAAAATGGGCATCCGCTTGGCCCGCTCCACCATCTCAGAACGGATTTGTGCAAGGCTGGTTATGGCATCGATATCATTCGGAAAACTCTCCAATATCTTCAAGTAGTTCTCCTCTGCCTTCTCTAACTCACCAAGCTGAATGAAGCATTTCCCCAACAGACGCAGGGCACCCATATTGGCAGGCATACGTGAGAGGATGTACAGACACTCGTCTTTTGCTTCTACGAATTGATGGGTTTCATACCATATCCGAGATCGAATCAGATACCAATCGATGTCATCTGGATAAATACGGATTCCGTGTTCCATTGCAGCAAGAGCAGACTCCTTTTCACCCATTCGAAGGAAGTATTCACCCTGTAGCCGAAGCAAGTCAGGATCATCTTTATACATCGCATAGGCTTCATCAAGCGATTGACCTGCCAGTTCCAGATTGTTTTCCTTAAGTGCCTGATATGCCGTCTCCCGCTTGTTCAGAAACACATCGTAGTCTAAATCGGCTGCATGCTGTATAAAGGTATAACGAAGAGCAGGTTCATCCAATTGTCTACAATAAAAATGGTAAAACTCTTCGGTGAAAAGCTCCATTCGATCATCCGGATCTTCTGTTGCTAGTTCACGCCATCGAAAACAGTATTCGATGGATTCCCAAACTCTTTTAGGAAGAAACCGATGTTCATGCAAGAAATCCAATAAGGTTACTTCTACTATTTCATTGAGCCTTACATTCCAGACAATATCGTTATTTAAAAGCTTTGACCATTGTTCATGGCTGATACGGGAAGAGAAATCAGAATACACCTCTTCAACTTGTTCCATGAATTCATCTACTGGGTCAATCTCTTCTGGTCGGTCTATCGTTTCAACTGTTAGCTCGACCGTGTTGGGAGGATTGGGCCAGATATGGATGTTGCTTTCATCGCTGAACGACGGGCCAGTTTCTTTGATGGCACCCTTTTTCGCAGCCTTCACTGCATAGTCATATGCTTCTCTTAGCCTTTGATAGCCTTCCGGATCATCCTCGGGGTGGTGAACCTTCAGTTTTTGGGAGTAGGCTTTTTTAATCGATTGAATATCTTCTGTGGGTTCAATCCCAAGTACCTCCCACACACCCATTAGTAGTCGAACCACCCTTCTAAATGATCCAGTTGTTTTTTAAACGCTAAAGTTGCCTTTTTTATCAGTTGCTGATCTTGTGTGGCTAACACAGCTTCGAACTTTTCCAGTAAATATGCAATTTCTGTCCGTTTGTCCCCAAGGGATTCTTCATACATCCGTTCACCCCGAGCAAGCAACAGTCTATTTTCGGCCCTGTCACGCGGATGGATTTTGATATCTCTCAATTCGTTAAGACGAGCTTCGATCTCCTCAGGTGACAGGCTTCCTGGGTTTTTCTCAATAATCATGTTCTTTTTCAAGCCAGTACTGACTATAGTAACTTCAACCTCCAAAATCCCATTAATATCATAGGTATAGCGTATATCTATAGACTGCTGGCCTGCGGGACCTTTTGGCACCTCTACTTTGAGTTCCCCCAGTTTGATGTTGTTCTCGACACGGCGGCTCTCCCCCTGGTATATTTCGGTGAGAATCGCAGTCTGATCATCATTGACTGTATACAGACGCTTTACTTTGCTCACCGGTATGGGCGTGTTACGTTCAATGATCGGCAGATAATGTCCATCCTCAAAGCCACTTGCTGTTCTTTTCACAATATCGGTTCCAAGCGTATAAGGGCATACATCCGTCAGAATAATCTCTTTTAAGGCTTCGTTTCTCTCCTTGAGAGCAACTTGAATCGCAGCTCCAATCGCTACCGATTCATCTGGGTTGATTTGCGAGTAGGGCAAGCGTCCAAACATTTTGCTAACAGTCGACTTGATTATCGGCATTCTGGTGGCACCACCGATGAGAATGATAGCATCCAGCTCCTCAGGAGTAAGAGATGCGTCTCTCAATGCTCGCTCGATCGGGTGGCGCAAACGAAGCAAGAGCTGACTTGCAAGCTTCTCAAATTCATTTCGATCCAAGCTGATTTCATGTGTTTTGCCGTTTAAGGTAAAGTTCATTTTTCCAATCAGATCTCGGCCAATCATCCGTTTACAAAGTTCCGCCTGTTTGACAATGGCAGAGTGTGCCTTGGCATCTAGCGCCTCAGAATCCATCCCTGTTTTTTCAACAAAATAGGCAGCAAGTAGCTTGGTGAAGTCCTCGCCACCAAGATAGTTATCGCCTGCTATCGATTTGACCTCCATGACTCCTTCAAAAAACTCGAGTATAGAAACGTCAAAGGTTCCTCCCCCCAAATCAAAGACCAGGAATTTGGTATCGGACTTTTCCTGATGAAGTCCATACGCGATCGCAGCGGCAGTAGGTTCACTGATGAGCCTCTCTACTTTTAACCCGGCTAATTCGGCAGCACGCTTGGTTGCCTTTCGCTGAGAGTCATTAAAATAAGCCGGAACGCTAATCACCGCTTCCGTAACCTCATATCCAAAAAATGCTTCAGCATCTGCCTTCAATGCTTTTAGGACAAAAGAGGAAAGCTCTTCAGGAGAAAATGAATACTGCCCCAACTTAAACAGCTTTTCTGTACCCATATACCGTTTGAAGGCTGCTGCAGTTACATGGGGATGGGTAATGAGACGCTCTTTTGCAATTTGGCCAACCAGAATTTCACCATTGTCATCGATGCTTACAACAGATGAAGTAAGGTGTTCTCCCAACGCATTCGGTATTAGCTCGGGACCGTTATCACACCAAAAAGCTACCAGACTATTCGAAGTTCCCAAATCAATACCTATCGTTGTCATAGAATATGAATACCCTCATTTCTCATGTAATGTATAACAGCTCAACCGTTATTTAGTAATTATATTCAATAGTATTTATAGTATTAAAAATCGATCAAAAACAAAAGGTTTATAATATGGTTCCTGTCACTCTTAGAATTAGTTTAATGTCCCACTTTCTCCAATTTCATCATTCTCGCACAAGTCTATAAACAATGGCTTACAACCTATCCTCGTATGTTGACAACCTCCGTTATACATTGAAGGACTATAAGGACGAAGAACCCGATACATTGAAAGTTACATTTCCGCATTTTGTTATTCGTCAATCCATGAATGAAGTCATTAGGCTTTTCAAAAGAGAATAATGTATACGAAGTTTCGCTTTCGAATAATTATGCTTCTTCAAACCATAAAGACTATATAACCGAACTCCAAGTACAAATAGAGTAACGACACGTTACAAAAAAAGGTGGGGACTAAATCAAAAATAGTGTATTTTCTTCCATCTACTGTATTTGATCATCCTGCCCGTAAATGGGATTCTAGTACATTATTTTCACTGGACATACTCGTGTAATGAAAAAAAGCTCTCCCGGTATGCACATAAATCCGAGAGAGCTACTCTTTTTTAACGCCGCAAATTCCATTCGTCTGTGGCATAGCGCGTACGCACAAGTTCTTCTGCCAAAGCGAGTTCTTCGTCCGTAAGCGTTGAAGGGATCAGCTCCACTTCCAGTCCGGATGCAAAGCCTTTTGAGAACGCCTCGATAGATTCTTGCAGACTGATTGGCCGAGGGCTTACTTCGTTGATCGTCACGGCTTTTTGTCGGAAGCTATCGATCATCCGTTGTTTTACCCGTTCGGATGGGAAATGCAAGAGTGAGAATAGCAAATCTACGTCCATATCAAGCAGGATAGAGCCATGCTGAAGAATAACACCCTTTTGTCGGGTCTGCGCGCTTCCCGCTACTTTTTTCCCCTCTACCACGAGTTCATACCAAGAGGGAGAATCGAAGCAAGCGGATGACCCTGGAGAATTGTACTTTTCCTTCTCCTCTTCACTTGCCAAGGAAACCATTTCCGCCGAGAGTCCGAGGTTTTGGAATCCGTGGAGAAGACCCAAGCTGATGATTTTGTAGGCTTCCGTAACGCTCGAAGGCATTTTCGGATGCTCTTCGGACACGATGACACTGTATGTCAGCTCCTGATCGTGGAGAACAGCACGCCCTCCTGTCGCTCTGCGAACAAAGCCCAGTCCTCTATTTTGAACTTCCTCCAGATTGATTTCCTTGATGGCCTTCTGGAAATAACCAATAGACAGTGTCGCCGGGTCCCACGTGTAAAAACGAACGGTCGGGAGAACCTTGCCCTCACTGTGCAACTGCAAAATTGCTTCATCTACTGCCATATTCATCGCGGGTGACATGGCTTCGGTCACGATATAGCGCCACTGTTCCATCTATGTACCTCCTCATTCACAACGCCTTCATTGTACGCTTCTGGCACGAGGGACGGCAAGCCTTTGATGGGCTAATTTGCACGAGCTGCCTCCTGTAAAATTGCCATGACCTTCGCCAGTGCATCTGTTTTCTTCTCATTTTCTTCGCGCATTCGCTGCAAGATGGACTGCTTGTTCGTTTGCAAGTCATTCACTGCTTGATAAAAGCGATCATCCGTTAGCTCTTCTTCCAGCAAAACATGACACAAGCCCTGCCTTTCAAAGGACTGAGCATTTAAAATCTGATCACCCCGACTTGCTTCACGGGACAACGGTATCAAGAGCATCGGCTTTTGCAGGGCTAAAAACTCATAAATTGCATTGGAGCCAGCACGAGACACAACAAGATCTGCCATCGCTAGCAAATCAGGCAACTCCTCCTGAACATACTCGAATTGCTTGTAGCCTGTTACCTGAATCGTTTCATCCACTTGATTTTTGCCACAAATATGTACAATGGAGAAATGCTCCAGCAAGTTAGCCAATGTGCGCCGTACCGCCTCGTTGATTCGTCGTGCTCCCAAGCTTCCCCCCATGACAAGCAAGACAGGCTTTTTTTCGGTAAAGGAGCAGTACGCCAAGCCCGCTTCTTTTCGCCCCTGCTTCAACTCTTCTCTCACGACTGCACCTACGTGAATACCTTTGTTTCCCGGTATTTTCGAAAGGGAATCTGGAAATGTTACGCACACCTTGTTGGAAAAAGGGACAGCCAGCTTGTTTGCGAGACCAGGTGTCAGATCAGATTCATGGATGACAACGGGAAGACGGTTTAGCCACCCTCCGAATACGACCGGTACAGAAACGAAGCCCCCTTTGGAAAAAATCACATCCGGTTTCCACTTGCCGAGAAAGCGAGAAGCTTGCCAAATGCCTTTGAGGACTCGCAGCGGGTCACTTACGTTTTTCCAATCAAAGTAACGTCGCAGTTTTCCTGAAGAAATGCCAAAATAGCAGACTTTTGGATGATTGGCGACCAGCTCACGTTCGATTCCTGTCGCAGAACCAATGTAGGCGACTTCCCAGCCCAGCTTGATAAAGTGGGGAATGAGCGCAAGATTCACAGTAACATGGCCTGCCGAACCACCACCGGTAAACACAATCCTTCTCTTCATTCGGTTCGAACCCTCCCCTGCCTCTTCTCCCATCATGATAGCACCAATCAGAAAGAAAAGCCGCCCATAACAACAGGCGACTTTTCCTGGAATCTAGGATTATGCTTGCGGCTGATAACGCAAGATTGGCTTTCTTGCCGCTGTCGCTTCATCCAAACGTTTGACCACAGTCGTATGAGGAGCTTCCTGAACGATTTCTGGCGTTTCCTCGCACTCGCGGGCAATTTGCAGCATGACGTCGATGAACTCATCGAGCGTTTCTTTTGTCTCGGTTTCGGTCGGTTCGATCATGAGGCACTCGTCCACGATCAATGGGAAGTAGATCGTTGGCGGGTGATAACCGAAGTCGAGCAAGCGTTTTGCGATATCGAGCGTGCGTACGCCCAGCTTCTTCTGGTTCACTCCAGACAGGACGAACTCATGCTTGCAGACGCGATCAAATGGCAGATGATAAGCCGTTGCCAGACGACGCATCATGTAGTTGGCGGAGAGAACCGCGTTTTGGGAAACTTGCAGCAAGCCTTCTGGCCCCATCGTACGGATATAGCTGTACGCACGAACAAGAATACCGAAGTTTCCGTTGTAGCCTTTTACGCGGCCGATGGAAGCCGGACGATTGCTGTCCCAGTAGAAGCTACCGTCTTCCTTTTTCGCTACGATTGGGGTAGGCAGGAATGGCTCGAGAATTTTTTTCACGCCGACCGGACCTGCACCTGGACCGCCACCGCCGTGAGGTCCTGTAAACGTTTTGTGCAAGTTCAGATGCACCACGTCGAAGCCCATGTCCCCCGGACGGGCAATTCCCAAAATCGCGTTCGCATTCGCACCATCATAGTACAAGAGGCCGCCAGCTTCATGGACGATTTTCGCCATTTCCACGATATCTTCTTCAAACAATCCGAGTGTGTTCGGGTTCGTCAGCATCAAAGCAGCCGTGTCAGGTCCTACTGCATCACGCAGCGCTTGAATGTCAACCAATCCACGCTCGTCAGATGCAATGGTTACGGTATCCAAACCAGCTACAGCAGCAGATGCCGGGTTCGTACCGTGTGCGGAGTTCGGCACGATTACTTTGGTACGATGGCCTTCCCCACGGCTCTCGTGGTAGGCGCGGATCATCATCAAACCTGTCCACTCACCCGCAGCACCAGCGGCTGGTTGCAGAGTAACTGCGTCCATGCCTGTAATTTCACCCAGCTCTTCTTGCAGGTTGTACAACAGCTCCAAAGCACCCTGTACGGTTTCTTCCGGTTGGTACGGATGTGTCTGCGCAAAGCCTGCGTAACGGGCAACGTCTTCGTTAATTTTCGGGTTGTATTTCATCGTGCAAGAACCAAGCGGGTAGAAGCCATTGTCTACCCCGTGGTTGCGACGAGACAATTCTGTATAGTGACGAACCAATTGCAGCTCAGATACCTCAGGCAGCTCAGCCGGCGTTTCGCGAATGAGGTGCTTTGGCAAAAGGCTTGCTACTTCTACTTCTGGAACATCCAATGCCGGCAAATTGTAGCCCACACGGCCTGGCTTGCTCATTTCAAAAATCAGTGCTTTCTCTTGGTCGTTACGCACGTGTGATCGCCTCCAATTCAGCCGCCAATGTGTCGATTTCTTCTTTGGTTCGCAGCTCAGTTACTGCAAGCAAGGTATGATTTGCAAACTCTGGATAGTCGAGACCGAGATCATAGCCCCCGATGATTCCTGCAGCCAACAGGCCTTTGTTTACTTCTGCAACTGGTTTGTTCAGCTTCACCACAAACTCGTTGAAGAATGGAGAAGTGAATACGATCTCCAAGCCTTTTGCTTGCAGAGCATTCTTGGCGTAATGAGCTTTTTGCAGGTTCATCATCGCCATTTCTTGTACACCCTGTTTGCCGAGTGCTGTCATGGCAATAGAAGCAGCCAATGCGAGCAGCGCTTGGTTCGAGCAGATGTTGGAAGTCGCTTTTTCACGACGAATATGTTGTTCACGCGCTTGCAGTGTCAAAACGAAGCCGCGTTTGCCATTTTCGTCCTTCGTTTGACCGACGATACGACCTGGCATTTTGCGCATCAGTTTGGATGTGGTAGCAAAGTATCCGCAATGTGGTCCACCAAAGGATGCTGGGATACCAAATGGCTGCATGTCGCCCACTACGATATCTGCGCCCAGTTTGCCCGGCGCCTCCAGTACACCCAGAGCAAGCGGATTGGAGGATGTAATCAACAGTGCACCTTTTCCGTGCGCGATTGGTTCAATCGCTCCCAAGTCCTCTACGTTTCCGAAGAAGTTCGGATACTGCACGATGACCGCTGCTGTGTTTTCATCGACAAGCGCTTCCAGAGCCGCTGTATCCGTAACGCCATTGCTGTTGATACCTACTTCAACCAGCTCAACGTTTTGACCATACGCATATGTTTTCAAAACGCCACGCGCTTCTGGATGTACAGCACGGGAAACGATTACGCGCTTTTTGCCAGTATGGCCAGCAGCCATCATTGCTGCCTCTGCCAAAGAAGTCGCGCCGTCATACATCGAGGAGTTGGCTACCTCCATGCCAGTCAGCTCACATACCATCGTTTGGAACTCAAAAATAGCTTGCAGCTCACCTTGGCTGATTTCTGGCTGGTAAGGTGTATAAGCGGTAAAGAATTCACCGCGGAGCAGCATGTGATTGACTGTGCTCGGCGTGTAATGTTGATAAACACCCGCACCTAGAAAGTTAACATGCGTGCTGAAGTTTACGTTTTTATTTGCGAGGTGTGTAAAATACTTCACCAAATCTGGCTCGGAAAGTGCTTCTGGAATATTCAAAGCACCTTTGAAGCGCACTTCTTCCGGAATATCAGCAAACAGTTCTTCTACACTCGAAATGCCGAGGGTTTCCAGCATTTCGCGCTTGTCCTGATCAGTTTGGGGCAGGTAGCGGTATTTCACGGACGTTGTCCTCCTCTAAAAGGATGTATGTGGTGGATCGTTTAGTTTTTTGGGCGTTTATAAAATGGAGCGGCAACGACTTCTGCTTTCAGACGTTTTCCGCGGATTTCTACTTCTACTTGTGTACCTAGCGCAGCATGCTCGGTTTTTACGAGAGCGAGACCGACGTTTTTCTTCAAGGTTGGGGATTGTGTTCCCGTCGTCACTTCGCCAATGAGCTCTTCTCCCACATAGACAGGATAATGCGTGCGCGGAATCCCACGATCGATCATTTCGATCCCTACCAGCTTGCGTGGAGCTCCGTTTTCTTTTTGTGCCTTCAGTACTTCTTGACCGATGAACGGCACTTCTTTGTCTACCTTGACAGCAAAGCCAATGCCCGCTTCGATCGGCGTAATGTCTTTGCTGAGCTCTTGACCGTACAGTGGCAGCTTGGCTTCAAAGCGAAGCGTATCGCGCGCACCGAGACCGCACGGCAACAGACCTTCATCTTTTCCGGCATCGAGCAAAATGTCCCACAGCTCTGCTGCACGATCGGCATCCAAATAAATCTCGAAGCCATCTTCGCCAGTATAGCCAGTGCGAGAGACCAATGCCGGAATGCCGCTCACTTGCACATCACGCTCAAAACGGAAAAAACCGATTTGTGACAAGTCTGTAGTCGTCAGCTTTTGCAGAATGGACTCTGCCAAAGGACCTTGAATCGCGATTTGTGCTGTTTGTGGCGAAATATTCTCAATCGTTACGCCTGGAATCAGATGTTCTTCTAGCCACGCATAGTCTTTGTCGATGTTCCCCGCGTTGATGACGAGCAGGTAATGATCATCTGCATACTTGTAAACAAGCAGATCGTCTACCGTCCCCCCATCCGGGTAGCAAAGCACACTGTACTGCGCCTGCCCGACTTGCAGCTTGGACACGTCATTCGTAGTCACACGCTGGAGATAAGAAAGAGCGTTTTCCCCTTTTACGTCCACTTCTCCCATATGGGAAACATCAAATAGACCAGCTTTAGTCCGAACGGCTTCATGCTCTTGACCAATGCTTGTAAACTGCACTGGCAGATCCCAACCACCGAAGTCGATGGTTTTCGCGCCATACTTTGCATAAGAATCAAATAGTGGCGTACGTTTCAAATTGGACATGTGGCACCTCCTGTGAACAATAAGATCTTAGAAAACTTGGCTTCACTGAGCCTTTGGCGAGGCCTTCGTTGCACTTATGTCGATAGGAGTCTTATCGACCAAAACAAAACAGAGGGGGAAAAACGGGTACACCAAAATGAATGGTGCCCATTTCTCCTCCTCTGTCCTTGGTACCTGAGAGTTACCTTGCGAATCAGATGGGGGGTTACATCGTTCCCCACTTGCAAGTTTCCCCTTTGGTGGCTCATGTGAGCTCTCTCCAGAGTTGCGTCCGGTAGAGGTACTTTTGCCTGAGAGATTCACCGTTTACCGGCTTGCTCCTTCGGCGCTGCCAAACGTTCAAGCAGTCTCTCCCTACTACCATCATTCGCGGTTGTTTCATGGTCATACATAAGTTTCTGCTGTCATTTCCATACTAAGGGATGTACTACCTCTTTATCCTACCATGAGAGTCCAAAGTTGAAAATATACAAATTAACAGTCAGATTCAGAAAAACTTAACAAAACACATTGACAATAGATAAATGTTCAGTTTTTTGACGATAACCTTGAAAGTTATGGCAGAGCTATGAAAAGGAGTATCTTATATGCCGAATGTTCCTATTTCATTTGATACGAGTTGGATCAATCCGCTTACAGAACGCATGCAAGAAGATGGCCCCTGGGATAAGTGGGAGCTGTTCAAGCTCTCATTGGAAGCGGAGGAAGCGATGGCTGTTCACGAATTTGACCAGCTACAGTGTCTGAAATACCTCCCACTCTTATCGCCATTTCCTCACCAGTTGGACACAGCAAAACGGGTCCTGCTAGAAATGCGCGGTCGTGCCATTCTCGCAGATGAGGTCGGTCTGGGAAAGACGATCGAAGCAGGATTGATCATGAAAGAGTATATGGTTCGCGGCTTGGCTAAAAAAATTCTCGTCCTGGTTCCAGCCTCTCTCGTGATTCAATGGACAAAAGAGCTTCATCAAAAATTCGGCATTGCAGCCGTCGCACAAAAAAAAGAATATATGTGGCGCCAGCACGAAGTCGTGGTCGCATCGATAGATACAGCAAAACGAGATCCGCACAGGCGACACGTACTCGACATCGATTACGATATGCTGATCATCGACGAGGCCCATAAACTCAAAAATAAACGGACACGCAACTATCAGTTCGTCAAAGAGATCCGCAAAAAATATTGCCTGCTCCTTACAGCCACCCCCATTCAAAATGAGATGGACGAGCTGTACAACCTCATCAATTTGTTAAAGCCAGGTCACCTCGGCCATACTTCCACCTTCTCTACCAATTACGTAGAGGGCAAACGTCAATCCAAAAACAGCGAGAAATTGCGGGAAGAAATTGAAAAGGTCATGATTCGCAACAAGCGAAGTGATGGCGGTATCCAATTTACCAGCCGCCGCGTTCAGTCCATTCCGATTGACCTTTCGCCTGAGGAAATGACGTTGTACGAAGGCGTGACCCGCTTTGTCCGCGAGCAGTACCAAACTGGATTGGGGGTTGGGGGCTTCAACTCCCTTGCTTTGATTACCTTGCAGCGTGAGGTCTGTTCAAGTAAGGAAGCTGCGTTTATGACGCTGTATAATATGCACCAGCGCACTGGCGAGGACTCTCCCCTGCGTACGCAAATTCTTGAGCTAGTCGAGATGATCAAACAAATTGAGACGCATTCCAAAGCTGCCAAAACGGTTGAGCTCATTCAACAAATCAACGACAAAGTGATCATTTTTACAGAGTACCGGGCAACACAAAACTACCTGCAAAAATATTTGCATGACCACGGCATTACTTCTGTCCCCTTTCGCGGCGGCTTTAAACGCAGCAAAAAGGACTGGATGACTGATCTTTTCCAAAACCGAGCACAAGTCCTGATCGCGACGGAAGCAGGCGGCGAAGGTATCAATTTGCAGTTCTGCAATCAGGTGATTAATTACGACATGCCTTGGAATCCCATGCGAGTGGAGCAACGAATCGGCCGCGTCCATCGACTGGGTCAAAAAAGGGATGTGCACATTTACAATTTATCGACAACAGGAACGATCGAGGAGCATATTCTCAAGCTGCTGTATGAAAAAATCGATCTGTTTGAAATGGTCATCGGTGAACTCGATGATATTGTGGAACGCCTGAATCTAAATCACTCCTTGGAAGATAATCTGATTCAAATCATTATGGATTCCCGTTCGTCCAAAGAAATGGCGCTGAAGCTCGATAACATTGGACACGCCATTCGGGCAAGCAAAATAACAAAAGAAGCCGTCCCGCTTTCTGAGGCGGCTGACCAATAATTTTTGTTGGAAACGAAAAAGAAATGAGGTCTCCTGATGCAGCAACAACAGGTCAGACAATTTGTCGAGCGCTATTTGGCGACTTTTTCTGCCCATATCGTCGAGTCTCACCCGGATTATTTCACAGTCAAGCTCCCTGTCGAGGTGGACAAAGATATCGGCAATCGCCCTTTTTACTGGAGCTGGGTGGATAAGATGAATTTGGCTTATCAGCCATTGGTGCTCACCTTTACTTTTCATCCGGATTGCACGCCTGAAGGTTTGCGATCTGAGCATCTGCATATAGGCGCTACCCGCATGCAACAAATTTTCGCTTCAGCCAAAAAGCACGGCAGCTTTGTCTGTATGTACGAGCAACAAGGGGGCCTTTTAGGTAATGCAGGCAAGCGTAGGTCAACCCCTCTCGTGCCTTGGCTCGGGATGAATTTAAAGATTTCTCTGCTCTGTGACAAGCGACGGGACATTTTATTGTACCTGGGGATTAATTTGCATCAGCCACGGCTGGTGACGGATTTCACATCGTTTTTATTTTCACTTTCCCTGACCCCTGCGATCCCTGACTACTACTACACATTGGATCGGAAGGTTACCATACAGGAAGCCCTCCAAATGGCACAGCAGGAAGTCGAACATACACTGGAACAAGAAGATCAGCAATGGGCAGAGGAAGCGCGCACACGTTTGCGTGAAGAGTTGGCCATCTTGGAAGCGTACTATGAAGAATTGGCACGACGCGAACCGGAAAATCAGCAGACAAACACAGACGAAGCCGAAGAAGAAGAAGCAGAGCAGCCGGAAGCTCAGCCGTCACTCGAGCAAGAAGCTCTGCACCCCGAGCCTGATCCAGCTGGACCAACTTCTGTCGAACAGCCCGTATCTTTTGACGAATACCGGGCGTCTGGCGGACGAATCCTCGACTTTTTACGTACAAACGGAATCCCAATCACTCCACGCGAAGAGGTTAATCAAGCAGAGTGGAAAAAGAGCACACCAGATGAGGAGCGACAACGCAGAAAAGACGAGCTGGCATGGCAATACGAGCCGCGGATCGAGGTTTCGTTCATTAATGGTGGCTTGTTCTATTTATCTTCCGTTCCTCCGCTCATGCGGTCATCGAAAGCAAAAAGCATGCGACATCTCCCCGCATCAGGGCGAATCATGTAAAAGATCAACGAGAAAATGTGAAACAGAAAAGACACGTTGCAACAAATCTTTTTGTCATAGCTGGTTACAATAGGAATAGGTTAAGCCTTTACAAAAGGTGGTGCATAGTTGTGACCAGACGATTTTTTCCTTTTATCGCTGCTCTTTTGGCTCTAATGCTGCTTTCCTCACCAGCTTTTGCACAAGACGAAGCAAGCTGGGACAAGCAATTCCAAGCACAAATTCGAGAATGGATGGATGCAATCGCAAGCCGAGACCCTCAATTCAAGCAATGGCAAGGCGCAAAGACGGACGTGCAAACACTTGGTGCAGGACAGCATCAATGGCTGGTAAGTATAAAAAAAGCGGACAAGCAAGTAGGATATTTGGTGGTAGGAGAAGCACCTGATTCCACTACCCATCAAAAATTTGTTCTGCTGGAATACGGTGTCGGGGAGTACATCTTGTTCGATGACGCTTTTGCTCCGAAGGAAATCGCGGCAGAGCCAGTTTATGACGGGTTCGCTTCCTACTGGCTGATCACCCAGAAGTCAGATACACAAATGGTCAATGCAAAAACGGGAGAAATGTATCCCACTTCTTTTCAAATTAGTGAACCCGCTGTCGATGCTTTTGCAGACGAGCAGCTCATACAAAATGGCCAACGCCTGACTCAAATGAGAATTTTAAGCGCAGCCGAGTCTGATCCTTTTGATCATATCGGGTGGGTCAGCCAAATGAGTACAACGGATACGGACGTGTCCTGGAACCAATTATGGCAGCAAGATTATACCTCACCGGTAACATTAGCCGTCCCGATTCATCAGTCACAGGTTTTGGCACCCTTTGTCGTGGGGTCCCTGCATTTATGGAATGATCAAAATGCTTATGTCGGTGTATGGGATGAGGGCCTGCGCTTTGTTCCGTATTCGTATGCCCATCGCGTCGGACGATTTTTCGTAAACGAAACAAGCTCTCCTGCCGAATAACCGGTTGGAGAGCTTGTTTTTTACGTTTTCTATTCACCGATGTTCTGTAGGAGAGAGACGTTCATGAACGGCATGAAAAATTTCATTGACCGTCATACCCTCTGCATTAATGACGGGAGCTCCAGTAATCGTTTTGTTTTGATCACCCAGTACGTTGATATCCTGTCCTGTAATGACAATCGCATCTACCACCTGCTGCCAGTTGCCCAGATCAACAACTTCGTAACCATTTTGACGCAGCATCTTGCACACTTCAGACAGGGAATTTTCTACCGCTACTCTCGCCATATGCACCCTCCGTCTCGTTCATGATAGGTTTACGAATTTTATTTGCGCCACAACAATCGAATGGACATGGGAATGGCACCAAACCAGCGTGACGACCAGGACTCCCGTGGAGTCTTACGCAAACGGCGTTCATCTTTTGGGGTGTCCATGTACTGGACAAACAGTTTCGTCAGGTACTTTAAATATTCCTGAAAGGACATCGCACTTGACCTCCTTCTTACTCGTGGATTCCACCACGGCGCAAGCGCTGTCCCCTCTATTGTTCCCCGTCCTGTGTTCTTTCAACCACTTGGCTCGTAATTTCCATCACGATATCGGAAAGGCTCTTTCCTGTCGTATCCACCTGAATCGGAGCGAAATCGTATACACCTGCGCGCTCCGTCATTAAGGTTTTTACCCTGGTTGCGACTCCTCCTGCCAACAACGGCCGGCCTGTATCATTTTCCAAACGCTTGATGAGCTCCTCTTCCGTGGCATGCAGCGCGATGACGATGCCATACTCCATCATCATCTCTACATTTTGCTTCCGCAATACAGCTCCTCCCCCAGTTGTTACTACCTGAGATCCTACTGCCAGTAATTGCGCCAGACGTTTCGTCTCAACGTCTCGGAAATACGCTTCTCCTTGATCCGTGAAGATTTCTGGAATACTCCGACCTTCACTTTCCACAATCGCATCATCCAAGTCCGTATGCTTCATTCCCAAAGAGGCAGCGAGTGCGGCGCCAACCGTGGTTTTTCCCGTTCCCATAAATCCGACCAACACCAGGTTTTTCATTTTGTTTCTGCCGCCCTTCCAATCGTTTGGTATGTATTGATCTTCACCGTTTTTTGTTGTTGATTGTACGCTGTCTCATATCCCAATGCTTTTTCAAAAAAGGACAGTGGAACCATCGTACGTTCTTTGATCTCAATTAACGGGCTGCCTAGATCGATTCGCTTCCCATCTACGTCAGCAAAGCGCTCCCGTTCCTTTATAAATACCTCGCGTCCATTTCCTTTTACGCGGATCATTTGTTTCTTGTCGTCCCAGCTAATCGCTAATCCCATTTTCTCACCGAGCTCTCGCAACGGGATATACACCGTATTTTGGGTGACCCGAGCTGGAATCGATGGATAAAAACTCATGTTATTAATGATTGTGGTGATATAGGGTTCCAATTGAACAGCACCAAAGCCATTCTTATTTGCACTGTTGGTATACAGGGTGAAATATTTCGCTTCCCCTTGCAAGGTTTGTCCAAGCGCCTGATCGAGATGCTCTGCACCAATGACACTGCCATGATAATTTTGCTGGACGCGCTGCAAGAATCGCTTATAGGCATCGTCACCAATTTTGCGGCGCAGGTTGTCGAACAGGAGTGCTCCCCGGGAATACCAGGTCAGCTTAAACTCTTCTTCGGTGGCAAACCTCTGCAATGGCTTGTCGAGCTTTCCATTTGGATAACGCTCTTGCAAACGTTTAACATCCCGGTTGTACGTATCCAGCAGAGTCGTAGCTGATTGAGCACCATAACGCTTCTGCAAGTAATGGGAAACACCGAGCTCTACCAGCCCCTCATCAAGCCACCCATGCGAGGACTCCAAGGTAGCTACACTGTTGTACCACCAAAGATGTCCTACCTCATGCGGCAGCCAATGATCGATCAAATTATTGTGATGCATGTCTCTTTTGAACACAGCGAGGTTTGCGTATTCCATGGCGTACGTCGTTCCTGAACTTGTTTCCGCAATCGCCACATGCGGATACGGCAACGGTCCATACATGTCGATGAAAGTAGGAAAGACCGATTGGGCAATGGTCTTGATTCGTTCAATGTTACCTTTATCCACGGAAGCAATGTCCACCGTTAAATTCGGAGCAAATTGAATCGTTTCAATGTGATAAAGCGGACTTCCCACCAATCCAAAGTTCAACAGATTTTTTGCTTGATAATGGACTTGCTGCTTATTTCCACCGATTGACTTCGTTTGCCCTCTGCCCCACGAACTGACCCATTTGTAGCCTTGTGGAGAGGTAAATGACACATCGTAATCTCCATAGTGGTAGACGAATGGATCACCAAAATCAACGCGTTGCGGCGGGTCATACCAAACGCCTTTTTGATTTTGGGCCCCAAGCATCGGGTACCAAGTCGTCAACGTCCATATATCGTCTTTGACCCCAAAACGTGTGCCTCTGCGTGGAACCGGGTTCTCGAATTCAATGGTTAAGGCGCCACGAAGCTCCTTACCAAGAGGATTTGCCAGCTTCACCAGCGATTGACCACGTTCAAAAGAAAGCGGCTTGTCCTTGTAGCGAATCGACTTCACCGTCATTTTGTTCCAAAGGTAATCGTAAATATACAATCGTACATCTGGCGTTTTCGGATTATCGAACTCCAATGTCATGTTTCCGGTTATTTTTGCTTCAGACGTATGTAATTCAGCTTGAATCTTATATACCGGGTTTAAATCCTTTACATAAGACGGCAGAGGCGGATCATATGAAAATGGATCGACGAACGTTTGCTCCCCCTCAGGTGATTGATTCATGGCAATGATTTGAGAAATGGCTGGCCAATACGCGACGACCCCAACTGAGCCGAAAAAAACGAGGATCGTCACGCATACGAGCAAGCTGGTTTTATGTAGTGATTTCATGACAGCCCCCATATAATAAATCGCCCGGCGGCAGGCGCTATATGTTTTTGTTTCATTGTAGCAAATATATGTCAAACTGAGTAGAAATTCAGGAGATTCTGTAGAGAAAACGCCTTATTTGGCGATGATCTTTCTGCGAAAATAAAAAGCCGCCACTCATTGTATCGTAATGATTGGCAGCTTACTTTAGTATTTACCAGGTTTCGTACATAATTTTTCCGGTCTGGCTCAGATCATATCCCCCAACTGCTTCCAGTTCCTTTTGAAATGGACGCGACCCGAGAACATCAAGCACTGCCTGAATGAGCTGCTCGTTGTCCTTGTTTTTCAACAAGACGAGGTCATATCGCTCACGAATAGTTGGGACAAACTCCACTCCGACGAGTGAAGCTGCCTTTTCAATGCCCACCCCTACGTCTGCCTCGCGCCGTGCTACTACCCCTGCGACTGCCAGGTGATTGGACTCTTCCCGTTCATAGCCAATCACGTCACTCCCCGCTATTTTTGCCAATCGAAACTGCTCTTCAATCAACGTGCGTGCACCTGACCCTTTTTCCCGATTGACCATGCGAATGCCCGGCTTCGTGAAATCGCTCCATGCTTTCATCTGTTTCGGATTGCCTGCCTGAACGTAAAATCCGGCCCAACGTGACAACATATTGATGACAACATAACGATGCCCACACAAAATGCGACGAATATACGGGACATTGTATTCATTGGTATCCCCATCGTACAAGTGAGTGCTGACGATATCAGCCTTACCCGTATACATCGCCACAAGGCTGTTCAGAGAGCCCACGTACGAGCGAAGCGGTCGGTATGCCTCATCCTTTTTCTCCAAATGCCCAGCCAGTAGGTCCAAGCTCACATCCTGCCCGCTGATAATGATATTCCGACCTGTGCCAGCCTGCTCATGTCGTGACGTCTGCTGAGCTTGTCCTGCCTGCGGGATGCTGACGGCTGAGGCTTGTCTGTATTCCCCCTTTGCCTTCGCCTTGTACGCTTCCAGATCGCTTTCGTCTACGCGCATTTGCCGACCGACCCGATATGCAGGCAGCTCGCCTTTTTTAATCAAGTCGTAGACCGTCAGCTTAGAAATACGTAGAATTTTTGCTATTTCTTCGGTGGTGTAAGAATTTTGTTGACTCATGTCCCGCCTCCGTTATCTCCTTTGCTCTATTTTCAAACAAGTGTCGTAAAATCGCAATTGATTATTCATTACGAATCCATATAATCTAGTTATGTCCAGTTATAATTAATTATAACTAAATATAGTTATGGAGGTCCTTTTTTATGAAGAAGCACTGGTTAGCCTTATTGACAGCATTTTGCTTGATGCTGACTGCTTGCTCAACAACGCAAACAGCGCCACAAACAAGTGAGCCAGCCAAAACCGATGCAGCAAAGGTAGAACTGATGATTTCTGCTGCTGCCAGCTTGACAGATGCCTTGAATGAGTTGAAAACCCAATACGAAACGGAACACCCGGGAACGACCCTCACCTTTAACTTCGGAGGCTCTGGCAAACTCGCCACACAGATTACACAAGGCGCTCCGTCTGACGTATTTTTGTCTGCTAGTAAAAAAGACATGGACGGTCTAGCGGAACAGCAACTGATTGCCAAAGACACACGCCAAGACTTCACGCAAAACTCGCTTGTTCTCATTGCTGGTAGCACAAGTGCTGTCGCTATCTCTTCTTTTGAAGAGCTGAACAACTCAGCAATCAAGCATATTGCCGTTGGTGAGCCTGAGACGGTCCCGGCAGGACGATATGCAAAAGAAACATTGGATACGTTGAAAATGTGGGATTCTCTTTCGGCACAAATGGTATTTGGCAGCGATGTTCGCCAAGTCTTGACCTTCGTAGAATCCGGTAACGCCGAAGTCGGCATTGTCTACTCCAGTGATGCCGCAGCTTCGAAAAATGTTAAGGTATTGGCGACAGCAAAGCCTGAATGGCACAAGCCGATCGTTTATCCAGGTGCAGTCGTCAGCGCATCGAAGAACCCAGATGCAGCAAAAGCTTTTCTAGCCTACTTGACAAGCGATAAAGGAAAAGCGATCTTACAGAAGTACGGGTTTCAATAAACCAAACGAATCGAATTGGAGGTGGCAAGCGTGATCGAAACCAATCTTACTCCTTTGATGCTCTCCCTTAAAGTTGCTGCGCTCTCCACCTCCTTTGTTTTTGTCCTGGGGATGGTTTTTGCAAGGTGGATGACACAAAAAGATTTTTGGGGGAAGAATGTGCTGGAGTCCTTCTTTTTGCTTCCGCTTGTTCTTCCTCCTACTGTTGTTGGCTTCGGCTTGTTGCTGCTTTTCGGAAAAAATGGTTTTCTCGGTCAGCTTCTGCATGAATGGTTCAATATTACCGTCGTCTTTACGCTGACAGGAGCCGTTATTGCCTCGATTGTCGTTTCCTTTCCGTTGATGTATCAGAGTGCAGTCGCTGCCTTCACGGGAGTGGATCGTCGTTTGGAGAATGCGGCACGCACGATGGGTGCTTCCGAATGGCGATTATTCTGGACCGTTACCTTTCCGTTGGCTTGGCCTGGCCTGTTGGCAGGGTTTGTTCTTTCTTTTGCACGTGGTTTAGGGGAGTTTGGCGCTACGCTGATGCTCGCAGGCTATATCCCTGGGAAAACCGATACGATTCCCGTCGCCATTTATTTTGCTGTTGAGGCTGGTCAAATGGATAAGGCATTGTTTTGGGTCGTCATTATTGTTTCCTTGGGGATGGGTACGACTCTCTGGCTGAATTGGTGGAGTCGTCGCAATGTGCGCAGGTACGCCAATCAAAAGTAAGGCAGGTGAATGGTCATTGCTCTTTGTCCACATACAGAAGCGTTTGCCTGATTTTACTCTGGATGTGTCCTTTTCGGTGCAAAAGGAAATTGTCGTGCTGTTCGGACCATCCGGCTCTGGCAAAACAACGATATTGAACAGTATTGCAGGTCTGGTTCATCCTGATACGGGTGTGATCGAATTAAACGAGAACATCTTTTATCGAGAAGGACAGAAGCCGCTACCTGTACAAAAACGCAACATCGGGTATTTATTTCAAGATTATGCGCTGTTCCCTCACATGACCGTCGAGCAAAATGTTCGCTACGGCTTGAAAAAGGGGCATGAGCTGAATGTAGAACCATTGTTGTCCACGGTAGGAATCGATCATCTGTTGCAAAAATATCCTCACCAGTTATCCGGGGGACAAAAACAACGGGTGGCACTTGTACGAGCGCTGGCGACTGAACCAGACATCCTGCTCCTTGATGAGCCTTTATCCGCGCTGGATGCGGATACCCGTAAACAATGCCAGGATGAGTTGCTTCGCCTTCACGCCATGTGGAACATCCCGTTTCTGCTGGTCACCCATGATCGTGAGGAAGCCGAGAAGCTCGCCAATGTCATTTTCCTGATTGACAACGGCACAATCAAAGAACGGAAAAATGAAAAAAGCCATTCAGCAACGTCCCTCTCCCGATAATGGGATGGCATTGCTGGATGGCTTTTTACCTATCGAGCTGTGATTGGTTCAATTTTTACATCGTTTTGCTTTGCCCACTTATGTACTTCGCCAAGGAATTGCAGTACGTCATGGCTCTCGTGATGGACACAAAGGGTATCGGCTGCCAAGTCAATGTGCTCGCCATTAACCGTCATTACTCTTTGTTTTAAAACGAGCTGACGTGTCTGCTCCATGCGTTCTTCCTTGCTGATCAGCACGCTTCCTTCCAACTCACGCGGGGCCAATCGACCATTCGGCAAATAAGCCCGCTCTGCAAATACTTCCTCTGCCACCTGTAGCCCGTATTCCAAGCCTGCCTCTACAAGTTTGCTGCCGGACAGTGCATAGAGGATCAGCTCTTCATCAATATCCGCAATGGCTTGAACTACCGCTTCGGCGAGCTCTGGGCGTTCAGCCGCTTCGTTATACAGCGCGCCATGCAACTTTACATGGTGAAGCTCCCCGCCGAGTGCTTTTGTAGTTCCAGCCAAGGCTGCAATTTGATACAGCACCAGCTCATACACTTCATTGACAGACAAGTTCATCGAACGACGTCCGAAGCCTTGAATATCTGCATAGCCGGGATGTGCCCCGATTTTCACATCATGCTTGAGTGCAGCTTCGATTGTTCTGCAAATAATATGGGGATCCCCTGCATGCAATCCGCAAGCAATATTAACGGAGGTGATCCATTTCATAATCCCCAAATCCTCTGATTGTCGACCTCTACTGAAGCCCTCTGCCATATCGCAGTTAATATCCAGATGAATCATGTATGCTCACCTTTCTTTCACTAATCTATCTCTTGAAAACGCATTCATGCGCGTGACTTCTCGTTTTCTTCCACTTTAGCATACCATGTACGCCAGTTTAACAAAAGCAAAAAAGCTGCCGAAAAATGGCAGCTTATGAACAACTTATGTCGAACCAACGGTTGCTTGACTGCTTTCTTCTGTCTGTAAGGTCTCTGCTAGTGCCATTACCTGGTTCTTTTCTTGTTTATAATCGTATTCCTTTGCCTTATCCGGTCTGGCATTGTTGTACTCTACCGGGATCTCGTGGCGATGGGAACGTTCAATTTTCGTTACAAAGTGCAGCTTTTCCATAATGCGAATCGTTTCGTCCAACAAATTGGCATCCACATACATCGAAACGTAATTTAAGCGCTTGGAGATGTAATGAATGGTGCCAAATTTGCGTAAATTTTTGGCGGCACGCGTGTTTTTCACCCACACGGCGACCCCCAGACGTCGCTCTCTCATGTTTGGCCGTCGGTCTCCTTCCCAATCGTGGTATACTTACTGGTGAAAGCTTATTACAGAAAGGAATCGTGGTCTATGCTGGCTACGTTTTATCATCAATTTGAGGAAGCGCTTCACCGCGAAAAAATCGTGACCCATAGCAGTTGGCAAACATATGCAGGCCAGCTCTTTTTCTATGTATGCAGTACGCTCCCTGCTCCTCTCTTAACGAAGCAACTCATGGAAACAGGAGAGCGCCTGACCACTGATACCAAATTACAGCCAGAATGCATTTACGTGCGTTCAGATGACGTGCAACACGTGTATCGCTTCCGCTTTCGTGTACCTGACGAAAAGCAATTTTGCTGTGGCAATCTTTGTGAAAACTGTTTTCTGCTGCGTCAAAATGAATCTGGAACAGCGTAAATTACGATGGCTTTTTCACGCTGCAGCCACAGCTTCCGCCTGTCCCGCAACCGCTGCCCTGCGCCTCTAAAAACGGATTGTTGCTCGGTACCTTGATCGTTTCCGAGACGGAATGAGCAATGGTTCTACTCACCTGATACAAGAGTTCATCCAGAGCATCTTCTGCTCGCTTGAATGCCTGTACGGAATCCCTCAGTTCAATGCTGCGTTTCAATTCCCGTACTTCTTTGGATATATGATTGTAATCCGGGTGATACTTCCCGAACCGTTGCACATCTTCGTACTGTTCCTTCTTAGCCTCGAACACGACGAGCAGACGTTGCACTTCCTCATCTGCTTCCATTTGGCGTTTGGCCTCCAGATACTCTGAGACCTCGCGCGATTGGTTAATCATCGTGGACAGCTCATGAGACTCCATGATCAACTGTGACATATCCACAGCTTCCAATGTTTCCATAAAGCGAGACCTCCTTTCGCCGTAAAGCTTGAAAAACTTTACGTCATTCCTGATTGTATCACGATGCACACCCTTAGTACAGATATTCGGGCACTACAATGCGCACTCGCTCGATGTTCTCGAGACGGTAAGACTGTTTGCCGCCCTGTCCTGCAATCGTAACCATCCAGTACCCCATTTCCAGGCGTACCTCTGTTGGTAGCCCGCGCAGCTTTTCTTTTCCACTTTGCTGGATCTCGACTTCCAGCTTCAGTTCTATTGCGCGCTTAAACAAATCTCGCATCGATTGTGGATGATACGATTGGAAATGCTTCGTCCACATTTTGGGAAGTGCTGCGATTTGCTCATTTTGCTCGGGGAACGTGTTTTCTATAGCATAACCGTCCCAGGGCCTTTCAATGAGAAGCAGGCCCTTATTTCCCGCTTGACTGTTTTGAAGTGGCTGGAGCTCCTTGCCTGCACTAGCAACATGTGCCAGTACTTGTGGTTCATAACCGAAGTGCCGTAGTAAACGAATCAATTCTTTTTCCTGCGTGAACGGAATCAAAAACGAAGTCGGCGAGATCACTTGGGTAAGAAATGGCCGAAAATCAGGAATTTCGCGCCATTCCTCCAGAAATCCAGCATGTGCTGTCCGCACGAGGAAGTACGGCTCCATTTGAATCTGCCTCGCTGTTCTCGCCCATTGGCTCACAACCTCAATCAAGCTTTCAGGCAACGGATGAACACAGGAGGCACGGAGCTTTTCGATGACTTGCTCCTCCGTCCCTCCTTGGGCCAAATACGATTGCAACAGCCTTGCTTGCAATTCACCCCGAATCAATTGCCCATCAAATTGGAGCTGGCAAAATCGGCTGATCTCCCATACTTCCAGCAACGGGACAAGCGGAGGGATTGTAATGGCACCTGTGGGGTCCACAAACCAGCCTTCCTCCGCCGACAATCGCGGCAAGCTGCTCCAACGCCAAAAAATCATTCGATTCTCGTCCATTCCGAGCTGAATCCATCCCAAGCCTAACAGCAAATGCAGCCATTGCTCCACAATCAGCTCCCCTGCATTGTCGGGCAATGGGAATCCGGCGTCTTTTAACATGCGCAATTGCTCATGGATGGAGCACCACTGTTCGACTGGAACCTGTCTCATCAATTGAATGAAAAATTCCCACCAGTCTCCATGCGGCAAAAATTGTTCCATGACGAGTTGGTACATCTCTTCCCAACGTACGAGAGGAGGTTGCTGCAGCCATTGCTTCGTTCGATTGAGATCGAGGACAAGTTCCCGCTCTTCCCTATGCACCAAGCCCAGTCTGAGCGCAATATCGAGGACAACGGTCAAGGATAAGCCCTCTCTCTGTTCCTGATCGATCGGCGGAATGATGATTCCTTTTACATGCTCATCTGTTAACGAGAGCAGCGGCAGCATTTTTTGCGACATCCTGCGATGAATACTTCCTTTTTGCGTAATGGGAATTTGGTTGTCCCAAACAAACAACAAAAGCCCAAAAAGATCCAGCTGTATCCCTCTGCCTGCTGATATATAATAAGGGAGCGTTTTTGAAAGAGAAACAAAAGCCTGAGAGGCTTCCGGCAGCATTAGATTCGTCAACTGCTCGCGAACCTCCTGTGGCATCAAATAGCCAATCTCACTCCACATTTTCCGTACAGTCAAGATCAGTCCAAGCCGTCGCAATTTCGTCAAGCCGACTGACAGATGTCTGTGCTCTTTTGCCGTTTCGCGTTCCCAAGTTCGTTTGCTAAAAAAACCTCTCGTCGCTTTGGTTACGAAAAGCCGGATAACGGTTCGTTCCAACTCATCTGCCTGTCTCCATACTTGCCCAATAAAAACCGGGTCCAATAATCTCGCTGTTAAATCTTGCTCTTCGGCAATCTGATATCGTTTGGTTTGTTCATGTAGAATCGCTTGTCGCGTTGATTCGGACAGGTATTCCAGCGAATCCTTCACACGCACGCCTGTCACCTCGGTCTATATGATGTTCGATTCATTACTTTTACCAATTGGAGGGATCTTGATGTTGCATGTATTTCCTAGTTTACTCTTAACGGCAACCTTGGCAGTAACGGGTACACAAGTCTTGTCACCTCAACATCCTACCGTATCTGAGCCTGTGGGGAAAGAGGCTGTACAAGCAGATGCTGTTTACGAAGCCGTTGCTGCTCCCTATCCTCCTGCCGTGCAGGAAGCTTTGAAAAAAGTTCGAAAAACTGGCGGACACACCATTGTTCGTGCCAATGGAAAATCCTATGTTGTCGTGGGTGCAGGACAGCGCCCTACAGGAGGATATCGTTTAGTGGCGGATCAAGTCAAGCGGACTGGCCCACATGCCTTTGCCGTACACGTTCGGGTACAAGCACCCGCTCCAGGTTCGATGAAAACCCAAGTCATCAGCTATCCGACTTTGGTGATTGCCCTGCCAGACCAGCAAGCAAAAGTCAGTGTGCATATGCGTTAGTCTATCCATGAAAAAAGCCGACAGTTCGAAAGCCACAAGGCGTATCGAAGTCGGCTTTTTTCCTTTTCCCTACAGTACCCTTTGCTTATCAGGGCTTTACCTCAATGGAAAAGCTCTCTGCAACACCATACGACTCGTGGTTATTATGGGCCAATTCTACCTTGACCTCATGCTTCCCAGCAGGGATATCCTTCAAGACATAGCTAGGCTCAAATACTTTGGCGATCTTTTTGCCGTCGAGGTACAGATGTACATGACCTTCCCCGTGCTTGTTTTCTTTTCCCATGTTTTCGAGGGAAAAAGAGAAGTTCGTAACAGCCAATTTGAGCTGCAAATCATCTTTCTCAAGGGTATGCGTCACAGCGAGTGTCGGCGCTGCATGATGAGCGTGCGACTCGTCTGCTACCACTTCGGTTTGCGCTTGTTGGTTCGCATACACAAACCATTCCACACCAGCCGCAATGGCAATCAATAGAAACAAGCGGAAAAGAAATCGTTTGGTTTTCACCGGAGCTGCTCCCTTCCAAAATGAGTCTTACCCCAGTGTGCCCGACTCCTGTTTGGTTCATTCATCCATTTTTACTGCATGATCTCCCCTGCTATCCATACATACTCAGCTTTCCAATAGGCAAAAGTAACCACAAGATGCTTTGGGGAGGTCATTGACTGCTTATGAATACATCGAATGAAACTCTTTCTATTTTTGCTTTAGGAGGAGTATATGAAATCGGCAAAAACATGTACGGGATTCAATATGGGGATGAAATTGTCCTCATCGATTGTGGCTCGAAGTTCCCGGATGAGAGTTATTTAGGAATTGATCTGATCATACCGGACATTAGTTATCTGCTGGAAAATCAAGAAAAAGTCCGAGCCTTGATTGTCACGCATGGGCATGAGGATCACATCGGGGGCATTCCTTATTTTTTGCGACAACTAAACGTCCCTGTGTATGGTACCCGCTTAACGTTAGGTCTTATCGAATTAAAGCTCAAGGAGCATAATTTGCTTCATCAGTCCACCCTCATCTCCATCGATCGTGACTCTACTATTTCATTGGGCTCGCTCTCGATCAGCTTTTTTCAGACGAACCATAGCATCCCAGATTGCTTGGGCGTTGTATTTGAGACAAAAGCAGGCTCCATTGTGCATACGGGCGATTTTAAATTTGATTTAACGCCGGTGCATAAGCAATCCCCCGATTTGCACAGAATGGCTGAAATCGGTCAGAAAGGCGTATTGGCTTTGTTGTCGGAGAGCACCAATGCGGAGCGTCCAGGCTTTACCCCGTCAGAAAAACACGTAGGCGATCGTCTGTTAGAGGCATTTAGTAAGGCACAGCAGAAAATCTTTGTCTCGACGTTCGCTTCCAATGTATACCGTCTCCAACAAGTCATTGATGCCGTAGAAGCAACGAATCGAAAGCTAGCTTTGCTGGGCCGAAGTATGGTCAATGTGGTCAAAATCGCATCGGAACAAGGCTATTTGCATATTCCAGAAGACATGCTGGTGGAAGTAGAAGAAGTAAACGAGCTCGATCCAGCCCGTGTTGCTGTTCTGTGCACGGGAAGCCAAGGCGAACCGATGGCTGCTCTATCCCGGTTGTCGACCTCCGGCTATCGGCACGTGAAAGTAGAACGCGGCGATACCGTCATCCTCTCTTCATCCCCTATTCCAGGGAATGAACGAAATGTAGCGCGCATCGTCGACAACTTGTTTATCATGGGTGCCAACGTTATTTATGGCTCCGGGACGGGCATGCATGTATCTGGTCATGGCTTCCAGGAAGAATTGAAGCTCATGCTCACTCTCATGAAGCCAAAATACTTTATCCCCATTCACGGCGAGTATCGGATGCTCCATCAACATCGTCTGTTGGCTGAATCTGTCGGCGTTGATTTCGAGTCCATTTTCATTGTGAATAACGGAGATGTCGTGGATATTCAGGACGGTGTGGCTTTGCAGGAAAGAAAAATCCCTGCTGGAAATACGTTGGTGGATGGTTTAGGAATCGGTGATGTAGGGAATGGAATATTACGGGATCGCAAACATCTTTCGGAAGATGGCATTCTCGTGATCGTTGTGACGCGCAGCAAAACCGACGGCAAGATTTTGTCGGGTCCTGACCTTATTTCTCGCGGATTTATCCATGCCCCGGAATCGGAGGGCCTGTTGGAAGAAGCGACTCGCATTGCATCCGAGGTGATCACCAATTTGCAGGAAGCAAATGTGAGCCAGTGGAACCGCTTGAAACAAGGAATGCGGGAATCGATTGGGAAATTCGTGTATGCCAAAACAAAGCGCAGACCCATGATCCTGCCGATTATTATGGATGTGTGAGGGAAAAGCCTTCTTTTAGGAGGGCTTTTCCAGCATGTTATTTTCAATCTTGGGGTGATTTGAAATGGTGAAAATGGTTAGACTTTTAGCGTGCTTTCTTGCAATCTTTTTTATTTTCTTTGCTTCAGTTCCAGAGTCTGAAGGGGCAGAACTCAAGGCAAATGTCATTGTAGATTCAATGATTTATGGAAGATCAGAGGACAACAACACGTTTTTTATTTATGCCCTATTACTTAATCTAGGTGAAGCAACCGCTACAAATTTTAGCTACGCAGGTCTCTCATTTGAGGGCAAAAACGGAATGGACCACTTCTACCCCGAAACTAGCCACACTGTTATCAATTCATCGTTGAAGCTAGAGCCGGGACATTTTGTAGAAGCAAAATTTGAACTGCCCTTAGATTTTATTGATTCTAGGTTTAAAAACATAAATGACATCAAAAAAATTAGTATTTTGATTATCCGCGATAACTCTGCTCCTTATAAAGACGACTCACCAGTGACTGTGACCGTAAATAATAAAAAGCTTGTGCAACAAATCTTTGTTGAAAATGATGTCACTTATGTTTCCCTTCGCGAGTTAGCCGACGTTCTTGGTGCTACGATCCAGTGGAATGATCCTACCCAAACGGCAACGCTCATCCTGAGAGACAACTTCATGGAATACGATAGACAAATAGTCATACCGGTTGGCAGTGATCGCTTTATTGATCATGGTCGCGAAACTACTGTGTCGGGAAAAGCGAAGCTGTACAATAACACCACCCTGGTTGTACCTTTACGAGATATTGTAGAAATGCTGGATTACTATGTTGTTTTTGAACATAAAGGGGGTCAGAAAACCATCGTCGTCATTCCGAATGATCTTCTTTATAGATGAGAAGGGAAAAGCCTTCTTTACTGAAGGCTTTTCTAACATGATATTTTCAATCTTGGGGTGATTTGAGTTGGTGAAAATGGCAAAACTGTTTATGTGCCTTCTTTCGAGCTTTTTTATTTTCTTTGCTTCGGTTCCAGTTTCCTTGGCATCATTGGAGAAGAATCCTTTACTGTTCGAATTTACGGAAGTAAAATTTGTAACCAAACCAGATGGAAGTCACTATGCACAAGGATACTTGAACTGGGGAAATCTCAGTCCTTATGAAATTATTGAACTTAAGGGAAGCATTGATTTGCTCAATAAGCAGGGACAAAAAATCAGTACGAAACCTAAATCCATTGAAAGTTATCATCTCGATTCGGGTACTAGTGGTTATGACTTTTTTGAATTGGTAGACTTTGATCTTGTTCCTTCCGTTACAAATCCCAAACAAATCGAGGGTGCTTATCTAAAACCAACGTATACATTTACATTAGGAAAAAAAGCTGAACTCAGACCTGACATCGTACCAGGAGGAATAACATTTGGGCCGTCCGGGGACACTCTCTCCATCAAGACCATTTTAATTAATCACGGAGAGGCAACAGCCTCAAATTTTAAATACTCGGGAATATCATTAACAGAATTTTATCAATTCTAAGTTTAATAGCTTTCAAGATATATTCACGATAAAGTTTTCTTTTACGCATGAGAACTCAGCACCTTATAAAGATACAGCCCTGAGTGTGACAGTTAATAATAAAAAGCTTAATGATTTAATCTTGGTTGAAAATGATGTCACATATGTGCCACTTCGCGACTTAGCGGATGCTTTTGGTGCTACTCTTCAATGGGACGATTCAACTCAGTCCGCAACAATCACAAAAGAGACCTACCCGGGAAGCGCAATTTGGATTACCATTCCAGCAGGGAGTAATCGATTCATCATCAATAATTACCCAGTTACTGCATCGGCAAAGGCAAAGCTGCACAATAATACCATTCTTGTGGTCCCGTTACGAGAAGTTGCAGAAATGTTAGAGTGCGAGGTTATTTTTGTTCATAAATGGGGGCAGAAATCCATTATAGTGATCCCATACGATTTTAGCGAAGATTAACAACTTCAATCACCTTCGCCAGCTATGGGATAGAATAAATTAGAAAAAGAGAGCCCACCAGCTCTCTTTTTTAACATTCAAAATATCTTCTTCGCATCCCGTTCTTCCTTCAAAATCTCTACAGCCTCGCGGAAACGCATAGAGTGAACCACTTCCCGCTCCCGTAAAAACTTCAAGCTGTCCTGCAAATCAACATCGTCGGTCATGTCGATCAGCCATTGATACGTCGCGCGGGCTTTTTCTTCTGCTGCGATATCCTCATACAAATCAGCGATTGGATCGCCCTTGGCAGCGATGTAGGCAGCCGTCCACGGTACACCACTGGCATTGTTGTAGAAGAGCGCCCGATCATGATTGGCGTAATGGTCACCCAGACCGGCTTCCTTCAATTCTTCTACTGTCGCGTCTTTGGTCAGCTTATACACCATCGTGGCAATCATCTCGAGATGCGCAAACTCCTCGGTAGCGATATCCGTTAATAATCCGACCACTTTATTTGGGATTGTATACCGCTGATTCATATAGCGCAAAGCGGCTGCAAGCTCTCCATCTGCTCCTCCGTATTGCTCAATCAAATACTTCGCCATTCTCACATCGCACTTACTGACACGAACCGGATACTGTAGTTTTTTTTCATAGATCCACATCGGTTTCGTTATCCCTCTCTTCTAAACTTGCCAAGGCCATGGATCATCATTCCACTGCCACGGATAGCCTGAATAGCTGCGGCCAAGATTTTGCAAAGGTCCATACAGCCTCTCATACTCGTTTGCCAAAACCCAGCGTTGTTCCGTTAAATCGTTAAACTGCTGGAGCGCATTCTGATCGGTTGGATGGGTATCTAAGTAAAGATTTAGCTCTACCAGCACGAAGTCGATCGCTTGCAACTGTTCAAGCAATGCGTAATATTGTTCATCGCCAAATCTATTTTCAGCTGTCATGTGCCTCCCCTCCCTAAATGACTCAGTCTGGGGTCATATGGGCTAAAAAGCGCCGGCCATAGCGTACCTAATTTCAACGCTTCCATCGGGCTGTATTGCGGCAAGTTCTCTGGCTGAAACTGCATAAAAAGCTGAGGGGGCACCTGGTATGTCTTTACCCGAATCGGCGGACAAGGATCGAAGGGACCAACGTACGGAAAGTAGTCGCGTGTTTGCGAATGCAATGCCAATATCCTCCTCCAACTTGCAATGTCACTTCTTTCATGACTACACTATGCAGCCCACCCAGTAGGCGTGATTGCTACCCTAAAAAGAAAGGCATTCTCCTCCCCCGTTGCTTCATCCCGTCACTTGCAAGCTACCAATCATGCCGCTTTCTTTGTGTCCCGGGATCGTACAATAAAATTCATAGTTTCCTTCCTCCAATGCCTTCCACACTGTTTCAACAGACTCTCCCGGTTTGGCGTGCAAGTGAACCACACCCTCAGCCATTCCTCCATGCTGATGTTCACTGCTTGATTCTGAAATCGTAACGATTTTTCCATGAGAGGCAACCTTAATATCGTGCTCTACATTGCCATCATTTTGAAAGACGACTTTGATCTCCGTATCTTTTTTAACAGTAAATTGGTTCGGTTTATAGGAAAAGTCGACGGCTGTGAGGGTGATTTCTGTCGCATAAAGCGCCGGAGATGGAAACGGTAACGATTGAAACCAGAAGAAGACGGCAAGCAGCAACACAGCTGGGGTAGCTGGATGATGAAAAAAGGAAGACCACTTCGTTTCTTTTTTATTGAAATCAATCAGCTTGGATACGAGTAGCATACATACGGTATAGAGCATGACGAAAACAAACAGGAGAGGCTCTACTTTTTCACCGGGAACCATTTCTCCCAGCATCGCGCCCATCATCCCGCCCATGACGCCAGATAAGATTCCTTCTACAATACTCAGGATCGACAATGGAACGCCTAGCAAAAAACCAGACAATCCACCTGCCAGCATTCCCCACATAGTGGATACATAAAGGTCTCCCTTGTAAACATCGCCGAAGATCAACCCTCCGATCAGGCCAATCATCATACTGACAGACATCGTGCTCATCATGCCTTGCATATGATCGATCCCTTGCTTTCGTCGCCAAATAAACCATGTGAAGCAAGCATAAGCGAGACTGACGTAGATCAGGACCTGATACACCGCGCTCAAGATACCACCCCCGAGTATATTCCCCTCATTGTAAAGTATGTCCTACGCCAACTAAATAGGACAAAACGAACTAGAAAAGGACACCCTCGTTGAATTCATGCATAGACCGTCGTCTTCGTCTTTTTACTGCGAAAAACATCCCCTGCTTCATTTCAAAACTTGTCCAGATTTTGCACCGTCACACGCTTTCTCCATTATAAAAAGCTTCATTTCTGAAGCTTTTTATTTCATCAGCTTATTCATCGTGGTTAACAGCTCGTCAATGACTGCACTGTCCCCTTCTTGGATGCGCTCAATCACACACGATTTCATATGTCCTTCCAAAAGGATACGTCCCACTGAATTTAAGGCAGATTGTACTGCAGCAATTTGATTCAAGACATCATCACAATAAGCATCCTTCTCCACCATGCCCTTAATCCCGCGAATCTGCCCCTCAATCCGATTGAGACGCGCCTGCAAGTTTTGCTTGGTTTTTTCTGAATGATGACTGTTTCGATCAGATGTATGACAAGACTGCACAATGTTCAATTCCGCATTTGACAATAAGATTCCCCCTCTAATCATCCTACAATATTCACATCTCTGTCAGGAAGACAGCCCCAATTCTTTTCGGACATTCTCCAATCCAAATCGCTCGACAAACTTGAAAAACTTCTCTCTCTTTTTCCCTTGCGTCTGATACAACGCAATGATGCTTTGGACGATGGTGGATAATTGTTCTTCCTTCACCTGCTCGATCAGGAGCTGGGCTGTTCTGGCCTCCATTGTTTTCGATTGGCCTCCGACGTAGATTTCAAAGGTTTCTTTTCGCTTGACGATCCCGATATCTTTTACCAACGGCTCTCCACAGGCATTTGGGCAGCCTGTATAACCGACTCTCATCGTAAAAGGAACGGTCATCCCTGCAATCGTGTCATTTAAATTTCTCGCTGCCATAAGCCCTTCAATCTCCGCTCCTTTGCAAAAAGAACAGACTGACAAATTCTTTACAACAGAGCCCGTTTCGTACACGCATAAGCCTTTGTCACGCAGCGCATTTTTGGCAGCCTCCGCCTTCTCTTCATTCATCTCGACTATAAGCTGCTGAAAGATCGAAAGTTCGAGTTGGGCATCCTCGCCAACGATTTGACCGATTGCCATCATATCTGCAGGAGTAAACACAGAACCCCCGACACGAATTTCTGGACTTACGGCAAACTGTACACGCTTCAAAAAGCATTCCTCCTACACTATCTGGATTTGTAATATTCGGTCAACTGATCGATATACGAAAGGCTGCAATTCTACAATCACAGCCTTTCCCGCAACTTTTGCTTATACGACATCGTATCCTTGATCTTCAATCGTCTCTTTCACATTTTCCAGCGAAACAACAGATTCATCAAAAGTCACGCTTACCTGATTGTCAGCAAGGCTTACCGTTGCTTTGCTAACCCCTTCCAGTTTTTGTAGAGCACCTTCTATAGAGATAACGCAGTGATTGCAGGACATTCCTTGTACGTTCAAAGTGACATTCATTTTACATCCTCCTTTGTTTTTGGGAAACTTATCTCGATTACATTTTACAATACCCCTGTAGGGTATACAATACCCAAATTTACATTTCCTGCTGTGTACATTTAAAAGAGCTCCCCATCTATTTAAGACAGGGAGTTATTTGCTTACGCTTCTTGGCTGAGATGCGTTCTTATGGGAACAAAAAACACTTGCTCCACCTCATTCGCTGATAATGGGCGACTGTAATAGTACCCTTGAATTTCCTTGCAATGATTTTCTGTTAAAATATCCAGCTGATCCTTCGTTTCAATGCCTTCTGCAATCACATCCAATTTCAGATGCTTTGCCATCGAAATGATGGTGGCCACAATGGCTTTATCGTTTTCATTTCGAGACAGGTCTGTTATGAAGGAGCGGTCAATCTTTAGCTTGTGAATCGGAAACTTTTTCAAATAGCTCAATGAGCTGTAACCGGTTCCAAAATCATCCAAGCTAATTCTCGTTCCGATTTTGTTTAACTCTTGCAGGATACTGATCGATACTGCCGGATCCATCATCATGCTCTCCGTGATTTCCAGCTCCAAAAAGTGCGGGGCAAGCTTGGTTTCCTCGAGGATATTTTTGATGTACTGGACGAGGTTCCGTTGGTGAAATTGATGGGAGGACAAGTTGACGGAAACGGGTATCAACGGTCCCCCTCCATCATGCCACTGCTTCATTTGCCTGCACGCTTCGCGAAGCACCCATGTACCAATCTCATAGATCAACCCTGTCTCTTCAGCAATAGGGATAAACACTCCTGGTGAAAGCATCCCTTTGGTAGGATGATTCCACCTGACGAGAGCCTCCACTCCGATCATGCGATTACTTTCCGAATGAAATTGAGGTTGGTAGTACACCACCAGCTCTTTTCGTTCAATTGCTTTTCTTAGATCACGTTCTATTTCAATATTTTCCAGCAATTGGACGTCAAATTCGGGCGTGTAGAACAGATGACCATTTTTCCCCTGTTTTTTCACCTCGTACATGGCCGTATCCGCTTTTTTGAGTAGCGCGACAGCATCCGTTCCATGGTCTGGGAAGATTGCCGTTCCGATACTCGCTGATATGTAAAACTCACTGTCTTTTAGCGAGAATGGCTGTTTCAACGCTTCAATGATCTTATCCGCTAAACTCGCCGCTTCCCTGCGGTCCGCTCCTGTTTCGCAAAGGATGGTAAATTCATCTCCACCCATCCGGGCAATTGTGGCGTGGTACCCTTCCGCACTCTTTGCAATTCTGTCGCTGACCCCCTGCAAAAAGATATCGCCGTAGGAGTGACCCAAGGAATCATTGATCATTTTGAAACGATCGATGTCGATAACCATGATGGCAAAGCTCGATAAATCTTGGCTGCTTTTTTCAATGGATTGATGAAGAACTTGATTAAACTTTCTTCGGTTCGGCAAGTCGGTCAGCTCATCGTGATAAGCTAAATATCTGATTTTTTCTTTCACGCGATTCTCTTCGGTAATATCCTTCACAATGATGTGATTCCCCACCACTTCTCCTTCAATCTCAACCGGGACATTGAGTACACTCAACTCTACGCGATTTCCGTTCGGATGAAAAATGGTCGTCTCAAAATTATTCCGATTGGGCTGAAAAGACTGGGCAAAAGAATCTTTGGTGATGTCCCTTTTCTCCTCTACAATATGCATGCCAATTTTCGATACGTGTTGATTAATGAATTCTTCCTCCCGCAATCCACCAATCTTCGTAACAGCTGGGTTCATTTTGATAATACATCCGCCTGTATCTAAGGAAATAATCCCGTACTCATTATTTTTATAAAGGGAACGATACCAGCTTTCACTTTCCTGAATGACCGTATCTTTTTGCGAGAGTCGTTTGTTAATAAACAAGCCGAACAATGTAATGCCGATCAGTAAAAAGGTGGCCAAGACAATGATATAGGCCAAGGTCTCCGGCTCAATCTGCGTTTCCACTTCTGTTGTCGGCAGTTCTGTAACGTAGAAATGCGCTGCAACCATCCCGGTGTAATGCATGCCCGCGATTGCTGCTCCCATTATGAGTGAGCTGCCCAATTTGTATAAATACGCGTATTTTGCCTGATCACGGCGAAAGTAAAACAAGAGCCAAAGTGCCGCTGCCGAAGCAGTCGCTGCGATGATAATGGATAAAATGACGATCCACATATCGTATGTAATTTCAATAATCATCGCGGCCATTCCAATGTAATGCATCCCAGATATTCCAGCAGCCATAAGAATTCCCGCGATACCTAGCTGTCTCGCATGTAAGTTGCTTTTCGTGACGGTAAACAAGGCTATGCTTGAGACAAAAATAGCAAGGATGACGGATAGGACGACATACTCCATGTCATACAAAACCTTAATGGGGAGGGTAAGTGCCAGCATTCCGACAAAATGCATGGACCAGATTCCAAGCCCCATCGTTGTGGCACCAAAAATCAACCAGAGTAGCTGATGCTTCCCCTTACTTTTACTCACTCTGGCTGCCAGGTTGAGAGCAGAAAAAGAAGCTGCAACCGCGATTAAATAAGATAGTATCACAAGGAAACTGTCGTACGTTCCATGTATCTGGTGATCCAAGCTCGTTCACCGCTTTCCTTTTGTTAATCTCGATGGTCTCACTTAACCATGCTGCCTGATTTCCCATAACGATTTACCTGCAAAAAGGAATCGATTTCTTTCGTGGGCAGCGGCTTACTGTAAAAGTACCCTTGGACTTCATTACACATTTGTTCCTTTAGAAATTCAACATGTTCGTGTGTTTCTACGCCCTCTGCAATAACGGCAATTTTCATGTTGTGTGCCATGTCGATGATCGTTTTTATAATCGCTTGATTCCGTGGATTCAAATTCCGGACAAAGGATTGATCGATTTTGAGCCGGTCGATCGGAAATTGACTTAGATAGCTCAAAGAACTGTAGCCCGTCCCGAAATCATCGATACTGATGCTAATCCCAAGACCTTTCAACCGATTCAAAATCCGTATCGTATAGTCTACATTTAGCGCCATGCTTTCCGTGATTTCCAGCTCTAAGTATTGCGGTGATAAGCCTGTTTCTTCAAGGATTGAGGTAATCATCTCAATGAGGTTGTTTTGCATAAATTGGCGTAAGGATATATTCACTGCAACAGCCAGTTCTGTATAGCCTGCTTCTTGCCACACTTTTGTTTGCTGGCATGCCGTTCGCATTACCCATTCCCCAAGTGGAACGATTAAGCCTGTTTCTTCTGCGATCGGGATAAATTGAATTGGTGGGATGAGACCAAGGTCTGGATGTTCCCAACGAATCAGCGCCTCCATGCCGATAATCTTGCCGGTGTGCAAATGAATCTTCGGTTGGTAGTGCAGTGTAAATTGTTTCTCATCCAGAGCTTTTCGCAATTCTCTTTCAAGCTGTAGCTTTTTAGCTAAAACCTGATGCAGCTCCTCCGAGAAAAATTGATAATTATTTTTTCCTTGCTCTTTTGCCAAATACATGGCTGCGTCTGCATGCTTCAGTAGCGCTTCGATATCGTCTCCATCATCCGGATACATGCTGATGCCGATACTTGGTGTAATAAAGATTTCGATATGGTCTAACGTAATCGATTCTGACATGCTCGTGATGATTCGCTGCGCAATTTCACCAGCCTCCTTGTGTGAGACACCTGTGAGAAAGATGGCGAACTCATCTCCACCTAGTCGAGAAACAGAATCTTCTTTTCGCAAACAACCGATGAGACGATTTGCTACTGCTTGTAAAAGGACATCCCCAATGGAGTGGCCAAGCGTGTCATTGATGTTTTTGAAACGATCCAAATCGATGAACATGACGCCGATTTTCTCATTTTTTTGTTTTGCCTTGAGCATGGCCTCAGCCAGTTTTTCATGAAAAAGCGTTCGATTAGGCAGGTTGGTTAAGGAATCGTAATGGGCCATGTAGCGGATCGTTTCTTCTGCCTTTTTTCTCTCGGTGATGTCAATCATGGAGCCTACCATTTCCACGATCTCTCCGTTTTCCTCAATAGGCGACAATGTAATGTAATAATCATTTCCGGATAGTTTCAGTTCGAAGGTAACAGACTCACCAGCAAATGCTCTGCGAAAATAGCTTTCCATTTGCTCCGCTACCTCATATGGAAAGATTTCATACGATGTTTTTCTCAACATCCTCTCAGACGTTAGCCCGAGCTCTTCGGCAATTTTCCCTTCACACAAGGTATAGGTGATGTTTCCTTTTGGATCTGTTACGATCTTGAACACGCAGTTTTGCAAGTTTTGGACCGTCCTGCGAAAATCGTTCTGCAATGCTTCTGCCAATGCTGCCTCTGCTTCAATCCGGTCGGTAATATCCGTACGGATCGAAACATATTGATACGGAACTCCCCGGTCGTCTAAAAATGGCACGATGGTCGTATTCATCCAGTATTCACTGCCGTTTTTGGCGCGGTTCTTCACTTCGCCCTTCCAGACTCGTCCTTGCTTGATCGTTTCCCACATCAATTTAAAAAACGACTTGGAATGATAGCATGAGTTAATGACCCGATGTGTATTTCCAACCAATTCATCCACTTCGTATCTGGAGATTTCACAAAACTTGTCATTTACATAAGTAATGACGCCTTTATCGTCTGTAATCGCTACAATCGAAGATTCATCAAGTGCATTTTTGATATCGTGCAAGTCCTTCATCGTCTTTGAAAGAGACTCTTCCATCTGCTTTCGTTTCGTGATGTCCGTCCCAATTGCCACGTACTGATAAAGGAAACCACTGTCGTTCATGAACGGCACTAACGTCATGCTAAGCCAGTATTCCGTACCGTCCTTTGCCCGATTTTTCATCTCGCCTTTCCACACTTTTCCTAGGCTGATGGTATCCCATAGCGATTTAAAATAGTTTCTCGGATGGAAACCGGAATCGACGATGTTATGGTTTTTTCCGATTAATTCCTCTCTACTAAACTTGGATATTTGACAGAAGTTGTGATTGACGTAGGTGATGATTCCTTTTTCATCTGTTATCGAAATAACAGATGACTCTTCCAATGCAGATAATGCATACTTTACATCTCTGATTTGATTAAACACATGGCACCCCCGCCTGTTCTCGCATTACAATTGAAACTTACGAATGGAATGCTGCAGCTCTTCTGCCATTTCGGCGAGTGTACTAGAAGAGGTTGTAATCTGTTCCATAGAAGCTGTTTGTTCTCCGCCACCATTCTTGAAACATGAGCAATTCCCTCTGAAAATTCCACGACGGAAACCGTTCCGTAATTGGCTTTATTGATTTGTCCTGACATTTCTTGTGTTCTTTTCGAGATTCGTTTGACTCGCGATTTTCGTAATAATCGAAACGATTGAACCGACTTCTTTTGATTTTTCGCCGAGCATATTGACCACTTCAGTTGAAGAGCTCACTCTTTGATTCATCTCATTCATTTGCTCGATAGATTTGGCAACCACTTCATTCCCTTCTGTTGCTGTTTTGTTCGCTTCAATGGATGAGCTGATCGCATGCTCCATGCTCGTTGCTGTCAATTCCTCGGAGGAAGCGGCTACTTGTTGTGAATGGAAGGAGACTCGTTCTAATAAATCTTGCAAATTGTGCTTCATTCGGGAAAAATGGCGGGCAAGTTCACTAATCCCTTTATCTTATGTAACGGCATTTACCATAGGTCTTTTGACCTTTTTTCATCAATTAACATCGTTCTGTAACATTTCTGAAATTCTTTTCGACAAGGAAAAAGCCCCGACTGCCAAGGCAGACGAGGCTTACATTTTCATTTATGCGGCTCATGTTTCCTGCATGTCTTATCGTTTTGGCGCCCGAAAACCTGCTTGCTGGGCTTCTTCCTCCGTCGCAAACCACATTTCCGCTTTTGTTTGCTCATAGCTAGCGGAGCCAGGAACGTGATAGATTTTCTCGCCCTTGCTGTTGACATTGCCCTTGATGGTCTTGCCTTCTGGTGGTGCAGCGTCTGCGGCGGTATTGTTATTGGATTGTTTTTGGGGCTTGGCTTTTTCCTTAGAAGCCCCTGCCTTTTGCCCTTCTAAAGCCCAAAGCCCTCGATTCTGCTCCCGCGCCTCACGCTCGGCTGCCAGGAACAGCTCTGCTTGGGCTACATTCGGTGGGATCGTCATGATCCGGGCGTAGCCGTCACGAACGAGCTTTTCATTGACAAAGGTTCCATCTTCCAAATATACGTAAGCAAGCAAACGCTTGTATTTGTCATAGGGCTCGACATCGAACTTCAGCTTAACCTTTTTACCCGTTAGAAGCTCCTTGGAGTAATTGCTCGCTTCTTTCCCATACGGTTCGACTGGATGGTTGGGTTTCACTGTCTCCGGGGTATCTACGCCAATCATACGGACTTTTTCCCCGCTGTCCAGTTCGAATGTATCGCCATCAACCACTCGTTTGATCACAGCATCCATCTCTCCGTTAGCTTCTGGTTTGCCGGACGCTCCACAGGCCGATAGCAAAAGAGCCAGTGCGAGCAGATACATTGCAAATCGTTTCATAGACTTCCTTCTCCTCTTCTATGTTGCATTGTTTTCCAGCGTAGTGGATTTGCCCGCGCAGGTCAATAGGAGAGAAAAAAGTACAAACACTCAAGACTTTTGGTAAAATAATGAAAATGAAAAGGGAGCGATTCTCCCCTTCCCGATCAACTCGATAGTGTTGGCTTCTCCTTGCCCCCCTACGCAGCGCCACGAGAACTGCCACCGCTCGAGTATGTGTTGGATAAAGAAGTCCATTTTGGGTAACGAAAAAAACGACCTTCGCGCAAGGTCGTTTTGTTTATACGTCCAGATTTTAGTCACGATCGGCACTAAACAAGAACAACAGGACGACCACGACAATAATAATCCATATAAATTCCTCGTTCTCGCGATCAAAAAAACCGTCGAACAGACCCATGGTGGAGTCCTCCTTTCCTTCTCGCTACAGCCTATGCAAAAGGCTAGACGCGTGCCAGTAGGTGGAAGAGCCCAAAAGTGAAATGCGTGTTCGACAGACGACTTTTAAAAAACCTCAACAAGAATGTACTACTTACTAGTAGACAGGATCAAATGCGTATAGGTACCTAGCTGTCTGACTTCATTCGTAAAACCAAGATGAACAAGCTCCTGTAGCAACCGAGAGCGATCAGCATAGCAGCGGTCCTGAATATCTGCTATCACGCTCGTATGGCCAGCCTCCTCTAGTGCAACAAGATGCGCTTGTCTATGTGCCTGATCCACAAACATCAAATCGGCAATGACCAAGCGTCCCCCTGGTTTTAATACACGACGACATTCCGCCAAGGCAAGCTGCTTTTGATCATCCGTCAAATGGTGCAAGGCGTAACTCGTAGCCACAAAGTCAAACCGATTTTCTAAAAACGGAAAGGCGAAAAAGGTTCCCAGCTTCGTCTCGACCTCTGGGTGTTTCGCTCTGCATTGCTTCAGCATTTGCGGTGATTGGTCGAACCCGCTCATCCTGGCTCCTTTTTTCACAAGACGCCCTGCGAGGTTTCCAGTTCCCGTTCCGGCATCTAGGCCACATTCTCCCGGTTTGACTGCAACTGTCGCAACGACTTCATCCAGCACGTTTTCGTAAGATTCGTGACCATTCCCGCCATGTACCCATTCGTCGTATCGGTCCGCCCATTCATTAAAATTCCATCGATCCACCCAGTTATCCCGAGTCTGCTTTAATCGCTTGTTCGCCTCTGCCAATGTAAACAGCTCTGCTGGATCAATCGACTCTCTACCCTTTATCCGCTCAATCATCGCTTCTGTCGTTTGGATGACCTTGCTCATTTCTACCCATCTTGTATACATAAACGAACGCTGCAGCTCTAAATAATGGAGAAGAGTGCCTTCCTGATCTTTCATTTGAATCAGAAGCTCCCGAATGTCTTCTACCGCCATCCCGACCTCGCGCAGTGTAATGATGGTTTGCAGTCTCCAGACATCTTCCTCTGTGAACTGGCGATAACCGGATGCATCTGCTTTCGATGGCTTGATTAGCCCTTTTTCTTCATAATATCGAATCGCACGCGGGGTTATTTGCAAGCGATGGGCCATGTCTTTGATTTGCATGGAACTCTCTCCCTGTATCATTCTTTTCTTATCATAAACCTTGACGCAGCGTGAATGTACAGATAGAAAGAAAAAAAGCTGCCGGATTCCTCCCGACAGCTCATTTCTATACTTATTAATGTGGCGCCGGCTCAGAAATTTGTTGGAGAGCGTCACTCGCCTCATCGTGGTGGACTTGACGAACAGCCATATCTGCCAACGCCACAATTCCGACCAGCTTGCCATGCTCGACAACGGGCAGGCGACGAATTTGATGCTGAGCCATCACCTTTGCCGCTTCATCAACCGTCATTCCTGGCTGACCGAGAATAATGTCTCGGGTCATGACAACCTCGGTTGCAGTCGATCCTTCATGCTTTTCAGCCAAACCGCGAATCACAATATCACGATCCGTAATCACGCCGATCACATCATTTTTTTCATCTACAACCGGAATGACCCCTACATTCCAATCGCGCATTTTGCAAGCCACTTCATACACATTATCCTTAAGCGTCACAGTAGCGACATCTTTTGTCATAATTTCGCGCAGAGTGCGATTTTCCAGCTTTGCCATTTCATTCTCCTCCTTTTGCTAATCAACGATTGTAGTTTGTCCGCTCATCTATCGTTTCATTCGCAAGAAAGAGTATGATATATTGCGCTTCTTCCAAAAACAGACTATGATTAATAAGTGAATATCTCACCCATTTTTAGGAGGAAAAAGAATGGTCATTAAGGACACGGGTATTGGCACGAAAGAAGTCTTTTTCGCCGATCTGGAGCACTATATGAGCGAACTCGGCTTTGATCGCGGCGCTTGGGATTACAAGCATGCTACATACGATTATAAAATCCAAGATAAAGGCAACGTCTTCTACCTGCGCATCGAAGCGAACGTGACAGAAGGCAAACTTGAGGATACGCACGCAGTCCTGAAGCTCGAAGATCCTTACATGGGCAAACATCTTTTCCCACACGGTCTGGATTACGATTACCCAATGCCAGACTCCGTTGTAAAAACAGCGAAGTTGAAGCTGCAAATGCTGGGTGAAAAGCTGTCCTCACACTAAAAAATGAAATGGCACGGTGTACAGAGAGGAATCCCCTCTCTGTTTCACGTAGAGGGGGTTATTTTTATGAAGACGAGGGGCGTACCTGACTTCTTGCTCCTGTTTTTGACCGCCCTACTTGTTGGGTTTGGGATAACCATGGTGCTCAGCTCCAGCTCCATTTTCGCATTGACGAGCTTTACAAGCGGCGGCTGTGATTACTGTGGCGGAGATGAGCTTTATTTCGTGAAGCGTCAATCCGTTTTCTTGCTGCTCGGTGTCGTTGGGATGCTGGTGGCCATGAACATTCCCTTCTCCTTTTATAAGAGAAACTTCTTATTGATTGCGCTCGTCAGTTTCTTTTCTTTGCTCCTGGTTCTTGTTCCGGGTATTGGTAAGGAAGTGAACGGAGCTCGATCATGGTTTGAAATCGGTTCTGCAACTATTCAGCCTGCGGAGTTTGCCAAGCTTGGTCTTATTCTGTACTTGGCAGCGATCATCTCCAAAAAAGGGAACGGGATTCAAAAGCTGAAATCTGGATTGATGCCCCCACTGATGGTAACGGGGATGTTTTTTATGATGATTGTCGTCCAGCCTGACCTCGGTTCTGCTGCCATCCTGCTCGGGTGCGCTTTGATTGTCATGATCTGCGGTGGCGCCAAAATCCGTCAACTGGTTGGTCTCGGTGCACCAGCTGTGACTGTTGCTCTATTGGTATACATCACAGCAAAGCCCCATGCTTTGAATCGGATTTACTCGTACCTCAATCCGTGGAGTGATATGGATGGAACCGGCTACAACATTATTCAATCCTGGATTGCGATTGCACATGGCGGTCTGACTGGGACAGGCTTTGGGAAAAGCATTCAAAAGTATTTGTATTTGCCCGAGAGACATACCGATTTTATTTTCTCGATCATGACAGAAGAGCTTGGTTTTATCGGTGCCTCGGTGTTCCTCTTGATTTTCTTGCTTTTCCTGCTGCGAGGCATCCATATTTGTCTGCGCGTAAAAGACACCTTTGCCAGTCTGGCAGGTATCGGTGTTGTTAGCATGTTTGCCATTCAGGCGATCTTAAACATCGGCGGAGTGACGGGTTTGATTCCTTTGACAGGTGTACCATTGCCGTTTATCAGTTATGGTGGTTCCTCCTTACTCGTATGTCTGCTCGCCACTGGCTTTTTACTCAGTATTTCTCGGGAAGTCAGTCGCCAGAAGGTAGAAGAGCAATTACAAAAACAGCCATATGCCATGTAAAAAACAAACAAAAGGGATACCGGATGCGTCCAGTATCCCTTTTTTCTTAGTCATTTCGAAGAAGTTCGATTGTTTCCACCCGTACATTCACAGCTTCCACATAAAGACCTGTTAGTGTTTCCACCGCTTCTTTTACTTTTTCCTGTAGGACGTGACAGACGTGATGGATCTGCGCCCCATAACGGACGGATACACGCATGTCAATGGTGACTCTGTCGTCGATTACGGCTACAGTAATGCCTTTCGCGCCGCCATTCAGCTTTTTCGCCAAATCTTGATAGATTCCGCCTGAACGGACTGTGACTTCCAACACTTCTTCTACAGCAACGCCAGCAATGATTGCGATCACCTGATCTGCTACTCTGATTTCGCCAAGCCTGTCAGCCATCAGGACGCCCTCCTCTTCGCCCGTTTCGTTCTTCCCCCACTGGTTTCATTTGCCTTTTCTTTCATTATAAACAAATCATGCTTGGGCTTGGAAGGAAATTTGTTTTTTTCTCTCCGTTAGTGTCGGAGACGTGCAATGTATGTCAACGAGTGTCAACTGATCTGTAGCAAAAGCCTCCCGCAATACTGGCTCCAGAGCTTGTACCTCTTTGACAACCTTGCCGCTGATTCCGCAAGCACTCGCCAATTGCTGAAAATCTGGATTACGCAATTTCACTCCAAAAGGGATCAAGCCCGCCTGACTCATTTTCACCTCTTCCAATCCTAATGTCCCATTGTTCACCACAAGAATTACAATCGGAAGTTGGAGCTGGGCCGCTGTCATAAGTTCCGCCAGATTCATTTGTAATCCCCCATCCCCAGCGACGCAGACGACCTGCTTCTCAGGATAGGTGAGCTTTGCAGCCACAGCCGCAGGCAACCCGAATCCCATTGTTCGCCACTTTCCCGAAAAGAGTGGGGTCTGTTTTTTCCCACGGAACGCACGGTTAAACCAGATTGTGTGCTCCCCCGTATCCAGAACGATAATCGCATCTTCATTGACCATGCCCCCAAGTGTATGCATCAAGGTTTGTGGCTTTACTCGTTCACTCACTTGTTGAATGACTGCTTGCTCTGTCTCCTCGCCAAACTCTCCATGCCAACGCTTGATCTGTTCCTGCCACGCATCGTCTTTTCTGTGCGATTGCAAACGCCTCATCCAGATCGGCAGGACATCATCCAATTCAGCTGTGACAGACTGGAGGTAGGGATGAGCATGTATGGATCCAGGCTGATGATCTACTTGAATGACGGACAGTTTCTTTGGCAAAAAAGTACGAGGGAACCAGCTCGCTCCCAGAATCAGCAACAAATCTGCTTCCGCTAACGCATGTAAAGCGGTTTCGCTGCCCCCCTCTCCCCAACCGCCAATCACAAGTGGATGAGATTCATCAACCGTCCCTTTTGCTCCGAGCGACAGCAACACCCCTGCCCCTAGCTGTTCCGCTAGCCTCACACACGAATCGGCCGACTTGCGGGCACCGATTCCAAGGAGAACGAGAGGCTTTTTCGCCTTCGCAACCTGCTCGGAAGCAAGCTCAATCTCCATCCGATCAGGATAAATGGCATGTGGAATACGTGGAAGTGCTGCAAGGACAGCTTCTGAAGTCGTTTGGGTGAAGACATCCTTGCAAATGGCGAGATGTGTCACTCCTTTTTGTTGCATAGCCGTGACAAATGCTTTGTGCAGAACACTTTGGATTGCGTCTGGATGCGTAATCGTTGTCGAATAAAAACTGATGGGGCGTATCATATCTTCTTGTGAGATAAACTGCTTGTACGCACCACCCAGCTTGTATGTCTCCACTTGACCTGTAATTGCAATGACAGGTACACGATCCGTATGGGCATCTGCAAGTCCATTCAGCAGATTGACGAAACCCGGCCCCATCGTCGCGGTACAAACAGCCGGAAACCCCGTCAGTTTTGCTTCCGCACTTGCCATCATGGCCGCAGCAGATTCATGCTTGCAAGCAATGTATTGAATGTCGGATTGCTTCGCGATCTGATCCAGCCAGGCAAAGATTCCGTCACCTGCCACCCCGTAGATTCGTTTTACTCCCCATCTAATCAATTGCTCCGTCAAATATTGCGCGACCTGCATCAAAATCTTCCCCTTTCAGGACAAAGTGCAAATACATGTACTCGTAGTCTACGCATTCTCCAATATTTTACTAAGACCAAAATGACGGAAGTTGGAGAACCTAACAATAATCAACTGATATACAAATCCATACCCGAAGGAGGGTAAGAAATGAAACAGCCTGTCAAATGGCTGCTAGCTGTAGTAGTATTCGCACTTCTGATTACGTCTGCGGTTATGGTATCTCCCTTGCGCTCGGATGCATTCAGTAAGCAGATCGTCAAAGTAGGGGCAGAAGGCTCAGACGTGCGCGAAATGCAGTATCGCTTGAAGCACCTTGGCTTCTATACCGGAAAAGTAGACGGGGTATTCGGATGGCGTTCTTATTGGGCGCTGCGTAACTTTCAGTATGAGTTTGGCTTAACCGTAGACGGTGTCCTTGGGGCGCAGACGAAAGTAAAGCTGTACAATGCAACGAAAAATTATAAGCCTACTGCTTCTGATCTCGGGGTGCCACAAACCGCAACCCCTGCACCAACGAAGCCTTCTACGCCTTCTAAACCTACGTATCACGCAGCTGGAATATCGGAGAACGACCTGCGTCTGATGGCGAATGCCGTTTACGGAGAATCGCGTGGAGAGCCCTACATTGGCCAAGTGGCAGTGGCGGCTGTTATTCTAAACCGGACGAAAAACGCGTCCTTTCCCAATACACCAGCGGGCGTTATTTTCGAACCTCGGGCCTTTACGGCCGTGGCGGATGGTCAGATTTGGCTAACACCGAACGAGCAGGCAAAAAAAGCAGTGAATGACGCACTCAAAGGTTGGGACCCAACTGATGGGGCCATTTATTATTTCAACCCGGATACTGCTACATCCGGTTGGATTTGGAGCCGCCCTCAAATCAAAAAGATCGGCAGACACATTTTTTGTCGTTAGCATTCTATTAAAAACAGGCACGACAGTCGTAACTGCGTGCCTGTTTTCCTTTTCGCGTTTCATTTGGAACGCTGTGATTGGAAATGCTGGGCCATTTTGATGAATCGTTCTTCCGGTTCAGTGGTCCCGCAAACACCACATTGTATCATGTAGTTCTCACCTTTGTACGGCTGGTGAAACATATCGAGCTGGTCTTGATGGAGTTCTGCTACGACTTCGCCTGACTGTGGATCCAGTCTTATATAGCGAGGGGTCTGCTCAATGACAGTGAATCTCATCCGATTCGATTTACATGTCGGGCACAATAAAGGCTGGGTCATAAAAAACACCTCCCTTTTCTAGTTCATGGTTAGTTTTGTCCAGAACAGGAACTCTATACCTATAAGGTTTAGAGATGCGTAAAAACTGCTGAGGTGATGAAATGAACTTGAAACTCTTTTTCTCATTAGTAGGCGGGAGCATGCTATTAGCCCTTTACGCCCACTATTTTTCTGGAAATGAAATGCTCCAATTCGCCACGTCTTCCCTTGCCATCATTTTTTTGGCGGCTTGGCTCGGAAAATCGACAGAGAGCGTCGCCCATTATGCTGGGGACCGAATCGGGGGCTTTCTTAACGCTACCTTCGGAAATGCCGCTGAACTTATTATTGCTTTTTTTCTGGTGAAAGAAGGCTTGTTCGATATGGTCAAAGCCTCTATTACCGGTGCGATCATCGGAAATATGCTGTTGGTTCTCGGCTTGAGCACGCTACTGGGCGGTCTTAAGTACAAGGAACAAACCTTCAATAGCAGGCTGGCCAGTCACAATGCTTCCCTGATGACACTCGCAATCGTCGCTTTGTTCATACCGGCAGTCTTCATGTTTGATCTGCCTATGATCAAGGTAGAGATCATCAGCATCGTCATCGCCAGCCTGCTCATCATTGCCTACATTTTATGGCTCATCTTTTCAATGATTACCCACAGTGATTTTTTATCGGATATCGAGCCGCAAGAAAGTGATGCGGTATGGTCAAAAGGCGTCTCTCTCTTGATGCTTGCTGTCTCCACCTTTTTCGTGGCCGTTGTCTCGGAATGGCTGGTAGAGGGAGTTCAGCATGTCTCCGAATCGTTAGGGTGGTCAGAGTTATTCGTCGGTGCTTTTGTCATTGCGATCATCGGGAATGCGGCAGAGCACAGCGCTGCCATGCTTTTGGCACTAAAAGGACGCATCGGTGCAGCAGTCGAAATCGCGATCGGCTCCAGCTTGCAGATTGCCTTGTTTGTGGCCCCTACTCTCGTCATTCTCAGTCTCTTGCTAGGCAATCCGATGGACATCGTGTTCACTAGCTTTGAATTAGCTGCGATCGGAGTTGCTACCTTTATTACGATTTCCATCACACGGGATGGCGCTACGAACTGGTTTGAAGGCGTACTCCTTTTGACGGTGTATATTATTTTGGGTACGGTTTTTTTCTTCGCGTAGGGCGCAGGAACAAAAAAGGCTCCGCCATCCTAAAGTGGCGAAGCCTTTCGTTGTTTTACCAGATTCCCAGCATTTGCAGGAAAACGGCGAGAATCGCGATAGGTGCTACATATTTAATCAGGAGAAGCCAAACAATAAACAGGCGTTTGCCCAGAGAAGTATGCGCCCCCAGCTCGTTGATCAAGGTCTCCCGCTTCATTTTCAAAGGAACGAAGATCGCAATAAGCAGCGCTCCCAGCGGCATCAAGATATTGCTGACCAAAAAGTCCATCGCATCAAAGATAGATTTACCGAACAGCGTAACCTCGCTCCATACGCCGAATGACAACGCCGACGGTACACCGACGATAAAGATCAACAGACCAACCACCCAAGCAAGGCGCTTGCGCTTTGCTTCGTCCCCTTTTGCAAGAGATGCGACGATAATTTCCAACATCGAAAAAGCCGAAGTCAACGTAGCGAAAAGGAAAAGAGCCAAAAAGATTAACAGAAAAATACTACCGAAGGCAATTTGTTCAAACACAGAAGGCAGTACGATAAACAGTAATCCCGGCCCTGCTGTTGGCTCTACTCCAAGGGAGAAGACAGCAGGGAAAATCGCCAAACCGGCAAACAGCGATACGAGCAGATTCAAACTGACAATCGATCCAGCAGAACGAACCAGACTTTCGTTTTTGGCAAGGTACGAGCTGTACGTGACCATGACAGACACCCCGACGCTCAGCGCGAAAAAGGATTGGCCCAATGCGTACAGGATCGATTGTGCACTCAGCTTGGAAAAATCAGGACTCAGAAAGAAGGAAACGCCCTCCATCGCTCCATCCAACGTCAAGGAACGAACCATCAATACCATGAATAAAAGGAACAAACCAGGCATCATGTACTTGTTAGCGGACTCAATTCCACTCTGTACGCCTCTCGCGACTACCCATGCAGTGATGAGCATGAAAACCAACTGCGCAACGACTGCACTAACAGGATCACCGATAACGTCACCAAACACTTTGTCATAAGCTGGCCCTTGCAATTGACCAGTAAACCCGCGAAGAAGATAACTAAGAATCCAGCCCCCCACTACACTGTAAAAGGACAAGAGCAAGAAGCAAGTGATCACCCCAAGGCGACCGATCCAATGCCAGAGTGACCCTGGCGCAATTGTTTTGTACGCACTGATCGCCTCTTTTTGCGTACTGCGTCCGATTGTGAATTCTCCTAGCAACAGCGGAAGACCAATTGCTAGTGTAAAGATGATGAAAAGGAGAAAAAACGCTCCACCACCGCTCGTTCCGACCATATAAGGAAATTTCCAAATGGCCCCCAATCCAATCGCCGAGCCTGCTGCTGCCAAGATGAAGCCGAGCCTGCTCGTCCATTGTTCGGCTTGTTTCATAGTCTTCACCCTCCAAAGATATTCTTTTTATGCTCAAAAATGGATACAAAAAAACCCGCCCCAAAAAGGGACGAGTTTTCATTTCTCGCGGTACCACCCTACTTAGACATCCCCCTAAAGGCGATGCCTCGCTTCGTCATTGATAACGGGTGTGACCCGGACTCTCCTACTGGCGGCGCCTGCGTTCAGAGGTCAGCTCAAGAGTGAATTCAACGGGGCTTCCATCAGGCTGCTCTCAGTCTATGGCAGCCTTTCCTGTCATGTAGCAGGTCCGTTTACTAGTCTCTTTCCTTGCTTGTTTCTATGATTCGATTGTTGGGCATTCACGAAAATTAAAAAAACCCGTCCAAAAAAGGGACGAGTTATTCGCGGTACCACCCTGATTAAGTGCACGGGATACAGAACCCCTACACACTTCTCTCCATCATTGATAACGGGAATGACCCGATTCCTCCTACTAGGCGAAAAGCCATTAAGAGGGCTGCTCAGGAGGGAATTCTACGGGGCGCGCTTCAAAGCTGCTTACAGTCTAAGGCAGCTTCTCCCTGACAAGCGGTGATTCCGCATACTAGTCTCCATCATCGCATTTCAAAATTAATAAAAAATTATAGAATTTAATTTAATATAAATATACGAAATAGGCAAGTGTTTTTTCTTTTAACAAAATGAAAAGCGAGGATAATCGCCGCTCTCCTCGCCTTACTTTTGATTAAACAGTTCATGAAGATGGGCCAATTTACGTTCCAATGAACCCATAATTTCTCGACCAATGTCTTCACTAATCAGTCCTAAGCGGACCGCGTACTCTACTTCACGAGAAAGCCCGAACATTTGGGTATCCAGCACTTCTTCATACAGTGGGCACTGCGGCATGGTCAGGTTTTCCATCTGTACGTCGATCAGCTTGTAAATTTTGTCGGCGTCTGCTTGAAGCAACGCTAGCGCTTTTTGTTCCAGATCGGGAACCTTAATTTCTGTCAAAACCTATCCCTCCGTTTGCCTCCATCCTTATCATACATAGTACGCGATTCTGGGCCATTTGAAAAGGGGAGAAGACAGATCAACTGCAAGAAGCTAAAAGATACCAAGCTTCCACTCTTTTGAGAGTAGCTCCAACAGCTTGACACCGGCTACCGAATTTCCTTTTTCATCCAAGGACGGACCGAACACACCAATCCCCATACGCTGTGGCACGGTTGCCATAATACCGCCGGCAACCCCGCTTTTCGCAGGGATTCCTACGTCAATCGCAAACTCACCAGAGGCATTGTACATCCCACAAGTCACCATGAAAGTCTTGCAGATTCTTGCTACCTCTTCTGGAATCACTCGCTCACCCGTATTCACGAGAATTCCGTCTGCTGCAAGGACCATCCCTAGTGTAGCTACTTCCTTCGCTGTCACTTCTATCGAGCAATGGCGAAAATACAGATCAAGCGTCTCTTCTACATCTGTTTCGAGAATGCCGCTGTCCTTTAGAAACCAAGCAAGGGCACGATTACGATCAGCCGTTTTCTTTTCAGAACAATAAACAGCTTGATTGATCGTAAGATGAGGGTTTCCCGTCATTTTCCGCATCAAAGCCAGCACAGCATCTAGCCGCTCGTCCACATTAGCGCCACGAATCATGCCAGCAACCGCAATGGCTCCTGCATTGATCATCGGGTTCAGTGGTTTATGGGATTCGGTCGTCTCCAGTTTAATAATCGAATTAAACGGGTCGCCAGTTGGCTCTTTCCCCACATGCCGAAACACGTATTCCTTCCCGTTCTGGCATAAGGCGACGATCAGCGAGAAAATCTTGGAGATGCTTTGCATCGAGAATGGCGCATCTGCATCACCAGCAGAAAGGATCGTCCCATCGGGCAAGCATACAGCCACCCCCAATTGATGTGGTTCGACTTTTGCCAATTCAGGGATGTAGGACGCTACACTCCCATTGTGTGTATACTCAAGTGATTGGTTGCGTACTTGTAACAATTGTTCAGACGCTTGCTTCAAATCCATCGAAAATCCCCTCTGTCTATTACGTCGATGTATACAGATTCGATTGTAGATTTCTATAGGGGACATGTCAAATAATCCCTACTTCTGAACAGCGTGCTCCAATCGTTCCATCGCTTCGACTAGAATCGATCTCGGGCAGGCAAAATTAATTCGCATAAACCCTGCACCATCTGGCCCAAACGTCGTCCCATCGTGCAAACCGAGCTTTGCCTCCTCGCGAATGAGCTTGTTCAACTCCGCCTGACTACAACCTAACTGTCTAAAATCCATCCACCCCAAGTATGTCGCTTCTGGAATTGCCATAGATACCCCCGGAACACGAGTCGATAAAAACTCATGTACATAGGCCGCATTCTTACGTAAATAGATTAGCAGTTCTTCCAGCCATGTTTCTCCATGTTGGTAGGCAGCGATCGTTGCTTCCATCCCAAACAGATTCAGGTTCTCGTAGCCCATTTTGGATGCTGTGACCTGGAAGTCCCGCAATAACTGCTGATTTTCTGCCATCAAATAAGAAGTATACAGGCCAGCCAAATTAAACGTTTTGGCGGCTGATAGAAAGGTAACGCTCTGGTTAGCCAGCTCCGGTGCCAGCGAATAGTAAGGCGTATGAACATTTGGCTCATAGACCAAATCCGAATGAATCTCGTCGGCAACCACAATCACGCCATTTTCTACACACAATCTCCCCAAGCGCTCCAGCTCTTCTCTGGTCCATACCCTGCCGATCGGATTATGCGGTGTGCAGAGCAGCATGAGCTTCACCCGCGTGTCGCTCAGCTTTTGTTCGAGATCATCCCAATTCATTTCATAACGCCCGTCACGCTCTATGAGTGGGCTGGCAACGACATGACGTCCACGATTTTCGACTGCATGATAAAAAGGATGATACACGGGCGTCTGGATCAAGACACCGTCTCCTGGGGCTGTAAAAGCCTCTATAGCGACGTGAATGCCGGGAACGACCCCAGGTATCCCTGTCATCCAGCTCACGTCTACCTCTACACCAAATCGCTTGTGTATCCACTCTTTCAAGCTCTGATAAAGGGCATTTGACTTCAACGTATATCCGTATATCGGGTGATTTGCTCGTTTGATCAATGCCTCTGTGATTTCAGGAGCGCAAGCAAAATCCATGTCGGCCACCCACAGCGGAAGCATCCCTTCTCCGTTGACTCTCGGATTTTGAATCTCCCATTTGACACTGTCTGTCCCTTTACGTTCGATGCGCTGATCAAAATCGTACACGCTCGTTCCCTCCCCGTAGTCCCTTCACTTACATACACACAGCATAAACCGTCTTTTTCCAATTGTCCAAGCTTCTGGTGCACGAAAAAAAGAGCCGCCCTGATGAGCGACTCTCTTCTTACTAAATAATAAACTAGCGAGCGTATACGCCAGGGCCAAATGGAAGATCCAGGAAGTACCATACTGTCAACTGCAAGATCCATACAACCAAGAAAATGATTGCAAATGGAGTCATGGTAGAGAAAATCGTTCCCATCCCGGCATTCTTATTATACTTCTGATAGAAAGCCAGGAAGAGCGGGATGTACGGATTCACAGGTGAAATCGTATTGGTTGCGGAGTCCGCAATCCGATAAGCGACTTGGATAAACGCCGGATTGTAATCCAACAGCATCAGCATTGGCATAAATACAGGTGCGAGGATCGCCCACAAAGCTGAACCACTCGTGATAAACAAGCTACAAACACCTGTGAATAGGGTGAAGGCAATAATGATCGGCAAGCCTGTCAGGCCCATGCTTGTCATGAATTCTGCACCATTGACAGCCATCAAAATACCAATGTTGCTCCAGTTAAAGAACGCGATGAACTGCGCTGCTGTAAACGCTAACACAATAAAGCCTGACATATCCTTGATGGCTTCGGACATGTAATGCGGAATGTCCTTCGATGTTTTAATCAGTCCCATTGCTCTGCCGTACACAAACGACACAGTCACGAAGAACAACAAGATGATGGGAATGATCCCTTTCAAAAACGGTGAGGTCAAGAAGTCACCTGTCTTTGGATCACGCAGCAGTGAACCCTCCGGAACGACCAGCAACCCTACAATGACTACGAAAATCAATGCTGCGATACCAGCTTTGCGCAGTGCTTTGTTTTCTTGCGGAGTTACTTCCTCGAATTGTACGTTTCGATCCCCGTGATACGTGCCAAGACGTGGTTCGATGATTTTATCGGTAATCCACCCTCCAAAGAAAGCGAGGATGACAACGGAAGCTGACATGAAGAACCAGTTATCTACAGGTGTAACCATTGCATTTGGATCAATTGTTTTCGCTACTTCGGTACTGATCCCTGCCAAGAGAGCATCTGTGCCGGCAATGAAAAAGTTCGCTGTAAAACCGGAGGATACACCAGCCATACCAGCTGCAAAGCCTGCAATCGGGTGACGCCCCATTGCCAAGAACACGAGACCGCCAAGCGGAGGAATAATAACCATGGCTGCATCAGAAGCAAGATTTCCTAAAATACCGACAAGGACAATGGCATAACTGACAACGGCTGCCGGAATGCCTGCCATCATTTTGCGTAGAACTGTCGTCAAAAGACCGATTTTTTCTGCCAGTCCAATTCCAAGCGTCATCGCCAGAACGAGGCCAAGTGCTGGAAATTCAATAAAGTTTTTCAGCATGCTCGTTAACATCCAATGAATACCTTCGACGCTAAGCAAACTCTTTACAGCAACCTCTTCGCCTTTTGCAGGATGTATAACCGAAAAATCCATGGCTGCGAGGATTGCAGAGACGACCATTAACACGCCACACAAAATAATGAACAGTACAAATGGGTGCGGGAGTTTATTCCCTACGGTTTCAATCCATTTTAAAATACCTTTTTGCTTCATCAGATCTGCTTGCACATTCGTGCCTTTCGCCATAGTTTCGCCCCCTAAGTCGTTTGAATTCCCTGAATGTTTCTGCGGCTTTGCAACCATCCTCGGGATGAATGATGTAGGTTTCCTTCTCTAGCGCTCATCGCCGTTGATGGTTCAGCGGGAGAAAGACGAAGTGAGCTTCCCTTTTTTCGTGAAAGCCTTTTCAAAAATCGAAAGGCTTGTACACAATGCCTTTTATCTGGCCCCCCCACTTTTCAGTAGGAATTCAAATATCACAGGCAAAGTTCACTCTCACATAATAACTTTCTAATATGATTATATAATCTGTAAAATGTATGTCAATAATTTTTAGACTATTTTATGAAATTTTCGCTTTTCCGATAATTGCTGTCATTTGCTGGTCTATAGTAATATAGAGATTGATTATGAACGACCACGGAGGAATGACGCATGTCTGATGTTATCGTGTTCAAAGGGGCTATTGCTTTCCCTATTACATTGGATCCAACCGTCTGGGTTTTTGATGAACGCAAATTCGATCTGAAAACATACTCGGGCGAAGATGATAGCTCGCTGGCCACGCAAGCAAAATATTTGGCTGGCACAGGTACGCAGTGGGATAAGGAATTGCGCGAAGGAGCTACGCTTCCTTCCGAAAGAAAAAGTTTAGCCGAAGAACGCAAAGTGCTCGAAGGCGAGTACGGAATGCGCCTTGATCCCTTCATTACAAATGCTGAGCCCCTACCAGAGGTGACTCATGTCCGTCTTCACCGCGAGGATGAGGAAGCGATCGTTCTTCCACTTGCCGAGGCAAGAAGAGCCATCCTCCAATTCTCCAAAGGCGGCAGGCCTATTAAAGAGGATGGTCCTGTGTATTTTTATTTGCCTGAAATGTTGCTTGCCAATGAAGAACCAATTAAAGGAATTACCGCTTTTGAGTTTATTACGGAGCAAGCGTAAGATAACAAAAGCCATCCTCCCGAAAAAAGAGGATGGCTTTTGCCATATGTGACGTATGTGTGATGATTTTGCTCTTAGGCGCTGAACTGCGTGATACGGATATTCCGATGCTGTAGTTCTTCGCGAAGCAATTCGATAAAAGCTGCATCTAGTTGAAGGTCGACAGCTCGATGATATACTTCTATCAGCATTTGGTCACTTAAGTATTTCACCTTTGCTCACCTCCATCCTTAATATGAGCCCATTGTACCAGAAGCATTTGTATCGAACAATCGTTCGGATATCCACAAGCAATGTGGACATCTTGTTGGTAACATGTGGGCAAATTGTGTGTAACTTATAAGCATCCAAGCATTTCCTTTGTGGATGTTTTTTTTCTTTTATCCACAGTCAGTCGAAATTTGTCGAACGAATGATGCGATTATTCTGTCATAATAACCCACAAAAAAGCCACCCTGTACAGGATGGCTTTCCTTGTTGCTTTTATGCGTTTGCTGCTTCTGTCACGTGCAGAACTTGTTTGATGCGATCAATTGCCCAATCCAGGTCTTCTTTGCTGATAACAAGTGGCGGTGCAAAGCGAATGGTTGTCTCATGTGTTTCTTTGCACAGGAGTCCCAGTTCTTTTAGTTTTTCGCAATATGGACGAGCCGCTGTAGTCAGCTCCAAGCCAATGAACAGACCGCGTCCGCGAATTTCCTTGATAATCGGGTTGTTGATTTCTTTCAATTTCTCCATGAAGTATGCGCCCATTTCCAGGGAGCGCTGTACGAGACCTTCGTCAGCCAATACATCCATAGCTGCGATGGCAACCGCACATCCGAGTGGGTTTCCGCCAAAAGTAGAACCGTGGGAGCCTGGCTCAAATACGCTCAAGATCTCTTTATCTGCTGCTACTGCGGAGATCGGGAACACGCCACCCCCAAGAGCTTTCCCCATGATGTACATATCTGGTACTACATTTTCCCAATCGCTGGCAAACATTTTACCTGTGCGTCCGAAGCCCGTTTGGATCTCGTCGCTGACCAAGAGTACGTTGTTTGCTTTACATACCTCTTGTGCCTGCTTCAAGAAGCCCTCTTGCGGAATGATGATCCCTGCTTCTCCTTGAATTGGCTCCAGCATGAATGCTGCTGTATTCGGTGTAATCGCTTGCTTAAGCGCTTCAATATCGCCATAAGGAATGATTTTGAAACCAGGTGTAAATGGCCCGAAGCCACGTCTGTACTCTTCTGCAGAAGAGAAGGAAGTCACTGTGACAGTGCGACCATGGAAGTTGCCTTCACATACGATGATTTCTGCTTGGTTTTCTGGTACTTTTTTCACATCATAAGCCCAGCGACGAACTGCTTTGAGTGCCGTCTCTACTGCTTCAGCACCGGTGTTCATTGGCAAGATCATTTCTTTACCTGTCACCGCAGAGAGCTTTTCGTAGAATTCACCCAGTTGGTCATTGTAAAAAGCTCGGGAAGTGAGCGTTACTTTATCTGCTTGATCTTTCAGAGCTTGGATGATACGTGGATGACGATGTCCTTGGTTCAGCGCAGAATATGCACTCAGCATATCCAGATATTTATTGCCTTCCGGATCGTGTACCCATACGCCTTCTGCTTTGGAAATAACGATCGGTAGCGGATGATAGTTGTGCGCACCAAATTTTTCTGTTTGTTCAATAACCACGTTTGTTTTACTCATGTCGTTAGCCTCCTTCAAGATCACTTGCTAAAATTATCTAGCAAGAACGATGCCAAACAGCAAAACCCCAAAAAGTCGATCCAATTCGATGAGTTGAGCAAAAAAATTTTGCATCTCGCATTCGTAATCTTTTGCAGTGCATAATGTTTTTGCACTCATTCCCTTTATGCTATGATACCCTCATAAGGAAAGGCTGGTGACCACAGTGTCGTCTTCTACGCATAATTCTTCTGCTGACACTCTCTTGCGCATTTATGAACATACTTTGGACAGAATGAATGAAGGTGTACACGTCATCGATTCGGACGGGACAACGATTGTATACAATGCCAAAATGACCGAGCTGGAATCGATGACCAGACAAGATGTTTTGCACAAACCTTTGGCAGAAGTTTTTCAGTTCCCGTCTGGTCAGGAAAGTACCTTGCTCACATGCTTGCGTACCGGAAATAGCATCCGCAATACACGCCAAACGTATTTCAATGACAAGCAAAAAGAAATTTCAACCATCAACAATACGTACCCCATCATTGTAAATGGCAAGATCATCGGGGCGATGGAAATCGCCAATGATGTTACCAAGATGGAACGATTGATCAGAGAAAACCTGCTGCAAAAAAACGGGTCACGCTACACATTCGAGCACATTATCGGGAGAAGCGGTCCAATTCTCGATGTCATCGAGAATGCCAAACGCGCAGCACGCACCTCCTCATCCGTATTGGTAGTCGGTGAGACTGGTGCCGGGAAAGAGCTGTTCGTGCAAAGCATCCATAATGCCAGCCTGCGTGCATCTGGTCCCCTTATCTCACAAAACTGCGCTGCACTTCCGGATAGCCTGATCGAAGGGTTATTGTTTGGAACTGCTCGCGGAGCATTTACCGGCGCAGTAGAGCGACCTGGCTTGTTTGAGCAAGCAGAAGGCGGAACACTTTTTCTCGACGAAATCAACTCGCTTAGTATGCCACTACAAGCAAAATTGTTGCGTGCTCTGCAAGAGAAGTCGATTAGACGTATTGGTGACACAAAGGATCGAACGATCGATGTACGAATTATTGCGGCTATCAATGAAGATCCTGTTGAAGCAATCGCCAATTCGCATTTGCGAAAAGATCTGTACTATCGGCTCGGAGTCGTCACGTTATTTCTCCCCCCGCTTCGGGAACGCAAGGAAGATATTCCGATGCTGGTCAGCCATTTTATCGAAAAATACAATGAGCTGTTCCAAATGGAGGTAAGAAGCATCAGTGACGAGGTTCTGCAATTTTTTATTCAGCATGACTGGCCTGGCAATGTGCGTGAACTTCAGCACTTGATTGAGGGGGCCATGAATCTGATGATTGACGAATCAACCATCCGTTATGAACACTTGCCCTTACACTTTTTGCGTCGTATGCCAGCCGCTTCTGTAACAATCGAGCAACCTTCCCCCCACACGTTGCCATTTGTGGACGAAGGAAAGCCGTTGAAGGAAACGATGCAAGAATTTGAAACAGCATATATTCACCATGTTGTGGAACGCTATAACGGAAATATTTCAAGAGCAGCCAAGGAATTACAAATCAGTCGTCAGAGCTTGCAATATCGTTTGCGTAAGCTGGGGATAAAGGGGTAAAGCATACCAATAAAAACGTTTTGGTTTGAGTCAACATAGTGGAGGAGAAGAAAAAGCACAGTTCTCTTCGACTCTGACACGCTTGCAAAGGTGATTCACTATCCGTCTCCACTGCAAAAAGGGGTCCGTCGAGCCAAAGCCACCCTACGGGCGGAAGGTTCTCGAGGAAGAAGTGTTCGACAAGCGTGGTCCCCTTTTTGCAGTTCCGACTGGGTAGGCTTTGTCAAGGTCTACGAGCCCTGCGCTTTTTCTTCTCGACAGTTTTGTTGGTTCATCGTTCCCTAAAAAACTTGCATGATAATCTCATGAGATGCTATTCAGCCAATCCAATTATTCCCTTATCAATTTTAATAAACGCCAAGAGATTTGGCGTTTTTTTAATTATTTTGCATCAACTGCCGAATCATTTTGCACTTTTTGCCAGGATATACCTCAAAAATAATATTTTCATAAAGTATTTCATTTGGTATCATTCTTGCAGAGCATATATCGCTATCGCGCCTGAAAACGCATACATCCATTTAACATACTCGCGTGAAGGAGAGGGTTATATGTCCCAAAGCAACATGGAACAGCACAATCAATTGAAACGCACGATGAACAGCAGACACCTCTTTATGATTTCTCTTGGCGGCGTAATCGGAACCGGGTTATTCCTCGGATCAGGTTATACAATTAGTCAGGCAGGACCAGTTGGTGCCATTCTCTCCTATTTAGTCGGCGGCTTTATCATGTACCTGACTATGCTATGTCTGGGCGAGCTCACAGTTGCCATGCCAGTGGCCGGTTCGTTCCAAACATATATGACTCGCTTTGTTAGCCCAGCACTTGGGTTTGGTGTAGGCTGGTTGTATTGGCTTGGTTGGGCCGTGACCGTTGCTTTAGAGTTGTTGTCATCAGGATTGCTGATGCAACGTTGGTTCCCTGACTCACCTGTTTGGATGTGGTGTGCGATCTTCGGTGTAGTGCTCTTCTTATTAAATGCTTTATCTGCTCGAGCGTTCGGTGAGTCTGAGTTCTGGTTTTCCAGCATTAAAGTAAGCGCTATCATCTTGTTCATCATCTTGGGTGGAGCGGCGATGTTTGGCATTATCGACCTAAAAAACGGTCAGCCTGCGCCAATGCTCACCAACTTTACAGAAAGCCCGCTTCTCCCCTTTGGAATTACAGGCTTGCTGATGACGATGATCACCGTGAACTTCTCCTTTCAAGGTACCGAGTTAATCGGGATTGCGGCTGGAGAAAGTGAGAATCCAGAGAAGACGATTCCGAAGGCCATTCGTACGACGGTTTGGCGCACACTCGTATTCTTCATTCTGGCGATTGCCATTGTGGCAGGGATGATTCCACACCAACAGGCGGGTGTGATTGAAAGTCCATTTGTCGTCGTATTTGACAGCATTGGGATTCCTTATGCAGCTGACATTATGAACTTCGTTGTCCTGACAGCACTTCTGTCTGTGGCCAACTCTGGTTTGTACGCAGCAACTCGTATGCTTTACTCCCTGTCCAAAGAAGGAATGGCTTCGAAAAAGCTTGGGGCGGTAAATGGAAAAGGCATTCCGATGAACGCTTTGTTGATTACGTTTGCCATTGCTCTCTTGTCTCTTCTGTCCGGTATTTTTGCAGAAGATACGGTGTTCATGGTGCTCTTGTCCATCGCTGGTCTCGGCGCACAGGTGGGATGGATCTCCATCTCCGCTTCGCAGCTCGCTTTCCGTCGCCATTACCTGAAAAATGGAGGAAAGCTGGAGGACCTGAAGTTCCGTACACCTTTGTACCCTATACTGCCTTTGATCTCCTTGATCTTGAACTTGCTCGTTCTCGTGAGTCTGGCATTCGATCCAGAACAGCGCATCGCCTTGTACTGCGGAGTTCCGTTCATGATCATTGCGATATGCGTGTATCAATTCCATTTAAAAAAGAAACTCGAAGCGTAAATCAAAAAGAAAAGCTTGCAGCCCCCTACTTTCAAGAAGGGACTGCAAGCTTTTCATGTTTTATATGCGATGCGTTAGGCTTGGCATTGCTACAATGAGATTCGGACAATTTCCGTAACGACTACCATGGCAAAGACTGCAAATCCAAGGGAACTCGTTACCAGCAACATGCGCTTCAGCTTTTTCATATCTTCCATAAAATTCCCTCACTTTCTTGCGCCAATCATCTCTATCGATATATACGTATGAACAATGGAAAATGTTTCATTTCGCCCAAAAATATTTATGAGCGAGCTATTTTCTTCAAATCATTCCCGATTTGTCCGGTTTGTTGTTCCATACGATGCAGCATCCAGGCCACCCAAAAACCAATGACCAAACAAATGGTCCACGGCAGCCACGGCGTTTGCAAACGCAGCCCGACATCGTACACCCATCCTCCCGCTACCTGTCCAAATGAACCTCCGATGGCAATCGAATATCCGTTAAAGCCATAATAGGCGCCCACCAAATCTTTAGGAGCAAAACGGGGAACGACATCCACCAGATTCGGAACAGCAATCATGGTACCTAGTGCAAAAAGGAACACATCCAAGAGAATGAGCCACAATGAATCAGCAAACGTGAACAAAAATAGTCCCACGCTCATAAACAACGTCCCGATGCCAATCAAGGTAAGCCTTTGCGGATAACCCTCCAGCAATTGTGTCACTTTCATTTGAAATAAGATCACAAACAGCGAAAGCGCAGAAAGCACGATCCCTACATTCACCTTGCTATGTGTAACATTTTCAACAAATAGCGGAATCGTTAAAAACACCTGCATATTCAAGTAATAATACCCCATCAAAATAAAGGTATAACGTACAAACAGCTTGTCCTTCACTACCGTAGACATACTTTCCCATATACTATGCCGTGTATTCGTGGCGCGAATCGGTGGGAATAAAAAGAAGATCACGATAGCATTCACACCAAAAACCGCCCCTGCAAACAGCGAAATGTACGTAAAATCAATAGCCGAGAGTGCTGTCCCCACGATTTGAGAGCCGACAACTGCAATATTGCCAAGCACATTGCGAAGGGAGAATACTTCTTTTCGAATGGCGTCAGGCGTAATAATGGCATAGGCAGCAGAACATGCAGGCTCAAACAACGCCCCACCCAAACCGGAAAGAATCGCGGCAACAAAAAAGTGCCACGTCTCGGTACAAAAAGCGAACATCGCAAAACCAACAGCACGCACGCCCAACCCGAGGAACATCGCCCCTTTGTATCCGAAGGCATCCGCGATCACACCGCCAAGAAAGGCAAGACCTTGCTGCGAGAACTGTCTCACACTCAGGACAATTCCTGCCATCGCCAGTGTCCAGCCGATGCTGCCTGTCAAATACAAAGTGAGATATGGGATTAATGCATAAAAACCCATATTCATCATAAAAGATGTGCTTAACAAGAGCTTCACTGAAAAGGGCGTTTCTCGCCACCATTCCCACTTCATTCCAATACCCCTCGCTCTCCCGATAGCCCATGAAATAAGGATATCCCCAGCTTAGCGAACAGGGTATAATTTGGGAAACGAACAATTTTGTATATGGTAATCAAATATTTAGATAAGAGGGATTCCAACTGTATGGACTTCGAACAATTACGCGCTTTCTACACATTGGCCCAAACGAAAAATTTCACCAAGGCTGCGGAAATGCTCCACTTAGTCCAGTCTACGGTGACAATGCGAATCAAGCAACTGGAAGAAAAAGTTGGCAAACCTCTTTTCATTCGTGATAAAAGAAGTGTTGAGATAACCCAAGCGGGCTTAACCCTTTTACCGTATGCAGAGAGAATTCTCAAACTGTCCCATGAAGCCCTAAATGAAGTCGCCTCACTCCAGCCTTATGAAGACTATTTATCGATTGGCAGCTTAAACGCGATCTGGACATCCACCCTCGAACCAATCTTGAAAGAGTACCACTACCGGTATCCACAAATTGCCATCAGCACAAAGACAGGCCACTCGTCCGATGTCATCCAGTATTTGCTGGATAACGTGATTCAAATCGGAATCGTATACGTTCCTCCATCCTTACCCAACTTTGACGTCATTCCAACGTGGGATGATGAAATTGTCCTGGTTTGCTGTCCAGAGAGCTCCATCGCCGCATCTACACACGTCGATTGGCGCGAACTGCGCAATCTGCCGCTGCTGTACATGAATTGGGGCCCTCCTTTTAACGAGTGGATAAGACAGACACTGCCGCGAAATTACGTACCCAAGCTAACAGTAGACAAAGCGGAGCTCGCCATCGATCTGATAAAAGAGGGTCTCGGCGTGAGCTTGTTGACGCGCTCTACCGTCAAAGCCGAGCTTGCGGCTGGTACCTTGAAGGAACTGATCATCACAGGCAATAAGCCTCCCAAACGCTCGGCGTACATCGTCTTGCCGAAGGACAAAAAAAATAAACCCAGCGTAGAAAAATGGCTGAGTTTAATGAGTGAATTAGGGTATTCCACCTAGATTATCTGGAATGCGGTATGGGGTCGACGACTGTGCTTCGTCTCCCCATCCATTCTTCATAGCCAAGACGAAGGAGAAAGTACCAGCACATCGACAGGAAAAAGCCAGTAAGCACATCACTCAAAAAATGAACGCCCAAGTACACACGGCTGAACGCGAGCAATGCCACGAAAATAAAAATCGCAGGCTGCACAAGCGACGACCATCTTTTCTCCGCAAACCACTGGGCAATCCAAAACCCGACCATGCAATAAAAGGCTGGTCCGATCATTGCATGACCACTCGGAAACGAAAAGGACTCCGGCAGCTCAATCAGATTGACGCCACTCGGTCTAGGTCTGGCAAAAAACAGCTTTAAAAGCTCATTTGCGACTTCACTGACACCGAGGGAAATGAGAACAAACATTGCCTCCACACGATATTTCTTTATGTATAGGACAACGATCATAATCACTGCTACTGGTACAAGGAACATGCCTCCGCCCAGATTGGTTACCAATCGAAAAAAGGCAGTCCCAACATCCGAGCGAATCGACTCCGCAAATGCGATGGCAGCTTGATCCATACCTGCCACTCTCCCTGCTAGGTAGAGGGCAAACATGATCGTAGCAAGAACAGCAAACGCTAGTGCTCCGCCTACATATCCATTTTTTCTAGTTGTCTGAATCATTGTTGATCTCCTCTTTCTATCAAAAAGCGCAGGGACTCAGCAAATCGTTGATCGTCTTCTCGTGTACGAGCAGCAGGCCCCTTCGTACGACCTCCCCCGCGGCGATATCTCGCTTTTTCATTTCGTTCTTCCAAGTGAAACGCAATCCGTTCTGGGTCAAAAACCATCCCGTGTGGTGTCAGGGCATGGGCTTTCTTCCCGAGAATGAGAGCTGCCAGACCAATATCTTGTGTCACCACGACATCCCCCGGACTCGTTTCGTTCGCCAGCTTCATATCTACCGCTTGTGGCCCGGCATCTACCGTCACATGATTTGCGTTGCCGATTTGATGATTATAACTGGCAAAGGTCAAACAGATCCAGTCGAGCTCTTTGCACAATGCTTGGGCGGTTAAGAGTGCCTGGCGCGGACAAGCATCCGCATCGATAAGAACACGTCCTTTTGACATGGTTGCTCCTTTCGTGTGTATTTCTCTCCCCGTACCGATTCATTTTTGGTATGATGGAGGTGGAGAGGAGTGAGTTCACCTTTGCGCTATCAATTTATCCATGATGAACGGCTAGGTATACGACTTCCCGTGCTGCATCTGGAATGGGAAGATTATTCGACTGTAGAAAGAGCGGACATGTTGCTGGAATGGGAAGAAATCCGCGCAACCATTCCGGATCAAATACACCGGGTAGAGCAGGTTATCATTGAGAAAACCAAACAAATGTCCGAAGAGGAAAATTTCGTAAGATCTTGCGAATTGAACAGCGAGATCCACGAATTGGCCAGTGTTATTAACGATCTTAATATATGGTTCCGTGTCCAGCAAGACCATGACACCAAAATCCATCAATAATTCGTTTATTAAAAGCAACAGCTCCTTGGCTTCATTTTAGCCTGGGAGCTGTTTTTTCGTAGAAACGCTACGCTTTTTTTCGTTTGCGACCAATTTCTAGCGCTTTCAGCCCTGCCACATGCGGGGCAGCCATAGAAGTACCATTCAGCTTTTTAAACTGATTGCCCGGCCACGTAGACAAAATATCAACTCCGGGTGCCTTCATATTTACGCCCTTGCCTCTCGCACTGAACGATGCCAATTTTCCCGTTTGATCAATCGCACTAACCCCTATGACACCATCGTACCGAGCGGGATACTCCGCTTCTCCCCCTCCGTTTCCTGCAGAAGCCACCAGTACGATTCCTTGCTGATGGGCCCTGCCAACTGCTCGCGCCATTGCTTCGCTATATTGGGGCATGCCAAAGCTCATGTTGATCACATCCATCTTATTGGCAATCGACCATTGCAGAGCCTGCAAAATGGTCGACAAAGATGATTGACCTTCATGATCAAAAGCACGGACGTCATACAAATGGGCCTCAGGAGACACTCCCACAATTCCTCTTTGGTTCATCTCAGCTACGATGATTCCTGCGACATGCGTACCGTGTCCATTTTGTTTGCCGCGTACAAGTTGGATGCCGCCCTTTATTTGATCTCTCAAATCAAAATGATCCCGGGAGATTCCTGTATCGATGACAGCGACTTTGACGCCTGCTCCGCGCCCCTTTCGCCACAATCTTTGTGCCCCTACATATCGCACGCCCCACGGGATTTCATCCTCCCCTTCCGCATGGACACTTACGGTAATGTTCTCTTCCACCATCGCTTTATACCTTCGAAAAAGCTCCTCATGCTGCTCAAAAATCTTTTGTTTGACACACAAGCAAGAAAGGTCATCATAGCATCGCCATGGAAGTCTCTCGGTTTTGGTCAGAACCTTGGTTTTCAAATCTGACAGTATCTCGGTAAATGGCGTATCCCGATGAAAGCTGACAATTTTCAACCTACTAGCCTCCTGTCATGCATCGTTCTGACTCATCCTATGTCACGGCTCCCCCTATGGGTTTGGGCCATTGCACAACGTTAAGCAAAATAGGCGAAAAGCGGCGTGAATCTGTCCAAGCGAACCCCCTTGCTTTTCCATATAACTGCATAGGGCAGACGTATTCTTTTGAAAGGAGCGAAGCATCATGGCAAAAGCAAAAGGAAAAGCAAGGGCAAAAGTCAAGCTCAAAGCGAAGGGCAATCCACGTGATTTACTGAAGTCCATCAACAAGAAAAGCAAGAAAAAATGGACGATGGGCGATGTACGATCACTGGCAAAAGACTTTTCCATGAAAGACTTGAAGGACGACAAGAAATTAAGCGAGCTGATTAAAAAAGTCAGCAAGGCAGTCGGTGTCAAATTATCCGACCAGCAAATGTCCAGTGTAAAAAAGCAAGTGCATGATCGTCTCGGATAAGATATGTCTACCCTTGGCTTCGCCACTCTTTGGCGAAGCCTTTTCCATGCAAAACAAAAGAGAGAGCGAAAAATCGCTCTCCCTCTGGCGAAGCTACCCAGTGTTTTTCGTTAGTCGCAAGAGCAAGCAACGATAACGAGCAATACGAACAACACCAGTATTAAAGCAAAGTCGTCAAATCCTCCGTTGAACAGACTCATTCGCTTTCCCTCCTTTGCCAGCAACTAGTCATACTGTATGTGCGAATGCTCAAAGATGATTGGACCTTCGCCTATACAAGACCGTTTTTCCCGGATTTTTACACAGCTACTGGCAAATTGAATGGAGATTAGCTCGCTTGTCTTTCAACAGGCTCGGGCAGTTCATACTGTTTTTTCATAACTTGACGCCAAAACGGAATCGTCCGTTGAATCATTGGTCCCGTTAACAGCGCGATCAGAATCGTGCCGATTGACACAGGTCCACCCAAAGCTGCTCCTGCGAGCAGGACGGTTACTTCTATAATGAGGCGGACTCGCTGGATACTCCAGCCAAGACGCTCATTCATCGCCAGCATAAAGCTGTCACGCGGACCCGCACCAAGAGAAGGAGACAAATACATCCCGATTCCGACAGCCAGAACAACAACACCTGCGAGAAACATCAAGAACCTCGCCCAAATTGATTGCAGTTCAGGAATAAAATCCAACCATAAGATAAGATCGAGAAAAAAGCCAAAGCAAATCATATTTAAGAACATTCCAAAATTGGGCTTGATTTTTGCCACCAAATACGTGGCGAAAATGACAACGACTCCTACGATCTGAGACCATAGGCCAATCGTTAATCCAAATGTTTTTTGCAGGCCGATGTGAAAGGTTTCCCAGGGTGCTACGCCTAAGTTTGCCTTAATGGCCAGCACCGTACCGAATGCACCAACGAACAAGCCAAGCACAAACATCATGTAGCGAACCGCAATCGACCGGTTGGAACCTCTGCCAGACACGTCTACTCATCTCCTGACGATGTGTTTTACTTCCAGCCTGCGATGACTTCGTAAAAAAGTCCGTCCTTCCGGTAATACGCTTCGGATTTGGAGAAGTTTAGGTAGGTCTGTGCCTCTGCAAGCTGCTCGCCCGTCAAAATGACCTGGCGTTGCTTGTTCACTTCGTCTCGATATTCGACAACGAGGCTGACTTCTTCCGACTGACAATGTTGAATAAGTTCTTCTGGTGTAGCAAAGGTAATCCGCTTCATGCTCCCCCACCTCCTCCATCGTGATCATTCATTATAGCAAGGATTATTTCTTTCTCCCATCGTTTCTCTCTCGCTTGACAGAAATGCTGCCGAGATCGTCAGCCAATTGGGTCGCTGGGAAAATTTGCTGCGCCTCTGCCAACAAATCCTCCATCGAAAAATCCCCGTCTTCATCTTCATAACGTGGACTGAAGTGAGTCAGACACAGTTGTTTCACGCCAGCCTCTTTGGCAATTTGAGCCGCCTCTCGTGCTGTGGAATGCCCGCTTCTGGTCGCCAGCTCCTTGTCGTGATGGGCGTAGGTCGCTTCGTGGACGAGCAAATCCGCCCCTTTTGCCAGCTCGAGTACCGCGTGGCTCGGTTCCGTATCTCCACTGAAGACGATTTTGCGTCCTGGCTGCGGCTCTCCAACGAAGTCCTTCCCGTCCAGAACACGACCATCCTCGAGTGTGACCTGTTCTCCTCTCTTCAAGGCTCCAAACAGCGGCCCTGACGGCACCCCGGCCTGCTTTGCCAGTTCTACTTGAAATGCTCCTGTCTTCTCCTTTTCCACCACGGCATAAGCAAACGAAGGCACGCGATGCTTCGCCATCCGACAGCTCACCACGATCTCTTCGTCCTCGTAGATTACGCCCTCACTGACGATTTTTATTTCTAATGGATATTGCAAATGAACCGGACTTGCCTCCATGATCGCTCGAAAATATTTATCGAGCCCCGGTGGTCCGTACAGCTCTAACGGAGTTGGCTCGGTATTGCGCAATGACCGGCTCGCAAGCAGTCCGATCAGTCCGTACAGATGATCCCCATGCAGATGGGTGATAAAAATTTTGTCCAATTGACTGATTTTCATCGGTGCTCGCAGTAGCTGGTGCTGCGTCCCCTCTCCGCAGTCAAACAACCACCACTTTCCTGCCTGTAAAAATCGCAAGCCGATCCCACTCACATTTCTTCGCGTAGTGGGTGCACCTGATCCGGTGCCTAAAAATGTAACGATCACGCTATGTCCATCTCCTTTGTGGCCTTCCCTCATCATGTGCCTGTCTCTATCTCTAGGCATTCACCCTTTTTTGTCTGGGCGCATAGCCTACAACATACAAAGCCTAGCAAGGAGGGACTCCTTATCATGAAACGATTTTTGGCGCTGGGGCTGGCCGCTTTTCTCGTTATGACGGCCGTCTTGACTGGCTGCTCCAGCACTCCCGAAAAAATAAGAATTGGTGAAGTGACTCGTTCTTTGTTTTACGCCCCGCAATATGTCGCACTTGAAAAAGGATTTTTCAAGGAAGAAGGTCTGGAAGTGGAGCTCTCAACCATTCCCGGCGGAGATAAAGTGATGGCGGCTCTGTTATCTGGCGGCATCGAGGTCGCGCTCGTCGGCTCCGAGACCAGCATCTACGTCTCTCAGCAAGGAGCTGCCGATCCCGTTGTCAACTTCGCGCAGCTCACACAAACGGATGGTACCTTCCTCGTCTCCCGCACCAAAATGGATGACTTTACTTTCGACAAGCTAAAAGGCAGTGTCTTCTTGGGGCAACGTAAAGGCGGCATGCCGCAAATGGTCGGGGAGTATGTACTCAAAAAGCACAACATCAATCCGCAAGGCGACCTGGAACTCATTCAGAATATCGAATTCAAAAACATTGCCTCTTCCTTCGCATCTGGTACAGGAGCGTATGTACAGTTGTTCGAACCGGAAGCCTCCCGCTTTGAACAGGAAGGAATCGGCCATGTCGTCGCCTCTTTTGGCAAAGAGAGCGGAACCGTTCCTTACACTGTCTTCATGACAAAACAAAGCTATATCGACAGCAACGCAGCAGCTATCCAAAAGTTTACCAATGCGGTCTACAAAGGGCAACAGTGGGTTGCCAGCCACAGTGCAAAAGAAACGGCTGATGTAATAGGCAAGTACTTCGAGCAAATCGATCCAAAGATTCTGGAAACCGCTGTACAGCGTTACCTGGAGCAAGGCTCCTATGCGACAGATCCCATTCTGGACGAAAAAGAATGGAACCAGCTACAAGATATTATGGATTCCGCTGGTGAATTAAAGCAACGCGCTGATTACAACAAGCTGGTAAACACCACTTTTGCTATCCAATCCAAAGAAGGGAAATAGGCCGTCATGAAGCAGATTTCTTCTACGCCGGCAAAAATAGAACTCGGCCACGTGACCCATCTTTATTTATCCACGACCAGGGCGTTCATGGCGGTCCAAGACATTAACCTGCGCGTGGAGGAAGGCGAATTCATTTGTCTGGTTGGTCCCAGCGGTTGTGGAAAGACGACGCTGCTCTCCCTGATCGCAGGGCTGGAGAAGCCGACAGCAGGCAAGGTGTGGATCGACGGAAGAGAAGTCCAAGGAACGTCTAGGCAAGTTGGCTACATGCTGCAGCAAGATTATTTGTTCAACTGGCGCTCCATCGAAGACAACGTGTTTCTCGGACTCGATATCCAAGGCATCCGAACCAAAGAAACAGAGGAGTACGCGCTGCATCTGCTGGATGAAATGGAGCTGTCTGATGTGCGCAAATCCTCTCCCCTGCAGCTGTCAGGCGGCATGCGGCAACGGGTTGCCCTCGTCCGAACACTCGCCTGTCAACCGGATGTGCTGTTACTTGACGAACCATTTTCGGCATTGGACTATCAGACCAAACTCAAGCTAGAAGACTTGATTTTTTCAACACTGCGTCGGCATAAAAAAACGGCAGTCCTTGTAACACATGATCTCTCCGAATCGATCGCGATGGGCGATCGCGTTTATATCTTTTCACGCAACCCGGGACGTATCAACAGCGAGATTGTCGTACCCAGCCCGATTCGGGATGCTCTGCCCTTCGACGCCAGAAATCATGAAGGATTCCAAGACTTGTTCCATCGCGTGTGGAAAGAGATGGAGGTAGTGTCTGATGCAGCCAAAGGAAATTGAATCCGTCCATCGCCGCTACTTGCAGCTAGAAAAGCGTATGAGCTTTTCCGTTTTTTCCACACAACTGTTCCTCTTTCTCGTTTTTCTCGGCTTATGGGAGCTGTTGGCTCGAACCAATACCATAAATGCGTTCATCTTCAGCTATCCCTCCAAGATTTGGGCTCAATTTTGGTTGCAGCTGCAAGATGGCAGTCTTCTCCCGCATGTTGGCTTGACTGTATGGGAAACGATTATCGGCTTTCTCTTAGGAACGATTCTGGGAACCGTCATGGCAACGATCATATGGTGGTCCCCTTTTCTCTCCCGCGTACTAGAGCCTTACCTGGTTATTGCCAACAGTATGCCAAAGGTAGCCCTCGGTCCGGTTTTTATCGTCGGCTTTGGTCCAGGTTTGCTCTCCGTCATAGCTATGGGGTGCGCGATCTCGGTCATCATCACCACGATCAACGTCTACACCAGCTTCAAGGAAGTCAATCAAAACTACGTCAAAGTCGTGCAAACACTCGGAGGGAGCAAACGGCAAATCTTCACGCTCGTCATTTTGCCGGCTACCATTCCAACCCTTCTCGCAACGCTGAAGGTAAATGTCGGACTTTCGTGGGTAGGCGTCATCGTCGGAGAGTTTCTCGTATCCCAGCAAGGCTTGGGGTATTTGATCATATACGGCTTCCAAGTGTTTAATTTCACCCTGGTCATGATGAGCTTAGCCATTATCGCGGTCATCGCTACCCTGATGTATCAAGGCGTAGCCTATATAGAGCGGCGGCTCACCAGCCAGTTCAAATAGATGGCTTCTAAAAAACGGTGCCAACCATCTACCGGGGATGATTGCACCGTTTTTTCATGGACTAATATGTTCCGGGGAGATCAGGGTGCCACGATTTCGACCTTTATTCTATCTGGGTCCTCGAAAAACAAAGCATAATGCCCCTCTCCTCCAGCATGGGGATGCCGATCCTGATAAAGTAAGGAGATGCCGCGACGAGCAGCTTCCTCCCGCAGCTTTTCCACATGTTCCCGATCCCGTGCGTAAAATGCCAGATGATTCAAACCGACACGACAACGGTGATACGAAATGTCGAGGAATCGCTCTTCTGTCTGGACGAATACCAGATAGGTGCCATTCTGTTTCCAGCTTACCCCACTGGCCCATTCCTGATACCGCGTATAACCCAGCTCACCCTCCAGCAACCAACCCCAAAAATCTTTTGAGCGCGCCAGATTGGAGACATTCACTTCCACATGATGCAGCATCGCACAATCCCCCTTCTTACAGAAAAACGCCCGACAGTGAAATGCCGGGCGCTCTAGCTATCGATTTACTTCCAAAACTTCCACTTGCTCTTCTTCGTCGTCGGATCATCCATTTGGCTCTCAACGACTTTCTGTTGGGCGGCTGCTTCCACTTCGAGCGCTCCAGGTACTCGATTCAGGAAGTGATCGACCATTGGCTTGTAGTTATCTGGCAAATGCTCTTGCATGTTACGCAGGATGCCGATTGCTTTTTCCATTTGATCAGTCGCCAACAGAGCATTGGCATAGTTGAAGCCCGCATACGGATACGGGAAATGTGGCGTCCAGAACTTTTCACAAATCTGAATCAATTGATAGACATAACCCGCTTGTCCCAATTCACCAGTCACAGTCATGACGACCTCAAAGCGATCCTTCGCTCCTTCAATCGCTACCGTGTACCATTTCATCGCATTCAGGAGGTCCTCCTCCGTCAAAGCAAGACGAGCCAGTTGAAGCTGTGGTCTCCAAGCTCCTTCTTTACTTGCCAGCGCCTCCAGCTGTCCTTTTAACTCATCCTTTTTCCCTCTTTGCAAGAAGCTCTCGACAAACATGTTCAAGCCATTTTCTTGATTCGGGTCTTTGTGCAAACCTGTATGTAGAGTCTCGAACGCTTTTGGCTCATCTCCTTCAAACGCGAAGATTTTTGCCAAATTGGTGCAAGCCGTACCCGATGACGGGAATCGTTCCAAACAATCTGTCAGGATTTTTTTAGCGCTTTCAAACTCTCTCGCCTGCATATGAACGACTGCACGGAAAATGAGAGCAGACTCAATTGGCCCGTATAATTCGAGAAGCCTGTCGGCAGCGACAGCGGCTTGCTCGTGAAATTGACCCTTCACCAACTCCATCGCAAAATCGCGAAGCTTATCTTTTTCATCCCAGTACTTATCCAGATTTTGCGGAATTATTTTTTTCTGGTAATCCTCTCGGGACATATCGATGGTTTGACCAAGCTCATTGGTAAACGTCACAAATTCAGACATGAAACAGCCTCGCTTTCATTTCCTCACAAAAGTTTCAAATGCTTGTATCACCAATTAGATCCATGCTTTGATATTTACTTTACGGATAAATTCCTCCATTGATTCCTTCGCCGGTTCGTCATTTGCCTCTTCTGCATCTTCCATGCCCATCAGTTGTCGAAACAGTGCTTCGTTCCTTGTCGCCAATGCAAAGTCAAGTAAAGCCTCATGCGAGATGCGGTTTGCTTCTTCCTCCAGCAATTGCTCCTCCAAGGCGATATCCTCTTCTACAACGGCGATATGCTTATCAATTTTCGGAATGCGTAAAACCCAGGAAAATGCGCTGTCCGGATTGCGGTCACGAGCAATCAGGTAACCGTATTCACCCAAAGGCAAACCCTGCTCGAAGGAGTCGGCAACAATGACGACGCGTTGTCCAAGCTTGAACATGAGCGTCAACTCCCAATAAAGATTAATTCTAATCATACTAAATTGTATGTGTTCTTGGGAAGAGCAAACCCCTTAGGATAGGTAAACGCACAAAAAGTTTGTTGCCCGAACCAAAATAAGGTACAATTTTACTAATGAATGGATATTGGTAATGAGGTGTACAAGGTATGGGTGAAATGTCTACAGGGTTTTCCCTGTTTATCGTTGGCTGGACCATTGTTCTCGTAAGTCTGATGGCGATTGGCGGGTACTTCATGTTCCGCAAATTTCTCAAGTCCATGCCCAAGCAAGACGGAAAATCTGACTTGGATTGGCAAGACCATTACATTGATCAGACACGTTCGCTCTGGACAGATGAGGGTTTGACCTTGCTCAATGAACTGGTTGATCCTGTACCACAGTTGTTTCGTGATGTTGCGAGACGTTCCATCGCAGCGAAAATCGGCCAGATTGCATTAGAAGAGAAAGCAACCACCATTACAACAGATTTGATTGTAAAGGGATACATCGTAGCAACCCCCAAGCGTGACCATAAATGGCTCATTGCCCACCTGCAATCCAAAGAAATCGACTACACGCCCTATGAGAAATATTTGAATGCCGAGGGATAATTGAAACTTCCTGTGGAGTCATCCGTAAAAAAGGTAAGACCTTTTAGGCGAGGAGACGATGTGGATGTCAGTCCTACTCACGATTTTGGGGATCGGTTCCGTTATTTTGATCGTTGCGGTTGTCATTGTGGCGGTCCTCTTTAAGAAAGGCGCCCGGTTCTTATGGAAAATGACCGGACGTGGCTATCACAAGTACAGCAGCAGTGATTACCGATATCGGCCCTCGTGGAAGATGGGGCATCGAACATACGGTCATCGCCACTATCGTCGCAAATATTCCAGCCATAGTGGATTTTTTAGCAGCTAACGTTACTGAAATGAAAGACACTCAAACTCGCTTGAGTGTCTTTTTTGTGTGGAACAGTCGAAATTAGATAGATTTACGCATCGCTGCTTTTTTTGTTACCGTTTTGCTGCCCTCCGGACACCCCACCCGATACCAGGAATGCCATGACTTCTGAGCTTTCCGTATCAAGCAGCTGTATCTGATCACTCGGAAACAACAGGAGATTTCCCGCAAAATTGTACGACTGCGGCAGATAGACTGCTACGTGGTCGCTGAGACCGAAAGAATCGAGGCTTTCCTTTGTAATAAACCCAATGGCCTTCGCATTTCCATCCTTGGATAGCGTCACGAGCACCGGCTTGTCAAAGCTCTTCTTCTCCCCTACAAACGCTCCGATCAAATCCTTGATGGACGTATAAATGAGTTTGATAAATGGTACTTTCTCGAAGACAGTGGATACCAGCGAAAGCACTCCACGTGTCAGTACATTCGATGCGAGGAAGCCTACAATCGTGATGCCAAGTATAGTCAAGAGGACACCAAGTCCTGGAATTTGGAGATTAAACCACCTATGGACCAGCAGATAGAACCAGTTATCCACGGTCGTGAAAATCCAGTACAAAATATAAATTGTCACTGCCAAAGGAATGACAAACAATAACCCCTCTAAAAAATAGCGAATGAAACGCTTCATCTCTCTTCTCCTCTCTACTAACCACTTTTCCGTAATTATTGTACCTGATTGGATTGCCATCTGCTATGATGAAGAAAAAAGAGAAAGTAGGGAGATTCATGCAAGCACTTGTCACACCTCAATGGCTCAAGGATCATCTGAACGATGAAAATTTGGTGGTCGTCGATTGTCGTTTTGCTTTAAGTGCTTCTGAAGCAGGTGCAGAGGAATACACGAAGGACCATATCCCGCAAGCCCTCTACTTTCATCTGAACCGTGACCTTTCTGGCACCAAAAGCGAGCATGGTGGACGTCATCCCCTACCAGATACGGATCTGCTGGCTGCCCATTTTTCAAATGCGGGAATCGATGCCAACACGACTGTCATCGCCTACGATGATCAGGAAATGGCGATGGCAGGACGGCTATGGTGGCTGCTGCGATACCTTGGTCACGATCAGGTAGCTGTCCTCGACGGCGGATACGCTGCTTGGAAAAAGGCTGGCTATGAGGTAACAGCAGAAGTACCTACTGTACAAGCTCGTCAGTTCGTCCCCCATGTACGTCACGATATGCTGGTTGACATGGAAGGTGTCAAAAAACGCAGTGAACATACTGTATTGCTCGATTCTCGTGCACCAGAACGCTACCGCGGCGAGAACGAACCGATCGACGCAAAAGCAGGTCACATACCCGGGGCGCACAATTTCTTTTATAAGGACAACCTGGCTGCGGATCAGACAATGCTTCCAGCAGACGAGCTGCAAAAGCGTCTCGCTCCTTACGCTGATAAAGAATTGATCGTCTATTGCGGCTCAGGCGTGACGGCTTGCTCCAATTTGCTCGCTTTCCATGCTGCAGGTCGAACCGATGTGAAATTGTATTTGGGCAGTTGGAGTGATTGGAGCTCGTATCCAGATAATCCGGTAGCGACCGGCGAAGAGTAATCCATAATTGAACTGGCGGCGATCGCTTCCCTACCTACAGTAGGAGCGGTCGTCTTATTTTTTCTTCCTCTATCATTTTCGTCACCATTCATAGATAATAATTATCATTATCACAAGCATCTGCACGTGCCTGAAAAGGTGGATGGATTCATGAAGCATAACGAAGAATACGAGCCTAGTCGCAAAATGTCACTCAACGAGGTTCGCGTCTATATGATCTGTAACTTCGATCGTCCATTAAACGTAACTACGTTGGCAGCGATGGCGAACTTAAGTCCGAGCTATTTTGGCGATTCGTTCAAGAAAGCTTACGGACAAAGTGTCATGGATTATGTAACGAGTCTGCGTATCAATCACGCCAAGCGATTGTTACGCGAGACGGATATGAAGCTGCGCGATATTGCGAAAGCAATCGGGTACAGCGATGAGTTTTACTTTAGCCGGAAGTTCAAAAAGGAAGTGGGTGTATCCCCCTCCGCGTATGAAAGAGCTACCACGCGCAAAGTTGCCGTCTACTCCCCTTCCCTGCTGGGACATCTAGTAGTACTGGGGATTATACCAGTCGCTGCTCCTTTGGATGCGAAGTGGACCCCCTATTACTATCAGCAGTATCAGCAACAGATCGCGGTTCATCTAAAAGCGGTCGAAACAACGTGGAACGATGACGATCAGGAAGTCATGCTTCTAGGTGCCAAGCCGGATGTTGTCATTAGCCACATAGAGCTTGCCGGTACTACCAGACAACGTTTGTCCGCACACGGCATTGACGTAATGACCCTCCAATCTTCTGGCTGGAAGGAGCAATTACGTGAGGTTGCCAGTTACACGGGCAAAGAAGCAGCTTGTGACGCCTGGATCGCTTCTTATGAGGCGAAGGTTGCTGCCGTTCGAGCAGACCTGCAATCCGTGCTCAAACAAGATAAATTTGCGATCATTCGACTTTATCGGGATGGCATCCATCTTTACAACAACAAGGGAATGAAGGAGCTTCTATGCGACGATTTGCAGCTTTCTCTTGTGGAAGAGGAAATGGAACCTTGCAATCGGCCAATCACACTCGAGCAGCTTGCGAGCATTGACCCGGAGCGAATCCTGTTGTTCGTTTGTCTGGATGAGTCGACACGTCTAAGCTGGCTGACTCTCCAGCACCATTCGATTTGGAGAGGACTTCGCGCTGTTCAAAATGGGTATCTCTACCCCTTGCCTTCTAATCCGTGGTACGAGTATTCACCGGTCGCCATGAACCGTATGCTGGATGAGATGCTGCTGATGGTAACGGGGAAAAGTCCAAATGCGATTCAAGGTGTTGTCCATGGAGCCCCTTTCTTGGGTGAATTATAATGTTCCCGAGTGAGAAACATTATCAACGAGAGGGGACTCCACTTGTATGACAAAGAAAACAAGTCTTGCGCTGATGCTGACCACGACGATGCTCGTTGCTGGACTGGCAGCAGGCTGTGGGAACAACGTAAGCAGTGAGGCAGTGACGCAGAAGGTCGATTCGTCTGCGACTGGGAATTTCGCAGGATCGGCAAAAAGCTCTTCTGACCAGCCTACCTACCCGCGGGTTCTAAAAGATGAAATGGGTAACGAGGTGACATTGCCTGCCGCACCTGCCAAAATATTCGCTCCCAATCTGGAAGATACTTTGGTCGCACTGGGCGTTGCTCCGGTCGTGCAGTGGTCTTCTGGCTCAAGACCAAAAATGTATTTGCAAGATCAGCTAAAAGATGTGCCGTCCATTGCCTTCACAGGTGGATTGCCTCCAGAGCCGGAAGCGGTTATGGCCCATGAGCCAGATCTCATCCTCTTGCACAATGCCAACCATATCGAAAGCGGCGTGTACGATAAATATAAGATGATTGCGCCGACATATGTGTTCAAGCAAGCAAATGCTGATCTTGAATCTTCCGTACGCGTGGTTGGCAATTTGTTGGGCAAGTCGGCGGAAGCTGAAAAAGCTTTACAGACATATAAGGAGCATGTCGAGGCAGCCAAAAAGGAGCTGGCCCCTCATATCCAAGGCAAAAAAGCAGCGATCATTCGCTTCAATGGCAGAGGGATGTTTTTCATCAAGTACGATTTCTTCAGTGGATATGTCCTTACCAATGAGCTAGGCTTTTTGCCAAGCCAGGTTGTATCCGGCGGTGACATCAATTTATCACTGGAGAGCTTACCTGATTTGGATGCGGACTATATTTTCCTCATCAATGATGCTGGTACGGGAGATGCCTTCGAGAAAGAATTAACAGAGAGTCCTGTTTGGAAAAGCATGGAGGCTGTGAGGAATGGTCGTACGTTTAAAGTAGAGGGAGATCACTGGTTAAGTGGCGGCCTGATCGCACATAGGAAAGTCATTGACGATGTGAAAGGATTGATTGCAAAATGAAAATCATAGAGAAAAACGACTACTCCCCTCGTAATTGTGTAGAGTGGACACTGCAATCAAGCCAAGGTCATGACTATCGGATTATGATTGCGATTCCGGAAGCTGAGGCCCCTCCCGAAGGATATGCGGTTATTTATGCCGTAGATGGCGATGCGATGTTCGGAACGATTGCCGAGACAGTGAAGTTGCAAACCCGCAAGCCCAAGGGCTTCAACCCAGCCATTGTTGTAGGAATCGGCTATCCCTCCCGTCTGCCATTTGACATGGACCGCCGTTGTTACGATTTGACCATGCCTGTGGACGCAGCTACACTTCCTGACCGACCGAATGGGCAACCTTGGCCAGAGCATGGTGGAGTTGATTTGTTTCTCGATTTCCTTGAACAGCAGCTGATGCCAGCTGTTTCTTCCGAATGGCAGGTAAATCCGAGCAAACAGGCGATTTTCGGCCACTCGTTGGGCGGTCATTTCACACTGTATACGATGTTCTCGCGTCCGAAGCTTTTCTCACACGTCGTATCAGGCAGCCCTTCCGTCTGGTGGGGCAACGACGAGGTATTAAGAGAGCAAGAGCGCTTCATCGCCCATTGGAAAGGCGATCATGAACTAAAGCTGCTTGTCATTGTTGGCGGCGATGAGCTCTCCTTCATGGTCGAGGGTGCACAACGGGTCGTCGAGCGCATGGAATCACTCGCTACCAAAGGTGTTCAAGTAAGCTTCATCAAATTCGAAGATGAGGGCCACGTAAGCGTGCTCCCTTCCGCTATTAATAGGCTTGTGCGGTTTGTGCTTACGGATTAGCCCTCTGAAACTACTCTCGTAAACGTAAAGGACAGACAAATGATACGATATATGCGTCTATTGCTTCATTTCGGTTATCAAGAAGCCATGTCTTGCTTGTTTCCGGTCTTTATTTTCGGTTCGCTCGCCTTATCCAAACTCGTCACCATTCCTGGTTTGCCAAGATATGACCTCCTGCTGTTGCTCTGCCTCCTCTTTCAGATTTTCATGGTGAAAAGCGGCTTGGAGTCTCGGGACGAATTGAAGGTCATCACGGTCTTTCACGTGATCGGGCTCTGCTTGGAAATATTCAAGGTACATATGGGATCTTGGAGCTATCCAGAGGATGCGTACAGCAAAGTGTTTGGTGTTCCTCTTTACAGTGGCTTCATGTACGCCAGTGTCGCGAGCTACTTATGTCAAGCTTGGCGTCGACTAGAGGTATCTCTCACCGGTTGGCCGAATCAGATTATCGCCACCATTTTAGGTGCAATGATCTATCTGAACTTTTTCACCCACCATTATATTTGGGATTTGCGTTGGGTGCTGATGGCAGCTATTTTCATTGTCTTCTGGAAAACACGTGTATATTTTACTGTCGCGAACGAGCGGTTTTTCATGCCCATCCCTATTGGCTACTTTTTGATCGGTTTTTTCATTTGGATTGCGGAAAATATAGCGACGTTCCTCGGCGCTTGGAATTATCCGAATCAAAGAGCAGGCTGGGAGCTCGTGCATCTCAGTAAAATCAGCTCGTGGTTTTTACTTGTCATCGTGAGCTTTATTATCGTGGCGGAATTGAAGCACGTAAAATCCAGACGATCCCAATCCCATGATAGCAAGGAACACATGTAAAAAGCCTATCCACTCTTCGTACAAAACGTCAAAGGGTGGATAGGCTTTCTCTTCTTACTTAATAACGTTGCTGAGTACATTCTCAATCATTTGGCGGTTGGCAATGACGCCTGTGTACAGCCAGCTGGAATCTTTCGCAAACGTATACGCATTTCCATTCTTCACAGCAGGGATATTCGCCCATATTGCATCCTTTTGCAGTTGTTCTACAGCAGTCGGATTACTGTTTACGATAAACAAGTACTCGGCATCGAGTTCAGCCAATTTTTCCATAGAGATCGCGTTCCAGTTTGCTTCTCCTGACTTGGAGATTTCCTGAACGATAGCAGGCACCTTAAACCCGAGATCCTTGTAGAGCACATCACCGCTAGACAAGTCCTGACGTGCTACGTACACATTTTTCCCCGTCATCCACAGCGCTGCCGCTGATTTTTCCCCAATTGCTTGCTGCAACTTTTGCTTCGACTCGGCTACAAACGTCTCATAATCCGCCAGCACTTTCTTCGCCTCTTCTCCCTTGTTGAGGACTTCTCCTACTGTCAGGAGCTCTTTGCGCCAATCGCTGTTCTTTTCTTTTCCAATGGTGTACGTAGGAGCGATTTTTGAGTACTGGCTATACTTGTCCCCTTGGACCAGGGATGCGCTATCCAAAATAATCAGGTCGGGGCTGTGGCTCATCACGACCTCTGGCGGCAGATCGTAAGGAATCGCTGGAATACCCGCCAACTCTTTTTGCAGGTAGCCTTGTACCTGGTTGTTCCCTACTGACCATTGAGCAACTGGCTTCACTCCCAACGCTACTAAATGATCCTCCAGATAAGAAGCGATCACGCGCTGCGGTTTAGCTGGGACTGTTACTTCATTCCCCAACGCATCCTTCAGTACTCGTGAAGCTTCCGCAGCTGGTGTCGCGGTCTGGCTGTTGCCCGTCTGTGTCTCTGGACTCGCAGTGTTCGACTGGCCAGAGCAAGCGCTCACGATTGTAACGAGGCTTGCCAATACGACACTGGCTATCGAAAGTTTGGCTGTTTTTTTCATGGGTGTGTTCCTCCATTTGCGTCATGCCATCTAGCAGCGACAAATGCCTACTCGACCGCATTTTCATTGAGAATAATTATCATAATCACAATGGGTATTATAGCGGATCATGGCAAGATGCTCAACTTTTTATTTTGAAAACGAAAAAAGACCCCCTGCTTACTAAGCAGAAAGTCCATATCCTCCTAGCGTGGAACCCCGCTTAACAAGAATCGATGCAGTCCCCCGATCAGACAGACACCCGCGGTTACAAAAAACGCAATGAAGTAGGAATGGTGCCAATTCCCCAGCAAGCCTGCCAATATTGGGCTCAATACCGCTCCGATTGACAAAACCGCCGAGTAAATACTAAACACACTCCCGTATAACTCTCGGGGTGAATGTACTGTCAAAACGGTTGCAAAAGCAGGGAACAGCATCCCAAAGCATGCACCGAAGAAAAACATCATGACGTGAATCGGAATCGCCAGCCCGATTGCCAGGGCGTACAGAAGAAGGCTGAGCACACCCAATCCGGCAAACGCTCTCGTCTCAACAGGGACGCGATGCAGCCAAAACTGGCATAAAATCGCAAGTGCTCCCAACCCTTTCAAGCTGAATAATATCCCCGTAACGGCCGGGGACATCCCCTGTCTTTGGATGAGCAAAGGCACTTCATAGATGATCGTTCCTTGTGCGTAAATGATCGCAAATCCCCCAAGAAACGCTGGATACAGCATTCGATTTTCCAGGATGGCGGTTAGGCTCTGCTTGCCCCCACCTTTCATCCTTGGCGTTGACGGCACGCTTCCCTCTACTCTATCGGGCAGCATCATCCAAGCGAAAACGCCAGCAATCATCATCATGTAACCCAGAATCACAAATGATTGACCATAACCAAACTGCACCGCCAAAAAGCTACCGACTGCCGGGGATACGATACCTGCCGAGGTAAGGACCAATCCCTTTTTTCCCATGATCTCGCCCTGCTCAAGTGCCGTCTTCCCTGTTTCTCCGAGCAGTGCAGAACAAGCAGGAGAAACAAACGCCATCAAAAACCCGAGCATCAGCCGAAAGGTAAAGAAACCCGCGGTATTTTGCACAATGCCTTGACCAATCAGCATCACACCAGCCAAAATCAATCCACCTGCGATAAACCATTTTTTCGGATAGCGATCGAGAAAAGGTCCTGCGAGCAGGTTGCCTGTCAAGTTGCTGATCGCATATCCCCCGAGCACGAAACCAATCATCGCAGCGGATACACCCAATACGTTTAAATACGGCGCAAGAAGTGGCGTCTGCGCGTGCATGTCAAAGGCAACAAGAAACAAAACCACTAACAGGAGAGCTCTCAAAACATTCCCTTCCTCTCTAACGGCCTGTCTTTATTCCAGTATATGAAGCGAATGGTACAAGTAGGATACGAAAAGAAGAAGGAAGATTCAGAATAGATGTAGCATTTATTTTTGTATTACCGTAATATTTACTGTAATACCGTAGTTGACTTTGTCAGGAGGTGACTTTTTGGAGCACATCTACAAAAAAATACGAGCACTTCGTATTCAGCAGGAGCTTACTTTAAAGGATTTAAGCGAGAAATCGGGATTCTCCGTCAGTTTTTTATCACAGGTAGAGCGCGGCAATAGTTCGCTCGCGATTACTTCTCTCCAGAAAATTGCGGAATGTCTGGGTGTCCCCATTACGTACTTCTTTGAAGTCGAAAAAGATGTCACGTACCACACCCCCATTGCAAGGCGTAAAACGTTGCAGATTGAAGGGTCACCTGTGAAGTACGTTCGAATCGGTGGAAATTTCCCTGACAGAGCACTTGAGCCCCTCCTCAACGTGTTGCCACCCGGACAGACGAAGCATGTCGCCTTTCAGCATCCTGGGGAAGAGTTTTACTATGTCGTTAAAGGATGTGTCACCATCGTCGTCGACGAAACAGAATACCATCTCGATCAAGGAGACACAATTCACTTCCCTTCCTCTCTCCTTCATACGTGGTACAATCCTTCCACTGTTGAAGAAGCCGAGATCCTGTCCGTTTTGACACCTGTCATTTTTAGAACCTAACCTTGTCTACCATTAAAAAAGGGTGATCTGGATGCAAGAAAGATTGGAAAAGCTGCACGCGTACATGGAAAGCAGGAAATTGGACGCATTGATTATGACGCATCCCAAAAACGTGTACTATTTTACCGGATTTTTGACGGAGCCACATGAACGGTTTATGGCCCTCGTTTTGGTGAAAGGTGAGTCCCCCTTCCTCTTCGTTCCACTGCTGGACGGTGAAAAAGCACGGGAGGCTTGTCCAGCCATTATGATTTACACGCATGATGATTCACAGGATGCACTGACTGTGTTTCAGCAGCTGCTTCCAACTCCCCTCACTCACATTGGTGTGGAGAAGAACCATTTGACAGCGAAAACATATGAGTCGCTTGTCTCGATCGTGCACGCTACAGAAGCAGTCGATGTCGGAGAACTGCTGTCCAATATACGTGTGTCCAAGGATGCATCTGAAATCGCTACCATCAAGCGGGCAATTTGGGTGATGGAGGAATCCCTACGCCGTACGCTCCCTCTGATATCCGTAGGGATGACGGAACTGGACGTCGTAGCAGAACTGGAATACCAAATGAAAAAGCTAAAAGCCCAAGGCCCTTCCTTTTCAACGATTGTACTGGCGGGAGAAAAATCAGCACTGCCCCATGGTGACCCAGGAGAACATGCGATTCAGGCAGGAGAAGTTTTGTTGATTGACGCAGGGGTCTATGTCGATGGGTATGTATCGGATCTGACTCGTACTTTTGCAGTTGGTCAAATAGGGTCAGAATTGCTAGACATGTACGATACGGTCTTGCAAGCGAATCTGGCCGGGATACAGGCCGTTCGACCAGGAGCTCCGATCGCAGAGGTTGACCGAACTGCACGAGCTGTCATTGGGGACCGGGGCTATGGAGAATTTTTCATCAATCGTGTCGGGCACGGAATCGGACTAGAGCTACATGAAGCTCCTTACGTTCATAGCCAAGCAGCAGGAGAGCTCATCCCGGGCATGGTTTTCACGATTGAACCAGGCATTTATAACACGAAGATCGGTGGCATCCGCATTGAAGACAATGTGCTCGTCACGAAGGATGGCGTAGAAGTATTGACGTCGTTTCCCAAAGAAATGCAAATTATTGGATAAATCCAAAAAGCAAAGGCTGGTGTCGTTCCTTTGAAAGTGCTGGAAACAGATCGTCTCATCCTCCGCTGGCAAACTGCCGAAGACGCAGATTTTGTCTTGAAACTCATGAATGAGCCTTCTTGGATTCGATTTATTGGCGATCGTGGTCTTCGTACGACGGAAGACGCCCGCAACTATATTTTGAATGGTGCTGTCGCGATGTACGAGAGTCTTGGCTTTGGTCTGTATTTGGCAGAGCTGAAGGAAGGAAATGTTCCGATCGGCTTATGTGGACTGATCAAGAGAGATTCGTTGGAGGATGTCGATATCGGCTTTGCCTTACTGCCCGCATACTGGGGCAAAGGCTACGCGTATGAGGCAGCCTCTGCTGTTCTTGCCCACGGAAAAGAAGTTGTCGGCTTAAAGCGCATCGTAGCAATCACTAACCCCGATAATGCATCTTCAGCCAACCTTCTAAAGAAAATCGGTCTGCAAGAGAAAGGAATGGTTACCCTTCCAAATGCTACGGATGAGGTCAGATTTTTTGCCATCGAGTTCTAGTCCATGCTGTCCAAATGAGTCGTGGAATTCGTGAAATGGACAAAGAGGGCCTCACCGTGATCGGGAGGCCCTGCATTTTCTTTTTCAATTAAGAATGAACAGTTTTCAAACCGAGAGAACTCTCGTGGAACTTGATATTCGAGTACTTATCCATCGCGACACGCAGCTGGTACTCGCTCTCAAACAGCATAACCGGACGGCCATAACGGTCGGAAACGGTTCGGTTCTTCACAGCATCGAGGTCTGCTTTCTCCCCTTCGAGCCAGCGAGCGATTTGATACGGCATACGAGTCAGCATGATGTCTACCCCGTACTCGGCTTTCAAACGGTATTCAAGTACCTCGAACTGCAGCACACCTACCACGCCAAGAATCAGCTCTTCCATCGGATGGGTACGGAATAATTGCACCGTTCCTTCCTCGGTCAACTGCATGATTCCTTTTTGGAATTGCTTGTGCTTCATCGCGTCCTTCACCATCACCTTGGAGAAAAACTCTGGCGAGAAGTGCGGCATTTCTTCGTACTCAAATGATTTTCCGACACAGAGTGTATCGCCGATCTGAAAAATGCCCGGGTCAAAAAGACCGATGACATCTCCCGCGAACGATTCTTCGACTATTTCGCGGTCCTGTGCCATAAACTGTACCGGCTGCGCCAATTTGATGTCTTTGCCAAGACGGACGTGCTTGACTGACATTCCCCGCTCAAACTTGCCGGAGCAAATACGCAAGAAAGCGATGCGATCTCGGTGAGCTGGGTTCATATTGGCTTGGATTTTGAAAATGAAGCCGGAGAACGCGTTCGTATACGGATCGATCAAGCCTTCTGTACTCTTCTTCGCGGAAGGTGCTGGCGCCATTTGCAGGAAGTTGTCCAGGAATGTTTGTACACCGAAGTTATTGATGGCACTACCGAAGAAAACAGGCGTCAGTTGCCCTTTGTTGATCAGTTCAGGATCGTATTCATCTCCCGCAACATCCAGCAGAGAGATTTCGTCCTGCAATTGCTGCCACAGTTCTTGACCAACACGATCACCGATCAATGGATCTTCTGCTCCCTCAACAGGGAAAAAGGAAATTTCCTCGTGCTGTGTATTGTTTTGATACAGCTCGACACGAGACTTCATACGGTCAAATACGCCGCTGAAATAGCTGCCCATCCCAATCGGCCAGTTCATCGGATAAGAACGAATACCCAGTACACGCTCAATTTCTTCCAAGAGCTCGAATGGATCTTTACCGTGACGGTCCAGCTTGTTCACGAACGTAAAGATCGGAATACCCCGCATCCGACAGACCTTGAACAGCTTGATGGTCTGTGCCTCTACCCCTTTTGCTACGTCGATAATCATCACAGCAGCGTCAGCAGCCGTCAGCGTACGGTACGTATCTTCACTGAAGTCCTGGTGACCAGGTGTATCCAAAATGTTGATGTGGTGTCCGTTGTATTCGAAATCCATCGCACTGGACGTAACGGAGATTCCACGCTTTTTCTCGATCTCCATCCAGTCGGAGGTGGCATGCTTGGAATTTTTGCGCCCTTTGACCATCCCTGCTTCACGGATGGCTCCGCCGTAGTAGAGCAGCTTTTCCGTCATTGTCGTTTTACCCGCATCCGGGTGGGAGATGATGGCGAAGGTACGGCGTTTTGCTATCTCATTTTCCCATTGGGGATTGGATTGACTCATCTTCATTCTCCTGTCGTCGCAAATAAGTAACACATTCGTATCCTCTACGATTATACCGACAAATGCTTGCCGCATCCACCTAGTAATTTTTTGTTAAACCGATATAATATTCAGTAGTAAAAATTTTTTGACTGCATGACTTACATATTGATTACCAGAACATGACAAATTTACAGGAGGAACCCTATGTCAACGACTGTGGAAACACGTGCGGCCGAATTCCGTGACTATGTGAAGAAAATAACCAGCTACACGCAAGCACTGAACGTTCTTTATTGGGACAAGGCTACACAAGCTCCTCGCAATGGAATGGATGCCCGTTCCGAAATCATCGGGACATTGGCAGGCGAGCAATTCAAGCTGGCGACATCTAAAGAAATGGAAGCGCTTTTGACAGAGCTGAGTGAGCCATCTGTCCTCGAAACATTGGATGAAATTACCCGTCACAGTGTGCTGGAATGCAAAAAGGAATTTGACCGCAACAAGAAAATTCCTGCTGACAGGCATCAAGAGTACGTTGTACTGACCGCCAAGGCAGAAACAGTGTGGGAAGAAGCTCGTGCCAACAACGACTTTTCCATGTTCCAGCCGTACCTCGAGAAAATCGTGAACTTCCAGCTCGAGTTCATCGAATATTGGGGTCATGACGGCAAAAACAAATACAACACCCTCTTGGACATGTATGAGCCTGGCATGACTGTCGACCAGCTCGATCCGATCTTTGCTACCTTGCGTGAGAAAACCGTCAAGCTGGTAAAAGCGATCGCCGACTCTCCGAACAAGCCAGACACATCCTTCTTGACAAAAAACTTCCCAGTGGCAGACCAGGAAGCATTCAGCCGTTATATCCTCGAGAAAATCGGATACGACTTCACGTCTGGTCGCATGGATCGTAGTGCGCATCCGTTCTGCACCACCTTCAACCCTGGGGATGTTCGCATTACGACGCGCTACGCTGAAAATGATTTCAATTCTGCACTCTTCAGTTGTATTCACGAGGCTGGACACGCGATGTACGAGCAGAACATCAATCCAGAACTGCTGTTCACACAACTGTGCGATGGTACCTCCATGGGGATTCACGAGTCTCAATCCCGCTACTGGGAAAACATGGTCGGACGCAGTCTGCCATTCTGGAATCACTTTTTTGCGGACTTGCAAAAAGCGTTCCCTACCCAGTTCGAAGGAGTGTCTGTAGAAGATCTGCATCGTGCGGTTAACGCTGTTACTCCTTCCTTTATCCGGACAGAGGCAGATGAGTTGACGTACAACCTGCATGTCATGATCCGCTACGAAATCGAGAAAGGCTTGATCAATCAAACCATTCAGGTGGCTGATCTGCCAAAAATCTGGAACGAAAAAATGAAAGAATACCTGGGTGTCGAGCCACCGACAGATACATTGGGTGTGCTTCAGGATGTCCACTGGTCAGGCGGAATGATCGGTTACTTCCCGACTTACTCGCTGGGTAATGTGTATGCGGCACAATTCGTCCACGTTATGGAGAATGAGATTAACGGTTACGAGGAGCTGATCGCAAAAGGCGATTTCGCGCCGATCCGTGAGTGGCTCAAGGAAAAAATCCATCAGTACGGTAAAATGAAGAGCCCTCGTGAACTCGTTCAAGCGATTACTGGCGAAGGTACAAATGCTACTTACTTAATGAATTACCTCGAGAAAAAATACACAGACGTATACAAGCTGTAAGCAGTTCTCCCCTTGCTCCCCAATGTTCTCCCTACTCAGGGAGGACATTTCCATTTCCAACAGTTACTTTTCGTAACCTACGTACATAAAAGTGCATCCTTCCCTCCGGGGATAAATGCTAGTACACTGCACAATATACATGAGATTCCTATTGTCTTGAAAAAGGAGTGTTTTTCGTTTGGCTATCGATCTAAAAGGAAAAACCGCATTCATTACGGGTGCAGGTAAAGGTATTGGCCGCGCAATTGCGATCGCTCTCGCAAAGGAAGGCGTGCATCTCGGTCTCTTGGCTCGCTCTGAGGAAAGTCTGAAGCAAGTCGCCAAGGAAGTAGAAGCATACGGCGTCAAGGTAGCGACTGCGACCGCAGACGTCTCCAATTACAATGCTGTCACAACAGCTGTTGCTTCTATCAAAAATGAACTGGGTCAGATTGATATCCTGATCAATAATGCGGGCGTTGCCAAATTCGGCAAGTTCATGGAGCTGGAAACAAGTGAATGGGAGCAAATCATCCAAGTTAACTTGATGGGTGTCTATTACGTGACTCGCGCGGTGCTCCCAGGTATGATTGAACAAAACGCCGGTGACATTATCAACATCTCTTCCACAGCAGGACAAAAAGGTGCTCCTCTTACCAGTGCGTACAGCGCATCCAAGTTCGGTGTTCTTGGTCTGACGGAGTCTTTGGCTCTTGAAGTACGCAAACACAATATCCGCGTCACGGCGCTGACTCCGAGTACGGTAGCTACCGATTTGGCTTTGGACTTGGGTCTGACAGACGGAAATCCTGAGAAGACGATGCAGCCTGAGGATATTGCTGAGTTCGTGGTTAGCCAGCTGAAACTGAACAAACGCATCTTTGTGAAATCCGCTGGACTGTGGTCCACCAATCCATAGAAATGACATGGCAAAAAAGCGGAAAGAGTCCGTTCGTACAGGCGGATTTCTTTTCGCTTTTTTTCGAAGCCCTGTGAAATCGCTTCAATTTTGTTCACGTTCTATCCACGATTTCTTCACGCCTTATTCACACCTGCCCAACCAAAAATGCCCTCAACTGGAGTATGATGAACATGTAAAACATTTCCACAAAGTGGAGGGTATCCTTATGATACAAATGCTGTCGAATTGGTTGTGGGGTAATGAAGAACAAGAAGTCGTTCCATTCGAGACGAAAAGATACGTCCGGAATGAAATGGAGCAATTCACGTTCAACGAGCCACAGCAAGTGCTGCCGTATCCGCATCCCCAGCTCTAAGATCCGTTACTTGATCCAATATAACCTGAAGCTGCCGAGTCTGGCAGCTTTTTTTGCTTCTTTCTGAAAGCGCTCACTGATGTGCTACAATGTGGTAAACAGGAGGGGTTCGCTTTGGTCGAGTTCACAGAAAAATGGTTGCCTACATACATACGCCGCGATTTGGCAGTCTTATTTTGCGGGATCAATCCAGGGCGTATATCAGCTACGACGGGTTTTCACTACGCCAATCCAGCCAACCTGTTTTGGCGCGGATTGTACGAAGGAGGCCTGACACCTCACAAGCTCTTGCCAGAGGAAACTGCTACCCTCTTAGACTACAACTATGGTATTACCGATCTGGTCTCACGCCCTACCCGCTCCGCAACAGACCTGCGCAATGAGGATTTTGCTGCAGGGGCAGAGCTGTTCGTCCAAATGATCCAGACTTACCGGCCTCGTGTCATCTGTTTTAATGGCATTACTGCTTTTCGTCACGCGACTGGACAAAAAAAACAAGCAATTTCACTGGGGCTTCAGCCAATCAGGTACTTTGGGACAGAAGATTGGTCCGGCAGCTATGTGTTTGTCGTCCCGTCTACAAGTGGGGCTAACGCATCTTTTACACGTGAGGAACGAATCGCCAAGTTTACTGAGCTGAGTCATTTTTTACGCGAGATGAATTGGCACCCTCTTCCCTTGCCAGCTAAGTAGATATTTAGTGTCATTCACACCTTTTCTTCCGTACAATACTTGTAGCTCTGTACGCAAGGAGGGGCATCAGCAGTGGACGACCTCATCAAAAAAATCCAGATCAAATACGACATGACTGTTTTGCATCACAAGACCATTCGGGATACACCCAAATCACTCGTCATTTACTTGGAAACAACCAATGGCAAATTCATTGGAAAAGCTTCCCCTCTGCAAAAGGAACGTTTACATTTCATCCTGGATGCTGAAGCGCATTTGCGGAAAAAAGACGTACTCATCCCCGACATTCAACGAACCAAAAATAATAAGCGTTACATAACTCATAAGGAAAATCTTTTCGTTCTCCACCAAAGGCTATCCTGGCCAAATATCGCGTATAACTCCCCTATTCGAATGGAACGGATCGGCTCGGTATTGGGCAAATTTCATATGAGGTCGCTCGGTTTTTCTTCCAAGCATGGCAACCTTTATAATGGCGCAGAAAAATGGACCGTGGAGTACAAGACAGATTTAGCTGCCCTTGAGAAGTGGGAGCTTCAATATGCCGGGAAGAATGATCAAAAATACGCTGTGATCGCGGAATACCTTCCTTTTTTTAAACAAGCCGGGATCACAGCAAAGGAACATTTGATATCCTCTCCATACTTTTCGAAATGGAAAAGGGAACCCTTAACCAACCATTTTCTCTGTCATGGAGATTTTAATAATGGGAATTTGCTCGTCAGTAATCAAAGAATTGCGATCATTGACTGGGAGGACGTTCGTTACGATTTTCCGTCCAAAGACATTGCCCGTGTTCTATCCCTTGCTATGCGAAAAAATGACCAGTGGAACGAGGAATTGTTCTCTCATATATTGCGTGGCTATCTCCAAGAAAATCCCCTTTCGATGGAGCAACTGCATTTGCTCTTTGTCGATCTCACTTTCCCGCATATCATTGAACGTTTTTTACGCAAAAAGCTGTATGCCCAGATGGACCTTGCGGAGATTCAACAGTTTTGCAATCGGGAAGCTCTCAAGACCGCCTTTATGCTAAACGAAATGAAGGCCCATGTGTATTAGAAGCAAGGCTATAGCCTGTCTATACAATGGGCCTTCCCTATATATCTGGCGTAAAACCGTTAAGCCTGGGCCATCTTCACCAAAGAGCTTTGCTGGCGTGTATATGAAATGAGCTCTGCCGCCATCTCGTAATAATTGAACGGTGTAATCAGATAGATACCATTGAAGTAACGAACGGCCGTGTCGACCAATTCCTTCGCGATTGCAATTCCTTCCTGTCTGGCGGCTTCTCCCTGAACCTTTTTCATCCGTTCCAGAGCCTCTGTCGACAGTTTGATTCCGGGCACTTCATTATGCAGGAACTCCGCATTACGCGAGCTGGTCAACGGCATGATCCCGATAAAGACAGGAATGCCGATATGCTTCGTCGCCTCGTACACATTCCGAATGGACTCTGCATCGTACACAGGTTGCGTCATAATGTAATCCGCGCCTGCCTCGACCTTCTTTTCCAATCGGGCAACAGCAGCATCCATATTTCGGACATTCGGATTAAAGGCGGCGCCTACGATGAACTGGGCTTTTTGCTTTAACGGACGTCCTGAGAACGAAACACCTTCGTTCAACTGCTTCACCATGCGGATTAGATCAAACGAGGTCACGTCAAATACCGAGCTGGCACCCGGCAAGTCCCCAAAGCGTGATGGATCGCCAGTAATCACCAATATTTGATCGATCCCCAGAGCGTGCAGCCCCATTAAGTGCGATTGCTGCCCAATCAGATTGCGGTCCCGGCAAGCAAGGTGCAAGAGTGGATCGATTCCATGTCTGCTCTTCATGAGTGCCCCGAGTGCCATGTTGCTCATCCGAACTGTCGCCAACGAATTATCCGCCAGCGTAATCGCGTCCGCTCCTGCTTTGTGCAGCTCGCAGCATCCGTGGAGAAATTGGTCTGCATCCAGATCACGTGGCGGATCAAACTCGACAATGATCGTCGTTGCGGTTTTTACGCGCTCGACAATGCTCGGTTTCTCCCTCTCCCTCGTGTTCTGCACAGAAATCGTAGGACGATCTCCAGCTACGATGGTCGGGTTTACACGCGCTTGCGGCTCCAGTGACTCAAGTGCATCCGCAATCGCCTTCACATGTGCAGGTGTGGTTCCGCAGCATCCGCCAATCAACCGAACCCCCTGCTCACGCAAACGAAGCGCACTCTGTCCAAAATATTCAGGTGATGATTTAAAAGCGTATTCTCCGTCAGTCATCCCCAGACGCCCTGCATTCGGGAATACAGATAAGAGTGCATCTTCTGGAATCACTGTATTTTCAAACGAGCGTAAGAGTTCAGCGGGACCAAGGCGACAGTTTAGTCCGATCACGTCAGCGCCCGCGGCTTTCAGCTCAGAAAAGGCATCTGTCAAAGCGTAGCCATCACGTGTACGCCCTACTTCCAAAGTGGCTAACTGCGCGATTACGGGTACATCTGTGAGCGGGCGGATTACCTCGATCGCCAGAAGCAGCTCCTCCAAATCGAGGAACGTCTCCAGAATCAGTCCATCCACGCCCGCATGCAACAATGCGATTGCTTGTTCCTCATACTGGTCACGGAATTCATCCAATACCTTTTTCTTCACCCGTCCAGCCAAAATAGATCCGATGCTGCCAGCTACATACGCATCATCCTGTGCAGCTTCCCTTGCAATGGCGACTGCAAGCCGGTTAATCCTCGCTACTTTATGCTCCAAACCGTAACGGCTCAATGCATCTCGGTTGGCAGAATACGTATTTGTCTCTAGGAAACGTGCACCCGCCTGGTAGTAAGACGTATGGACTTCATGCACCAAACGAGGGTTGGACAAACACAGCTCTTCAAAGCTGACGCCAACTGGGACGCCCAGCCCGTGCAGCTGGGTCGCCATTGCACCATCTCCGACTAGGAGGTGGTCTTTCAAGTAGGCTCGTAAATCTTTCTTTCTCGTCGTCAACTCCATCCCTTCTCTCCCATTTTCATTTATACGTGGTCAAACTCCGTCGTTTTAGACTTCAAAAATAGATGGACCTGCATTGAAGTAACGCGCTTCAGGGTGAGCAAATACCATCGCTGATACAGAAGCCTCTGGCTCCATCATGAAGCCCTCTGTCAGCTGAACGCCGATATCCTCTGGACGCAATAGACGGAACAACTGCGCCTGATCTTCCAGGTTCGGGCAAGCAGGGTAACCGAAGGAGACACGAATGCCCTGATATCTAGCTCCAAAGCGCTCTAGCATCGTCATTTCAACAGGGTCTGGTATACCCCACACATCGCGCATGACGTGATGAATTCGCTCAGCAAATGCCTCTGCCAGCTCCAATGCCAAGGCTTGGAGGACATGAGAGCGCAAGTAGTCACCACGCTCTTTTAGCTCTGTAGATCTTTCGCGAATCCCGCCCCCAGCCGTTACAGTCAGGAATCCGACATAATCCATTTCCTTGCTCTCCACCGGTCGCAAGAAGTCGGACAGGCAAAGATGAGGTTCTTCCAGCTGACGCGGGAACGAAAAGCGCTCCAGCAACTTGCTGTGGTCTTTTGGATCATAGACCAAAATATCGTTGCCATCTGACTGAGCCGGGAAGAACTGATACACACCGTGGGTCGTAATGGTTCCTTTTTGCTTCGCTTCATTCAATAACTCTTCCACAATGCCGTACAGTTCCAGTACCTTCTCGTCGCCTTCCTCTATCAATCTATCTACATTTCCGCGTACGCCGAGGTGTTTTCCGAGGAGCATCCGCAGGTTCAAATACGGTTGCAGATGGCTCAGCGGGTATTGTCGCAAAACATGTCGTTCACAATCGGGCGGCAGATGGATTGGAACGGTTCTGCTGATGGCTGAACGAGCTGGCAAAGGTGCTTTTTTCTCCTCGACAACAGGCTGAGCCGTTGCGACTGCTTCCAGCAGATGCTGCTGTTCCTCTACCAAGCGATCACGTTCTTCTGGATTTTGCAGACGATTCACAAGCTCCAGACCATCCATGGCGTCTTTTGCGTATAAAACAATTCCACGGTATTCCGGTGCAATCCGGTTCGATGTGAATTTGCGTGTCAATGCCGCACCGCCAACCATCATCGGGATATCAATGCCTGCTTCACGAAGGTCTTGTGCGGTAATGACCATTTGCTGCGCGGATTTTACCAGGAGTCCAGACAGACCGATGGCATCCGGCTTTTCTTCTCTGCATGCGGCAATCAGTTGCTCTGGCGGTACCTTGATCCCCAGGTTTACGACATTGTAGCCGTTGTTTGACAAAATAATTTCCACGAGGTTTTTTCCGATGTCGTGTACGTCGCCCTTGACTGTCGCCAGCAAGATTTTCCCCTTGGCAGCGGCATCGCTTTTTTCCATGAATGGCTCTAAAAACGATACGGATGCCTTCATCACTTCCGCGCTCTGCAGTACTTCTGCCACGATCAACTGGTTGCCGTTGAACAGGCGACCTACCTCTTCCATCCCAGCCATCAACGGGCCATTGATGATCTCGAGTGGTGTGTATTTATCCAGCGCCAGCTTCAGATCTTCCACCAGACCATCCTTGGAGCCTTCGACTACATAACGGGCCAAACGTTCTTCAAGTGTTAACGAGGAGACTTCCACACGGACTTCCTTTTTCTTTTGACGATAAAATTCAGTGAAGGCCGCCAATGTCTCATCATTTGTCTCGAATAGAAGGGCTTCTGCCAGCTTTCTCTCGTCTTCTGGAATCGAAGCGTAGCGCTCCAGCTTTTCTGTGTTAACGATGGCGTAATCAAGCCCTGCGAGAGTAGTGTGGTACAAGAAGACCGCATTCAGCACTTCCCGACCCGCAGGAGGCAAGCCGAAGGAAACATTACTGACACCCAGGATCGTCTTGCAAGCAGGCATTGCCTGTTTGATCAAACGAATGCCTTCTACGGTTTCCTTGGCAGAGCCGATGTATTGTTCATCCCCTGTCCCTACTGGAAAGACAAGTGGATCAAAAATAATATCCTGTGGCTTTATTCCATACTGGTTGACGAGAATGTCATACGAACGTTGCGCGACCTCCAGCTTCTTTTCGCGAGTGATAGCCATACCCGCTTCTTCAATCGTTCCGACGACAACGGAGGCACCGAACTTGTGAATAAGCGGAACCACTTCCTCAAATCGATCCAACCCGTCTTCCAGGTTAATTGAGTTGAGAATGGCCTTCCCTTGCGAATAGCGAAGTCCCAGCTCCATGACCTTGGCATCTGTCGAGTCGATCATGAGCGGTGCTTTTACTTTTTTCACGATGAACTGTAGGAATTTTTCCATATCTTCGTATTCATCACGGTCGGGGTCAGCCAAGCATATATCGATGACATGTGCACCACGCTTTACTTGGGCTCGGGCAATATCAGACGCTTCTTCATAGTGACCAGCTGCAATCAGATCACGAAATTTTTTGGAACCGATGACATTGGTCCTCTCCCCTACGAGCAAGGGACGATTGTCATCTTCGACGTAAACGACCTCGATCCCGGAGACCGCGCTCAGCGGTTCTACAGCAGCACTGCGCGGCTTGCAGTCTTTCAATGCTTCTGCCATCGCTTGAATATGGTCAGGCGTTGTTCCGCAGCAACCGCCAGCGACGTTTATCCAGCCCTGTTCCGCGAACGCCCGCATTTTCGAGGCAAGTCCCTGTGGCGTTTCATGATAATGACCGTTCTCATCTGGCAAACCTGCGTTCGGATAACAGCTGACCGCACATTGGGCAATTCCTGATAGTGTCCGCAGATGATCACGCATGAACTCAGGTCCTGTCGCACAGTTCAGACCTATAGAGACAGGCTTTATATGCTCCAAGGAGACGTAAAACGCCTCGATATTTTGGCCCGCCAGCGTCGTGCCCATCGGCTCAATCGTACCTGACAGCATCACGGGGATCTCCTGTCCAAGCTCTTCAAAAGCTTTGCGAATCCCGATCCCGCCAGCCTTGACGTTCAACGTATCTTGCGAGGTTTCTAAAAGAAGAACATCGGAGCCGCCGAGAATCAGACCTTTTGCCTGACGATAATATGCCTCGATCAGTTCTTCGAAGGTGACACCGCCTGTCAACGAAAGGGTTTTGGTCGTCGGTCCCATGGCACCTGCTACAAAACGCGGCCACTCCTCCGTGGAATAGGCATCCACCGCTTCTCTGGCCAAGCGAGCTGCCGCTATATTGATCTCAAGGTCTTTCTCTGGCACATCGTACTCGGCCAAAACAATGGAAGCAGCACCAAACGTATTTGTCTCGACGATGTCTGCGCCTGCCTCTAAATATTTCTCGTGAATGGAACGAATCACATCTGGTCTGGTCAAGTTCAGGAGTTCATTACAGCCATCATAGGCTTCACCGCCGAAATCATCAGCAGTCAGATTCGCCTGTTGAAGCATGGTGCCCATTGCACCGTCCAGAATCAGAATTTTCCGGGAAAGCTGTTCGCGAAAAGTTGGTTTCATTGACGTGCCCCTTTTCTCCCTTGCATCTGGGTAAATAAAAAAATCCTCTTCTTTGAAAGAAGAGGATTTGTCAGCAGATACGAAAACGCCTGAGACATCCTCTTATCTTTCAAAGCACGTAGCTTTGCTGGAATTGGCACCGGATTTTTACCGGTTGCCGAGGCTTCATCAGGCCAGTCCCTCTGCCTCTCTGGATAAGAGTCGTACACTTGTCATTTAGTTGGTTTGCGAAATGTCTTGAATGTTTGCAAGTATCTTAACACCCCTTTTGTCTCCCCGTCAATTGTGAATTGTCTATTTTTTACTGAGCTTCTCTTCTTACCCGCCCATTTTTGCCTAAGTGGGCATCCGCCCAGTCCAATATCGGCATTCGTGTATAGACTGGAGTATAACGGAAAGGAGGGGAAACAAAGATGAGTACATCTTTCTGCGGTAACGGATTCTTCGGTGACTGCTTCGCAATCGTGCTCGTGCTGTTTATCCTGTTGGTTATTATCGGGTGCTCGTGTGACGACTGTTAGATAAGTGTAAAAAAGGCTATCCCAAAAGCCATCAGGAATGGCTTCGGGATAGCCTTTTTTTCTTGTTATTTGGTGATGATCTTGCCTGTCACAGCATCCAGAGTAATATATTTGAACGCCAGCTTTTCGTCACTCCACGGCACATACGCCAGCTTTGGTTGAGCTAATTTTTGCCCATCCACATCTCTCCTCAAATAGACCAGCTTTAATGGCATGACTCGTAAATACGCCTCAACAGCCTTGTCTTTCGAGACGATCTCGTCGGATGCTGGAAGCTCCACCAACTCGTGCGTCTCTCTGTAGTTTTCGAACTTTGTCACTTTGCCAGAAGACGGATCGACTGTTACTGAATAAGCCGCTTTCGGCCAGCGATCCTGTACTGGAATGCCATCCTTGCTCATGAGATATCTGAATTCCCATTCGCCCGAAGACACAGGATTCGTTTCGTCTGGCTGTATGACTTGCGCCAATTGCACTTCTTTTATGCCTGGATCAACGTATTTAGGCAGAAAGGCAAGTGCAGCCTCTTCCGCTTGCTCGCGTTTGACTGTCACTGCTGTATCGGATCGCGGTGACCCCAGCCCGACGACACTGCCTGTTTCTGCGAGAACTTCTACGCCGATATACTTGTCATTTTTATCATTCCAGACGTATTCCTTGCGTCCGTCACGGTTACTCTCTCTATAGGTCGAGTCATCCACTTGTATGCCGAATTCCGCTTGCAGCAACGCTTTTGCCTCATCCTTGGAGCGAACCTTGACGTATTCCTTTGGAGATTCGATCGGATGTGCTTCCTTCGTATTCAACTGATCATAAGCAAGCCCGTTATCTCCCGTTCCATACACCATCTTGCCATTGGTCGCGTCGATATACCACTCCTGACCATCTTCACGTCCTCTTTGCATGAAGGAAACAGCTGGTGTGTACTCCAGAATGGGCTGCCACATATCCCCTTGATTTGATTGTGGCTGTATTCTCGGATTCTGCACGTACCGAAGCTTCATATGCTCGCTCAGCTCTTTGATGGCTACCTCTTCTGACACAGCAGTCGATACATCCGGGTACTGCGACGGCTCAAATGATTCGAGCCCCTTATTGAAATATTCGAGGTGGCCAGAGTCGGTTGTTTCGATGCTTATTTCATCAGACAACACCGGCATCCCGTTATAGTATCTCAGGTACAATCCCGGATGGTTGGCGTCCAACAACCGATAGTTCTCGCTATCAGCCCCGAGCAGCTTGTTCAGGAACTGTCGCTCTTGCTCCAATGCTTTTGCTCCTTCTGCTCTTTTCTGGCTCTTTGCTTCCTTTTCATCCTTAAACAGAAGCCTATAATGTTCCAATGCTTGACCATTGCCAGTGATCACAAGAGAAACTTCATGACCCTCTTTGTTCGTTTTCCCCAAAATGAATGACATGCCATCGTGGTTCTTTTCTTTATCCAAAAGAAGAAGGGATGGGCTCAAATCGGGCATGGCATCTGTCAGCTTGGTGAAAAAGGCTTGTTCGCTCTTGTTCAATCGCCCGAAAAACGCGACTTGCTCACGTTCGTCAATTCCAACCGACAATACGTCGAACGGAACGGGCTGGCCGTTTTCGATCCGTTGATAATTCACGCTCATCCATGGGCCTTTTACCATATGCTCGTCGGTGTAGATCTGAGTCTCGACGAGCTGATAGGTCTTACTTTCCTCCCCCAAAAAAGCTTGAAGAAATGCGCTTGCTGCTTTCGCCGCAGTCTTGGATGATGGCAAGTTTATCTCCTTCTGTTCTTTCCGCTCACCGTTTATTGTAAAGCTCTCAATTTGTCCTGTCTGTGTATCATAGACAACATTGGCACGCGCAGTATCCCCTTCCAGTAAAGTTAGTGCACTGAATCCATAGCTTGTACGATCCACTCTTATTGTCATCTTGCTCAAGGCTGGAATCACTTTTTTCAATGGTAAGACGGCATCTTCCGCCGACACCATTACACTGTTCTGATTTGCCTCTTTATTATTTGTTTCCGTAGCAGTCGTTGCAATCGCATTCGTTACATTTTTGCCATTTGGCAACTGTGGAAACCAGCCTTGCTGGTGCATTCCCACAGCAGTAACCGCCAAGCAAGCTGCCAGCGAACCAGCCACGAAAATTCGGTTTCGATTCTTGTGTTTATTCTTTGCAATCGCATCTCTGATCCGCAATTCCATTTCCTTTGTAAACCTCACTTCCTCCACCGATTCCTCACTTGCACTCCGTACCGCTTCACGCATTTGCTTATCTACGTCCATTCCAATCCCTCCTTTTCACACAATGTCTTAAAATGTTTTCGGGCCCGTGACAATTGGGTTCGTACGGCATCTTCTGAAATATCCAACACATGCGCAATCTCTTTTATCGACAAATCTTCATAGTAATGAAGTACCATGACTTTTCGGTACAGCGGCGAGAGCTTCATCACCTGCTCCGCTACCTGTATCTTGCTCATTTGTCCGATGACTGCCGATTCAACATTTGCCGTGTCGACCTTTTCCGGGGGTGCTTCCTCTTTGGAGAGGTATGTAGAAAAAATCTGGCGAAAGGACCACGAACGCAAATATTTGCGGGACTCGTTGATCGCGATTCGGTAAAGCCATGTTTTCACGCTACTCTGATGGCGGAACTGATCCAGACCCCGATACGCCTTCAGAAACACTTCCTGGGTAATGTCTTCCGCAATTCCCCGATCCTTGACGATCAAGTAGGCGAGCTGCACGATGTTGTCTCCGTACTCGCTCATGAGCCTCGTCAGCTTCTCCTCGTTGGTCAATTGCAGCGTCCAGTCCGCTTCGCTACTTTTGGCACTTGCATTCACGCGCTGTTCACCTCCTTGTTTCGTGTTGATATGTATTTGATCCAGCTGGCTTATTTTTGTGACAAGAATATCCAATTATTTTTTCCATAATCCTTTTCTCTTCTTCCACTGCTGCACTCTGTTACGTTGCTTTCATTGTCAGCACCCATTGCTTTTGCTATCATGAGGCTTATTGTAGAGCGAAAGGAACGAGATGACATGGATGACTTGCAAGCACGAGAAAAAGACAAATTTCTGTCCTGTTTGGAAACCATAAAAGAACTGTCCAAATCCGAATTTGAAACCTATTCCATCGTTAAGAATACCGAAACCGGGGAACATTATCTCCATTATTTTTTGTCCCACATTAACTTGTCCGAGGGAGGCAGAAGAGACGATTACGATCACTTCCTGCCGATTGAATCCGACGATATTTTAGCGATTATGTTTGGCGAACAGCCGTACCAGTTTCCGGAGAACTGGCGCTCCGCTTATTTGCGAAGTGGGAATGACAATCGATTGATCCCGTTCGATCCATCGGAAAATTACGATCTGGACGAGGCCGCTGCTGCCGAGTTGGCTATGCTTGAAAAGTTGGAGCAGTACAAAGAGCAAATGATGAATGCGGAAAACCTCAGCGCGGAAGAAAAGGAAGAGCTGACCAAGCAATATTTCGCGGAATTAGATAAGATATTAAAAAAACCTTGATCGAGGCACCTTGCATCATGACGGTATAAACAGCTATAATTCTAGTGAAACAGACGAATCGTTGATGAGGAAAGTACTCCTTGTGTGAGGACGAAAGCGAGTCGGGGACGGTGTGAGCCCGATGCCAAACCATGTGAGGAAGCGCCCCTCGGAGATGCGGCCTGAACATCCTGCGCCAGCCATTATGGGCAACGGATCGTGTAGGGCCATGCCGGGACTGCCCGTTACAGCAGATCAAGCGGTTTTTGCCTTCCTGTTCGATGGAAGGGAAAAACAACAAGAGTGGCACCGCGGGAGTATAACCTCTCGTCTCTTTTTCACAGGAGACGTAGAGGTTTTTTTATTTGAAAGGAGTAGAAATTTAGATGAGTTACAAACACCAAGTCGCTGAAAAGATTGCCGCTACGCTCTCCTCGATGGGCGTTGACACACTGACAAAAGAAGCCGTATACGGCATGCTGGAAACACCTCCAAACCCTGCAATGGGCGATGTGGCCTTCCCATGCTTCCAATTGGCAAAAGCATTGCGCAAAGCCCCACCGATGATCGCGGCAGAGCTGGCTGGACAGCTCACCGGTGCACCAGTGCGCGAATCGCAAGCAGTTGGTCCGTACGTGAACCTGTTCCTGGATCAAGAAAATGTGGCAGAGCAAGTAATCGGGACCATCCTTACCCAAGGCAGCACATTCGGAAGCAGCAATGTCGGTCAAGGGCGCAAAGTACCAATCGACCTCTCCTCCCCGAATATCGCGAAGCCGTTTTCCATGGGTCACCTGCGCTCTACCGTTATCGGGAACGCAATTGCCAACATCATGGAAAAGCAAGGCTACGAGCCAGTGCGCATCAATCACTTGGGTGACTGGGGTACACAGTTCGGGAAACTGATCGTTGCGTATCGCCTCTGGGGTGACGAAGCAAAGGTAAAAGCAGAACCAATCAAGGAGCTGCTCAGCCTCTACGTTCGTTTCCACGAAGAAGTCGAGAACGATCCTACCTTGGAAGATCAAGGCCGCGAATGGTTCAAAAAGCTCGAGGATGGCGACGAAGAAGCACAGCATCTGTGGAAATGGTTCCGTGATGAGTCCCTCAAGGAATTCATGAAGATCTACGACCTGATGAACGTAGCCTTCGACTCCACACACGGGGAAGCGTTCTACAACGACAAAATGGATCGCGTTGTTACATTGCTCGAGGAAAAAGGGCTATTGACTGAATCCGACGGTGCGATGGTCGTGAACCTCGATGAATACAACATGCCGCCATGCCTGATCAAAAAATCTGACGGCGCTACCCTGTACGCAACGCGCGATTTGGCTGCTGCCCTCTTCCGTCACGAATCGTACGATTTTGCAAAAGCACTCTATGTCGTAGGAAACGAGCAACGTCTTCACTTCCAGCAGCTCTATAAAGTGTTGGAAAAAATGGGCTATGCGTGGTCTGCAAATATGCACCACATCCCATTCGGCATGATGCTCAAGGACGGCAAGAAAATGTCCACGCGTAAAGGGAAAGTTGTTCTCTTGGAAGAAGTGTTGGCACAAGCCATTTCTGATGTCCAAAAAGTCATCGAGGAGAAAAACCCTACGCTGTCCAATAAAGAAGAAGTGGCTCGTCAAGTCGGGGTAGGCGCAGTTATTTTCCATGATTTGAAAAACTTCCGCCTCAATGATGTCAACTTCTCCTGGGAAGAGATGCTGACCTTCGAAGGGGAAACAGGACCATACGTGCAATACGCACACGCGCGTGCATGCTCGCTACTGCGCAGAGGTGGCTACCAGCCAGCGTCGGCGGTAAACCTGGCTTCCGGTGCACTCGACAGCAAAGAGGCTTGGGCAGTGATTACCCTCTTGAACGCGTTCCCAGAGGTAATCGAACGTGCTGCCGATAACTTCGATCCGTCGCAAATCGGCAAGTATGTGATCGACCTGGCACAAACGTTCAACAAATTCTATGCGAATGTACGCATCCTGGCTGAGGAAGAAGATGTGAAGGCATCTCGTCTCCAGCTCGTAGCAGCAGTCGTTGCTGTGCTGAAGGAAGGTCTGCGTCTGCTCGGTCTGTCTGCTCCAGAAGAAATGTAAGAAAGAATACGAAAAGCCGGTTGCCTTCCTTTTGTGGGGAAGCGCCGGCTTTTTTGATTGTCCCGTGTCATCGTCATTCTTCTGTGAGATAATGAAACGATGGCAGATGAAAGAGGTGAGCAACAATGGGAAGAAGTGTACATTTCGGCAAGACGGATTTTACCTTGCGACTCACTGGCTTGCATACGCTCTTAGCCTTAAAGAGCACGATCACGTTACCTTATCAGTCGATCAAGCATGTCGAGGTTGGTTCTTTCATTCCGCCAAAATGGATGTTGCGCATGCCAGGGACGTCTTTTGGCCCATTGAACATTTATGAAGGAAGCTTTCAGTATAGAAATGAATGGTACTTCCTTTCTTTTACCCAGACAGATTCGTTGTTGATCCTGGAAGTAGAGGGTCATGCCAAATACCAGCACGTCATTGTACAGCTGGAAAACCCAACAGAAGTAGCGGCTACATTGCGAAAATACTTACGTGAACAAAATGCCCCTTCATAACCGATCTAGCTTTCATGACAAACAGCCCCGACATAACAACGTTCGGGGCTGTTTCATTTGTACATGTAAAGTTTATAGCGTCAAATTTTCATAGATCACTGACATTCCCATGCCACCTGCCATGCACAGCGTCACCATGCCATACTTCTCGCGTCTGCGCATCATTTCGTTCATCAACGTCACTGTCAGCTTCGCGCCAGTTGCTCCCACAGGGTGACCCAAGGCAATCGCGCCTCCATTGACATTAACCTTACTCGAGTCCAGTTCCAAGCATTTGATCACGGACAAAGCCTGGGCGGCAAATGCCTCGTTTAATTCGATGAGCCCAATGTCTTCTAGCGCCAATCCCGCTTTCTCCAGTACTTTTTGCGTAGCGGGAACTGGTCCGATCCCCATTACGTCAGGTTCGACTCCTGCGCTGGCAAAAGCCTTGATTTTCACGAGCGGAGTCAAACCCGCCTCCTCCGCCTTTTCACGAGACATCATTAATACTGCGGCTGCGCCGTCATTCATCGGACACGCATTTCCGGCAGTGATAGATCCCTCTTTTTGAAAAACACTTTTCAGCTTGGCGAGCTCTTCTAGCTTGATATCATGTCGCACCGATTCATCCTGCGCAAAAACACGGGTGCCTTTGCGATCCTTGATTTCAATTGGTACGATCTCATTCGCGAACGTGCCTGCTTCGATTGCTGCCGCTGCTCTTACGTGGCTCTCATAGGCAAAACAATCCTGCTCCTCACGGGAAATACCGTACTGTACCGCCAGCCGTTCTGCGGTCAACCCCATATGCTCGCCGGTCAACGAGCAGATCAAGCCATCGGACAAAAGAGCGTCCTCCATGGACAAATTGCCGAATTTGCTGCCCCAGCGGTTCTTCACGAGGTAGGGAACACTGCTCATGGATTCCACTCCGCCCGCAATCACCACATCCTCTTGACCTGCTGCAATGGCTAGCGCACCGTTGCCAATTGCTTTCAATCCTGAACCACAGGCTTTAATAACGATGTGACCATAGACATTGCATGGAAATCCCGCCAGCTGCGAGCTGATCCGTGCAGCATTGAGTCCTCCCCCATGTACGTACCCATTGCCAAAAATCACTTCATTGACTTGTTCCTTCGGCAAATCAACCTTATTCATCAAGCCTTCCAATACCTGCCGCCCCAGCTCTGTTGCCGGTACGTCCCGCAGGCTTTTCCCAAATGCACCCACAGCACTGCGCACACCCGCAACAATGACTACGTCTCTCATACCCCAGCTCCCTTTCGTTTTTACGCCATTACAGTACACGGTTCAAAAATTCTCTCGTGCGCTCTTCTTTCGGGTTGTTGAAAATTTCTTGGGGTCTAGCCATCTCGATGATCTTGCCTTGATTCATAAACGCCACCCAGTCAGCCACTTCCTTGGCAAACCCCATCTCATGCGTCACGATAATCATCGTCATTCCTTCTTGCGCGAGCTGCTTCATTGTCTCCAGCACTTCCCCTACCAGCTCTGGGTCAAGCGCCGAGGTTGGCTCGTCGAAGAGCATGATATCCGGTTTCATCGCCAGTGAACGAGCAATGGCCACGCGTTGCTTTTGTCCACCGGAGAGGCTGGATGGGTAGGCGTCCGCTTTTTCAGAAAGACCTACCTTTTTCAGCAGCCGGAGCGCTTCCTGCTTCGTTTCTTCCTTGTCCGCTTTCTTCGCAATCAGCGGTGCCTCCATGATGTTTTCCAGAACGGTTTTATGCGGGAACAGATTGAAGTGCTGGAACACCATGCCTACCTTTTGCCGTACTTTGGTCAAGTCATCCTTCTTCGGATCGATGCTTTTACCTTCGATATAAATCTCTCCGCCGTCCTTGATCTCCAGAAAATTAATGCATCGAATCAATGTGCTTTTCCCCGATCCACTGGCACCGATCAAGACGACGACCTCACCCTTTCCGACTTGCAGGGTGACATCCTTGAGAACTTCCACTTTTCCGAAGCTTTTCTTCAAATTTTGCACGCGTATCATTTCTCTTTGCTTTTCCATCGTCTTTCCCCTCCTCTTTACGCCTCTCCTTTTGCCAGACGCTTCTCCATGATGTGGACCAAATACGTAAACGCCATAACAATAACCAAGTAATAGAGCGCCACAATCAAAAAGTACGTCATTTCATCAAAGGTTTCCGCAGACAAGCGACGGGCCAGTGAGAACAACTCATCCATGGCAATGAAAGCGGCCAGAGATGATTCCTTCAAAGACAAAATAAACTGGTTACCAAGCGGCGGGATTGATCGTTTCATCGCTTGCGGCAAAATGATCCGGCGCATGGTTTGACGAGCGGACATGCCCAAAGATAGACCTGCCTCCATTTGTCCTTTATCAATCGACTGAATCGAGCCCCGGAAAATCTCTGCGATATAGGCTCCACTGTGAATCGCCAGAGCGAGCGCTGCCGACCAAAATTGACCGAGATCAATAATTTTGTAAAAGCCGAAATACAAAACGAAAATTTGCACGACCAACGGTGTACCGCGAATGATCATGATGTACGCATTGGCTATGAAGCGTGCAACTGGAAGCTTGGATACCTTTAACAAAGCGACAAACAATCCGATAATCGAGCCTACGATAACAGAAGCGATCGTCAACTGAAAGGTCAGCAGCAACGGCTTCCAAAAAAACGGCAATGTCCGGAAAAACTCTTCTGTCAGATGGGCAAAACTGGGCACTTGATGCCACCCCTCACTCGTAATGGAATTTGTCTTTTATACCAACTCACTATTCTGCTTTGCTGATATCGCGATTAAAATATTTTTCGCTCAGTTTGACGTAAGTACCATCCTCCATCATTTGCTTGAGCACTTCGTTGATCTTATTCAGCAATTCCGTATTTCCTTTGCGCACTGCGATTCCATGCTTGACTTCCGAGAGTGGCTTCCCGCTTTTCTTGAGCTTCAAGCCTTGTGCAATGGCAATCTCCCCTACGACGCTATCTGTAATCACGACATCGTGTTTTCCCTGCTCCAAGGCACGCAGAGCCGTTACATCGCTGTCATACGTTTTGATGTTATCCGTATACTCCCGCGCCATCTTTTCGTGTGTAGTGCCGAGTGCGACTGCCACTTCTTTACCTTTCAAACCTTCCAGTGTGCTAATCGTCCCATCCGGGCGAACGAACAGTTGACCACCGGACAAGTAGTACGGGTCTGCGAAATCAACCTGCTGCTTCCGTTCTTCTGTAATCGCATGGCTGGCAATCGCTGCATCGTAGCGTCCTTCTTTTACCCCTGCGATAATACCGGAAAAAGGCGACGTGACTGGCTTTGGCTCAAGACCCAAACGCTTGGCGATCTCATTGCCGATCTCGACATCAAATCCGGTCAATTGACCATCCTTGAAGTAGCTGAATGGCTGATATTCACCTGAAGCCGCGTATACAAATACGCCTGCCTCTTTTGTCATGGACGACGCATTTCCAGCAGAAGCCCCACCTGCTTGCCCTCCCGCACTGTTAGTGGAAGCGCCTTGGCTACATCCGCTTACAAGTAGTGACAACGAAAATACGACTCCTGCGATCATTTTGATTGTTTTTTTCATGTGTTTCATCCCCCTGTTCTATTTGTTCGCGCTTACATTTTTCATTACTCTACCATTTGTAAATTTTCTGAAATCATTAAAGGTGCCCCGGTATTCGTAATGACATTTTCCAAGGTGAACGGGTACATTACCTCTGTCAAAAGCAAGCCTCTTGGCGTGACCTCGATTACAGCCCTCTCGGTGATAATGAGATCGACGCAGCCCTTCGCCGTCAGTGGCAATGTGCACTCCCTGCGGATTTTGGGCTCACCTGCCTGATTGACATGGCTCATGAGCACGATCACTTTCTTGGCGTAATAGGCCAGTTCTGCTCCTCCACCAATTCCATGAACGCGCGAGCCAGGAACAATCCAGTTTGCCAGATCTCCTCGGCGATTCACCTGCAAAGCCCCGATAAACGCTGCGTCCAGCTTTCTTCTTCGGATCATGCCATACGCAATGGTGCTGTCGAAATACGATGCCCCCGGTACAACGGTAACAGGTGCTCCACCTGCGTTGGAAATATGCTGGTCCTCTTCTCCCTTTAACGGCGTAGGTCCGACACCCAAGATTCCATTCACCGAGTGAAACATGACTTGCCATTCATTCGGGATAAAATCAGCGACCAGCTCAGGTATTCCGATCCCCAAGTTCACTGCCATTCCGGGAGCGACCTCTTTGGCCGCACGCCACGCAACCATATTGCGCTGATCCATTTCCAACCCCATTAGCTGTTCCCTCCGCCACGAACCACGATATAATCCACAAAAATGCCAGGCGTCACGATTTTATCCGGGTCCAGCTCTCCTGCCGGAACGATCTCTTCCACCTCAGCGATTGTGATATCTGCGGCCATCGCTACTAGCGGATTCAGATTTCTTGCTGCCTTGTCATAAATGAGATTTCCGTAAGTATCCGCCTGTTTTGCATAGACGATCCCTACTTCCGCTGTCAGGGCAGCTTCGATCTGACAGGTTCTTCCGGCAAAAGCAAACGGCTCTGCTCCTTCCATTCGCTCTCCACTCACATGCGCATCTACAACGATTCCCGGAATGCCAACACCCCCTGCCCGAATCTTTTCTGCGAAAATTCCTTGTGGACAAAATGTCACTTCCAGCATTCCATCCAACATTTGTTGACCTGCTTCGGGATTGGAGCCAATATGTGTGGTTATCAGCCGCCTCACCCGTCCATGACTGATCAGCTTTCCGATTCCGATTTCCGGATACCCCGCATCAATTCCGATGAGTGTCAAGCTTTGCACGCCTTTGTGCAAGATCGAATCAATCAAGAGTGCCGGGGAACCGATCGTGCCGAATCCGCCATACATCAGCCGGGTGCCATCCAGAACATGCTCCACTGCTTGTTCGTGCGTCACCAGTTTTGATAACATCGCATGCATTTCCTTGTCTCGTATTCTTGGGTAAATCGCTTACGTCGAACTATGTAGTAGCAACTCTTGTGCCAAGCCTCAAAGCGGCATAAAAACACAAGCAAGCTACAAGCTACTTCTATTACTGAGTCGAAATAGACTCACTTTTGAAGCGAAAAGGTAGGAAAAGTCTAACTTTTCTATTGAATCGATTTCGACTCAGCTAGTTTTAATTTCGATTCACTATACAACAATCAATTTGATCTTGTACAATCAGTTGAAAAACCGGGGAGCTACTCAACATGGAAAAAGCTGCGGAGATACTAGCACTGTCTTCTGTTGATCGTTTTATTGACATCCTGAACACACTGGCAGATGGCATATTCATTGCTGATGCGCAGGGAACTACTTTATGGTTAAACAATGCCAGTGAAAACCTGTGTGGTCTGCCAAAAGCCGAACTCATCGGGCAAAACGTATCCGACCTCGAAGAAATGGGGATTTTCAGCCCCTCTGTCACCCGCTTGGTTTTGGAAACGGGAAAACCGACCACAACCATTCAGCTCGTCAATAATAAGGGGAAATTTCTGGTGACCGGACATATTATCCCGGATGAGGATGGAAGACCGGAGCTGATCGTTTCCCACTCACGCGATATCACTGAGGCAGCCCGTGCCAGTTCACAGCTGGAAGAAACGGTCGCTTTACTAAAGCGGTACAGCGAAGAAATTCAGCTCATGAAGTGGGAAGCTAGCCAGAGCTCTTCCCAAACCTTGATTGGCAACAGCCGTTCCTATCTCGCCCTGCTGGAATTAATGAAAAAAGCAGCCCCTGTGGACACGACCGTGTTTATTACAGGAGAAACAGGTGTAGGAAAAAGCTATCTTGCGGAGCAAATCCATCAATTGAGCGAACGAAGCAGCGGGCCGTTCGTCCACGTCAACTGTAGCGCCATTCCCGAAACCTTGATCGAGTCAGAGCTGTTCGGCTACCATAAAGGGGCCTTTACGGGGGCGAGTCACTCGGGGAAAATCGGATTAGTAAAAATGGCGGACAAAGGGACGCTTTTCCTGGATGAAATCAGTGAGCTTCCCTATCACTTGCAATCGAAATTATTGCTGCTTTTGCAAAACAAAACGTTTATGCCGATCGGCGGAACGAAAACATACACTGCTGACATCCGCATCATAACCGCAACCAATGCCAACCTTCAGGAACTCGTGCGGTTGGGCAAATTCAGACATGACCTGTACTATCGCCTAAATATTTTACCCATCAATGTTCCGCCATTACGGGAGAGAAAGGACGATATTTTCCCGTTACTCCATCACAATTTACAGCGATTCAATAGCAAACATAACCAGAAACGGCGTTTTTCCCCGGAAGCACTGGATGTTTTGCATCAATACGAATGGCCTGGGAATGTGCGGGAGTTGGAAAATTTGGTAGAGCGGATCGTTATCACGTCAAAGCTGGATGAAATTCAAGTGAGTGATTTGCCAGAAGAACTGCGGAGTATTCGTGAGCTGGAGGAGGGAATTCTTTCACTCGGTTCTCTTTCTCTTACAGAGCGGATGGAGAAAATTGAGATGGAATTTATTCTGCAAGCATTGCGTACACACAAAACAACTCGCAAAACAGCATCGGCCCTCGGCATAACCCAGTCGCTACTTATGCGGCGGATTAGAAAGTATGGGATTCAGCTGGATTCTGAGGAGGAATGATTGGGAAGCTGAGTCAACATTGTGGAGGAGAAGAAAAAGCGCAGTTCTCTTCGACTCTGACACGCCCACAAGGGGGATTGACTGTCCGTCTCCACTTCAAAAAGGGGACCGTCGATCCAAAGCCACCCTACGGGCGGACGTTTCTCAGGGAAGAAGTGTTCGACAACCGGGTCCCCTTTTTGAAGTTCCGACTGGGTAGGCGTTGTCAAGGTCTGCGAGTCCTGCGCTTTTTCTTCTCACCAGCTTTTTTTGTTCATCGGTACCTTTTAAAAGCAAGATCCTCGTCAGTATAAACTGAGGGATAATCTTCATAAGGCTCAATGCTACAGATGAGCGTCCGTATACACTCTTATTGACATAAAAAAGGAGCGCTACCTTGCAGCGCTCCTTTTCGTTCTTGGATTACTCTTCAATCTTCTTTGCTTTTTTGCCAAACCACGTATTTGCAACCAGCTCGACCACCTGCTTCGGTAATGATTGCGGTGCTTGTATTTCCGTTCCAGCCTTGTCCACTGTGCGGTACAGCAAAGCTTTGTCATCCGCTGGGTCTGACATGGTTTGCAGCGTCCACTTGCCGATTTGTCCGGCGTTTGTCCACTCCTCGATCATCAGCTGATACTCACCTGGGGCCAGCTCGATATAATCTTCGTCAGTCACATCTACAATCGCATATCCATCATGCTCGATTTCAGCATCGTATGTATTTCCGTTCGCCGCTTCGTACAGAGCGAGCTCCTCCGGGTTATTCAAGTTTTCAGTCAGATGAGTAAAATCCGCAATCGTCACCTTAATACGCTTTTTCATAGATACCCCTCCCGTGTTGAACACATCATTTCACACTCTACCACAACATGGTCAGCCCTGCCAATTGTCTATAAGCAGACGGACATGTTTGATTTCTTCGCGATGTCCCCCTTCTGAGCCTCTCGCGGTTTCCAGAACGATGGGAAGTTCCCGCAATTCGGGTGTTTGTAAAAAAGCGGCAATGGCTGCATCCCCGATCATCCCTTTACCGATAGAGGCATGCCGGTCTCGAAAGGAACCACTCGGATAAACGGAATCGTTCAGATGAACGGCTCGCAAGCTCGTAAAATAATCGAGCTCTCGCATCCGATTGGCTACTTCCCCCCAATCATTCCCTTTCCACAATCCGCTGGCAAATGCATGACACGTATCCAAGCAAAAGCCTACCTTTCTTGGCTCAGCAAACAGTTGTCGAACCTGCGTAAGCTCTTCGAGTGTCGTGCCCATGCGGTTGCCTTGTCCAGCATTGTTTTCAATTAACAGCTGGGCTTTTCCATTCCAGCCATCCAGTATTTGATTGACCATCTGGATCATGATTTTGTATCCGGTAAGGACATCCGCGCCTTTATACTGGCCAAAGTGAACGACCACACCCAACGCCCCACAGGCTTCGGCAATTTCAAGATCATTTCGTACGGAGCCCACTGTAACGGCGAAAAGCTCCTGCTCCTCGACGCAAAGATTCACTGGATATGGTGTATGAGCAATCGATAGCATGCCGTTTTGCTGACAAAAAGCGCGACATCGCTCTGCGTCCCGGGCATCGAATTGCTTGACACCTAAGCTACGCGGGTTTTTCGGGAAAAATTGAAATGCTAACGCTCCTTCTCTGAATGCAGTTCTCGCCGCCTCCTCGTACCCATGACGAATACTGACATGACAACCGATTTGCAAGATAGCCCCTCCCCTCACTCGCTTCTTTTCATTTTTCCCTCTGTCCCTTTTTCTCAATCGAGCACTTGCACTTCCCTGTCAGATCGAATAAACTAAAACTAAACCGAACGTTCAGTCTATAATAAGGAGCATTTCTATAATGTCAAAGCGCCGTCTCGATGGGGAGAAAACCAAGCAACATATCGTAGAGAAAGCCACCGAGTTATTTTCTCAGAAAGGCTATTCAGCCACTTCCATTGAGGACATTTGCCAAGCAACTGGAGCGAGTAAGGGCAGCCTCTATTACCACTTTAAAAACAAGGAGCAGTTGTTCCTGCATTTGCTTGAAAAGCAGTACAGCGAATGGGTAGATCTATGGCAGGAAAAAGAAAAAGAATTCGAGACATCCATCGAAAAGCTGTACGGCTTAGCTGCCTTTTTCTTGGAGGATTTTTTGTCCCACCCTCTGAAAAAAGCAGGCGAAGAGTTCTCCGGCAGCCAGCTCGCTGATCCAGTCATTTTGGAACAAGTGCTGGAAATGCTCGGCTCCACGTATACCCTCTATACCTCACTCTTCCAAGAAGGAATCGACCGAGGGGAGTTCGCTCCATGCGATCCCGAAGAAATGGCGATGATACTGGAAGGGCTCATGAATGGAATCATCAATGTAGGTTATCAAATGGAAGACGAGCGTCTTCATGCTCTGCTGAAAAGGAGCATTGACGTTTTGCTGCACGGCATTATTGCCAGGTAGCATTTTTTTCAACTTTAATTAGACCGGACGTTCGGTATAATTTTTCGGGAGTGATATGACCCATGAAAGGTCTTTGGGGAAACAAAGTTTTTCTTACCGTTTTTATCACGGATACATTAGAAAATATCGGTATATGGATTCGCAACATGGCCTTGCTCTACTATGTCATGGAGACGAGCGGCAACAATCCGACCGCCGTATCGCTTTTGACTGCTATCGAACTTGCGCCGATCTTGGTTTTTTCGATTATTGGCGGGGCATTGGCTGATCGCTGGAACCCGAAGCGAACGATGATAGCCGGAAACCTGTTAAGCGCCCTCTCTGTATTGGTCATCGTGTATTTGCTCTGGCAAGGGATGTGGATCGCTGTATTCTTTGCGACCTTTATCTCGGCTATCGTGTCGCAGTTCTCCCAGCCTTCTTCTGCCAAGATGATGAAACGTCATATTCCTGATGAGCAAGTTGCAGCAGCTGTGTCTATTTCCCAAAGTACGGGTTCGATTTTTCTGCTGGTTGGCCCGATTATTGGTACCTTTTTCTTTGAGCAGTGGGGCATCTACCCTTCCCTGTTAACGATGGCCGGGCTGTTCTTCGTCTCGGCACTGATCTTGCTGATACTTCCCACCTCAACTGCCAGTGCAACAGAGGAAGGCGGAACTCTCCTTTCTGAGATTAAAGCAGGTTTTGCCTATGTAAAAAAGCGACCAGCCTTGCGCCGGATCGCCATTACCTTTTCATGTCTGGGGTTATCCTCGGGTTTTATCAATTCACTGGAGGTATTTGTCATCACGGATCGTCTTTTACTTTCCAAGGAAGCCATTCAATGGTTTACCGCGCTAGACGGTTTGGGTATGCTGTTGGGCGGCATCTTGGCTTCCATTTATCTGGAACGCTTGAATAGTCGCTGGGTCATTACAGGTGGATTAATATTCTTCGCTCTCTCCGTCGCCGTAGAAGTTCTCTCTGTATGGATGTACCTAACTGCAGCGATGCGCTTTTTTACCGGAATAGGGATGGCATTTTTACAGATTGTAATCGGTATGTTCATGATCAAGCTCGTGGATGAAGCATATATCGGAAGGGTGAATGGAACGATCTCACCGCTCATGGTCGGACTCATGATGGTCGGTTCCTTTGCAGCAGGTCCGCTCATGCAGATGACTTCGTTGATTACGGTATTTCTGATTGCATCTGTCATCCTTCTGCTCGCTGCATGGGGATGTAAGCAAATCAAGTGGGATTCGGCGGAAGTAACACAAGATGGAGCTAACCAACTTCTCGAACACAAGCAGGCGCAAACGCTATCGTAAGAGACATACGACCAAGCAAAAAAGCTGTCCACCAAACGGACAGCTTTTTCTAGTAAAATGCTATGTTTTCACAATGAGGAGTGGTGTTTTCGTACGATGAATCGTTTTAAATGTCACACTGCCGAGCAGCGTACCTGCGACTGCACCTTGGCCATGATGACCAAGCACAACCAGTCCAGCATCGATTTCTTCAGCGGTCTGGCGGATCACAGTCGCTGGATCTCCGACCACGACCTTGCTTTCAAAAGGAAGCGATGCAGCTTCAAGCATCTCCTCGCAAGGTTTTAACGATTCACGTCCCCAACCTTCGAGTGTATTCATGTTATCCCAGCCTACGCCATATACACCTGCATATGTGACTGGTGGGATGACAACGGACAAAAGCGTATACGATACATCAGGGAGGTGCTGACTCATCTCAATGGCTTTTTTCGCAGCTTCCATCGAATGATCGGAACCATCTACTGCAATGAGTACTTTGTTCCAAGGGAAGCGGCTCTCATCTGTCTCCTCTGCAATGAGGAAAACCGGAACTTTGACATCATGGAGTGTCGGATAGCTGACGCTTTGCAACAGGAAGCCTGTAATGCGGCCGTAGCCGTGTGTTCCCATTACGATGGCGGCATAGTCATTCGCAGCGTGCTTGGCAATGACTTCATGCGGCTCTCCGAATTCAATCTCCAATTCATACGTGATACCTGCTTCTTCTACGATCGCCAGAAATTTCTTCAGATCTTCTCTTGCTTCATCCAATTGATAATCTTCTACGACATCTCGTCCCAACCTTCTGACAACATTGCGTGAAGGGAACGGAGAGATGGCATGAAGCAATGTGATATCATGCTTATTTTTGGCGTAGGCCAGCGCGAAGCGGACAGCCTGAATGGACTGCGCTGAGAAATCAACAGGAACTAGAATGCGGGACATAATGACACGTCCTTCCTCTTTTTCATCTGGCAAATGCGGTGTAGCTCTATGTATCCATCTGCCTTGATTTCATTGTAGCCCTGTGGGCCCTACGTGTATGTAGGGGTATTCCCTGATCTTGGTAGGGATATTCCCTGATAGGGAGTCCTAATCTTTCAATGCCCTAGTCCATGACAGCCGTGATAAAAATAGTAGGCTTTTCACTTAAATCAATGTCCGTAATCTCATGATCATCCACCATCCGCCGAGTCGCCTGTTGGTCTCTTCGAATAACCCGAACGACTGGGCGCGAAGGCAAGCCTTTATTTTGATCAATGATCACACCAATTTCGCCTGTTGACAGCTTAAGCGAGGTTCCTGTCGGGTACATGGCAATCGAGCGCAAAAAGTGAATGACCATTTTATGATCGAAGCGTTTCTCCGCAAGCCCCATGACTTTTTCGCAAGCCTCATACGCTGGCAACGTCTCTTCTTCCCCCGAAAAAGGCGAGATGAGATTGTCATAGTAGTTACAAATCGCCACAATCTTGGCGAAATCATGAATCTCATCGCCAGTCAGTCCTCGTGGCTGCCCACTACCATCCACCCATTCATGATGCTGCAAAGGGACATGTGCGGACACAATACTCATCTCATGTTTTTTACGCAACAGATCAAAGCCCAGCCAGGTATGATGATTCGTTTTGCTGTTCTTTTTGTATGCTGGTGCTTCCTTGTCGACTGACAGCTTTCCAATGTCATGCAAGAGGGCGCCGATGGCGAGCTCTTTTAGTTGAGCCGTATTATAACCTAATCCAACGCCCATTACTGTCGCCATCATGCACACATTCAAGGAATGAATGTACATAGCGTTGTCGGTCGTGCGAATTTCTCCCAGATTCAAGAGCACACGACGATTTCTCAAGGTTTCATCGATGATACTTCCCACTGATTTTTGAATGCCGCGGACATCGAAGTTTTTTCCGGACTGCACACACGAAATCGCTTGTGACAGATTGCGGATTGCGTCCTTCCGAGTGGTCTCCGTGACGACCTCCTGCTCTTTCACTTCGTCGAGCAGCGGGTCTTTGATGCTTAACATCGTGACGCCAAACCGGCGTAATTTATTAATCATTCCGACAGTCAGTTGGACACCTGCATGCAAGAGCGTCAAACCCTCGCTTGTATAAATGCTTCGAGCCAAAACGTCTCCTGGCTCTACTAGGTCTACATTCACATATTTCATGGGGTCTTTCCTCCTGATTCCGTCCTCCCCTGATGCTTCTTCCCTATCTTTGCTTTGAAAAAACCTGTTTCGCGGGATTTTGCCGAAAAAACATCCCCGGAACAGATTCCTCCTCGTTTTTCATCTGTGTCTTCCAAGACCAAGCCATGTACAAAGCCCAGAAAATTGGGTACGTGCATCCTGGTAGCCTTGTGAGTAATAATGCTCCAGCTTCTCCTCTTGACGTTCAAAACCTCGTAGAAAGGTACCGACGGGAGGTGCGATGACAAACGCTTTGCCTTCCTTTTGCATCTCTTTGACCTGCTCAATAGCCTCACAATAGATACGAAAATGACGAATGAATGCTTGACACAAGCGCTTACTTTTGGGAAAAAAACGCTCGACACGCGAAAGCTTGCGCATCCACTCACTTGGCGGACAAGAAGAAGTAAGCACTATAATATGTTTTTGATTGCCATCAAGCTTGGACTTCACAAAAGGTACCGGATGCACGATGCCTCCATCCCATAGTTTACGTCCGTTGAACGCAACTTTCGGTGATAGAAACGGAAGACTGCACGAAGCCCGAATCACATGAAAAATATCCTCACAGTCGTCTTTCGTAAAGTAAACGGCATCCCCTGTCGCGCAATCCGTCGTGACAACGACAAACTGTTCCTTGGCTTCACGAAACCGATCAAAGGCGAACGGCTCCAGTTTGTTAGGCATTTCATTGAAAATAAAATCCATGCCAAACAGCGAGCGCTTCTTGATCAAATTTTTGTAGTGAAAGTATCGGGGATCACGAATGTATTTCGTATGATAAATCTTGCCCAATCCGTGCTGTCTCGCCAGGTATGCCGCCCCATTGCATGCACCTGCTGATACAGCAATCACATACGGAATGTATAGCTCCTGCTCCATGAAGTAATCCAAAACGCCAGCAGTATAAATTCCACGGCTACCCCCTCCCTGCAAAACGAGCCCGACCTTTTCCATACCAATCACCCATTTTGATGTCGTTTACCCGTAGTATGAATGAGTGCCCAACGAAACATGCAGGGTGAGATCGTGCCAATCAAAAAACGACCCTCAAACGGGGTCGCCACTCAATCGTCTTTTTTCATCATGCTGTACTCATCACGGATCATCGTTACGTTTTCCTCATGCTGTGACAACTCCAGCTTATAGAGGATATCGGCAAGCACCGCTGCATAGATCAACGTTAACTCCCCGGTGTTGACCGGCTCACGAAAGTAGCTTCCGATCATTTCATAGCCTTTTCGCTTAAAGGCTTCGGTATCTTCCTCTTCCAGTGCTTCACATAGCTCGCCAATCAGATCATTCAGTGCCAGCCTTGCGCGCTCATAAACATCTGGCTGGTCATGTGATAAAGCGTCTGACTCTTTCGTCGTCCCCACTTACCCCTCCTCCTTTATTCCTAGAGTGGGGCACGCGGCGGGGCTTTATGCAGATTCTTGTTCCGTTTTCTTCGCAGGTGGAACTCGGATTCCCGTCAACGCCTGAAACAGTACGCGTTGGTACTTCCTCTCGGCATCCGGATCAGGTCGATCCAGTAGTGTTCCGAGCACTGCCCCTAGAAAGCCGAGGGGTATAGAGACCAATCCAGGATTCGTCAGTGGAAATAGTGGCTCCGCACGAATAAGTCCGGTTACGGGATGCATAACAGTCGGTCCCAAGAAGACAAGGACTACTGATGCCGTTAACCCTGTCAGGACACCACAAATCGCTCCTCTTACAGTAAACCGCTTCCAATACAAGGTAAACAACAGCAGTGGCAAATTGGATGATGCTGCGACCGCAAACGTCAGCGCAACGAGAATCGCCACGTTCATTTTTTCTGCACCGATCGCCAGCCAAATAGAGATCACGCCCACCGCAACTGACGAAAGCTTTGCCATGGTAACTTGTTCTTTTTCTGATGCCACCCCTCGCCTGATCAGATGACTGTAGACATCATGCGCGAATGCAGAAGAGGCGGAGAGCACGAGTCCTGTCACGACTGCCAATATCGTCGCGAAGGCAACGGCAGCAATATACGCCATCAAAAACTCTCCGCCGAGAGCATCCGCCAAGAGCGTGACGGTCAAATTCCCCCCGAAGCCCACATTTTTCAATGCCTCATAGCCTACAAACGTGCTCGCCCCGAAGCCGAGGAAGATCGTCATCAAATAAAAAGCGCCGATGACCCAAGTAGCGGTGTAAATCGAATTACGCGTCGTCTTTGCGTCCTTGACTGTGAACAGCCGGGAGATAATATGGGGCAGTCCCGCGGTACCGAGAATCAAGGCCAAATGCAGGGAGATCGTTTCCAGCGGATCATGAAGCTGATTACCCGGCTGCAAGAACTGTTCCTGAAGAGGTGTAATCGTACTCACATGGGAAAACATTTCGGAGAAGCTCCAATCAAAACGTGCAAACACGATCAGACTTAAGATCAACGTCCCCGTCAGGAGCAAAATCGCTTTAATAATCTGAACCCATGAGGTCGCAACCATCCCGCCGAACACGACGTAAAATGTCATCAGGCTCCCGACAATCAGGACCGCCGTATCGTAACGGACTCCCAATAAATAATGAATGAGGGCACCTGCCCCAACTAATTGCGCCAGCATGTAAAAAATCGTAATTAATAGTGTCGTACAGGCAACAACGCCACGCAGCCAAAGACTGTCAAACCTGACGGCAATCGCGTCTGCCAACGTATATCGCCCCAAATTATGCAACGGCTCCGCTACTAAAAACAAAATAATCAGATAAGAGACAAAAAAGCCAATCGCATACACGAACCCGTCAAAGCCGTACATCGCAATCGTTCCCGCAATCCCCAAAAACGAAGCAGCACTCATGTAATCTCCTGCAATGGCAATGCCATTTTGTAACCCATTCAAGCGATTTCCAGCTGCATAGAAATCTCTCGTCGTTCCTGTCTGTTGGGCAGCCGAATAAGTGATGGCCATCGTCCCGATAATGACGGCAAGGAAAAAGATGATCGTCGTCACGGACAATACCTCTCCCTTCTTGCAAAAATGAAAAAAAGACCAGGGGCTAACCCCAGCCTTCTCTTCGTGGCATGAGCTTCCTATGTTTACTGTTTCTACGCTGAATCTTTCATTCCTGTATTCGCTTTCACCAAAATTTCATCGTACTTCTTATCATCACGGGAGCTGGACAACAAGGTTCCGATCCATGCTGCCAAAAACCCTAACGGGATCGAGACAATACCCGGGTTCGGTAACGGGAACAGCGCTTCGCCGACCAAAATAGCTTTTCCAGCCACAGGATTCCAAACGTTCGGACTCAACGCAACCAGAATGAGAGCGCTGAACAATCCGACGAGCATCCCGCTGATTGCTCCCGCCGTATTGAACCTTTTCCAGAAGATCGTGAACAAAATCACTGGTAGATTTGCACTCGCCGCTACTGCGAAAGCCAAGGCAACAAGGAAAGCCACGTTCAGATTTTGCGCAAACAAGGCGAGCAAGATAGAGACAATCGAGACTCCGACAGACGCCCATTTGGCCATCTTCATCTGCTCATTTTCCGTTGCTTTTCCTTGACGTAATACGTGTCCGTAAAAGTCGTGCGCAAACGCAGAAGCCGCAGTCAGCACCAGCCCAGCCACTACCGCGAGAATGGTAGCGAAGGCAACCGCGGACACGAAGGCAAACAAGAAATTTCCGCCGAGTGCTTGCGCAAGCAGAGGAGCTCCCATGTTACCTGCCGGGTCCATATTGCCCGCTCCGACAAACGCTGCCGCCCCAAAGCCGAGGAAGATCGTCATGACATAGAAGACACCAATGATCCACGTCGCGTACACGACCGACTTGCGAGCTGTTGTGGCATCTTTTACGGTGAAGAAACGAATCAAAATATGCGGCAATCCAGCTGTTCCGAGCACAAGCGCGAGATTCAGTGAAATCGTATCGAGCCCTACTTTAAACTTGTTGCCAGGATTGAGGAATTGTTCTCCCAATGGTGTCGCCGTCTTCATTTGCTCGAACATTTTCAATAGATTAAAATCGAATTTGGCGAAAACCATCATAGAGATGATGAATGTCCCGACCATCAACAAAACCGCCTTGACGATCTGCACCCACGAGGTCGCCGTCATCCCGCCGAAGACGACATAGATCGTCATCAATGCCCCTACGATCAATACGGAGGTCGTGTAATCCAGCCCCAAGAGCAGCTTGATCAAGGCGCCTGCTCCGACCAATTGCGCGATCATGTAAAAAATCGAGATGGCAATCGAATTGAGAGCGGCGACACCACGAACCTTTTTATTGTCAAAACGCGCGGCTATCATATCAGCCATCGTGTATTTTCCTAAATTACGCAAAGGCTCTGCTACCAAGTAGAGCACAACGAGATACGCGACAAGAAAACCGATACTGTAGAAGAATCCATCAAACCCGCTCAACGCAATCATTCCGGCAATTCCCAGGAAGGAAGCAGCGGACATGTAATCTCCCGCAATCGCGAGGCCGTTTTGCCAACCCGTCAAGCCTCCTCCAGCGGTATAAAACTCACTAGTCGTATTCGTCTTTTTCGAAGCGTAAAAAGTGATGACAAGCGTCAATAGAACAATGACGAGAAAGAGTAAAAATGCAGTAACGTTCATTAGCCCCTTCCACCTGCCTCTTGTTTGATTTTCTCAACGAGCTGATCAAACTGCTCTGCCCGCCTCGTGTACAGGATACAGAGACCCCATGTCATGACGAACTGAGCAAAGGCAAATACCCACGCCCACGAAATGGCTCCAAACGCTGGTTGATTCAGTACGGTGAAGTAGGAGGTTAAAATCGGAAGGGTAAAGTAAAACACGAAGAAAAAAATAGAAGATGGCAAAATAAATGCTTTTTTTCTTCTTAAAAGCTCTTTGAAAGTGGCTGACTGAATCACTTTTGCATAATCAACAGCATCCTTCTTCTGATCCTCGGCTTTTTTTGCCGAAGCGGATTTGCCCATGGGAACCTCCCCCTCATCTACAAAATGTAAGCGCTTCCTACATTGTAGAGAATCCTTTTCTAACCGTGTATTTTTCTGCGCAAGATGTCGGGGAGCGTGTGTCAGTGGCAGATTTTTAACCACGATCTGCAAACCAATGGATCACCAGGCTTACTCCTCGAGCCGTTTGAGCAAATCCTTGGCGGAGGTCCGGGACACGGGAATACGTGGTCTACCTTCTCCCTTCAAAATCAGGTTGTAGGCACCGTTGAACCAGGGTTCGAGCTCGCTTATGTATTGAAGATTGACCAAATAGCTTTTGTGGGTACGGAAAAAGTCGTATGCGAAAAGCTTATCCGCCAGTTGTGTCAGGGTCATTCTCGTCGAGTAGGTAGCCGTTTGGGTGACGATTTGCACATATCGCTCCTCCCGCACTGCATAGACAATCGTCGCTGGATCAATAACCACTAATCTGCTGTTGTCTTCTACCAACAGCTTGGTTCGTTTGGTCTGGACAGGCTCTACTTTTGGCTTGACCAGACGCTCTCGTATTCTTTGCATCGTTTCTACCAACCGCTTGGGCTCCGTAGGCTTCAACAAATAGTCGACGGCGTACAGCTTAAATGCATCGATGGCAAATTCCTCATACGCGGTACAAAAAACGATGAGGGGATGCTGCTTGCGTGAAGCGAGCATTCTCGCTGCCTGCGCTCCTTCCAGCTCAGGCATTTTCATATCGAGGAAGACGACATCCGGCTCGTGCACATCGACCAATTCCAAAAGCTCTCGCCCGTTAGTAGCATAGGGCAGCAGTTCTACGTCTCCTTCCTGTAGCAGTAAATAACTCAGTTCTTCGCGTGCTAGTCGCTCGTCTTCTGCAATCATGACGCGTATTGGCATCAGGCACTCACCTCTTTTGTAATCGGAATCGTAAAGGTAATCGTACTGCCGCCTTCTGGTTTATTGGCAAAATGAAGTTGGGCATCTTGTCCGCACAAGCTGATCAGACGTTGGTTGACATTATGGATGCCAATTCCGTTGCCCTCCTTACTCTCCATGGGCACCTTTCCTAGAACTGGCAGCAAGTTGTCTGGAAAGCCTTGTCCATTATCTTCGATTTGAAAAACAACATGCACATCCTCCCGTTTCACATGGAGAATGATCTCACCGCCGTTCGTGATGTCGCGAACACCATGCTGAATGCAGTTCTCAAATAACGGCTGCAACGTGCCAGGGGGAATAAGAGCTTCCTCTACCCCCGCATCAATGATAGTGCGAACGGCGAATTGCTCGGAAAATCTGATTTTGATAATTTCCAAATAAGCATGCAGGTGATCCAACTCCTGTCTCACGGTGACAAGCGGACTCGCTGTTAGCTTCAGGTTAAAACGCATGAACACGCCAAGCTGAATGGTCATATGCCGGGCCAGCTGCGGATCAATTCGTATCAAGGTCACAATTGAATTTAATGTGTTAAACAAAAAGTGAGGATGAATCTGTGCCTGTAGCATCCGCAACTCTGCATCCTTCATCAAACCTTTCATTTGCTCCGTGAGAGATAGGGTCAATTGATTGGAGATCAGGTTGCCAAGCCCTTTTGCCAATGCTTCCTGGACCCTTCCTATTTGTTGCGGCCTCCGATAATAGAGTTTGATCAGACCAACGACGCTGTCCCCCTCTTTAATCGGCACGAGAATCGCGGCATGCAGGCTACAATTTTTCCGCTTGCACCCGACACTCTCTCGCGACAATCCCTTGTCGATTCCACCGCTATACAGAGCCCGCTTATCGAGCTCGCTATGGAGCGCTTCTCCCGGATGATGATGATCTGCCCCCACTCCAACGTGCGCAAGAAGCCGTTCTCGATCGGTTACCGCAACGGCTGCTGCTTTCGTTTCTTTTTGTAAAACGAGGGCTGCGGACTGAGCCGTTTGCGGTGTAAGCCCCCTTTTCAGGTGTGGCAAAATTCTTTCCGCTATCGTAAAGGAACGCTCCGCCTCAATGGCAGCCGAACGTTCTGCCTCTTGCAAGGCAACCCGTATCATCGTCGTAAAAATCGCAATCGAAACGCTGTTCGTCAGCACCATCGGGATTCCAATTACGTTGACCATGGTTCGCGCCAGCTCGGGTGGAGCTGCCATGATCAATAAAAGCGACATCTGAATAATGGGCGCGAACATGCCGATGAACATGGCTTTGGACGGAGAAATAACCCGCTCCTGTGAGAAAAAACGCGCTACATATCCTGCCAGCAACCCCGTGATCGGGATCGACAAGCCCATCGGTACTGCGGCGAATCCTCCCAATTGAAAGACATGAAGTCCAGCCATGACACCTGCCCCCAAGCCAACGAGAGGTCCCCCTAGCAAACCTCCAATAACGACCCCTACCAAAGTAGAATTGGCAATTATTTCATCATGGGACAAACGAAATATCCAAAACGCAGGAAGATAGCTCTCCCCTTGCACGACCACTCCTGCATATGTACCTGCAATCCCAAACAACCCGAACATCACGGAAAATGCAATTGACGTCCCTACGTGCAATTCGCGGTCTAAAAGCTGGCGAAACAACGGTGTCCTTGTCAAAATAAATGCCAGCGTCAAAAGAATGCCCATTCTTTCAATGAGCAATAACGTGAGATTGTCCACCGTAGCCTCCCTTAGTTTAAATCTTCTATAAATTCCGCATATTACCCACAATTCCCTGCTGGACAGACAACCTCGTTGGGCTAATTGCATACGCTGTGTGTGCAATGCTTCAGGAGAAGGGTGATCATGCCATGTGTGGAATTGTAGGATGGATTGATTGGGAAAAGGACTTATCTGGTGAACGTAATGTGTTGCAAAAAATGACCCAATGCCTCAAGGATCGAGGCCCTGATGCAGAAGGCTTTTGGCTGACTCCTCGCGCAGCCCTCGGTCATCGTCGCCTTGTGGTCGTAGACCCTGCTGGCGGACAGCAGCCCATGTCGGCTCTCAAAAACGAACATGCCTGCACCATGATTTACAATGGTGAATTGTATAATACTGAGGATTTGCGAGCAGAGCTGCTTGCTTGCGGACATACTTTTCAATCTCACTCGGACACGGAGGTGCTTTTGCACACGTATTTGGAGTGGGGCCCAGAATGTCTGTCAAAGCTAAACGGAATCTTTGCTTTTGCGATCTGGGACGAACGCGAACAAAGATTGTTTGTCGGTCGTGACCGTATGGGGGTTAAGCCGCTGTTTTATGCGCAAAGAGGCAGTTCATTTCTGCTTGCCTCTGAGCTGAAAGCCTTGCTCGCTCACCCCGAAGTCAAACCAGAGCTCTCTCGTGAAGGCTTGGCGGAGGTTTTCGGAATCAGTCCCGCCCGTACGCCTGGCCATGGTGTTTTTCACAACGTACACGAGGTTCGGCCCGGCGCTTATCTGTTAGTGACGCGGGATGGCGTCAAGCAAAAACGCTACTGGCAGCTCGAAAGCCACCCACATACAGATGACCTGGAGACAACAGCGGAACGTGTCAGGGAGTTAGTCACGGATTCGATTGAACGCCAATTGGTTGCGGATGTGCCCGTTTCGACCCTCTTGTCAGGTGGGTTGGACTCGAGCATTATTACAGCCGTTGCGGCAAATCATTTTCAAAAAACAGGCCGCGGCACCCTGCACAGCTACTCCATCGATTACGTCGACAACCGAAAACATTTCAAGGCGAGTGCTTTTCAACCGAATGAGGATGAACCTTTTGTGCAACTCGTTACAAAGTTTCTCGGAACCGAGCACCACACGATTGAGTTCGACACTGAAGATTTGATCGAATCCTTGAAAACAGCGACACTCGCCCGCGACTTGCCGGGGATGGCTGATGTAGATGCGTCCCTTTACCTGTTTTGCCGCGAAATAAAAAAAGAGACAACCGTCGTCCTCTCTGGAGAATGTGCAGATGAAGTATTTGGCGGGTATCCGTGGTTTCATCGTGAGGAGCTGTTAAATGCCGGAACCTTTCCTTGGTCGAGAGCGACAAAAGAACGTGCCACCTGGCTATCCCCTGATCTTCGTGATTGGGTCAAACCAGAGGAATACGTTGCCATGCGATATGAGGAATCTCTCAATGAAGTCCCACATCTTCCAGGGGAAGATCCGATTGAAGCTCGCCGACGGGAAATGTTTTATTTGAATATAACGTGGTTCATGAACACATTATTGGATCGCAAAGACCGAATGAGTATGGCGGCCAGTCTGGAAGCGCGTGTCCCGTTCTGTGACCACCGTATCGTGGAATACGTTTGGAACATCCCATGGGATATGAAGACGTACGGGCATCGGGAAAAAGGAATTTTGCGAAAAGCCATGGAAGGAATCTTGCCTGATGAGGTTTTGTACCGCAAGAAAAGCCCGTACCCAAAAACACACAATCCAGCCTATACGGAAGCTGTTCGCTCTTGGCTGCTGGATATCATAAACGACTCTTCCTCTCCACTGCTTCAACTGGTAGATGTTCCAACGATTCGAAAAATTGCTGAGTCAGATGCACAGGCTTCGAGCATTCCGTTTTTCGGTCAACTCATGAGTACACCTCAGTTGTTCGCCTATCTCGGTCAGCTGGATTATTGGCTGCGGGAGTACCGTGTTTCCATTCGTACGTAACGGTATAACAAAAGCTCCTCGCCCCTTATGTTTCGGGGGAATTGAGGAGCTTTTCGTTACTTTTTGGTTCTTCCCCGTTGCTTGGTTCTACGTACGGGTTGTGCCTTCGGGTTGAGGGGTATGGTAGCCAGAGATTGATATCTCAGATCAAACTGCTCGCCTGAGCGTTTCATGATCGTGAACGTTTTGGTTGCGCCGACTCGGATCAAACGGTAGTCCACTCTTGTTTTTTTCCCTCCCCCGCTCAGGATCGCAGCCACGGTCCGATGATCCGGCAGATTCACTTTTATCTGCAACGACAGCACGGTTGCTGGAAAAGGCGGGATGTCACGGTAAGGAACACAGAGCTTACCTTTCAGCATCCGCAAATGGAGATTCCGAATCATCACTTCCGTCAATTGCTTCCCCCAATACCGGCGGAAAATACGGGAGATTTTTCGTTTGGTGTTGTATTTTTCGGGCAATGGCGTGTAATCCACACCGTTTACGGTATAAACAGGCTTTCCTCTCGGCGAATTCGCGATCTGAGTCCAGACATGCTCTGCTGAAGTGATAAACTGTTTGAGCCTCTGCAACTCATCCAAGGGATTTCACCTCCTCCATAAACCGTATGGTGGTGGGCTTATGCTAGTACGCCCGATTTCAGCGCTCCAAACGCAAACAGACAACAATTCTGAACATACATATAAATTGCAATCATATTATCGGGATGATAGAATATAAACCGCTTTCACTTCTCTTGTCGGGAAGTGCGTTTTTTTGCCTTTTAAGTTTAGTACTATTTAATTTCTTGGAGGTTGTAATGAATTTTATCATTCCCATCGCTGGCATACTCATCGTGATCGGGTTAGCATTGTTAGGGAGCAATAGTCGAAAACAGGTCAAATACAGACCGATCATCGTCATGATTGCTCTGCAATTTTTGCTCGCCTTTCTTCTTCTGCATACCAAGTTTGGGTTTATATTCGTTTCAGCCATTTCCAAATCGTTTGAAAAGCTTCTTGCTTTTGCTGCGGAAGGAATCAATTTCGTATTTGGCAATCTGGCAAACGACGGACAAATGTCCTTTTTCCTTGGTGTTTTGCTCCCAATCGTCTTCATTTCCGTCCTCATCGGTATTTTACGTCACTTCAAGATTTTGCCGATGATCATGAAAGCAATAGGCTTTGTTCTGAGCAAAATTAACGGCATGGGTAAGCTGGAGTCTTACAACGCTGTTGCTTCTGCTATTGTCGGCCAAAATGAAGTATTCATCACAGTGAAAAAACAGCTCGGTTCCTTGCCGGAGCACCGTCTGTATACGCTGTGCGCGTCAGCCATGTCAACAGTTTCGATGTCGATTGTCGGTGCGTACATGACGATGATTGAGCCAAAATACGTTGTCACGGCCCTGTTCTTGAATCTGTTTGGCGGCTTTATTATCGCTTCGATTATCAACCCTTATACAGTGAACGAAGAAGAAGATTTACTGGAGATTCAAAGTAATGAAAAGCAGTCCTTTTTCGAAATGCTCGTCGAGTACATCATGGACGGATTCAAGGTAGCGGTAGTTGTGGGAGCCATGCTGCTCGGTTTTGTTGCTTTGATCGCCGCTGTGAATAGCTTGTTCGGCATGATTTTCGGCTGGACGTTCCAAGAAATGCTCGGATTCGTCTTCGCTCCTTTTGCCGTCCTGATGGGCATTCCTTTTGGGGAAGCGATGACGGCTGGTAGTATCATGGCGACGAAGCTCGTAACGAACGAGTTTGTAGCGATGATCGAGCTGGGAAAAGTCGTATCTGAACTGAGCCCACGTACAGTAGGAATTCTCTCCGTCTTCCTCGTTTCGTTCGCGAACTTCTCCTCTATCGGCATTATCGCTGGTGCGGTGAAAGGGCTGAATGAGAAACAATCCAATGTGGTTGCTCGCTTTGGGTTGAAGCTGTTGTTCGGTGCCACGCTGGTTAGTCTTTTGTCCGGTGTCATCGTCAGCTTTGTTTTGTAAGTGACATTAAAAAGTGTCCCTCTGCCATGTGCAGTAGGGACACTTTTTTGTATGCAAAGGGTATAGCTAAAGTTCTCTTGCAAAAAAAGGATGATTGCATGATTTGTGGAAATGAACCAAATAAAAAAATATTTGGAGGAGATAAAATGAGTGACATTGGAATAAATGAACCGAGTCAAAAGCTCGACATCGGTGGAGTTAGACTATGTTTCAAATATTTTGGTGAAATAAGTGATTTTCCGACGGTGGTTTTTGATTCTGGTTATGGGTGTACATTGAACTACTGGAGTTCGATTGGTGGTGACATTTCTAAGCATACTAGGATGTTCATTTATGACCGAGCAGGTATAGGGGAAAGTGAAAGTGATAAAAGACCTCGTCATAGTCAGCAAATCATTGAGAATCTTAGAAGCTTGCTTCAGAAAGCAAACGTGTCTCCCCCTTACGTTTTGGTCGGGCACTCTTTTGGGGGATTGAATGTTCGACTATATGCAAGTACATTCCCAGAAGAGGTTGCCGGAGTGATTTTATTAGATCCATGTCATGAAGATCAAAATAAAGTCATGGTTCCTTTGTTCTCTGATGAAGTTCAAGCAGCGTACTATAGTCAGTTTGTTCTTGAAGGTTCTATTCAAGAGATAGAAGAAAGCTTTGAACAAGCTCGGAATTCTAAATCACTTGGCAACAAGTCACTCATTGTCGTATCGGGTACATTACAACCTCATCATAATCCCGAATCTATGGCTGCTTGGGTCCACTTACATAAAGAGCTTACGAAATTATCAACCCGCAGCAAGCATATCATCGTTGAAAATGCTGGACATGCCATTCATATTGATCAGCCAAATGTTGTCGTAGATATCATTAAAGACATGCTGTTTTTGTGTAAAGCTCAAAAATAATTAAGATGAATTGGTTTTACAGCAACTATGATCATTGGGCAACTCCCTCACTATAACCCTTGCTATCCTTTCGGGTAATAAAAGTAACCAGCGAGTGTCCGGCTACAATCGAGACACTCGCTGATTTTTATCGTATGACCTTCTCCACATCGACACGCCCGGAAAAAAAGGTAGCTCCTCCCCCCATGTCCGCGATGCGATCCGGGGTCAGCGCATTTACATAATGCTTTGAGTGAGGAGCATCAGCCCACAAGCCTTGACTAACCACCACTCCCGGTAAAACATTTTCTCCTATCGATACAACCAGCTCGCATTCTCCCCGCTCATTCCATATGCGGACCGTATCTCCGTCACTTATGCCTGATGCAGACGCATCTGCCTCATTCATATGCAAACGTGGTATTTTCTCCATTTTCTTATGCTTCTCATTATTCGAGAACGTGGAGTTCAAATAGTTGTGATTCGGCCCCGGCACAAATAAATACGGGAAATCCCCATCATTCAACAATGGCGTGTACGTCGGTAATGGGGGCAGCCCTCGTTTTTCCATTGCCTGCGAGTAAAGCTCAATTTTGCCACTTGGGGTGGGGAGATGTTCCAAAAAGAAAGGTTCCAAATTTGCTTTGGCATATTGTTTTTCGACCAAAGTTTCATACGTGATTCCTTCCAAATGAGGATTGCCGTGCCCCTCCAACGCCTGTCTGACCATCTCTGCATCACTGTCTTGAAAAACAGGTTCGTCATACCCCATGGCGGCAGCCAGCAAGCGGAAAACATCCGTGTTGGATTTGCTCTCTCCAAACGGGGCGATCACCGGCTGCTGAAGTTGAATGTAATGATGCCAATACGACGTGTAAAAATCCGTATTTTCATAAGAAGACGTCGCTGGCAAAACAATATCGGCATAAAGAGCCGTCTCCGTCAAAAATAAGTCATGTACGACTGTGAACAAATCCTCTCTCGCCAAGCCTTGCCGTACTTTGTTTCCATCCGGTGCAACAATGGCTGGGTTGCTCGTGTAGACGAAGAGCGATTTCACCGGCGGCTCTGTATCGAGCAACGCTTTTCCAAGCTCATTCATGTTAATGACTCTCGTCTGTTTATTGGCCAGCAAATCTGGTCGCTGCACGGCAAGCTTGTTGTGCTCCAAGAAACCTTTATTTCCTTTATTGGCCCCACCACCTTTGACGAGCCACTGCCCTGTCAGGGCCGGAAGACAAGCAATTGTCCTTACACACATTCCACCATTGTCGTGATGCTGAATGCCGTTTCCAATGCGAATAAAGGACGGGGAAGTGGTACCATACATTCTGGCCAATTTGTAAATATCGTCGACAGGGACTCCCGTTATGGCTGATACGGTAGCAGGATCGTAGGTACGAACATGCTCCCTGAGCTCTTCATGTCCTACCGTATACTTTTCCATAAAGGCTGAATCCACCAAGTTTTCTGCAAAAAGCACATGCATGATACCCAAAGCCAAAGCTGTATCTGTTCCGGGTAAAATCGGGATAAACCAATCAGCCCATCGACCCGTCTGATTTTTATGGACATCGATCACGACGATCTTCGCCCCATTTTTTCGAGCCTGTTCTGCAAATACCACTTGATGCATGTTGGTGCTGACCGTATTGATTCCCCACATGATGAACAGCTTGGAATGAACGGTGTCTTCCGGATCTGTTCCAAAAGCTCCGCCCATCGTGTAGCTGTACCCTACAGCCCCTGCACTGTTGCATATCGTACGGTCAAGTTGACTGGCCCCCATCCGATGGAAAAAACGGCGATCCATTCCTTCGACACTAATTCGCCCCATGTTCCCGTAAAAGCTGTAAGGCAAAACGCTCTCGGGACCGTCTGAGTCGATCAAGGCACGCCAGCGTTCGGCTATGGTAGTGACCGCTTCCTCCCAACTGATTCGAACAAACTCCCCGCTCCCTTTTTTGCCAACACGCTTCAACGGATGCGTGAGTCGCTTGGGATCGTAAATGCGCTCTGTCATGTTGCGGACTTTGTTGCAAATATTCCCCTTCGTCACCGGATGGTTCGGGTCCCCTTCGATTTTGACGATTTTCCCCTCTTTTTTATGAAGGAGCAATCCACATTGGTCCGGGCAATCAAGTGAACAGACTGCTGGAAAAACACCGTTTTCCTGTGTCGTATAAGTCATGGAGGTTCCCTCTTTCTCCTAACCATAAATGGCTTTTATACGCTATTATAATCGATTGAAAAAAGAAGGCACTACCCCTGCGTGAATGAGGAGTTAATGAATTTTAAATCGTGGCCAATTGCAGAGAAAGGCTCCAAATAGTTACGGCAATCAAAGCAGCTATCCCGTTCCTAACATGTTCCCCTAAATCAAGTGCTACTGGTGACAAGAAAAGAACAAGCATTGCTTCATTCCATACAAAGGAAGGTTAATTTACAAAACACTTTTGTATGTAAGGAATGTGTAGACTTTTTATACCACGATCTTCATATTGTCTAAAACAACTAAGTAGCCCCTCTCCATAATAGTACATGTCTGCCGACACAAGCATACTGCCAATCGATTTTGCAACTCAAACATACTATTACTTTACATCGCAGTATCGCACGTTGAGGATTTTTTTAGACGTATTTTGCATGTTCCGATATTGTTTGATAAACCTCCATCTATGGATTGTCAAGTGGCTTGTGAGTACTTTCGTTATTTATACATAATTGATATTATGTATAATTATCTGGATCCCATGATAATGACTGAGTAAACCCCTACTGTGAACTGTCGAGTGACACAAATATAGGTACCAAAATGACACAAACATGTATACCGTTCATCTGGAACGTATTCACCCTTGAATTATAATCAGCAATTACAAGTAAATAGTGATTATGAAACCGCCCCGTTGGTATACATGTTTGTGTCATCAGACATGAACGGATTACGTTTTAAAGGTGCTTTTGTTACAAACACTGCGTAGTCCATGTGGTTCCAAATTGAATAGCTGCTATTTTGTAAAACTAGCATTCTTTACAAACCAATTTGAGCACCTTGGCTGTCGTGATGGTAGGAACGCCGATTGCACTTACGTTCGGGGTGCCGGTCGGCACTTGCTTGGTGACCTTATCGGTTGGCGTGCCGTATTCGGACTCATATCTCTTCTTGCTCTTGTTTTATTTGGTTGGGTTCTTTGCAAAGTGCCGGATTATCCTTAAAGTAATAAAAAACGCCAATCCGGTAATGGTTGGCGGCTTAGCGCATATTTTCGTTAAAATGCTGGCGGTCCCCCTTTTACAGTTTGTTATTCCTTAGGCATTTCGTTAAAGAAAGCTACCTCATCGACTGCCAGCCTCACAGTCGGATGACCGGGCTTCGCCGCCTTGCCGATGGCGATCAGCATAATCGGAATGTAGCGTTCTGATATGCGGAAAGCTTCCATGAACTTTTGTTTGTCGTAGCCGCCAATCGGTACCGTGTCGTATCCTTTAGCGCGGGCGACAAGCATGAGTTGCATCGATACTAGCCCGCCGTCGGTATAAGCGATTTGGCGGATGTCCTCGAGTGGCATGCTCGAATACATGCCGGTATAGTGTTTAACCATCGATTTTGCCGTATCCGCAGGCATGAAGCCCGCATCGACAGCTTGACCGTAAATCTTCTCGGCCATCCGGATGTTCTTGAGGTCTCCAAGAACGGCGACGACAGCCGAAGCTTCGACCACTTGCTGTTGATTGAATGCGATCGGAAGCAGCTTCTGCTTCAGCTCCGGCGCGTCGATAACGAGAAACCGCCACGGCTGCAGGTTAGCGGCTGAAGGAGCCAGCGTGGCTTGCCGCAGTATTTCGGCCAGTTCCTCCCGCGAAATTTTGACCTCGGGATTATAACTACGAACCGACCGGCGTTCTTGAATAACATCGAAAAAAGGTTGGTACTCCATCGTTTGCGATGGTTGTGAAATTGACATGGTTCTCTCCTCCTTTTGGTTTGGAAAAGCTGCATGCAGTTTTTCGTTCAAATACAACACTGGTTGTTTGAACAACACTTGTTGTATTTGTAGGTTATAATAACAACTGATTGATGCGCAATCATCAATAACCCTAAACCGTTGTATAGACAACACCATCTCTATAATGTCGTTTTTATGGGGGAGATCCTAACCATGACAATGAAAAAGAATGAAGCTGATCCTCGTGTGGTACGTACACGGCGACTCCTTCAAGACGCTTTCGATTCACTAATTCAAGAGAAAGATTTTGAATCGATAACCGTTAGGGATATTGCAGAGCGGGCTACTGTTAACAGAACGACTTTTTATGCGCACTTTGTAGATAAGTTCGAAATTCTTGAGGCCAAACTAATGGAATCATTTATGACTATCATAAATCGTAGAATAAGCGGTCATGAAGTATTAAATGAAGAAACAATTCAGAGTATTTTTCTGGGTGTATGCGATTTTCACAAGGGTCTAAGCACTATGTGTAAAAGAAGGTATGAATCGCTTGGACCTGTATTCGAAATTCAAATAAAGGAAAAAATTCAAACGATTCTTCTTTCCTTTATAGACGAAGACAAGATGCTATCGAGTCCAAACGCGCAATTCTTAATAAATACAGCTTCTATCATGTTAAGTTGGGGGATGTATGGGGCGGCTTACGTTTGGAACAATGAGGGGCGTCTAATTAGTGCGGAATCATTCGTTAAACAGACAATGCCCTTAGTGATGAACGGAGCCAAAGAACTGCTGGGATAGGTCCTGCCGGTATTTCTCTATCCTACCCGTTCAGATGAAACCATTATCTGGAATCAAGGTTGTTGTGTAACACAATGAATCATCCCGCTATCCTTGTATGCTGTACGACGGCCTGGCCCCAATACCATGGATCTTTAGAAGTAATAACCAACTAATCCGAAAAGTTACCTTTTCGGATTAGTTTAGAGAGGCGTTGTTGAAGTAAAGAAGGTACCCAGTTAATCCTATTATCTGACGACACAAAGATTCTACCATTCCGCGATACAACCAAGCTTTCAAATAGTGTTACGATTAAGCTGACACCGTCCTCTCTCCTCAGATAAAGAGGCGCACACTTGGTGTGCAATGAGGTTCAAGAGCCGTACTTTAAATGAGTTTTTCTTCCTGTTAATAGACAAATAGTTGGAAGAAAATTTAACTCGTTGAACTTGAGCATATCTAGCGGATTAGTTTAATTGATGTGAGTTGGCTAATCAAGAAGGCTGTGCCTCTAAGTAGATATTTCAACAAATGGTGCTGCCCTAGATATGATTTATTTACTTCTGTTTAATTGTTCGATTGAATTCCAACCTACAGGAGGGCGTCTCCCTTTTGAAAACCAAACGCATCCATTGCTAACCCAATTATCTCTCCATTTTTTGTAAACCGCCTCTTTATCAGGTACATCATCGTCATCATAACCATAGTGAATCCCACAACACGGGCATATTTCGTCTGAAGGTATTCCCCTTTCATCGTATGGGGCCTCCAAAAGTTCATTGTAATTGCAAACAAAGCACCTGTTCATATTGATCATCATCTCCCTGGTTGCCTACTCCAATAAGTAGGTGATGTAGGTTTAAAGAAGATTCTAGTATAACCACGAGAATTATAGGAACCAAAAATGTCGGTATTTTGGTCATACTCTCTAATCTTTCCCTCGCAATCAACCTTAACCTGAGAATTACTTCTGTTTTTAAAGAAGTCATTTGCCATTTTGCATATTCCACTGGGGGTTGAGACCAAAGTCTGATCCATGTCTCTCGAAATGATCCTGTAGAAAAGGTAGTTACACTAGTTTCTTATCATCCAAAGTAATCAATACGTCTCCCGCTAGAAGGTCTTTAGCTTTGAGCCACTCTTTTCCAACAATATTTTCCAACAATCCAGAAAGGATGTTCATCCGTTATTAACCTAAGCGATTCAGAAAGCAAAAACATTTTGTTTTCACCACGCTAAGGGTGTAACCGGCTTTATTGCTATGCTTGGTTCAATGGCATCAATGATTCTAGGATCTCCTACATCCACACATCCGTTAAAAAATAAAGAAAGGCTTCAACCCCTAAGGGATTGTCTTTCTCTACACCAACGTGTCAAGGGTTCGCTTCGCCTTACGCCCTTCACCTTGTTGGTTCCATGAAAGATGTCCCAATTAGGGGATGAAACCTTTTTAATATCGGTTGATTGAGTTTACACAAAACCCTTACAGACCCGAGGCCTTGTTAGAATTTATCAAATAAGGTCCTCCAACTCTATTCAACTAAGTTTACATGAAATCGGTTCTTTAATTTTGACCATGTGGCGTTAAGAAATTCAACCTTGTTCGTAAACCCAATATAATGCTTAAAATTTTCTTCGTCAAAAGTTGCATAATATTCTTGTTGGAATATCATATTCGAGTATTTCGAAAAGTCGTCGCCATCCTTCACAACAACACATCGAAACAAACTGTCGATATCTATCGCTTTTATAATCTCGTCCGTTGTCTTTACTGAGAACCAAATAATATTTGGTGGAGTATTATTTGGTTTGTCCCAGTGAGGACTTGTCTCTTCCCACGGCAATACCCATTCGGAATTAGTAAATAGACGTCTTTCATTGATGAAATCTTGAATCTCCGACTCGAATAAATGAAGATTTCTCTCATAGAAGGAGAATAACAGCAAGGAATCGTTTTCTATTAGAAAACTAAGAATTTGAGCAACTTCCTCAGTTGACACATTATGTTTTAACATTCCAATTAATTTTATAAAGTTAAGTTCCATGCTATTCTCCTAATCGTTAAAGTAGAAATGTTGGTCTGATCTAGTTCTCCCTGTGTTTGGATCAATATATTGAAAGTGAGTTGGGTTATATTAGTTAAGATCGATTACATCTTTTTGGAAAGAATGAATAGCTTTTTTTAAAATTACATTGGAAGGGCTACTCTGGTGCTTTCTATATACTTAAAATCACTCAAACCAGTTTTCATTTTACTATCACTTTAAATCCTCTTCCATTTTTCTCTGCATCAGTAAAGACTTGGAGTAATTTCTCTGCATAATCGCCTAGATATTCAACACTTTTTTCATAATTCAACCATTCAATCGTACCTCCAAAACTTATTTAATGGCAGTTGGCTGCTATGCCATCAGCGTCAAATATGGCTGCCAAATCACTGATTTTTGTTCTTTGCCATACAGCTTGGAATGCTGCACAATCAAATCATATTCTTCCGTCACAATATCCACTCGATCAATCGAGATCTTTGCCTGCCAAATATAATTCGAAAAGCACGGTTTCTTTCAAAATTTTAGATTTCGCCAAACGTGCATCGTCTTTGAATTCGCGTCCATTCTTTTCACCAGATCGAATAAAACAATTGTACCGTCATTGGCAATATCAATACATTTCCCATTCTTTTTGTAGCGATGATGGGCCGTTTTTTTGAAATGATATTCAGCCGAATCTTTGCCATTGTCAAAGCTCCCTTTGTTCGAACCTGTAATATGTAACGCTAATGGGTTAAAATTCAAACATTTTTGTGCGTACAGGCATATTAAAGGAACATCATACGGGGATAATTAGGGTTAAGTTCATTCAGTACGTTCCGCCCAATTTTTTCGGCACTGGGTAGTGTTCATTTTGCTCAAAAAGAACCACCCTACGCCGGTTAAGGCGTAGAGTGGCGCTAAGTTAATAGATCCTAATGACAGTAAAAGGAGTTTTGAATTTGTTATTTCCGAAACAAATCATTTGTCACCCCTCCATTAGTAGTAATATGGTTATTAACGACAATCGTTTTCTCTTGATGATGACTATTTTTTCCGATGACTTTGATGCCACTTTAGATTCTGTCATACTTTGTAGCACTATAGTCCAAGCGCCCAAGCAAATAAATAACCATGCTAAACTGTAAACTCCGTTTCAACTTAATTGACATGTCTTTATGATCACATGATTAGGTAAACTATTCCACATCAGCAATTCAGTTAGGCTTAAAGTGGTCAGAATCTTTAAAATGAGAATCATTTAAACCTCTTTGTAGGCGCACTCTTTACGTTATAACACGCTGAGGGATACAACAAGAAGTTGCTAGTAAGCCTAGGTGTTCACTGAAAATAATGTATTAGACTCGAAAAATAAAGGGTACCGGCAATATGAAAAACTCGTGTTCCTTAGCGTACAGGAATACGAGTTTTTTATTACATCCAAGTCACATTTTGTTGGCGGTACCCCCCAAAAAATACCATGTAGGCTGTGGCCACGTTTGCCACAAGAGGTACAATTCGTAACAAGCGATTTGCTACTTCTGATTATCTTCAGGAAGTAGCGAATATTCTAAACCCATAAAACTAGCTACGGAGAGCTTTTCTTCGTTGCTGACCTGAAATCGGTAATTAGCAGGAGACAATAGCGCCTTTTCATCATCTTCCGATAAATTTTCTTTTAGCTTTAGCTGTTGCGAAATCGTATACCGATTCTCTTTACTGTTGAACTCAATTTGAACGTGTGAAGGAGTCTCAGCAAGCAAATTTTTAATGGTCTCGTTGCCTGGCATATCTGCAAACGTAAAGTAAATGGGTTTTTCAGTATGCATCATTTTTTCTCTTAAATCGTCCGAAATTAAGATTCGTAACGTGAGTTCTGCCGAATTACCGTTTTTTGTTATTTGAAGCACGGATGTTTTTAGATTCTCCCCTGTAATTTCTTCGAAATAATCGTAGACAGTTACATATGACTTCTCTTTAGGGACTGTTACTGCCTCGCTACAGCCACTAAGAAGAACTATGAACAGAAGGAGAAGTATATGGAGAGGTCGGATCATAGATCTTTTGATTTTTTACTAGAATACTCTTTGTACGAGTATTTGACGTTAACGTAGTTAGAATCTACTACTCTGCCTTGAAAATATTCGTTTAAGCTTCCAGTTGTTTTTACGGCTTTTGATCCGTATTCAACGGTTGTAATCGTACGCTTTGGTATGACCCAACTGTGGGTTGTTTCTACAATGTCTTCATCTCCAAAGGAGACTTCTGCATTAATCCCCACTTTTCCCTCTATGATCCTCCAGTTGACTTTCGTCTCGGCTTCCACGCCTATTTTTCCGGTTAGAAATGTTTTTCTTGTAACCTTCCTTGAAAAGGTATCGTTTTCGCTACTATCGTTCTCAATATCAGCTTCATAAGATTTTGCTTTGTATAGGTCCTTCTTAGACATTTCATATACTTTGCCAGTCATATCATTGCCAAAGGGACCAATCTTAGATGAATCACTCTTTGTAAGGTCATCTGTAAAATCATACTCTACTGGGTTCTCATATACACGTTCAACGATTTTTAGGTTACCTATTTTAATAGTCTCACCTTGAGATACTGCGAAAGCAGAGCCAGCTCCAGATACAACTAAACTGCTAAGTAAGAGAGTTGCGAAAGAAATTTTCTTAATATTCATTTTACCCTCCTGTATATTTTTAGAAATTTTAAATTCAAGGGAATTATAACATATATTTCCAAATTGAGTTGCTATAACCTTAATTCAAATAAAACCTTATCTACTTTTTTCTTATTTTTGCATCATTTTTGATTGAATTACCAGGATGTACTGATCCAATTGCTGACTTAATTCCACGACTGCATCATCCAACAAATCATTCTTCTCCAAAAACAATTGCACCAGTTGCTCGCGTAATTGTTCCACAATGTTTTTCAAATGATCTACATCGTGATAAGTTCCTCCTTCCTGATCTAACGCTAGCGTGGTACATTTACTTATAGGAGCTGTATCTGCTCCTCCTGCGGGCGTTCCTTTAACCTGGCCAAGGGGTGGAACGCCCTTGATTGCGATACATATTTGCGAAGTTCTCGACATCGATCCAAGAGAAGTTGACGAGTGGAAAGACAGACGTATACCTAACTAAGAGCGGTTTCCTATGAGAAATGCAAAATTCAACCCTAAGATTAAATAAGCAAAAAAGCCGGATTACCGTGGGGTAATCCGGCTTTTTACTTATCGAGAGTACTGTTCACAGACATAGGACACCATCAGTGTGATGGCGCCCCTTTGTTTCCGTACTTAGAAATCCCAATCCAGCAAATCCTCCAGCAGTTCCCGGGAAAATGCTAATTGCTCAGGTGTGTATTTATCCAGAAAGCTCTTAAATCGCTGTTCAATGTCCTGATGCAACTGGTGATGAATCTTATACAGCTTTTGTCCCTTTGCGGTTAGCCGATAGTACACTTCCTTCTTATTATCAACCAGCTGTTGCCTTTTAATTAAATCAAGCTTCCATAGCTTTTTGCTGATCCGTGTTATGGACCCTTTCGTTAAATTGACTTTTTCCGAAATCGTCGTGACATTGATGGGACCATGATCCCCGATACAGGCAATGAAATGAATTTCCGATAGGGTAAGGTTTAGCTTCATCCCCATCTCGGCTTCCAGCTTCTGCATCTCTTCTGCCATTCGGGCAGTCAATTTGCTTTCTCGCAGCTCTTGCTGCGTGACTAGCTGTATGTAAAGCTGTATGATCCGCTGCTTGGAAAGTTCTGTGCTTTGCATATCATGTCTCCTACATTACCATCTCATCTCCTCTCCATTATATACTGATTGTTTCGAGAAAAACAATTTCATTTTGTTTTGCACAAAACAATTTCACTTCAATCAATCATGTCCGCACCAGTGGGTGATTCCTTTCCGAATAGCTTCTATCGGATTAGACTCCTCTTGGGAAACCGCCCATGCGACATATCCATCCGGTCGAATCAACGCTGTATGCACGTCATGCCAGTCAGCAGCTCCATTAGCAAGCGAAGCGTGAACTGCATGGACATGCTTGTATTTCGACCAATCGAGAGCATCGTCCAATCGTTCATCCGAGCCGAAATGCAGCAAGAGGAATGAACCAGAATGAAAAAGCTCGTATGCATTCTGGCACTCACCGTTCTCCAGACGCAGATTCAACTCTGTAAAACGTCGACCATTCAATACATGCGGCGGCATCTCCCCAACCGCTTCATACTGGACATTGAACGCAGAAATTTGGGTAGCCAGCCGATAATTTGCCTCGGGTATTTGCAGCAGGTCGGACACCATATTCCTCAAAGCGATAACGGATGGGGAGAATTCCGAACTACCGAACAGCAGTGATTGCACCAGTGTATTCGTTAGCAATGCGGTATTGATGGGGAAACGCTCCTTATGATAGCTGTCCAACAGCCAATCCGGTGCCCAGCCTTTTAAATGGCCTGCCAGCTTCCACCCCAGGTTGATTGCCTCTTGCAAGCCAACGTTCATCCCCTGTCCTCCGGCTGGAAAATGAATATGCGCTGCATCTCCCGCCAGGAAAATCCGTCCTTCTCGATAACGCTGAGCTTGCAAGGTCGCATTGCCAAAACGAGTCATCCAAAACGGATCGGAAATCCCGAAATCGTCTCCAAGAATACGCAACACACTTGCTCGCAGTTCCTGCAGTGTAACTGGTTCTTCCTTTGGCACAGCCATTCGCTCCGAATCGATCAGCACCACCCGATGCATCCCTTTTGGCAAGGGTACAATCATGACTAATCCTCGTTCATTAAAGTAGGAAGGAGCTCCTGATTCCGGCGGATTTTTTAAAACAACATCCCCTTGCATAGCCGTAAAAGTCGCATTCTTACCGACAAACGGAATGCCTGCCTGCTTGCGGACAATGCTGGCAGCGCCATCTGCGCCGACCACATAAAGTGCCGTCAGCACAGCTTTTCCATTCGGCCCGGAAGTCTCAACCTCAACCATGTGCTGATCTTGGTGTACGGCCATTACCTCCACTTCTCTGCGTATTTCCACCCCTAGACTTTTCGCCCACTCCTCAAGCACCTTCTCCGTGTCATGTTGAGGAATAATCAGGGTGTAGTTGGAAGAAGAGTCCAAGACCGAAAAATCCAAGCGTGTATCAAGCGCAGCAAAATGCCCCGTCGAAATCGGCTTTCCTCTATCAAGTAATTTTGCTTTCAACCCGCGCATATCCAGGATTTCCAGTGAGCGCTCGTGAGTACGGGGTCGTTTCCTTTAAGCGCTCAAGTACGCACACCTTCACTTTAGCCAACGCCAACTCTCCAGCCACCATCATGCCAACTGGTCCGCCACCAACAATAATCACTTCATAATCGACAAGCATGGAAACCACTCCTCTTTTTGTTTTGCACGAAACAATATGAATATATCACACTTTCTTTTAATTGAAAACCATTTTCAATGAAATACGTTTGAAAGACGATGCCAGCAAATGAAAAGGCGACCCCTTCTCGAATCGAGCAAGAGATCGCCTTTTTCTATTTTCTTATCGTTTTGCTACGACAATGGCATAGACATGACCTTGATCATTTGTCCACAAATCCACTTTGTCCTTGGAGGAAAGATCGCTTTCTTTCAAGTCATTACCGTTGTAGTATTTGATCTTTGCATCTTCTGTCATCTTCAAGCTCGTCGATACGTCATCGAAGAATACGTATTTGTCTTTGTTCACACGGGATTCAATTCCGACGAAACGCACGTTTTCCTTCGCCAGCTTTCCACTGACGGAAGCAGCAATGACATCGCCATCACGATCAAGGGTCAATGTTACGTACTCGAATTGATCGACGTCTTCAATCGCATCCTCATCCGTTACATCGTACGTCTTACCATTAACCTCTACCTTCGAGGAGGTCACCTTGCCGTCATCGTTACGGACTTCAACAGAGTCAACCACGCCGCTTACTTTTCTAGGCGCACCTGTAATGGCTTTTACTTTGCCAGCGTTGTTGAGTGTCAGCGTGTACTCTTTGTCGTTGGATGCTGCATCGCTGTCAATCGTTACACCGGACAAGAGCTCATACACTTTCCCGTTCACGGTAATTTTGGAGCCGGATTTTTTCGTCACGTATCCTTTTACGGTTTGCTTTTCCAAAGCCAGCTCCACAATGTCATTCGTGCCGACGTTGTATTTCCACGTAAGAATACGGTGGTCATTGAACTGATCGGTTTTAATCGTTGTTGGAGATACGGAGCTGCCATCGACAGTCAGCTTCGCATTGGTCAAGATGTCATAGATTTTCCCGTCGATTTTCACTGTTGCCAGTTTACCAGGTGCATACGCAGTTGTGTCTGAGACCAGCTTGTTCGTAGCTGCCCCTACGCCCTGCTCTACTTTTACCAGATTTCCATTTTTGTCAAACGAAAGCACTGCAATTTGGCCACTCGTCAACTCATCCAGCTCATCTACTTCGTCTTCGTCTACGAACAACTCTGTATCTTCATGCACCTCGTAATTGACGCCGCCAGCGCGAATCAGATTTTTGTCTGTATCAACGGTGATCGTATCTGTGTAGCTCAGCTTCGTGTAAACAAGCTCAGATACCTTGCCGTCCACATTGAGTGTCAGCTCGACCAAGTCATCTTTTTCGATGTCAGAGAACGAAGCACTTGTTGCTTTTGCCTCTGGATGCGCCTTACCTTTGATCGTTGCTTTGGAATCCAGCGTGTAGGTCGTGCCGTCTACTCTCAGCTCTTTCTTCGAGTTGGAACCGCTCACGGAAGATACTTTTTCCACAATTCCTTTTGTCGTGTTATCGCTGATCGTGATGGACTTGATCTTGCCATTGTCTCCAACGACTGCCACAAACTTTTGACCGATGTGAGAACGGCTTACATTCACGCCATCTTCTACTTCCAATACGACTTCTCTACCATTGACGATTGCCTTGAATTTCTTCTCATCGCCTACAGCCGTTGTAAAATTAAGGCCAGTCTTCACGATTCCTTCCACGATTTCGGAGTCAGAAGTAACAACAGTGAGGAAAGCCACTCGCCCGTTTTTCGTGATGTATTCCACTTGCGCGCCTACGACCAGATTGCCGTATACTTGCGCGGAATCAGCCAATTCGATTTCTTTGTTTTGTCCGACTAGTTTCAGCTTTTTGCCAGACTTGTCATAAGAAGCGACTGCGCCCTTCACTACTTGCAACTTCTGATTGGTTCCTTTTGCATTGCCATCTTTGTCGTAGTATGCGCCGTTTGCGTATACAGGCGTCTCCATAAAACGATCCGTGTACTTCGCGACGATATCACGCGGAGCTGCTGCTGTCGGCGTTTCCTTTGCATCGTAAATACCTGCTCTGTCCGCTTCCAGCAAGTACGGGATGTACCACTCGCTAGAGGCTGATGGACGAACGTCAATCTTCAAGCCTTGAACGTAAACAGTCAACGCTTCCGCAATTTTTACATTGTTGTTCGGTTTGAAGGTTCCATCTGGATATCCCTTGATGATGCCTTGGGATACCGCAAGATTAATGTATCCTGTTGCCCAATGATCTGCTGGCAGATCTTTAAATACAGTCTTTCCTTGCAGAAGCTTTGCTTGCGCATCTGTGTATCCGAGTGCCAGGACCGCAACTTTGGCGAACTCTGCTCTCGTCACTTCTTTATACGGTTTGAATGTGCCATCGGTATAACCTTTCAGAACACCCGCATAATTCAATTTCAGAATCGCGTCTTTGTTCACATTTCCCCCGATGTCGGAGAATGGCAGTGCCGTAGCAGCCCATCCGGTACCCGGCAATGCAAGCGAGCCTGCCAGAACCGCTGTCGCCAATAATTTTTTGAGATCCTTGCTTGCTCGATTCTTTTCTTTTTGCAAAATAAACCCCTCCATCAATATAACAGTGATATCAGTTCATTCTCTCCAGCAGACACTCCCATTTGAAGAAATGATGGAATAGTCCACAGTAGAACTGTTTTCTTCGGCTGAACGCTCTTTTTAGACGACACGATTTCCGAAAAAGTTTCAGAGCTTGTTTACGGTAAATCATTCCACTGTTCCTCAAACATTGATAGGTAGCGGGTTCACGATATTTCGCAGAACGTAAAAAAACCACCTGAGATCAGGTGGTTTTACGTTTCATTCCAGCAGGAAATGCTATAAGCCAGGTTCTGTCTCTCCCGTGCTTCAAGCGGGGCAATCCCTCGCACCAAGAGCGGTAGCCATCTATCTATGGCATCCGAAGATACCATCCGTCCTTTCCGTTTGATTCCTTCAGGACGGTTCCCCTACCTAATTTGGGTTTCTCGCTCGCAGGGTTTACCGCGTTCCATCTTTTCTGTCGCCAGAAAAGCTACGTTTCTGTGGCACTTTCAGCGTACTCGGGCCTCAGAGAGAGCCCTTTCCACGCCGTCAGCAAGGCTCAGCACCTCACTGCCCTGGCTTGCACCAGGTACGAACACTCCAGGCATCTCAGCCTGGGCGAGCCTGGACTTTCCTCTACCGCCAATCATCGAAACGATTGCGGCAGCGACTACCCACATTTCCTGCACATCAGAATCAGTAACATTTACTCTATCACATGCCTCCTACATGGTCAACAAGCAGGATTTGGAAGGGTCATTTGTAGTACAATAGAAATGGTACAAGGAGGTAGGACGATGATAACCATTACTCCAACTGCGGCAGTACGTCTTGCACAAATGATCGCGGAGGAATCGGATGCTGAACAGCTCGGAATCAGACTCGTCCCGACTACGACGGGTTGTGGCAGCTATACATATAGCATCGCCATTACGGAAGCGGACAAACATGATCTCGACCAAGAAATAAGTGGGATTCGTTTCTTTTATCAAACACATGAGATTGACAAGCTCTCCGGGACGGTCATCGACTGCGATCCTGCAACTGGCCGCTTCTCCATTTTCCATCCGCGCCCAATGCAAACAGATTGCTCGCTTACTCATTGATTAGGAGGTAACTATGCTGCTCTTATCATTTGAAAACATCCAACCGAAGATTCACCCTACGGTTTTTCTTGCAAAAGGCTCCGTCGTTTCTGGCGATGTCGAAATTGGCGAGGATTCTTCTATTTGGTACAACACCGTCATCCGCGGGGACATCGCTCCGACCGTCATTGGAAAACGCGTCAGTGTCCAAGACAACAGCACCCTGCATCAAAGCCCGAACAACCCGTTGATCCTTGAAGACGAGGTGACTGTAGGACATAACGCTGTTTTACATAGCTGCGTGGTACGTCGGGGCGCATTGATTGGAATGGGCGCGATTGTGCTGGATGGTGCGGAAATCGGAGAAGAAGCGATGGTTGCTGCGGGTGCACTCGTTCCTCCAGGCATGAAGGTGCCACCTCGCTCGCTTGTTGTTGGCAACCCAGCAAAAGTAAAACGTGAACTCAACGAGGCAGACCTGAAAGAATTCGTACGCATTCGCCAATCGTATGTGGATAAAGGAAAGACGTATCGCCAACTGGAAGAAAGCCCGCTCGAACGGGAATAGAAAAAAAGGAAGAATTAGGACCCTGTGATGGAACAAAAAAAGCGGCGTATCCATAGTGGAAACACCGCTTTTTCCTTACGAAGCATTCTGCAATCGATCCACCTCGCGAATGTGCTCAAATAGCATATACGAGCGAATCGCTGTCTCTAAATGAATCCGATCCGGTTCTTTGGTCGTGCTGTATTTTTGAAAGAAAGCCGACAGCTTGTAAAGAAAACCGAAATATTTACGCACGTAGCGATCCCCGAGCATACCAACAAGCAGTCCTGCTCCCCCGCATGCGACGCTCCATTCCAAGGGTAAGAAGAATACAGACAAAATGAACCCCGTAAAAAACCACACGACCAGATTCGTCGAGCAACCGTCATTCACGATATTTGCCCGTTGAATCTCTTTCAGTGCTGCTAACGATTTCTTCCCTCCATAGCTAAACACTTTATGTTCTGCACCGTGAAATTTTTTCATCATTTTCGGAAAAACGAAGTGAAAGCCTGCGATGTATACAGCTACCCACATTGGATCGATGATGGCCCAGTCAGGCTTTATGATCGCCGCCAGTACATAACCAGCAAGAAGGAAGTGAAACAATTGATAGTACCAAGGAAAGGAGAAGAAGATTCGATACCAGAGCTTCCCTATCGTTTTCAATGTGATTTTTTCCGCCCACATGTGAATCACGCCGTCTTTTACTTCCGCGCAAGCCAGCACATTTCGATCATGAAAAAGCACACCGCGTCCAAAAGACATCCCCATAATCATGTCGTTAGCTATTCTCCTTCCGCCCTAATGTCGTTATAATAGGTTGAGTTGTACGCAGAATGAAGGAGGTTTCACAATTGATCCGCATGGTTCCAAATACACCATTAACACCTTTACACGATCCATGGGAGCCGTTGTTCAATGCGACACCCCCCGCCTATAAACTTACCAGCGTCGAGTTTACTGTAACGAATCTGTGCAATCTCCGCTGTGAGCATTGCGCGGTTGGTGATACATTGCGATACAAAGACGATCCCGCTCTCCCAGTTGATCTCATACTCCGTCGTCTCGATGAAGCAAAAGATCTGCTTACTATCAGTATAACAGGCGGAGAACCGATGTACAGCGAGCGCACCGTGAAAACTGTGATCGCGCCTATTCTACAATATGCAGCAGATCGCGGGCTGCGGACGCAAATCAACTCCAACATGTCTATGCCTTATTCTCGCTATGAATTGATCCTGCCTTACATCGATGTCATGCATATTTCGTGGAATTGGTCTACTCCCGAAGAATTCCATGATATTGTTTACGCAAAAGCACGGCAGCCGGTTTCAATCAAAAGAGCGGAAGCACAATTTCATGAGATGATGGAAAATGCCCGCAAACTCTCGGAAGCAGGTGTTTTTGTCTCAGCTGAAACGATGCTGAATCATCGCACATGGACAAAGCTCGATACCCTCCATCGTCAAATTCAGGAGATGGGCAGCAAACGACATGAGGTACACCCGATGTACGCGAGTGATTTTGCCCGTGATCTGGATGTCCTTTCACTCGATGAGCTCCGTCAAGCCATTCACCGGATGCTCGATGTGCGCAATGAAGATTTGTGGATGCTTTTCGGGACACTTCCGTTTTTCGCTTGTAGTCCTGAAGCAGCAGACAGAGAATTGATCAGCAGACTGCGCTCTGCGAAAAATGTGACGACTCGCAATGATCCAGATGGTCGCAATCGTCTAAACATCAACATTTTCACCGGCGATGTCATCGTGACCGATTTCGGGGATGTAGAGCCATTGGGCAATATTCAAACCCATCAGCTCCAGTCGATGTTTGAAAAATGGCAAGAACACACGCTGAATCAGAAGATCAATTGCTTCTGCCCTGCTGCTGGATGTGCAGGACCGAACCTGCTCGTTGCTAATACTTACTATCAGGAGACTGATTTTACTCTGCGCAAAGCACTCGTTTAATGGGGCACACTAGGGCGTGAGGTGATCTATCATGAGCAGACGCAAACGCCCTCTCGTACCCGAGGCGAGAAAAGGGCTGGACGCCCTAAAAGCGCAGGTTGCAGATGTTGCTGATCCCGCGCAGGCCAAATTCGAGGTCGCAGAAGAAATTCATGTTCCATTGCATCCCGGCTACAATGGACAGTTAACCTCTCACGATGCTGGTCGAATCGGAGGACGCTTGGGCGGCAGTATGGTCAGAGAGATGGTTCGGATGGCAATGGAAGGTATGAATAAAAAACCGTAATCCTATTGTTTGGGAACCCCGCTATTTGATGAATGCGAATGGCGGGGTTCTTTGTCGAGCAAGCGAGTATTACCAAGTCGGATACTGGCTATCAAACTGATTCCAATCAGAAACAAGCCAGTGATAAAGACGTCGTGCAAAGCTTCGCTAAACACCAGACCTTCCCGCATCCGCCATTCTACGATGCTCCCCAACACGCTAACTCCAATCGTCCCCCCGATGGAACGAAATAATTGCGATGTCGACATGGCAACACCTCGATCTTGCGGTTTTACAGCGCTATGTGCTGCTGTACCGAGTGCCGGATAGATCGTCCCCATGCCTAGACCTGTGACAATCAGGTAGCTGACGAGCTGTGTGTTGGTTGTCCCTACATCCATCGTGCTCAGAAGGAAAAAGCCTGTCGCCATGATGAGCAAGCTGGGAATCAGAATCGCCCGAAATGAAGCTTTTGCCATCCATCTTCCCCCAAGCGTCGAAGAAATCGCTGCGGACAGCATGAGTGGCACTAAAAGGAAACCAGCCTCTGACGGACTCGCACCGCGTACCTCTTGGACGAACAAAGGGATGTATGCGATTGCCCCAAACAAAGCGGCACTCACAAAGAATCCTGCGAGGTTGCCATATCCAATGGCCGGAATGCGGAATAGGGACAACGGAAGCAGGGGCTCCTTTGCTTTGGTTTCAATCCAGATGAACAGACCGAGAAATAAGATGCCCGCACCCCCTAACCCGATCTTGTATTCCCTGCTCTCCATGACAAGGGACAACAAGATGAGAATGATGGCTGTACTTAAGCTAGTCGCCCCATACCAGTCGATGACAGGCTTCTTATCATATTGCCGCTGATCTCGAAAGGCTAGGGCAATGATCAAAATGGAAGCGATACCGATGGGAAGGTTGATAAAGAAGATCCATCCCCATGACAGATGCTCCACGATAATTCCTCCAATGGTGGGACCGAGTATACTCGTTATGGCAAAGACAGCTCCGAAAAGCCCTTGAAATTTGCCCCTCTTTTCGGGTGGATACAGCTCACCCACAATAATGAACGCAACCGGCATTAATGCCCCGGCGCCCAAGCCTTGGATTCCTCTCGCTGCAATAAGACCCGTCATGGAATTCGCCATGCCGCACAGAAGAGATCCTGAGAGAAACAGAAACAACCCGATCAAATACATTTTTCTCGGCCCAAACAAGTCTGCCATTTTCCCATAGATGGGCATGCTCGTGGTCGATGTGAGCATATAAATGGCGAACACCCAGCTATAAAGAGACAGACCTCCCAGCTCTTTCGTAATTGTCGGCATGGCTGTTGAGACAATCGTCTGATCCAACGATGACAAGACTAACCCCATCAGCACTCCACCCGTGACTAAGTCTACGCGACGCTTTTCCTTTTCCATCTCCATCGCACTCCCCTTTTTGAAGTCAGTTGATAACAGCTCCAAAAATATAAGGGATTTCCCAAAAAAAGAGTAGACTTTTTCTTTCAGTTGAGTTATTCTGATGATAGAGTCTGCCCCTAGGAACAACGGATGAAATTAAAAATAAAAACCGCCTCCATGATGGACGCGGTTTTTTTGTTTTGCCATTCATCTCAGCTTGTCGAGCTTTTTGGCACTTGCCTTACGAGGTCCAAGCATCGCCTTACCTATATTGCCCACTTTGTTTACAGAGTCAAAAACTTGGTCGATCACATCCACCAGCTCTCGAATCTGCACTACTTTTCCATAGACGCCCATGAAATGGTGTCGGACGTTTTTTCCATTTAACCCTAGCATGGCCGCACCTCCTCTTAATCCTCTCGTATTACTTTATGCAGGATCAGGCGAAGGGGAAATTGCGAAATGCGGAAAATTATTCGTCCCTCTATCCAGCTGCTTAGCGTGGACGAGGCGTGCCGGTCGGACGTGGGCGCGGAGGTTGTGTTGGCGTAATGGCCCGCTCCAGACGAGTGACACGGTTCTCCAATCGATCTACTCGATTATCCAGCCTACGATAGTCTTCGCGCAGCGCATCTACTCGGTTCTCCAGTCGATTCAAACGACGCTCGACATCCCCACCAGGAGTTGGTGTCGGAGTAATTGGGATGTACAAATTTTGCCCCACGTAAATGTAGTAAGGATAGGCGATATTATTCACGCGGATCAATTCCTGAACGGATACACCAAAACGAGCCGCAATGCTGTTCAGCGTATCTCCCGAACGGACTACATAGTTCACGAATCTCACTCCTTTTTTCTGTGATCATTCGTTATTAACCTATGCCCGCCCTGGTACACGCGCAATAAACCAATACCCATTTTGGCTTAAAATAGTCAAACACCCAGTACAAACGCCGTTACAAACCTGGAAGTGCAAGGCTTAGCCCCATTAACACTTTGAATAGACTGTCGCACCCTCAAGTAACACTTCTTCTACTTGCTTCAATACCTCTATCTCTTGTAATGGATCACCTTTTACCACAAGCAAATCTGCAAAATAACCTGGCGCTAACGTACCAATCTTACTTCCTTGATCCAGCACCTCGGCAGCGTTTTGAGTAGCAGCCTGGATCGCCCGAATTGGCTCCATCCCCAGCTCCACCATCAGTTTAATCTCTTCTGCCACAGGTGTAATCGGATAGCCTTCCAATACAATATCCGTACCCGTAGCGATCTTTACACCTGTATTTATCAATCGTGCGAAGTTCTCCCGGTACGCCTTTTCCGATTCGATGAAAAAAGCTCCCTGCTCAATAAGCCCTTCGCTCAATATGCCTTGATTTGCCTGTTGCTGCTCATTCCAAATATGCTTGTAATAATCAGCAATCTGGAAGAAGGTGACCATGGTCGGTACCCATACGAGTCCTTTTTCTTTCATCTGTTCTGCCTGTTCGACGGTCATAAACGTTGCATGCTCGATCGTATCAAATCCCGCATCAATCGCCATCTGGATCGCCGGTTGGAGCGAGGCATGCACACAGCATTTTCGTCCCAAGCGATGAGATTCATCAACCGCCGCATCCAACTCCTCTTGTGTGAACTCCGGCGTTGGTGTACGATGACTCGTCATGAGCTTGATCCAGTCTGCACCTGCTCTCACTTGTTCACGAACGGCTGTGCGCACTTCCCACGGACCGTTTGCTTCTCTGAGGGCACCCTCTAATTGCCAGCCGTGCCCCCCGGTCATAATAATCCCTTGGTTAACCTGAAAAAGACGAGGGGACACAATGAACTTGTTCTTGGCTGCCAGTTTCAGTGTACTGCACAATCCATCCGGTGCTGCTACATCGCGGATCGTCGTGACCCCCAAAGAAAGTGCTTCTTTCAAGTTCGCTGTCGCAAGTAACGCCACGAGTCCATCGTTGTTGCGATACTCAGCGGAATCTGGTTTGCTCCACCAATACCCGATGTGAACATGTAAATCGATCAAACCCGGTAAAATGGAACATCCGCTGTACCGCTTTACTTCTCCTCCCGAAATGGAATCTGTAAGCTCCGCTTCTGTCCCTACTGCTACAATCTTTCCTCGCCCATCAATCCCGACAGCGCCTTGTTCGATTACATGCTCTCCATCTCCGATAATGACGCGATCAGCAATCAACCATTTCATTCCTGTCCCCCCTGTCAAAAATGAAAATTCATCTGTCCGCAATCGTGGTTAGTTCCTCGAAAGTTCATCATTTATCCGACTATTTCCTTCTCCTCTTCCGCCTAGTTTGAAAAAAAAGCCTCTGGGAGCACGTGAAGTGCGCCAGAGGCTTTCGTGTTTTACATTTCTTATTTAAATACAGGTGCTGCAAACTGAGCCAATTTCTCTGCAGAAGACTTTTCCACATCCGCGTGCAAGCTGTTGCCATGAGCATCCATGGTGACGATTGCTGCGAAGCCTTTTACGCGCAGGTGCCACATCGCTTCTGGAATACCGAATTCCATGAAGTCGACACCTTCTACTTTTTCCAAGCATTCTGCGTAATACTGGGCCGCTCCACCAATCGCATTTAAGTACACAGCGCCATGCTCGTTCAATGCTTTCAGGGTTTTCGCACCCATTCCGCCTTTTCCGATAACGGCACGGATTCCGAATTTCTTGATGATTTCGCCTTGGTAAGGCTCCTCGCGAATGGAGGTAGTCGGGCCAGCCGCTTTTACATGCCACTCGCCTGCTTCGTCCTTCAGCATGACCGGACCGCAATGGTAGATGATGCCACCGTTCAGGTCCACTGGGCAGTCATGATCCATCAGGTAGCTATGCAGGGCGTCGCGTCCTGTGTGCATTTCACCATTGATAATGACCACATCGCCCACTCGCAGGCTGCGGATTTGTTCTTCAGAGATTGGCGCTTCCAGAACAACCTCGCGGCGTTTTTCGCCCGCATCGTCCGTAGCTGCTACCGGGGACAAGTCCATCGCCACTTCTTCATCTTTATACAGATAACGGAGAATTTCGCCAGTCTCCGGATTCAGGCGAACACCTTGACGGCGGAATGCCCAGCAGTTGTACGCAACGGATACGAAAAAGCTTGCTGGCAGGCGGTTTTCCACGCCGATTTTGCAGCCGAGCAAAGTCGAGTTACCACCAAAGCCCATGGTTCCGATTCCGAGTTGGTTCGCTGTTTCCATGATGTAGTCTTCCAAAGCAGCAAGTTCAGCAATTGGATTCACATCGTCCACTTTGCGGAACAATTGATGCTTCGCCAGTGCATAACCGGAGGTGCGATCCCCACCGATTCCTACGCCGATGAAGCCGGCACTACAGCCTTGTCCTTGCGCTTGGTAGACGGCATGCAAAATGCACTTGCGGATACCATCCAGGTTGCGGCCCACTTTGCCCAGGCCTTCGAGCTCACAGGGCAGGGAGTACTGGATGTTCTTGTTCTCACAGCCGCCGCCTTTGAGAATCAGCTTGATCTCGATTTCATTCTCTTCCCATTGCTCGAAGTGAATGACAGGCGTACCTGGTCCGAGGTTGTCCCCTGTGTTTGCACCCGTCAAGGAATCTACGGAGTTGGAACGCAGCTTACCTGTTTTGGTTGCTTCTGCAATCATTTCTTTGATCGCTTGTTTAATGATCAGTTGGTTGACTCCAACCGGAGTTTTCACTTCGAATGTAGGCATCCCCGTATCTTGACAGATCGGAGAAACATTTTCTTCTGCCATGACGACGTTTTGCGCAATCGTAGACAAAGACAGCGCTGCACGAGTGCCAAGATCCTCTTTCACTTTAGCTGCATTGACGGCACGACGCACGTCTGGTGGTAGATTCGTAGAAGTATCCGTGATGAGTTCCAGAATGCTTTGCTTCAAGTTTTCCATCTATGACGCCCCTTTTGACGTAGTGGTGTAAATGGTAGCATAAACCGCCTATTATTATAGCACACGCTCCCCCACCTGTCCGTAGATTGCTGCCCAAAGAGTGTGTGAAACATTCCGTAAACGTGCGTCGTCTTATTACCGACAGCAAATTTTGGCAAGAAGCAGATACGAGGGGGATTAAAATGAAAAGAACATTTGCCGGGCTTCTCGCCTCCGTGATGGTGGTGACCGCTATACCCTTCCTGTTCACAACAGGTACAATTGCGGAGCCTGCCGTTCAAGCCGCAGCAACTACAGAAGAGTTGCCAGTAGTCGGTTCCTATGCGGAGCTAAAAAAGCTCATCCAATCATCAGACTTGGACAGCTATCATTACGGCACCTTGGAAACGACTGCCGCTATGCCAGCAGCCGCACCTAACACAGCCAACAAAGTAGCGGACACTTCCGGCGGCGCTGCTCGCGGTGATTTTTCCACAACGAATACACAAGTGCAGGGCGTAGATGAAGCAGATATCGTCAAATCAGACGGAACTTATCTTTATCAATCCACGCAGGATGAGGTACGCATCATCAAAGCATATCCAGCCACCGAGATGAAGGTCGCAAGCCGTATCAGCTATGACAATGGAAAATTCGTACCGCAAGAAATGTACGTAGACGATCGGAGACTCATCGTCATCGGGCAAGCGGATGAGAACATCTCTTATCCTCCTGGTTCTGCTTCCAAAAGAGGCATCCCCCGTTTCCAAAGCATGCAGTCCGTGAAAACCATGATCTACGATATTTCGGACAAAAAACAACCTCGGCTCATTCGTCAACTGGAGCTGGAAGGCCAGTACATGTCGTCCCGCAAAATCGGCGCGAGCCTGTACGTGACAGCCAATCATTACATGGATACGTATCGTATTCTGCAAGAGAAAGCGGAAGTGCCAGGCCCAACGTATAAAGACAGCGCCCATGATAATCAATACCAAACCATTCCCTACAGCGAGATTCGTTACTTCCCGGATCATTTTCGTCCCGAGTATTTGATCGTCACTGGCGTGAATCTGGATGATTCGAAAGAAAAGATGTCACTGCATACGTATCTCGGCGCTGGCGAGAACATCTATGCATCCACCAAAAATCTGTATGTAGCCGTCACTCAGAACAATGCCGCCCAGCCAGTAGCCGTTAAGCAAAAAGGAGTACCAACTCCTTTCGTTGCACCTCCCATTGAGTCTGATACAACCATTTATCGTTTTGCCATGAACAAGGGAGACATTCAGTATACGGGAAAAGGGTCGGTGCCTGGACGCATTCTGAATCAGTTTTCTATGGATGAAAACGACGGTTATTTCCGAATCGCCACCACGAGCGGGAACATGTGGCGAGACGATGAGCTTACGTCCAAAAACAATTTGTATGTACTGAACAACAAACTCGAGATATTCGGCAAGCTGGAAGGCATCGCTCCTGGAGAACGCATTTACTCTGTCCGTTTCATGGGAGATCGCGTCTACATGGTCACCTTCAAAAAAGTCGATCCGCTGTTCGTTCTCGATCTGAAGAAGCCTTCTGCGCCAAGCGTACTGGGTGCTCTGAAAATTCCAGGTTACAGCGACTATTTACACCCGTATGATGAAAACCATATCATCGGTTTTGGCAAAGAGGCAGAATCTGATAAAGACTGGGCGTACTACCAAGGGATGAAAATTGCCCTCTTTGACGTCAGTGATGTAACCAAACCGAAGGAAAAGTTCAAGACGGTTATCGGGGACAGGGGGACGGACTCCGAGCTATTGCACAATCACAAGGCTCTGCTGTTCTCCAAAGAAAAAAATCTGCTAGCCTTCCCTGTATCCGTCCACGAACGTACAGCTGAACAAAAAGCCAAAAACGATATGCGCGAGTACGGCCACTTTACTTTCCAAGGTGCCTACGTATATCGGCTTGATCTGCAAAAAGGATTTCAACTGAAAGATCAGATCACCCATCTGTCGAAGGAAGATGTTGCGAAAGCAGGCGAAGGCTGGTACGACAGCTCCAGTAACATTAAACGGATACTTACGATTGGCGACACGCTCTATACCGTTTCTGACGATTACGTCAAAACGCTGCAGCTCTCTACCCCCAAAAAAGAGAATATCTTGCCATTGGCGAAATAGCGGTAATGCTCTGTCATGCGGACAGGTTCTGTGCTAAGATGGGGTAATAGATGCAGCGTAAATAGAGAGGGTGTCACTACGTGGAGTATTTGAGTTTTAATTTGACATCGACGCTGGCAGGGATTGCGGCTGTGCTGTTGGTTATGTTTATTCGCCTGCACTGGCCCTTCCGCTTTCAGTACATGGCCAATCTTTTCAAACGTCGTTTGAATATTCGATTGCGCTGGCTGGAGGCTTCCTATCGGAAGAACCGTTCCCGTGCTGTCGCTATGCTGGATAAATCAACCCATGAAATCATGCTTGGCAACTATGAAATGGCCGAAAAATATATCGTTCAAGGAATCAACGTCTGCAAAGAACGACCAACGTTATTCAATCAAGCGATGATTCACTACTTGTTTTACAACTTGGCGATCGTCTACTATTCCTCCGAACGATACAACGAATCATTGGAAGTGGCGTTTCGTATTTACCAGCGTGATCAGGGAATGATTGATTCCTTAGCTCTTATTGCCTGCTCGCACGCCCGCCTGGGTGAAGTAGAGAGTGCGATAGAAGCTTACCAGCTGATCGCAAGCAAACGATCGGCAAAAGACTGGAAGCTCTTCTGCTTGGCAGAGATTGAAGCTGCCAAAGGAAATTATGAGCGAGCCCTTTCCCATCTGAAGCAATTGATGGACAAATCAGCCAGTCTTTTGGATCTGAATCAAACCGTACTGGAAAAACGCTTGGAAGAGTGGAAAAAAGCCTCTACACAAGCCAGCTAATCGATTGACGACCGCACATTGCTTTATGTGTGCGGTTTTTATTTTCCGCTTCCCGTAACGCTGCTCTATGCACAGTCGTATTACTATCAAGAAAGCGAGGTATTTTTCATGAAAAAATTCAATGTATCTATACTTGCTGCCTCAGCACTTGTACTCGGTCTCGCTGTAGCGGGCTGTACACCTGGAAAAGATTCTGCATTCTCTGCGGATAACCCTGTTGCCAAAATTGGTAATGTGACGATCACGCAAGAGCAACTGTACGACAAAATGAAAAAAGATGCTGGCAAGCGTATCATGGCTGATATCATCACCTTGGAGCTGTACAAACAGGAAGGCGCTGCACGAGGAGTTACTGTAACCGATCAAGAACTCGATGCGCGTGTGAACCCAGTCAAAGAAAAAATGGGATCACCAGAAAGATTCCAAGAGTATTTGAAGGAAAAGCAAATGACTGAGCAAGAGCTCCGTGAAGGCGTGCGCGCTGTTATGCTACGGGACAAGCTGTTCGAGAAGGATAACCCGATCACCGAAGAACAAATCAAGGAATACTATGAGAAAAACAAAGATAAGTTCGAGGGAACATTTGAACAAGCTCGCCCGAAAGTGATCGAAAAAGTAAAATCCAGAAACAAACGAAATAATATGGATAAATGGATCGATGAATTGTATAAAAAGCATAACGTCCAAATCATGGATAAAGATTTAGAAAAAGAAAAATCAGTGGAAGAAGAAGAAACAACAACTTCCAGCAAGTAATGCAAAAAGACTTGTGCAAGCCGGCAATGAGCGGCACACAAGTCTTTTTTCGTTACGGACGAGCAATCGCAATCAACTCTTGCAAAAACTCCTTGATTTCGCCTTGAAGAATAGGGCCATGACCAGTGGCTAAATACTCAATGGGCCAATCCTGCAAAATCTCCAAGCCCTCCGTAAACTCCGCTGCTCGCTCTGGTTCACGTGCTACCCATTGCTTCAAGTGTTCTTGATAAGCTGTCCGACAGTCCACTTCTCCTCCAACGATTTGGCCGAGTTCTGTGTTTTCAAAACATAAATGATCGCCAACAAAGCATATTTTCGACTGGGGATCAAAGAAGGCAACGGAGCCTTCTGTATGAAAGGAAAGCTGTCGGAAACGCAGAGAAGGCAGATCTCCCCCACTACCTGTAAACGTATGGCCGAATAGCGTCTGTGAAAAATCGTCCAGTTCGTAATAATCGTCGAGGTGAATCCAATTGTTTCGAGAAGGGAACATATCGGCATTTCCAATATGATCAGCATGTCGATGAGTGAAGTAGACATATTCCGTTCGATCTGGCTTGACCCCGATCTCTTCCAACGCCTGTTGAAAAAATGAGCGTTGCTTGCGCTGGTGAGAATCAATCAATACAAAGGCATTCCCTTGTTTGATCACATAGCTGTTCACGTAGCTATTCCACGCTTCCTCATAGGTGATGATCGCCCAGGTGGAGTCTGTGATTGGTGCAATCACATTGTTCATGCCTCCATCTCTCCTCTCCTCCCAGATACAATTTCTTATTGCTATTATACACAATCATGCACAACCGTGCTGACTCGTGCCCAAACTTATCCTACACGATCAAACTTTCGCCTCTTCCCCTAAGCTGACCCAAGATCTTCCTTGCGAGCGTTGAATGTGAACCGGTACGCCGAAAAAGCTTGTCAGACGTTCAGCCGTCAGGACCTCATCTGTTTTTCCAGCTTGGTCTACTTCTCCCGCTTTTAACAGTAAGGTATGCGTGAAGCAAGGCAAAATCTCTTCGATGTGATGGGTGACATAAATGAGCGTGGGCCCATTTGGCTGTTTGGCGATTTGTTCAATCATGGCCAACAGCTGCTCTCTTGAAAGCAAGTCCAGTCCAGTGCAAGGCTCGTCCAGAATGAGTAATTGAGGGGAAGCCATCAACGCACGCGCAATCAGTACTTTTTGTCTCTCCCCTTGCGATAAAGCGGCAAAACGTCTGTTTTTCAATGCACGGCATCCAAATGTATCAAGTAAATCCGACGCTTTCTCTACGTCTGCCTCCTCTGGAACGGAATACAAGCCGATGGTTGCCTCTCGACCACTCAAGACGACACGGAGTGCGGTTTCATGCTCGTGAAGCTGTGCCATCAGCGCCGTGCTTACCCAGCCGATTGATTTACGTACCTCGCGCAAATCGACTGTTCCGTAAAGATTGCCTAATACACTGACCTCCCCCTTTGTCGGCCATACATAGCCACAAATGATATTCAGCAGACTGGTTTTACCAGAGCCGTTTAAACCGACTAAACACCAATGCTCCTTGTCTTGCACTTGCCAGACAATGTCTCGCAAAATGGTTGTTTCATCTCTTTGCCAGGTAACCTTTCTTACATCAATGATCATACTCTCTCCACTCCTAAATTTAACAGTTGTATGTGCAAAGAACCTCCATGGCATATGGAAGCACACGGAGGCCCTAACACAAAAACAGTTTCGTTAAAATTTGCCTTGAATCTTGAATACAATCTCCGCAAACAACGTAGCGAATAGGAACGTGCCGGTAAAGACGACGAGAGACACCACTACGATACGCCAGCTAAGCTGTTTGAATAGATGAACGTCTTTTCCAAGAGACAGACCCGCATAGGCGAGAATCGGAGTGGCCAGTGCGAGCAGATTGATCTTGGCAATCGCAGCAGCCGTATATTCATTCCCTGGAAAAAACGGGGATGTCGCAAGCATCGCAAACAAAGAAATCCAAACAATGACGGGGGATTTGAACGGCAGAATGCGAGTAAAGCCCATTCCGATCAACGTAATGACCGCCAAGAGCAAAATACCTGGCAAAGATTCCATGAATGGTACTTTATAACCGATCCAGTTACCGATAAGAGCAATGAAGCCAATGATAAAAATCGTCAAGATTTGATTCATGCGCTTTTTCTCCCCCCTTCTGCTTCAGAAGAAGCGCCTTTGCGTCCAATGATTGGCTCAAGCCATGCGTACAGCTTTTGTGTAACCGGCAAGGAGAAGAAGATACATACGTACGTTCCGACGATACTCATCATCAAGTTTGCCGCTCCGGAATAAAAGGCAATGTCTTTTTGCGCTTCCGGGAAAATAACAGCCAATGAACCTGTTGCTGCAGCCATCATACTACCGGAACCAACTGCTGCTCCCATCGCCAGAGAAATCGGGTGAAACAACCCGCTGCTTCCTAAAATACTTGCAAGAATCGACATATAAATGGCACCAAACAAAGTTCCGCAAATATATACGCCCAGCGCGCCGCGAGCTTCGGCAGAGTTTGCTCCAAACTTATCTACAATAATCGCCAAGTTTGGTTCGCGGTCGAGAGAATAAGTCGCCCCAATTGCTTCGCGCTTCAGACCCAGCCACAATGCGATTGGCAGGCCAAGCGCGATTGTCCCTACAATGTGTCCCATTTCTTGAACAATCAAGGATACACCAGAGCCGAGTAGCTTAGGCAGCTCAGGACCGATATTGGCTCCCAGCTTCGCAATAAAGATTAAAAACGAAACGCCCAAAATATTGGCTGCGACGTTCATTTCTTTTTCACTCAAAAATTTGAACTTGGGCCAACTAATTGCCCCGCCTAAAACGAGCGCGTAAAGCATCGGAAACAGAGCGATAACCCCGATGCCAATACTGATTTTTTTTGTCCCGATAAATTCTGTCAATGCGACGAGAATCAGTACGAGAAAATGCAGCTTGTACTCATTGACGCGTGCCTCTGCCATACGACATCCCCCTCATTCTATCTCGCTCTACTCCATGACGACTTTTTGAGCTGCCCGAACAAACAACTCCACACCGCGTACCATTGCATCCTCATCAAAATCAAAGCGTGGATGGTGATGCGGATACGTAAAGCCCTTGTCCGGATTGCCAGCACCCAATTGAATAAAACAGCCCGGAGCTTTTTTCAAATACTCAGAGAAATCTTCACCCGGCATCAAAGGATCAATGTAAATAATCTCTTCTTCTCCCCAACGCTCGCGGATGGTATCCTCCATCAGCTTCGTCACCTGCTTGTCGTTGACAACGGACGTGTAGCCATGTGAGAACGTGAATTCATAACTTGCGCCATGCGCTTCCGTAATTCCTTTGACAATTCGTTCAATCCACATCGGTATATTTTTGCGAATCTCCGCATCGAAGCAGCGTGTGGAGCCCGTCAGTGTCATCGAATCTGGAATGATGTTATAAGCAGTCCCAGCATTCAGCATCGTCACCGAAATAACGACCTTGTCCAACGCACTCACATTGCGGGATACAATTTGTTGTAGGCCAGTAATAACCTGTGCCCCAATGACGATCGGGTCAACAGATGCTTCCGGTTGCGAGGAGTGCCCGCCTTTTCCTTGAATCTTGATATCAAAGCGATCTGTCGATGAAGTAAGTGCCCCGTAAAGAACACCAAATTTCCCGACAGGCATGTATGATGCCAAATGAATGCCGATAATCGAATCCAGACCGTCCGCTGCACCAGCTCTTACGATTTCAGCAGCCCCACCCGGCGGCAACTCCTCGGCATGCTGGAAGAAGAAACGAACCTCACCTTTTATTTGATCCTTGTACTGGGACAAAATTTTTGCGGCTCCCAACAGCATTGCTGTATGGCCGTCATGTCCGCACGCGTGCATCACACCAGCTTTGCCTGATGCATATGGCACATCATTTTCTTCATGGATAGGGAGAGCATCAATGTCAGCGCGAATGCCAAGAACTTTTCCTGGCTGTGATCCGATCAGTCGAGCGACCACACTCGTTTTGGTTGGCCGCGAAAGCTCTAAATTCCCGAAAGATTGCAACGTTTCGTAAATAAATTGGGACGTCTTCTCCTCTTCAAACGACAATTCTGGATGCTGATGGAGATATCGTCGCCATGAAATTACCTGCTCAGCTACCTCATCCGCCCATTTCTTCGTTTCCAAACTCACACAATCACTCCTTTTTTTGCTTTCTTCCTCAACATTTTCCGAGTCAGTTAAGTTTAACTAAAAAAAATATCGTTTTGTGAATTCTATCACGGAACGATGAAAATAACAAATGTCCATTCCACAAGGACAAAGTTGTCGAATCTACATCTGTTGCTGTCTATTTATTTGTTATTTTAGAATTTTCCATCGACAATGTCCATGTAAAATATACTATTTGGAACAATAAAAACATTTATACTGCTAAATTGGGAGCTTTTTTGAAAGCAATTCGAAAATTGCCCTTATTCGTTATGCAAAACCGTTCTTCGCGAAAAAAAGCCCCTATGCCATTACTGACATAAGGGAGGCTCTTCGCATTCCGTGCACCGGAAATTCTTTTCTATTAGGAGTCCCGAAATTTTGCTTCCTGACGTTTAATGTCTTCCTCCGAATTGCCCAGCGCAGCTTGCGGGCCCCTGAAATGCTTCCGGTAATAAGCCAAATCCATGATGAGAAGCACTAAAAACATAACTATCAAGGCATACCCCGCTGTCTGATTGGGTGGAATCACCATCATAATCGAGATGAAGACGATCCAAATCAAGCTCAACACATTAATGGGTTTACTCCAGTTCCCCAGATGCCAGGGACCGTAATGCTTCCGCTGAAAAAGTCCTCTTGATTCCGCCCGGAGCTTGAGGTACAACGGAATCCCGTAAGCGACATATAACCCAACGACACTTACCGCTGTAAGAAATGCCAAGGTGGTATACGACGTGTTCGGATTGATGCTTTTCACGATGTAATCGAACAAGGCAAGCGCAAAGGAAAGAATGATAACCAGCCAAATTGCTTTTGCCGGCGTTCTGTATTTGGTCGAAATTTCTGCCCACTGATGGCTCCACGGCATTCCTTTGTCACGTGAAAACGCATACAACATTCGCGAAAAGGAAGTAATCGACGCCAAGCCACAAAACCACATCGCAAAGGTAACCAGCCACAGCACCACCGAACCAAATGCGCCGCCTAATGCCTCGCTAATCACATAAATAAATGCATTTTCCGCTTCACTCGCAGCCGCTGCGTTTTTGATAGATAAGGTGACAAAAGCAAGCATGATAAATCCAAAAATAAAGGAAAAGGCCACAGACGTATAAATCCCCCAAGCAGCACGAACGCGGGGGTTAATTGTTTCTTCAATCGTATGCGCCGATGCATCATAGCCAGTAAACGTCCACTGCGCCTGTAACAACCCAATTAAAAAAGCAATCACGTACGGTTTTTCTGAAAAGGTTTGACCGACTTGAAAGAGGTAATCAAGCGGTTGCAAATCATGACGGGAGAAAAAGACGAGGCTTCCGACGAGTATGACGACGACGCCAATATGGTACCAAGCGGAGAAGTCATTTAACCGGGCAACGAGTCGAATTCCAATGTGGTTAAACGTACCGTGTAAAAGGAGTGTAATCCCGAATAGAATTAATGTGGTCGTTTCTGTTGAGGTATAACCAAATGCACTCGCGAGCAGCGGGTCCGCGAACAAAGAGAACGAATAGTCAATGCCCGCGACAATCCCGATTTGGCCGATGAGATTGATCCACGCTGTGTACCAGCCCCACCGTTTGCTACCTAAAATAGCTGCCCAGTGATACAACGCTCCGGCTGTAGGGATCGCAGATGCGAGTTCAGACATCGATGCTGCAATCAAGATGACGAATAACGCAACCAAGGTCCATCCGAAGCCCATCATGCCAGAACCGCCATACAGTAAACCATGCCCGTACAAGGATACTGCACCAGTCAAAATAGAGATAATCGAAAATGAGATCGCAAAGTTCGAAAAGCCACCCATATCCCTCAGTAATTCCTGCGCATAACCAAACTTGTTCAGGTCTCTCTTGTCCTCGAGCAATTGCTGTTCTTTTTCCTGCTGCATTTCGTTATCCCTCCCTCTCTGCTTGGGAACCGATAAAGCTCTCATGCGCGCTTTCATCAAATTGCCGGACGCTTTCGTTTGCCCGATACCCAATGGCAATCGCAACTCCAATGGTAAACAGCAATAAGATGACACCTAGAGCCAGCATTCTCTCCCTCCTTTCGTCCCTCATGCAATTCCTTGACAAGTTAGCAGGAATAGTACATTTTACGTGCCATTTTGACAGCTATACCATCTCATTTGGCTAGCAGATGCAAAACAAAAGAGCAACTCATGAGAGCTACTCCTCTTGTTTAACTAGCGCCTTTTTGTGCTTGCAAATAAAATGCTACGTCTTCGCTTGGTAGCGGCCTGCTGAATAAATAGCCTTGCACTTCCTCACACAGATGGTCCTGCAAAAACGCAAGCTCCTCTTTTGTCTCGACCCCTTCTGCAATCACACGCAGTTGTAAATGATGCGCCATGGAAATAATCGTGGACACGATGGCCTGATTCGAAGGCTGTTCGATCATGTCACGCACAAATGAGCGATCTATTTTCAAACGATTCAACGGAAATTCTTTTAGATAGTAGAGAGAGCTGTAGCCCGTTCCAAAATCGTCAATCGCAACGCACACCCCTAATTGCTTTAGTTCCTTAAGTACTTGTGTGGCCCGCTGGACGTCGATCATGCTGCTTTCTGTGATTTCCAGCTCCAAGTAATCCGGTGCCAGTCCTGTCTGGTCCAGAATCTCAGTGACCATCTGGGTAAAGTCTTGTTTGAGAAATTGACGCGCAGATAGATTGACGGCTACCCGAAGTGGTATGAGTCCCTGTTCTTGCCATTGCTTGTTCTGCTTGCATGCCGTCCGCAGCACCCATTCTCCAATAGGTACGATTAACCCTGTTTCTTCTGCTACCGAGATGAACTGGTCTGGCAAAAGTAAGCCTCGTTCAGGATGATCCCAACGAATTAACGCTTCTACGCCAACGATTGCGCCTGATTTCGCACATACCTGTGGCTGGTAATGCAATAAAAATTCTTGTCTGGCCAAAGCGCGATTCAATTCATTTTGAATATTCATTTTGTCATTCACTGCTTGCTCCAGATTCTGTACGTACAGGTGGAAGCTGTTCTTCCCTTTTTCTTTGGCTGCATACATCGCCGCATCTGCGTTACGCATCAAGACACTTCTGTCTTGCCCATCCTCTGGATAGCGAGAAATCCCGATACTCGTTGTTATGTACATCTCGTGCCCATGGATAAAAAATGCCTGTTCAATCCTCTGGTTGATTTCATTCGCCACGGAAGATACTTCTCTTTCCGTAACATCTGTAAGAATCACCATGAATTCGTCTCCGCCAAGCCTGCTCACCGTTCCTTTTTTACCCACACATTCCTGCAAACGCAAGGAAGCTTCCTGTAGTAACAGGTCACCAAAATCATGCCCCAAGGAATCGTTTACCAGCTTGAAATGGTCGAGATCCAAAAACAACACATATACTTGCTGGTGCGTTTTTTGTGCCTCCATGATCACCTGATCCAGTTTCTGCTCGACAAAACGGCGATTCGGCAAACCAGTCAACGAATCATGAAAAGCGAGATAATTGATTTTTGCCTCGTATTCCTTCTTATTGGTAATGTCTCTCATAATCATAAAGACACCCGTAATCTGCTGATCGACAAATACGGGGGTATGGGTCATGTTCAGATGAAGCTGAAGCCCCTCTCTCGTGGTCAAGGTAATCTCGTAGCTGCGCGCCTCACCATGTACTGCATTTGAAAAATGTGTCGATATGAGCTCTGCATCCGCAGAAGCACACATCGTCATTAGTTTTTTAAGAGGCAGGCTCTGCTCCTTTGTCAATCGCATTGCCGCAGGATTCATAACGCTTTGGCTACCATCGATCGAGTAAAAAATCACCCCGTCGTAATTGTGCTCAAATAGCGATTTATAGCGTTGATCACTTTCTAGCACGCGCAAGGTCTTCCCTGCGAATTGCTTGTCCACGTATACAGAAGCCAAGGTCACGATCAGGATCAACACGATGACTATGCCAATCATCGTAGCGATCAGCCCAGAATCATCATACGATATCGCTGCGATTGTCATGTACTCATGCGCGATGAATGTGGTGGCGTACATACCAGTGTAATGCATACCCGTAATGGCTGCCCCCATCAACAGCCCTGCAAAAATTTTACGCCGGAGACCTTTTACTGGGTCCACCGAGCGCAATTGAAACGTAAGAATCAATGCAACCATCGAAACCAGGATAGCCACGAAAATGGATACGATAAACCATAGCCAATCGTATCGAATAATGGCGTTCATCATCATCGCTGCCATCCCTGTATAATGCATTCCTGCGATACCAGCTCCAATGGCAACTGATCCTATTGCTACCCTCGTTTTGGACATGGACTGCTCGCTCACGATCCATAATGTAAGCGCCGATGATAACACAGCCAAAACAATCGAGAAAAATACAATCAAGTTATCATACTGGACAGCAATCGGCAGATGCAAGGCAAGCATGGCAACAAAATGCATAGCCCAAATACCAAGCCCCATGGATACGGCTCCAGCACATAACCAAAACACACGTCCCCTGCTTTTCGCATAATGGAGACGTGCGCCTAGATCTAATGCTGTGTATGACGCCATTGCTGAAATAAAATAGGAGAGAAAAACCAGAGTCATACTATAGGATTGGTCAAGACTATTCATTGCATTCTCCTTCAAAAACCTTTACCGAAGTCTACTCACAAGGAACGCCGGCGTTTTCAAGGAAAGTTTATCGGCATACCTGTGACATTCTCCCATCTTATCCGTTTTATAATTCCCTGGCAAGAAGCCGACGACGTTCCCGTTTTGGAGATACTACAAAGGAATGCTGTTGCAAAGGAGGGAGATTATCTTTGATCCGTATGGGCTATGCCTGCATCAGTGTCAAGACCAAAAACAATCCAAACAAAAAAACGACGGTTGCCCAAGTAAATAAATTAGATCCCCAAGCCCGGTTAAAAAAGCTGCGGCAAGTTATGCAGGCAAACTTTTTCAATTTAATGGATTTGCTTGCTTATAATGTAGAAAATCAGATCTTTTTGTATCGACTTCCTTCTGAATTTGTTCCACTGGCGACCCATCCAGTAGCAGCTGAATGGGATTGGGCAAAAGAATTCGCATGGGACTTCCAAAAGGCAGGGAATTATATCCGCAATCATGGCATTCGTTTGACAGCTCATCCTGGCCATTACAGCATATTGAACAGCGACAAGCCTTCTGTGCTGGAATCGACGATTGCCGATTTCTCCTACCATGCAAAAGTGTTTGATTTACTGGGGCTCGACGATAATTCCGTCTTGGTGACACATGTGGGAGGCGTATACGAAGATAAAGCCTCTTCTCTCGACCGTTTTGCATCCAACTTCGAGCTGCTTCCTGAAAACGTCAAACGTCGTTTAGTCGTGGAAAACGATGACATGTCTTTTACCATGCGCGAGGTACTGGAGCTGTGCGAACGGATCGGTGTGCCGATGGTGCTCGATATTCACCACCACAACTGCCATTCTGAAGGCGAAGATTGGACGGAATACCTTCCAAGGATTATTCAAACCTGGGGAGAGCGCACTCCGAAGATGCACATGTCCTCGCCAAAGTCAGAAAAAGACTTTCGCGCTCATGCAGACAATATTGACCCTGAGGCGTTCCTAACTTTTGTCAGTGCACTCGCGAATTACAATGTGGACATCATATTGGAATGTAAAAACAAAGATGATGCCCTCCTTACTTTAAGACGCGAATTAAAGAAAAAAGGAGTCGCTGTTGAGGCATTTACGAAATGAATATGGAAAAGGACGCCGCTTAATTAGCTGGCGTCCTTCCTCATGCGCTTCAAAATGAACATCCGCAATCACACCCACGCCCTCGTCTACCCCGTCTATGTTGATAATTGTATCCGGAGGAGGAGCTACTGCCACCCGAAGATGATGAACCTCGGCCAAAGGAACTGCTACCGTCATTCCATAATTGGCACCGGTCATGATAATGATGCATTCTCCGTTCATGATGCTTGTAATGTCTGCGGTAATCCATGTATTTGCGGCGATTTTCACGATGCTCCTCGCATTTGTGGCGGAAATATTCCATCCGATCCATATGGAACTGGAATTTGAACAGGTACAGCTCCAGTTCCCTTCCTATGTTCTCATTCGGTCGCGTATTCGGCCTGATTATATTGGGTCTGATGTTCGGTCTGATATTCGGTCTGATATTCGGTCTGATGTTCGGTCTTACATTTGGCATCATATTTGGACTTTCATTCGGCCTTACATTCGGCCTTACATTCGGCCTTACATTCGGCCTTACATTCGGTCCAACATTTGGCCGCATATTTGGACTTTCGTTTGGCCTTACGTTCGGTCTTACATTTGGCCGCATGTTTGGACTCTCATTTGGTCGCACGTTTGGTCTCATGTTTGGACTTTCATTCGGCCGCACATTGGGTCTTACATTTGGCCTTATGTTTGGGCTCTCATTTGGCCTTACATTCGGTGAAGCGTTAGGCATGGGGTTTGCCGGCATTCGGTTCGGTGGCATTAGATTTGGCGGCATTGGATTCGACGGCTTACTATTTGGTGGCATTGGGTTTGCTGGCATCCGATTTGGCGGCATTACGTTTGGCACGTTCGGGTTAGCCAAATTGGGAGCAGGCATAATCGGCTTTTGCGGCATTGGGCGCGCTGGGATAGAATGATTCGGATTGATCGGACTTTCCGACTTGGGTTTTTCAGGAGAAGGCATCATAGGTGACGGCATCGATGGGGAGGGCAATGGCATAGCTGAAGAAGGCGGTTTCGGCATTTCTTTAGGACGCCTTGGGAGTGCGGTAGGCATTGGCGGCATCTTACGTCGCTTTTCCACGGAATTCTACACGTCCTTTCGGATGAAATAACACAGTACATGGTATGACATTTATCCAACTCGAGAGACGACTCTCGCCCAGTTTCAAAAAATGGACTAAGCCCTTTTTTTGCTCCTTAGGGAAGTCGCCGTGACAAGATCATCTTGACTGCACGTAGGCATTTGATACAATGATAGCAATAGCTTAAATAATCAGACAGTTGCACATGAACGAAAGTGAGGAAGAACGTATGCCGCGACGAATGCAGGCTTACACGTTTTCATCCAATCACATACATGCTCTCGAGCGAGGGGTTAGGATATGATATCCTAACCCCTCGCTCTTTTCGTTCTCTGCTCTGCTAAAGGAGGAAATTACAGATGAATCAGCAAGCAAACATTGTAAAAGTAGACGGGGATCAATTGCGTATCGAAGATGTCGTTTCCATTGCAAGGAGCGCCACCTACATCCAATTGACCGAAGAAGCATTGCATCGTGTTCGTGCTTCACGGGCTATGGTGGAGAGAATGGTATCGCAACAGGAAGTCGTATACGGAATCACCACCGGCTTCGGAAAATTCTCTGATGTCATGATCCACGGTGAGGACGTAAGCAAACTGCAAGAAAATTTGATTATGAGTCATGCTTGCGGGATGGGCGACCCTTATGCCGTTGAAGTTGTTCGTGCGATGATGGCTTTGCGCATCAATGCGTTGGCAAAGGGGTATTCAGGAATTCGAGAAGAAACATTACTTCAGCTAGTAGAACTATGCAATCGAGGGGTTCATCCGATTATACCTCAACAAGGTTCCCTTGGTGCCAGTGGCGACCTGGCCCCTCTCGCTCATATGGTTCTGGTCATGCTCGGCAAAGGTGAAGCACTCGTCAATGGCAAGCGGCTTTCTGGCAAAGAAGCACTGAACGAAGTGGGTCTCTCCCCTATTCGACTTGAGGCAAAAGAAGGTCTGGCTCTGATTAACGGTACACAGGCGATGACCGCACAGCTTTGCCTGGCCTTGTATGATTCGCGAGTTCTGCTTGAAAGCGCGGAATTGATTGCGGCGATGACGATTGAAGCGCTACGTGGAATTCCAAAAGCCTTTGATCCTCAACTCCATCTCGTCCGCCCGCATCCAGGACAGAAGGAATCGGCCAAGCGATTACTCCAGCACTTATCCGGCAGCAAACGTACAACTGCGCAGGGTGAACTGCGTGTACAAGATCCTTACAGCCTTCGTTGCCTCCCGCAAGTACACGGTGCAACTCGTGATACACTGGAGTATGTATGGACCACAGTTACTCGTGAATGCAATAGCGTCACCGATAACCCTATCCTTTTTACGGAAACTGGCGACGTCATCTCCGGCGGAAATTTCCATGGTCAGCCAATGGCATTCGCAGCAGATTTTCTTGCCATTGCCATAGCTGAACTGGCAAATATTTCCGAAAGAAGGACAGAACGTCTCGTCAATCCACAGCTAAGCGGTCTTCCCGGATTCCTAACCGAAAATGGAGGACTCCATTCTGGATTTATGATTACGCAATATGTAGCCGCTTCCATTGTTTCTGAAAACAAAGTGCTCTGCCATCCGGCATCTGTCGATTCGATCCCGTCATCTGCCAATCAGGAGGACCATGTCAGCATGGGTACAACTTCTGCTCGCAAGCTTCGCACGATCGTATCTAATGTCACCAAGGTGCTTGCCATTGAATATTTGGCAGCAGCACAAGCTATCGATTTTGGTTCGGGAGATCTTGGAACAGGTACAGCACGAGCCTATGAAGAGTTGCGCCGGGTGATTCCCCGCCTGCATGAAGACCGCGAAATGCATCCTGATCTCGTAAAGGCAGAAGAGTTGATCCAGCAAGGGACACTCGCGTTTGTGACGGAATAATTGTTCGTGTATAGGAACCATTGTCTTTCTCTGTTATGATGGAGCTAAGGATAAGCATGTAGAACAAACCACTTGAAGTATGGAGGGCTGTCTCATGAAAGCAGGCAGAGAACTGGACCATCCTGCGTATCTGTTGCTGTTTGATGGGGTTTGTCATCTGTGCCACGGTGCTGTGCAGTTTATTTTGAAGCGTGATCCGCATGGACACATTCATTTTGCTTCCTTGCAGTCACAGAGAGCGCAGGAAATTTTGTCTCATTACAACTATCAGGAAAAAGACATGTCATCCGTTGTCTTTATCGCCAACGGACAGCTATATACGAAATCGGATGCGATCTTGCACGTTGGCCGCAAGCTTCAAGGCGGATGGCCTCTGCTGTCAAACATAGCTCGACTCATCCCTAGACCTGTCCGCAATCCGATTTATGATTGGGTCGCGAGAAATCGCTATCGATGGATGGGTAAAGCAGAGCAATGCATGCTACCTACCCCGCAGATCAGATCCCGCTTTTTGGATTAAATGAAAAAGGAGAAGCCGCTGTCCTCTCGCGGCTCCTCCTTTTTTATTCGCTGTGTTCAATCATTCGTTCTTAAATGACAATCCCTTTTCCTTCAATACTGTCCGAAGTTTCGGCATAGATGCTGGCCCCATCCCATGAAATTTCAGAACCTCTTTTTCGCTGTAGCTTGCGAGCTGTTCCAAGGTAGTGATTCCATTGTGTTCCAATTCCCTTCTTGCTGGTGCCGAGAGCAGAGAAAGAAATCCCATGTCCGGTTTGCGTTCTTGCTCACAGATTGGACAAGTCGGACAATCTGTGCTTTTCATGTATGAATGACCATTCGCGCACGTTCTTTCCGTTTTTTTGGAAGTTGTCATGGCACGTATCCTTTTTATTTCGACATCGCTTGTGGATGCTCATCGCTTACATAGTCAGCCGCTTTGGCATTTGCCTCTACTTGTGCTGGGCTCTTGCTGCCCGGGATCACGGTCGTGACAGCCGGATGCTTGAGGCACCACGCCAATGCCCACTGCGCCATATCCATTCCTTCTGGAACTTCATTTTTCTTGATTTCTTCTACCTGGAGCAACAGCTTGTTGACATGCTCCTGATCGTGTCGATGTCGAACATCATTTCCACTGAATACAGAACCCGGCTTATACTTTCCGCTCAAATAACCACTCGCCAACGGAACGCGAGCCAATACACCCAGGTCTTGCTGCTGGCAAGAAGCAAAAACACTTTCTTCCGGCTTTTGATCCAGACGATTGTAAACTACTTGGATTGCTTTTGCATGTACCGAAGAAGCAGCTGATGTTTGATGCATGTTGTCGTTTTTCGCTATGGAGAGACCGAGATGACGGATCGTTCCTGCCTGCACCTGTTTGTCGAGGTAGGTCCACAAGTCATCATTGTCAAAAGCCTCGTCAGGTCCCGAGTGGAATTGGTACAAGTCAATATAGTCGGTCTGCAAGGCTTGCAGCGATTTTTCCAACTGCTGCTGTACTTCAACTGCACCGTAATGATTGGTTCGAGAAAATTTGTCATGAAAATGATGCCCGAATTTCGTCGCCACAATCCAGTCTTCCCGGCGGCTTTTTTTCAAATATCCTCCGATAAGCTGTTCGGACAGATGATCTCCGTAGCATTCCGCTGTATCAATCAAGTTGATGCCGAGATCTTTTGCTTTGTCGAGAATCTGGTCAACAGCTTCTTGGGAGAAATCCATGCCCCACTCCCCGCCAAATTGCCAGGTACCTACACCGATCACGGATACGTTCAGATCCGTTTTTCCTAGTCTGCGGTACTTCATTGCCCGATTCCTCCTCCTCATAAATAAACGAGAATTCCCTGAACGAATGTTCGTTCAGGGTGAAGACTAAAAGAATTTATATGTTTTTCTCGATGTTCAATTGGCTCACGAAATCTTGCAGATTCCCTTTTCGTTCTTTGCGCATTTTTTTGCGCTCATCCGCAGTGGCCATCAATCGCTCTTCTTCCTCTGTTTCAGGGACAATGGCTGGCACCTCAGTCGGATTTCCATCTTCATCTAAGGCAACAAAGGTGAGAAAAGATGTCGCGGTCAAAATGCGATTGCCAGTCTGGAGATTTTCTGAGATAACCTTTACGAAAATTTCCATGGACGTTTTGCCCGTTGACGAAACAAACGCTTCGAGGCAAATGGAATGTCCCATTTTGACGGGAGCAAGAAAGTCAATCGAGTCAATCGATGCTGTCACAACAGGGCGACGCGAATGTCGCATCGCAGCGATTGCAGCTACCTCATCTATATAAGCCATCATCGTACCACCAAAAATAGTCCCATGGTAATTCGTATCGGATGGCTGAACCAGTGATGCCTGAATTGTACGAGATTCTTGAGTTGTCTTGACGTTCATCGCTGTTGCTCCTTTATCAATCTACTTGATGCATACATCATCATATCACAAGGCATTCAACGTTCCAATTGATAGCTACTCGCAAGTATGCCTTCTATTCGCTCGGCATCATCTTGCAAGATATAACGTAACAAAGGGAGATTCCACTCATAGGCTGGTCGATAGCCTTCTAATGCAAACAGCTTGTCATCTATGTGCGTGGCAAGCTTTCGGCGAGCCGGACTGGCACAATAAAACTGCTCCAAATAATCCGTACCCCATCTGGAAAAGGAGGACGTTTCATTGGTAACTGCTGTTAACAGAATCCCCTCCCCTGTATCAATCAAATCGATTGGATACAGTTGACAGCTAAATGGCTTAATAGGCTCTACTTCACGACCAGCCTGCTCCGCATAAGCATGGATCGCACACCCGTAACGCCCATTGTTTTCTTGATAAAAAAGGCAATTGCCATGCCGCATGCGAATAGTTCCTTGAGGTTCATTGCGATCCCAAACTCCATAAAGAAGCCAATGATTGCGTTCAGCCTCATCCTCGAGTCCAGCAGAGATAGAGGGGATTTCCCCCTCCATGATTGGAATCTGCCATTCTTCTACGGCGTAAGGTTGTCCACCCTCACAACAGGTCTCACGATGAACCGTCCTGCAATTCCAACAGTCCAAGTGAAACAAAGCATGGAGGGCTGTTACATCAACCAAATATTGTCCCGCTCTCACCAACGAATGCTTGTTTTTCTTTATATATTTTTCGCAGTGGTACGCCTCTTTATCAGACATAGGATCGGGCGTGCCTACATAACGAAAAGCTCGCTTCGTTTTCATTTTTGCAAAACAATCTCCGCTTCTGTTCCAAAAATACGCAAATGCCCTTCCTCATAGCTAGCCAAATCTACTTCATCACCCGGAATCTCCATCAGGATTTCCAGTTCTTCGCCCTCTGCTGTCGTAAACACAAGGAGGAGATCTTTTTCTTCAAATTCATTGTCAGTCAGCTTGGTTTCCAAAAGCTGAGCTTGAAATTGTGTTACCTCTTCCTCTTCTTCCCTATCGGTATCCCATTGGGTAAAAGTCACGGAAGCCTTTTGATTTTTATACTCCGCCAACAGTTGAATCAATTGCTCATGTTGTTGAATGTCCATCTTGTAATCCCTCCGAAATGGTTCATACTGCCCATCATAACAAAGTAACTCTTAAAAAGCCAAAAAGAAACACCGCTTCGCTATGGGAAGCGGTTATTTCTCTTCTGCCTTTCAGCTTACTTTGCTAATGGTCTGGGCTAATGCAAAATCTTTGCCGGTTAAACCTTTTGCCTCACGGGTGGCTAACGTAAACGTGACTGTCCCACCTGCCAGATGAATTTCCACATGCTGATTGTCATGCTCAAGCATCTCCGCCACACGGTTGACGAAACTGACCGCAGTGGAAAAGTCACGACAGTGGTACGTGCGTGATAGTGCCATTCGGTCTTCTACCAGCTTCCAGCCAGGTACTTTGCTCAGATACAATTTGACCTGTTCCAAAGACAGCTTGCTCATTGTAGCAATGCCCCCTTTTACCCGATAAATGGTTGTTACACCATCATATTCACGAGACGTACAGGTTATCCGCACCCTATTGCTTCACAGCATAAAAAATCATACGCGGTGATTCATGCGCCACATATTCTTCAAACAGATAGTTTCCAAATACTTGAATTTTTTCGAATCCCGCTTCTGTCAGCATCGCAATCATTTGCTGGGCAGAAAACAAGCGAACCTGCTCCATATACTCACGCGGTTCATTCGATGACTCGTCGGAAATCAGTATCCGCTTTTTCACAAATCCATCCTGGATCCAGCGCTCTTCTTTAATCAACATCCCACTGACTTCCTTGGTAGAGTGAGGCACGAGATTATCGATGACGTACGCTGCATTTAAGAAATCGATGACCACTTCACCATTTTTTTTGAGTGCTTGTGCCATGTTACGAATAACGTTAGCATTTTCTTCATCTGTGGAGAAATAACCGAAGCTGGTAAACAAATTCACCACGATATCAAATTCTTCGCGAAACGGAATGTCGCGCATGTCACAGCGGGCAAAACTTAGCTGTGGATAGGTGTTTTGTTCCTCGGCCAACTGTAAAAGAACAGGCGACAAATCCACACCAACTACTTCATACCCCCGGCGAGCCAGCGCACGCGAATGACGCCCGCTCCCGCAGCAAAGATCAAGTACGCGTCCTGTGTCCTTTACCGGCAATCTTTCCAACAGATTAGCGATCTCTCCATCTGCTGCCGAATCGTCCCTATGACGATACACAAGCACATAATCTTCGCGAAAGCTGCGTTCAAACCATTCTTCTGCCATGTCTGAGCCCCTTTAATTCCAAGATGTTCTTATTATACCACAGCGGGGTTTATCCGTTGCCGATTTGCGTGTGGCAAAGTGTAGGAAGCTTTGTTGAAAAAATTGTGAAAACACTTTACATACATACTGTATGTATGTAAAATTAACCTCATCCAATCGTGAAGGAGAGATCCGTAATGAAAGTGAACAGCTTTTATCCTGTCATCTTGACAAAACAAGTTGAGGCTAGCTCGAAGTTTTATCGAGAGTACTTTGGTTTTGAAATTGTATTCGAAGCAGACTGGTATGTGAGCCTGCAAAATAAGAGCAGTACTCCGGCATTTGAGCTAGCCATCTTGGATCCTTCACACAACACGATTCCACAGGGTTTCCGAAAGCCAGTTGATGGTGGTCTTATCCTTAATTTCGAAGTCGATGATGTTGACGCTGAATACGAGAGACTTATTGTGAAAGCAGGTCTTCCTCTCCATCTTGACATTAAAGACGAAGATTTCGGTCAGCGGCATTTTATCACATCCGATCCAAACGGCATTTTACTTGATATCATAAAAGTAATCCCGCCTTCTGAAGCATTTGCTGACAGCTATGTTGACCCTGTCTAATCTGGCATGAAACAAGTAAGGAGATTGTAAAGCATGAAGATGTCCAAAGCAGAGCAAAAACAGCAGACGATGCAAAAACTGATCGAAATAGCAAGAGAGGTGTTCTCTAGGCAAGGCTATGCGGATGCCGCCATGGAAGACATCGTAAAACAAGCCGGGGTGACCCGGGGCGCACTGTACCATCATTTTGGTAACAAAGAAGGGTTGTTTGAGGCAGTAATGGCTTCTGTCCAACAAGAAATCGGAGAGCGCGTAGAAGCTGAAGCTGCGAAAAGTGAAGAGCCTTGGCAACAATTGATCTTGGGGTGCCTGGCCTTTGTCTCCTCGGCCGTCGAACATCGCAACAAGCGGATTTTGCTTATCGATGGCCCTTCTGTCATCGGGTGGGAAACGTGGCGCCGAATGGACGAGGAAAACTCCATGCGGCATCTCAGGGAGCAGCTTCAAACGATGCAAGAGCAGGGGTACCTACGTCCCGTTTCCATCGACGCTCTGACGCATTTGCTGTCTGGTGCGATGAACGAAGCCGTCCTCTGGATTTCGGAGACGCCTGATCATGAGAAGTCCCTTGAGGAAATTTCTGCAGCATTGACCTTGCTCTTGGAAGGATATCGCACCCAATAAAAGCAAAGCACCCCTGCTTCCGCCTCTTTCCGGGCAAAATGCAGGGGTGATCTGTTATTGTAAAGGGTTTTATGATGAAAAGCGGGTAGCTCGTCCGATCCGAATTTTTTCAGCAGCCCGCGCAATAATGCTCTCTACCGAAGATGGGTCATCCACAACGTCGTATTCGTTGATATTGACCCGCAAAATCGGACAGGAAGTAAAGGAGGCAATCCAGCTATCATAGCGACCAAACAAATCCTGCCAGTAATCCACCGGCGTTTGTTGTTCCATCGGACGCCCGCGCTCTTTTACGCGACCAACAATATCATCGAAGCTGCCCTCTAAGTAGATCAAAATGTCCGGATGCGGGAAGTAAGGCGTCATGACCATCGCTTCAAAAAGTTCTGTATAAGTGCGGTAATCTTCTTCTGTCATGTTGCCTTGCTCGTACAGCATGCGGGCAAAAATCCCGGTATCCTCATAGATGGAGCGATCTTGGACAAAACCGCCGCCATAATCAAACATCCGTTTTTGTTCCTTGAAGCGTTCTGCCAAAAAGAAAATTTGCAAATGGAAACCCCATCGCGATAAATCATTATAGTAACGGCCCAAATACGGGTTATTGTCAACCTTTTCTACAGATACGCGAAATCCGAGCTGATCTGCCAAGGCATGTGTAAAGGTGGATTTTCCTACCCCTACTGTCCCGCCGATCGTAATTACTGCGTTGTTTGGTATCCCGTATTTTTCACGAAGCGTGCTGTTTTGAAACCTCGACATGTACGCAACTCCTTATCCCCATGCTTACTTTTCCTTTGTTCCCTATCCTTCTTGTCCCATCAACTCTTGAATTCGTGGCACAATTCGATCCAGTACAACCTTCAAATCTTCTGGTCGATGTACGAAATCCAAATCGTCACAATCGAATTTGATGACAGGCGTATCCGGATGATGCTTTTCAAACGCTTCCATAAACTCGTTGTAATCAGCAATCAGGTTCTCCATATAGGTGACATCCATGCTGCGCTCCATTTCGCGATCACGCATCGCAATCCGCTTCATCACGGTCTCAATCGAAGCTGTCATGTAGATCACTAAATGCGCCTGAGGCAAATCCTCTGTTAGGATATCATAAATTTTGAGGTACTTTGGCAGGTTTTCTCCTTGTAGCGTCCGCTTGGCAAAAATCGTATTTTTGAAAATATTGTAATCAGAAACAACGGAAATACCTTGATTCAGGAACTGTGAATGAATATCCTGCAACTGCTTGTAACGATTGCAGAGGAAAAACATCTCGAGTTGAAAGCTCCATTCGGCAATATTTTCATAAAATTTACCCAGGAACGGGTTTTCGTAGACGATCTCTTCCAGTAGCTGCAAGTTGCATGCACGGCTTAGTTCCCGCGATAAAGAGGTTTTCCCAATACCAATAGGTCCCTCAACGGTAATCAATATGGACTTCATGTATGCTTCGATTCCTTTCAAGAAAATGAGAGCACTCCATATTCTAGCATGTATGTAAGCGTTTGTCGAAAACATTCGCATTGTGTCGTTTGGTATCATTTGGTGCTCATCTTTCTAAAAGAAAAACTGCTCTTCATCAAGAGCAGTCTGGTTCTTACGTAAAATATTCAACCCGAGCCTGTGGAAACAATCGAGCAATTTCACTTTCCAAATGGGCCTGCAAGGCCTTTGCTTGGATGTCGGGATAGACATACTTCCCTTTCCCGTATTTCCCCCATTTGTACTTGCGCTCTTCTTCCTTCATCTCCAGCTTCGTTTTCGGATAACGCTGGAGGATCAAGCTTTTCGCGATCTTGGTAAAACGGTGCTGGATTAGCTCAAACGTCAAATCCTCCATCGCTTCGGGAACCAACTGCGAACGCAGCCTTTCCAACAAATCGGTATACCCTGCTTCCCATCCGTCAAACCAATACAAAGGCGCTAAAATAAAGCCCAGCGGATAACCTGCCTTGGCTACCTTCCCTGCTGCCTCCAGTCGCTGATGAAAGCTGGAGGTACCTGGCTCAAAATTTTTGATGACATAGTCGGCATTCATGCTGAAACGAAATCGGGTATGCTTGTTGTGCTTGGCATCCAGCAAGGAATCCACATGGTGAAACTTCGTCACGAAGCGCAACCGCCCAAACTCCTGCTGGCCCATAAACTCAATTGCTCGTTTCAGATTGCCTGTAAGATGCTCAATACTTACCGGATCAGATGTACAAGCTGCCTCAAAACGAGTGATTTCTCCCGGGCGTTCTTGGATATACTTTTCGGCCTGTGCCAGAATCTCATCTGTATTAACGTACACCCGAACATACGGCTTAGTCCCGATATTGGTGTTCAAATAGCAATAGTGACAGTGGGCAGCACATCCTGTTGCCAATGGAATGGCATATTCTGCGGAAGGCTTGGAAGTCTCGAACTTCAATGTTTTGCGTACACCAATGACCAACGTCCGCTTCGCATTGCGATATTTCTCCACTTCTGTATCACCAGGAATGCCACGAACCTGATTATGGCTTGTCGTCATCTGCATCGGAATCCCTTCCGCCTGAAAACGGCGATACAACTCTTGACCAAGTGGATAATTCAATGCATGTGGCTCCACGAAAATATAATCCGGAACAAACAGCTTGCTGCCTTTCTGCTCCGTTTTTTCAGGTCTTTTCAAAAGGGTTGTTCCCATAGCCATCATTCCCCCCTTCACCTAGTATGCCCGTGCCACTCGACTGAACGTGAGGGGAAGTATGGCTGCGCCTTTTATTTTAGGGTGTTCTTAAAATCGCGTATTAGCGTCTTTGCTTGCTCCTCTTGAGTTTGCGGGACTTGGAGCGTATAGACATGTCCTGCTTTTTTGGTCTGCCTGGATAAAAGCCTGACTCGAATTCCTTTCATTTCTAAATAACGCCGACATTCCTGAGCAATCCGTGGGAGACCATACGATTCATGAATCGTAACCCATTTGATCCACATACACCTGCACCCCATCCTTACACACTTCTTTCTTTTACAGTAAGCAGTGGACGGGTGATTGGTTCAAAACAAAAGAGAGTTGCTGACATTTTAGGAAAACCGTTTTTGCCTCTTGGCCGTCTAATGGTAGAGGAGGGGGAAAAAGTGAATCTGGAACTGCTCGTTTCACGCGCAAAAAATGGGGATGATGATGCCTTTTTTCAACTCGTCAGCCTTCATAAAGAACAACTGTATAAAATCGCCTACGCCTTTCTTCGTAACGAGACAGATGCATTAGAGGCCATTCAGGAAGCGACGTGCCGTTCCTATCTCAAGCTGGCACGATTGAAACAGCCTGCGTATTTTCGTACTTGGCTGACCCGCATCCTTATTCATATTTGTCTGGATGAGCAAAAGCGCCGAAAACGGATCATATTGGATCCTATGGAGGATGACGTCGAAAGTCTTGCAAGTACTCCGATGGACGACCAAAATGTCGAGCGTATCCAAATTGAAGCGGCTCTCGCTCGTCTCAGTCCAAATTATCGGCACATCATTATTTTGAAATATTTCGAAGATCGGACAATACGCGACATTGCTGAGGTACTCGGTCATCCGGAAGGCACCATCAAAACATGGCTGCACAAGGCTCTGGGTGCACTGCGCAAAGATCTCGGGAAAGGCTGGTGAGCTTTATGAGTGAAAATGAAAAAAAGAATGCGAGTCCATTCATTGTTCCCGCTGAGATTGATCAATACATTCGAAGAGGGATGGAACAAGCAAAAGAGCTGCGTCAAAATCGGAGCCGCAAACGCTGGGTACGCGTTGGTTCTAGTCTGGTTGCTTGTTTGTTCATTTTCGTGTTTATTTTTTCCGTTCGCCTTTCACCCGCTGTTGCCGCATATGTCAGCTCGATTCCCTGGATGGAAAAGATCGTTGATTTTCTTCGGGACGATAAAGGCTTGCAAAAGGCAGCAGAACACAACCTCGTTCAAAATATTGGCGCCAGTGGTTCAAGGGAAGATGTGACGTTTACCATCGATCAAGTTTTGGCCGACGAAAAACGGATGGTCCTCTTCTATACTGTAAAGCATCCATTTACGGATAAAGAAGTAGCCCTGCACAAGATCGAGTTGTTAGACAAAACGGGAAAGGAATGGGAGCATGGTGTATCTTGGTCAAGCATGGGGAGAGAAGAGCCTGTGATTCAGGATCGTATTGATATTGTCATCAATGAAGCCACTGAAATACCCGATGCAATGACTGCAAAAGTCACACTTGCAATCGATAATCTCGAACAAAAGACTCCTCTCTTGATCGACTTTGCTGTAGATAAAAACAAATTTAAGACCTTTGACAAAAAAGTGTACCCGGTGATGAAGGAAGTCATGATCGACGGTCAGCGTTTCACGATTGAACAAATCGCGGTCTTTCCTACTCAGACAGAAGTGAGCATTCGCTTTGATCCAGCTAACCAAAAGCACGTATTTGATTTTGATAAGCTGAGGCTCGAAGATGAAAAAGGAGAAACATTCGCTTTTTGGGGAAATGGCGTTCCTGTTCGTGACAACGGTGAAAATGGGAGGATATACAATCTGGAAAGTATTTATTTTGTAGAGCCCGAAAAGCTAATTCTCAAAGCCGATAGCATTCGTGCCCTAGACAAAGATAAATTGCGAATCGTAATCGACGCGAAGACAGGCACATTAACAAACGTGCCGAATGATCGCTTAAAATTAACAGCACTGCGTCAAGTCGATGATGTGGTGGGTATGGACTTTTCTTTGAAGGTTCCGCTTCAAGATAAACACTCTCATATATCCTTAGGGTATGACCTGACTGACGACCTTGGAAATGAATATGATTATGTGCAAGGAAGCAACTACTCCACAAATGATGAATCGATTCAAAACTATTCTATTTTATTCAAGCGAAAAACAAACAAAGGCACCCCTACTTCCTATTCCTTTCCTCTGTCCAGCTATCCTGAACGTCTTCAAGGTACTTTTTCTGTAGAAGTCAAATAAAAAATACCCCATCAGCGATTGCTTGTACGGAATCGCTGTGGGGCATTCTTTTGATAAACTTAGTCTACAACCGCCCAGTGGTTGGTCGGCCCATGCCCGCCACCCAATTGGGGTGCTGTCTTAATTGCTTCGAAAATAAAGCGATTTGCTTTTTCTACCGCAGTGATGAGCGGTGTATGTTTGGCTAACTCTGCTGTAAGAGCCGCGGAGAATGTACAACCTGTACCGTGCGTATGGCGTGTATGAATACGCTCATGGGATATTTCATGGAATGCGGTACCATCGAACAAAATATCAACGACAACGTCCCCTTGCATATGTCCACCCTTCATCAGGACATTGCGAGCGCCCAACGCATGTATCGCTTTTGCCCCTTCGCGCATCTCATCTGTCGTCTCGATTCTCATGCCAGTCAAGCATTCTGCTTCCGGCAAGTTAGGTGTGACGACTTCCGCCAACGGCAACAACTCTGTTTTCAATGCAACGATCGCCTCATCCAACAGTAGTTTTGACCCTCCCTTGGCAATCATCACCGGGTCTACCACCAGCTTTTTCAGGCCAAATGCTTTGATCTCTTCCGCAACAACACGAATGATATCTGCGTGAAACAGCATGCCCGTTTTCGCCGCGTCAGCGCCAAGATCACGCAACACCTCATGCATTTGCTGGGCAACTGCCTCTGTCGGCAACGGATAAACACCTGCTACACCCAATGTATTTTGTGCAGTGATTGCGGTGATCGCACTCATCCCGTACACACCGAGTTGATGAAAGGTTTTCAGATCTGCCTGAATCCCAGCTCCCCCACCGCTATCTGAACCCGCTATCGTCAATGCTTTCGCAATCGTGCTCATGATATTCCCTCCTGCTTTCCACCTTTTCTCACCTGAGTATACCATCCGCTCGTCCCATTCGGTATACTTAAGGAATGTTTGCCAACAGTCATGCAAGGAGGCATCTGCATGTCCTATCGAATCTTTTATTGGTTGACCTTTTTGATTCCAACCATCATCATCGGGGGTTTTGAATTCATCCGTCACGACTTTCTGCTGCCTTATATGTCTATGGAAGCTGGAAATGTGTACATTACCCTCTTGACGCTCTTTCTCTCTTTTTTATTTGCTACCTGGATGTTTCACACACTTAAACAAATGAATGCACGAATCGTCGAGGAACAAGCCCGTCGCGCTGTTTATGAAGAACGGGAACGCCTTGCCCGCGAATTACACGACGGGATTGCACAGTCTTTGTTCTTCCTCAACGTAAAGCTGAAGCAGGGACAATTGGACGATGCACGGGTCGCTGTATCTGCCATCGACAATCATGTACGCCAAGCCATCTTTAACTTGCGCTCATTGCCAGAAGAAGGCAGTCTGGATCAACGCCTTGAGAAATGGTTGGCCCAATGGAGCGCTTTATCAGGAATCGACGTTGCTAGCGAATTGCACGTCAAAGACGGCTTTTTTACTCCCACCGCAGAAGTACAACTGTTTGGGATCATCCAGGAAGCTTTTGCCAACATTCGCAAGCATTCTCAGGCCAAGCATTCGTGGATTCACCTCACGACAGATGAAACAACTGGCTGGATTCTCGCCGTTGAGGACGATGGCATTGGGATTTCCAACCCTTCTCCCGATACGAAAAAATACGGTTTGTCCATGATGCGCGAGCGAGCACGCCAGTTGAACGCCTACCTCGACATTCAGGTGCGACCGGCAGGCGGCACGATCATCCGCTTATCTTCTTATTCAGGAGGAAAAACACTATGAACGCTTACCGTGTATTGATCGCCGACGACCACCCGATGGCTCGTATGGCCATTCGCAGCCTCCTTGATCCAGATCCCTCTTTTGAAGTCATCGGAGAAGCACAAAATGGTGAGGAAGCCTTTCTCTTATGCGGACAAATACAACCGGATCTTGTGCTCATGGACATCAACATGCCGAAATGGAGCGGACTCGAAGCGACCCGCGAGGTCAAGAAAGCATACCCGCACATCAAGGTAGTCATTCTCAGCGTCTCCGATGACGTTGCTGACCTGATCACTGCCATTCAGTTCGGTGCCCAAGGTTACTTGCTGAAAAATTTAGAGCCTGACGACTGGATTAACTACTTGCATGCCTTGCTCGGCGAGGACAGTGAATTGACTCGCGAAATGGCAACACGACTCATGTACCGCTTCCGTCAAGAAGAAACCACAGATGAAATGGTCCCTGCTGTTCTGACCCCGCGAGAGAGAGAGATTGTCATGTATGTGGGAGCAGGAAAAACGAATCGGGAAATAAGCGAAGCGCTGATCATCGCAGAAAACACAGTGAAAAACCACCTGAAAAACATTCTCGAGAAGCTGCAATTGGCTAATCGCGTCCAGCTCGCTGCTTACGCGGTTCGCCATCATTTGGTTATCAAATAAAAAACATTGCTTTCTGCTCGATCAACTGTCATCCTTAGAAAGATACGTTTTCCACAGACATAAGAAATGCAGGTGATCCGCATGATCGAAGTCAAGACCTCCAAACTAAGCAATGGAGAATTAAATAGAGGTGTATTTGCAACGCAAGATATCCGAAAAGGCGACCTGATTCATGAAGCGCCCGTGCTGCCTTATTTGAACGAAGAGCATGAGCATATTGAGAAAACCTTGCTCGCGGATTATGCATTTGAGTACGGTGCTAATCACACGGCCTTCTTGTTAGGGTATGGTATGCTATTTAATCATTCCTACACGCCAAATGCCACGTATGAGATTAATTTCGACAACCACACGTTTGATTTTTATGCGTATACGGACATTCAAGCGGGTGAAGAAATCTTAATCAACTACAATGGTGATGAGGATTGCGATGATCCTCTCTGGTTTTACGAAGACCAACAGAAAGAAACAGACGATACCAAATAAGCTTATACTGTAAAAAGAAAGAAAACCCGGAAACAGACACTTGGGAAAGTGCCCGTTATCCGGGTTGTTTTGTGCAACTCTATCCCTTCCCAAGCTATTTGGGCGGGCTTTCGCCTTCTCGTGGAAAGGTATCTATTGCATAGTCTTGTTAATTCCCCTACGTTCCATTTGAATATACTCTTCTTTGCTTCTATATTCATTGCATCTGGATTCTCTTGAAAATCATAGTAATCTATATCCAGTCCAATCACATCTTAACCTTTAAAAACTGTCTACGGAATGAGAAGTCTACATTACACAAGGATTATGATGAATCGTAATCAATACAAAAAGACACTAGCATTAAATTGCTAATGTCCATGTAGAAAAGAATAAACATTGTTGTGGTATCGTTCACCGACGCTTTGCCGGGAAAGGTTGACAGGATCACATCTTTGTTTCCTTTTTGGGAGAATCGCCCGAAACCAGGAACCCTCCCATCAGGCAGAGAATCACCCCTAGCCCTATTAAAATATAGTTATATCCAAAGGTCTGAAAATAATATTGCAGAACAAACAGTACCATCCCTAATACAATAGCGATTTTGCCACCCCATTGTTTTCTCACAATTTAATCCTCCGTGTACAAGATCTTTGGCTGTAAAACAAGAATGATACCTTTTACGTTGACCCCTACCTGATTGTTTCATTTTTCTTAAAACAATATCACCTCATCAACTCCGCTTACCGAATTAATAATTATGCTATCCTGCCCGTTCGTATTATGAGGTCAGCCAATTTTTACTGGTTTATCATTTTTAATATGGTTCTACGATTACGTAGCCGGGGTAACATTGACCTCGTACGCTAAACTGTTCAACCCTTCTTGTAGAAACATGTTTGAGGCTGGTTGGGACATCTTTCGACGATGTTAATGGGAAGAACCTCCTATCTCTTTGACAGGAGGTTAAGTACGTTATCTATTGACGCAATTTGAGTATCTACCCTTTCACCTGGACCGAGAATACTGCTTTTTTTCCTTGAAAGGTTGCGATGATTTGCACTTTTCCCTTCTCTTTGGCCGTAACTCGTCCATTCTCGTCAACCACGGCCATTTCTTCGTTGGAAGAGGTCCATTGAACCCCGTTCGTCAGATCTTCTTTAGTATCGTCATCATAAACAGCCGTAACCTTAAGTTCTTCTGTATCGCCTTTATCCAGTTTCAGTTTGTGCATTTGCATTTGCGGCTCAAGGGAGACGATGGTTTTTGTTTTGCCGTATTTGATCAGATAGATGTCTCGCTTGTCCGCCATTGTTGTGCTTTTTTCCCAATATTCGCCCAATAACAAGTACTGGTCATTTCCCTGGGGAACCGCATTAGCAACGCGTATTTGCGGGAACGAGATCGTTCTCTCCCACAAAAGGTCGCCAGAGTGATCCAACTTCTTGAAATTCCATTTGGAAGGGTCAGCGTTTATCGAATCCATCAGCCCGATCAGCATGTAGCCATCATCCGCTGTCTCGGACAACAATAAGCCTCTTTCTCCGTCCGACACTTCTCCACTTCCCACTTCGGTATCGTAAAGCTTCTGCCAAACAACTTTCCCCTCCGAATCGATATGCCACGCAACGATGTCATCGAAACCCGGGTCAGAGTTGAAGCGGTTGGTGTATCCGGTGACGAGAAGCCCGCCATCGGTCGATGGGAGGACTGATTTGATTGTGATTGAACCCTTCTGTTCGTAGGTATGTTCCCAAAGCTTGTCCGCTTCTTCGGACAGCTTTGCCACGTACAGGTGAGCATCGCCGGAGAACACACTGCCTTGGACAAACATTTCCCCGCTTTTGGTAACAAAAACCCGATGAGCCGAGTTGCTCAACGGCTTATCCCATTCGATTTCACCTGATGCTGTGATCTTCACGATATTGTATAGGTACTGTCCACTCTCTTCGAGGTATTTGTGGCCTACTGCGACCACACCACCGTCGAATGTTTCGGCGAAATCACTGTACAGCAGGACGTATCTGTCCGGTATCATCGCCCCTCCCTCTACCTCAATTGCTTTCGTCCACTCCTCATCTCCGGTTTCACTCAATTTGATCAACTGCAGCTTGTCCGGCTCCGAGCGCAGCGCTCCCATCACTAGATATCCGCCTTCTTTCGCCTGCTCCACGTCGGCGATAAAGAACTCTTCCGGCATGCGCTTTGACCATTCTTCCTGACCCGTTCCATCTGCTTTCACCAGCAAAGGGGGGAGTATGCGATAATCACTGTTCGTCCCGTTTGCCCATACCAGCCCGCCTCCATCTTTCGTCGGGACGACCTTTTGGACTAACTCCCGCGTCTCCTCTTTCGTATAACGCTGTTCCCACTTCAGTTGGATCTCATCATCGGCAGCGGAAGCTTGTCCGATCAGACAAAGCGATGCCGCCAACGAGAAGCCAACCATCCGGATCAAGAACCGCCGGCAACGGAAATGATTCTTTTCCCTTGTTCTCATGTTTTCCACACTCCATTTTTAGCGATATTGGAAATGTTTTTCCAACCTATTCCTACTTATATAAGAGCATGAGCATGACAATCTTGTACAGTAACCTTATTCCTAGGCAATAAATCGGAAAGCAAGTCTTCGTTAAACCTTTTTCCTGCTTCTTCCTACTTAGTGACTACTGGAGGGGATTACGCATACAAACGGGATTTCGACGAATACAAAAGACCTAGGAAAATGGCCTAGATCTTCTCCTGATTCCGCTCCTATCGTCCGCGGAACATTGCATAAATAAAATTCCACCATGTTGTCTAACCTAACTATTTAGGACGCAACCCATAACTCCCCCGAAGGCACCAATAATTATCGGACCGACTCTAAAACTCTCTTCTTCCCCATTGCAGTACTAGGGAGTTTTTTTAGTGACTAAAAAGGAGCCAAAATTCCAGTCATTTAGTTTTGAGTTGAAGAAGAAAAGCATATCGCCAACCCCTCGCTAGCTCACGGGACTATCCTTTTTTATGAGATCCTTCTCTATTAGGTCACTATCTCTTATTTTAAATGTTCGTCGAAAAAAGCTTTAACAACTTCCATTGTTTGCTGTTGTGTGAAACCGTTGTGCCCTGCTCCCTTAATTTTATACATACTTGCATTGTTTCCAGCTCTACGTAATGCATTAAAAAATTCAACGCTTTGTTCATAGGGCACTACATCATCTGCATCACCATGCATAATCAATATGGGCGGAGCATCCGGACGAACATACTCTATAGCAGTGGATGTGCGGGGACTTACTTTATCCTTTTCTCGAAAAAAGATAGCCACAAACCGGGCTTCACTTCTTTTTTATCCGTCAAGGTAAAACCATGTCTCCCATACAACCGAACGGCCGGTTCGTTCAAAGAGCCAGTCGCGACGATGATCTTGCTGCTGCCATGCTCGTGGACAGAGGCGAGCAATTGACTCGCGATTCCCTTGCGAAAATGAATAGGATCTACAATCATTCGGTGAATATCCAATGTATCTCCTTCGATCAAAAAAGATACAGCCCCAGCCAGCTCGCCTCCCTCTATGTAGCCATAAAACGTTTCTCCACATGCTCTTAGTTGTTCTACCGATTCTCGCAGGGGAGGAATATCTTCTGTACCGATTATCTCCGCCTCTACACGATACGCTCTTTGCTGCATGTTCCAAAGTTTTTGTACCGTTTGTTCATCCTGTAAATCTAGTCGCACGATCATTTCGGTTCCCCCGCATTTTAACTGTCTGGTGCTGATTCAAAGCTGTAATACACATAAGGATCTTTGGGTGCGGAAACGGCTTCTACTTGAGAGGCTTTGAGAACAAGCATGTCGTACCCGTCTACCTGACGCAACTCAAGCTTTCCGCGTACTTTTACCCAGCTATCCTTTTTCCATTTGTTCGCGTCCTCTTTTTCCACCAGAACACCATAAACACTGGAATCTGCTGTACAGCAGGTGACGGAAAAACGCGCTACGACAAACTGCTGCTTGGTAAAGTCAGGCTGCCGATATACAAATCCCATTGTCTCAAGCTCTTTTCCAGCAAATTCTTTTGCATATAGCTCCATCGTGGTGAGTCCGTCCAGGAACACCTTGTCATTGAGTTCGATTACTGGCTGTTTATGTAAAAAGACGGCGATATCCGTGTAAAAGTCACCAAATCCCTCGTTCGAGAATCGCTGTCGCAATTGTTCGTCGTCTGTTGCTTGAACCGGGGGTATTGCTACTTGATTGGTTGCCTCTGGCTGTGGTTCTACGCTTTGTTCGGCATCTTCTTTTCCTTCTGCTTTCTGCTTCACATTTTCTTCTGCGTTCGCATTCACATTCGCGTTCGCCGTAACATCCGCCAGCTTTCGTACATCATTGCTGAGCAGCGTGATCCCCCGCTTCTGTGCGACATCACTGCCAAGAATTTTATCCGGCATGACAAATCCCATTACGATGGGGAGTACAAACAATCCATAAACCAAAAGGGAGCCGATAGGTGTACGCGGAACTTTGTGTTGCTCCTCACAATCGCAATCGTAAACGCTACTGCCTACAAAAATTTGCCGTATGCTGACAATGGTCAACAGGGCCAGGATGACGAGCGTGACATAGCTGAACATGTGCAATCGCGGTGCGAGATAGTGACTGAGTGTTTCCGACAGGATCAAATAGGCCAACAACGCTGTAATGCCCGCCAAAATCAAACTGCGCATGATATGATGACGCTTCAATTTGTTCTGATCCATATTCTCCTCCTTATATCGGTATGAGCATGGTGACGCAAATCACTAAAAGCGTAATAGCCACGACCAGCTTGATAACAAAACCAAAACGGAATGTTCCAAATAGCATCAACGTCGTTTTTAAATCGAGCATGGGGCCGAAAACCAAAAATGCAAGCAACGAGCTGCTTGAAAACGTATTGGCAAAGGAAGCAGCGATAAACGCATCTGCTTCTGAACAAAGCGAAAACAAATACGCCATCCCCATCATGACCAAATGGGAGGTGAGCGGCGTTTGACCGATGTCCATAAGCGTATCCCTGCTGATGTACACCTGTAAAAGCGCACTGATAAACGCACCAAACAACAAATATTTTCCCATGTCAAAAAATTCATCTACCGCGTGGGCAAACGTCGAGGACAGCTTTCCACCCGTCGCTTTTACATGGTCGGCTTCATGACTGATTTGTGCTTCCATGCCAAGCCGTATCGGATTTTTTTTGACAAACAAGAAGACAAGCATGCCCACAATAAGTGCAACAACGAATCCCGCAATGCCCCGGTAGAGAGCCATTTCCGGCTGACGAGTGAAAGCGACATAGGTCGATGACAAAACAACGGGATTCACAATCGGTCCTGCCAATAAGAAAACAATCCCGACTGACAAGGGCATCCCTTTTTGGATTAAACGACGAACCACAGGGATGATGGCACATTCACATACGGGGAACAAAAATCCGAGCAACCCGGCAAACGGCAGGGCAACGAGTGGATGCTTCGGTGTCCAACGCCTCACCTGCTCTTCTGTCACAAACGTCTGGATAAACGCAGAAAAGAATACACCCAGGAGGACAAACGGGATTGCTTCCAGCCAAATACTAAGGAAAAAGGTTTTCACATCAAGCCACAAAGGGGACCACTCTATGCTCCAACCGGAAAACAAGCTGCTGTCCGTGCTCATTGTTAACCAAACGACACTTAGTCCAAGCAGGAGCGCCCCGATTATTTCAACCAGGAATTGGCGAATCTTCAGAATCAAGCGGGAATTCTCTCCTCTCCATTTACAAATAGGTATCATTCCTATTTAGATAAAGACACCTTTTATTCCTTCTTCTCCTTTACTTTTTTTACAAGAAGAACAGGTTGTCCAGCCTTCCCTTCCCCCTGTATCCGTCTTATAATGGTGGAAAATGGTACGGTTTGGGGTGAATGAAGTGAGCGAAGACATTCAGCGCATTCCCACTGATCTCGAGGTTTGTGAAGTCCAGACGATTGATGAAGAAAAAGTAAACCGGCTTCGGCCCAGGATGATGGAGACGGAAGGTGTCGCCCCTCTCTTCAAGGCTCTCGCAGACGATACCCGAGCAAAAATCATTTACGCGCTGGCGCTTGAAGGAGAACTATGCGTTTGTGATGTCGCAGCAACTATCAATAGTTCGATCCCCAATACCTCTCACCATCTGCGACTGTTAAAAAACATGGGTCTCGCCCGTTATCGAAAAAGTGGCAAGCTCGTCTATTACTCACTCGATGATGATCATGTCCGCCATTTAATCATGTGTGGAATTGAACATGCTGCCGAATTGAAACAATCAAAACCGTAAATCCACTGGATTTTAAACAGGTCCGTCACCAATGTGGCGGCCTTTTTTGCTGATTTTCAAAAAAACATTCAAACAATTACTTGAATATGATAATGAATGTGATATGATGTAGGTAATCCTTACCAGAAAGAAGGCACTACTCATGAATGATTATGACGTCATCGTAATTGGCGGAGGGCAGGCAGGACTTGCGCTCGGATATGCGCTCAAGCGTAAAAATCGTCGTTTTGTCATCGTGGAGCAAAACCAACGGATCGGGGACAGTTGGCGGCAACGCTACGATTCACTGGTGCTTTTTACACCACGTAAACATAATCAACTACCTGGTCTTGCGTTTCCCGGAGAGCGGAATACGCTCCCGAACAAGGATGAAGCAGCAGACTACCTAGAATTGTACGCCAAACATTTCGAATTGCCTGTCATGCTGGGTACGACTGTCATGGAACTCAGCAAAATTGGTTTCCGCTTCCAAGTGCGGACACAAGACCGTCTGCTCTTCGCGAAGCAAGTCGTCATTGCAACAGGGCCATTTCATACACCGTTTATCCCAGGTATTGCGAACAGCTTGGACCACACCGTTCATCAACTGCACACTTCGCAGTACAAGAATGAGAGCCAGCTCATCGACGGCCCGGTCCTTGTCGTTGGCAGCGGCAACTCTGGAGCACAGATTGCGGTAGAACTCGCCGCTCATCGACCTGTTATTTTTTCACAGGGAGAATCACGCTCTTACTTGCCAAACTTCCTATTTGGAAAACCTATATTTGATTACATGAAGACACTTGGATTACTCGATGCTCCCTACTCTACCTGGATCGGCAAGAAAATGCGCAGCTCACCCGATCCAATATTCGGCTATAAAAAGCAGGTGCGCGAGCTCTCTCGCTCAGGAGCATTGCGGTTGGTTTCTCGAGCCGTACAGGTTAATGGGCGTACCGTTTATTTTGCAGATGGAACAGAGGCAACAGTCAATAACGTATTGTGGGCCACTGGCTTTCGACCAAACTACGATTGGTTGAGTATTCCAGATGTGCTGGATTCGAAAGGCAGACCCATTCATCTTCGGGGTATCACAAAAGTACCTGGCCTATCCTTTCTCGGACTTCCCTGGCAGCATACGAGAGCGTCAGCGCTTATGGGTGGTGTAGGAAAAGACGCCCTTTATCTAGTGGAATATCTATAAATTCTTTTCTATAAGGAGGATTCTATCATGGGCTTTCATCATCACGATCATGGAGATGGTCATGGTCACGATCACCATCACCATGGAAAAGGAGCCAGTAAACGAGCTCTTCTCATTTCTTTCCTCATCATTGCTGTATTTTTGGTTGTAGAAACCATCGGGGGCTTCCTCACCAATAGTTTGGCGTTGCTCTCTGATGCTGGGCATATGTTAAGCGATGCATTAGCGCTTCTTTTGAGCTTAATCGCTGTGCATTTCGCTGCACGACCACCTTCTGCAAAGAGAACATTCGGGTTGAAACGTTTTGAAATCTTGGCTGCCCTGACCAATGGTGTGACACTTGTACTGATATCCTTGTTCATTTTCTGGGAAGGGTTCCAACGCATGTGGAATCCGCCTGAGGTTGCCAGTGGCTCCATGATCATCATCGCCACAGTCGGACTCTTGGCAAATATTGCTGCAGCCATTGTACTCATGCGTGGCGATACCAAAAATAACGTCAATGTACGCAGTGCCTATCTCCACGTTCTCGGCGATCTTCTCGGTTCTGTCGGCGCAATCGCTGGTGGTATCCTGATGTGGGCTTTTGGCTGGTACATCGCCGACCCAATTATCAGTATCGTCGTGGCTGTCCTAATCATGCTGAGCGCATGGCGCGTAACGAAAGAATCTGTCAATATTTTGCTGGAAGGCGCCCCTTCACGACTGGATACAACAAAAGTGGAAGAGCGACTCAGTCAACTGCCTGGAGTTATCAGAGTGCATGACCTGCACATTTGGACGGTTACTTCCGGATTTGATTCCCTGACATGCCATTTGGTTGTTCAAGACGATTTGCCCAGCTACCCTGTATTAAATGACGCACTGGTCCTTTTGGAAAAAGAATTCGGCATTACACACGCTACCATCCAGATTGAGAACTCCTCTACTCTACATGGTGACTTACATTGCCAGGCAACAGCCGATTCCCACGATCACGATCATAACCATGAGCACAACCATGACCACGACCATCCTCATGATCATTAGACAACATAGCCATTCCTAAAAAAAGAAAACCATCTCCCGACATTTTCGAGAGATGGTTTTCCTGTGATTAATCTTCCATTGTAGACAGGTCACCAGTCGGTAGACCTAATTCCCACGCTTTCAAGACGCGGCGCATGATTTTTCCGGAACGTGTTTTTGGCAGCTTGTCGCGGAATTCGATTTCACGAGGAGCAGCATGTGCAGCCAGTCCTTCTTTCACAAACTTGCGAATTTCTTCCATCAACGCTTCACTTGGCTCATACCCAGCTCGCAGCGCGATGAATGCTTTGATAATTTCACCACGAACCGGATCCGGTTTGCCGATGACGCCTGCTTCGGCTACTGCTGGATGCTCCACCAGCTTGCTCTCTACTTCAAACGGACCGACTCGCTCACCGGAAGTATTGATCACATCATCAATACGGCCTTGGAACCAGAAGTAGCCTTCTTCATCCTTGTAGGCAGAATCCCCGGATACATACCAGCCCGGGATGCTGAAGTATTCTTCGTACTTCGCCGGGTTGTTCCAGATTTGTCTCATCATGGCCGGCCAGCCCGCACGAATTGCCAGGTTCCCCATACGATTCGGCGGCAGCTCATTTCCTCGATCGTCAATAATCGCTGCATAAATACCTGGGAACGGCTTACCCATCGATCCAGGCTTGATCGCCATACAGCGATAGTTAGAAATTAGTTGGGCACCTGTCTCCGTCATCCACCAGTTGTCATGAATGCGTTGATTGAACACGCGCATGCCCCAATGAACAACTTCAGGATTGAGTGGTTCGCCAACGCTCAGGACGTGACGCAGGCTGGACAGGTCAAATTGCTTGACGAGTTCATCCCCTGCCCCCATAAACATGCGGAACGTAGTCGGAGCACTGAACCAGATCGATACTTTGTTTTTCTCAATGACTTTATACCAATCTTCGGGAGTGAAACGTCCGCCACGTACAACAATCGTCGCTCCATTCAACCAAGGCGAAAAAATGCCATAGGAAGTACCCGTTACCCAGCCTGGGTCTGCTGTGCACCAATAAATATCATCCTCTTGCAGGTCGAGAATCCATTTCCCAGTTTGATAATGCTGGATCATGGCATTGTGGACATGCAGGACACCCTTTGGCTTACCGGTTGAGCCTGAGGTATAGTGCAGGATCATTCCATCCTCACGATCGACCCATTCGATTTCCAGCTCGGTGGAGGCTTCTTCCATTGCTTTTTCAAAGCGGATGTGACCTTCTTTTAGCTCCTCTTCTGCACCTACAACAATCACGTGTTTTAGGGCAGGCAGGTCGCTTACGGGAATGCGCGGCAAGAGTGCAGGCGTCGTAACGATCGCAACGGCTTCGCTATTTTCCAAACGATCACGCACTGCTGCTTCCATGAACGCTTCGAACAGCGGCCCTACAATCGCGCCAATCTTGATCGTGCCTAAAACGCTTACATAAAGCTCCGGCGAACGCGGCATAAAGACGAAAACGCGGTCCCCTTTTACAATGCCCAAATTCCGCAAAACATTCCCGAATTTATTGGATAATTCGCTTAATTGCGCAAACGTATAAGTCTCGTCTCTCGTTGCATTGCTGTACATCAAAGCAATTTTGTCTTTCCGATCAGTAGCGAGATGTCGATCAATGGCTTCGTACACCATGTTCACTTTCCCGGTCTCATACCAAGAGAATTGCTTCTCCACATCCGCCCAATCAAAATTCGCATATGCTTCGTCATAATTTTCCAGATTATAAGGGCCTTCCGTTGCTGGAATTTTCTCTACGTTCATGTCTTCACTCTCCTACTCTACATCGTTTTTCTCACTACGCAACATTCATAATATTTCTACATTTTTTGCGTAATTCCTCCTGCCAGAACCTACTTATTCGATTGCGAACTTTTTCTTGTATAATTGACGGTACGCTTATCGTAAAGGAGATGGCTGACCTTGATGATCTGGTTTATTTTACTTGGCGCTATCGCCTTGTTGCTTTTTCGAGCCTATCGCAATACATTTGATGTTCAAATAAAAGAAGTAGCAATACCCTTGCAAAAATCACGGCATCTTCAACAACCGCATGATTTTGAACCGATTTCGATCTTGCATCTGTCTGATTTGCACATGGAAAACTTATCTGTATTGCCCCAGCGCATTGTCGATGACTTCTCGCAGCGTCAGGTAGACCTGATTGCGATCACCGGAGACTTGCTCGACCGCGACAAAAACATTCCGAAGGCAGTTGCTTTTGTGCAATGTCTCCAGCAATTACAGCCAACACTCGGAACTTATGTAGTTTTTGGCAATCACGACTACGTGCTTACCCCTTTCAAGCTTGCACAGTTAAAATCTGAGTTGGAACGAATTGGCTGTCATGTTCTTGTCAACGAAAATGAAACGATCTATCACAAAGGGCAACCCCTGCACCTTATCGGTGTGGATGATTTCAGTACGCGCCATAGCAACCTGGCCAAGTCTTTCTTCGGTGTTCCCGAGACAGGAGCAAGGCTCGTCTTGACTCATGATCCTAATATAGTTTTGCACATGAAGGAGTATGCTTACGATTATTTGTTGTCAGGGCATTTTCACGGAGGTCAGATCCATTGGCCTCGTCCCTTTCATCTCGTAAAGATGGGGAAATTGCCGAAGCTAAATATCGTGAAAGGTCTTCATGAGATGGATGGTCGACCCTTTTACATCAGTGAGGGCCTGGGGCAAACAGGGGTAAACATCCGCCTGCGTTCCCGTCCCGAGATAACCTTGCATGTATTGGGCAGTGATGCTCCATTCAGCGTGATAGCCGCTCCAGCTCCGGCCCTACAAGAAACTGCTGCCACGCTTGCCCTCGACTAAGGTATAATAGCCTTACTTTCGTGTCGAGATGGGGGTCACCTTGTGGAAAAATGGAAGAGAGATGTCGAGCACATCCGACAAACGACGAATTTACCTATCGAATATGTACAAGTCTCACAAACGGAAGCTGCACAAGCCCAGCAGGATTGGGTACAAAAAGGTTGGGAACCAGTTGCCCTCCATTCGAGTAACGGTGTAATGACATTGATTCTTATCGAAACGGCATCTTGGCATGCTTCAGCCCGGGCGTTGCTGGATCTGATTTTTCCTCATATGGATGACCCAACAACGCTTCCCCTCCCAAAACAGATATCCAATTGGCTTTCGGGCATTGTCTCCGGTTCCCCTGTTGCAATTCCTGCTCAGCTGGAAGCAAAATGGCCGTGGAAAGAAGCTCGCGTCTCCTTTTTATTAGAGCGATGCAGACCGGATCAAAAGGGAGAATGGGATTCCTTGCAGCCCTTGCTGAATGATTTTTTTGAAGGAGCACCTGATTTCATTCCGCTAACGCAAACACATGCCCTTCTCATCATCCCTGTCTCCATGCTCGATCACCAAAAAACGGCTTCAGAGCTTTTGGAGTGGGCATCTGGGCTGCATGATCTGATTTCGATGGAATGGATGGAACCCGTTCGCCTTGTTGTTGGATCGCCAATCGCGAGTCCACTAGCATTGGGCGACACTCTTTTACAGCAATTATCACTGGCCCGTGCCCTTCAAACCTATCGACCACAAATGATGGTTGCTGGAGATTGGTCTTATCCATTGGAACGATGGGCGGCTTCTCTCCCCAAAGAAATAGCAGCCGCAATCGCCAACGAGCTAACCGCTGTCATAACCGTTCCGCACATGACAGATGAACAATTGGAAACATTAGATACCTTGTTCGCCAGACAGTTGAATGTAAGCGATACAGCACGACAGCTCTTCCTTCACCGGAATACACTGTTGTATCGATTGGACAAGCTGACGGAACAAACCGGATTAGACCCGCGATTGTTTCCTGATGCCGTCATGCTCCAGCTCTACCTTCTCTTTCGTCAAAATTAACAAAACATTTTGTATATAATGTCCGTATCCAACTTGCAAATGAATTGGTACCCTACCATTACAGTCATCCAAGAATTCTCTCTCTTCACAAACCCGAGGAGGTGCCTTTTTCATGGCAAAGGTAAGTCTTTCCCACATTTATAAACGATATGGAAACAACGTTACGGCAGTAGACGATTTTCACTTGGAAATTCAAGATCGCGAATTCCTCGTTCTAGTCGGACCATCTGGTTGTGGAAAATCTACCACGCTGCGCATGATTGCGGGTCTGGAAGAGATTTCGGAAGGTGATTTATACATAGGCGATCGCCGTGTCAACGATGTGGCTCCCAAAGATCGCGACATCGCCATGGTTTTTCAAAGCTATGCACTCTATCCGCATATGAATGTATATGAAAATATGGCTTTCGGTCTGAAATTGCGCAAATTCTCCAAATCCGATATTGATAAGCGCATTCAAGATGCAGCTCGAATTCTCGATATTTCGCATTTGCTAGACCGCAAGCCAAAAGCGCTGTCCGGGGGACAAAGACAGCGTGTCGCACTGGGCCGTGCTATCGTGCGTGAACCGCAAGTATTTTTGATGGATGAACCGTTGTCCAACCTCGATGCGAAGCTACGTGTACAAATGCGCACGGAAATTTTGAAACTGCATCAACGCTTGAATACCACAATCATTTATGTGACGCACGATCAAACGGAAGCCATGACTATGGGAGACCGGATCGTCGTCATGAAGGACGGCCTCATCCAACAGGTGGCAACCCCGACTGAAATCTACAATCATCCAGTCAATCTGTTCGTAGCAAGCTTTATCGGCTCCCCTGCGATGAACTTTGTGAAAGGGAATCTTTCCGAGAAAGACAGAGCACTCTATTTTGATGCCCAAAATATTCATGTACGCTTCCCGGAAGATAAAGCCAAGACTTTACGGGAAAAAGGTTATGTAAATAAGCAGGTTATTTTTGGGATTCGCCCCGAGGACATTTACAGCGACGCCTCTTTTATGGAAGCAAATCCATTTGAGAGCTCACTGGAAGCAGAAGTGGAAGTCGTAGAAAACATGGGTTCCGAATTGTATGTTTATTTCCACAATATCGGAGATACCCAGATGGTAGCGCGTGTGGATTCTCGTGAAGCGCTCAAACCAAAGATGAAGGTAAAACTAGCGATGGATCTTGCCAAATGTCATGTATTTGACAGCGAGACAGAAGTAGCTGTATTCTAATAGCGAAATGAAAAGGAGTGTCCCAACCGGCATTCCTTTTCCTATTTTTTTGTGCAAAACTTTTTATAGAGAGAACACCTAGAGAGAGAGCGTGGAGAGGAGCGGATAAGAAGTGGCTTATCAAATCGTCTTTTTTGACATTGACGGAACCTTACTGAACACCGATCACATCATTCCACAAACAACGGTGGACGCCATACAGACATTAAAACAAAACGGTGTCCATGTCGCGATCGCAACAGGACGAGCTCCTTATCATTTGATGCCAATCGCTGAGCAACTGGGCATTGAGACATTCGTGGGCTTTAACGGGTCGTATGTGAAGAGTGAAGGAAAGATCATTCATCACACGCCAATTGCTACAGAAACATTGGCACAGCTCGAACAAATGGCTGAGGGTTATTCCCATCCGATGGTATTTTTGAGCGCAGATCACTTCTATGCCAATACGATGGACCACCCACATATCATCGAGTCTTTTGATTGGTTGGGACTGGAATACCCAGCGTATCGCCATCGCTACTGGGAGGAAACGCCGATTTATCAAGCATTTCTATACTGTGGTCCAGATGAAGCAAGGTACACAGGAGAATTCCGTGACGTTACTTACATTCGTTGGCATGAACACTGCATGGATATTTTGCCCCCAAACGGCTCCAAGGCAAAAGGAATTGAAGCCGTCTTGAAACATTTTGGACTCACTCCTGCGGATGCTGTTGCCTTTGGAGATGGATTGAACGACAAAGAGATGCTCTCCTATGTTGGTATGGGAGTAGCGATGGGAAATGCTCATGAAGAATTGAAGCCGTTCGCCAATATGATTACGCTCCACGTAAACGACAATGGTATTCAACATGGTTTAGCAAAGCTTGGATTAATCTAGTCACGCCAATTGTAAGCTATTTCCTTCATAATCACTCCCTTCATGTGCACGATATAGATAATAGCACTGGAGGGAGTGAGTTTTTTTGCGCGTCTGGCCTTTTGTTGCCGCTATTGCCTTGGTCGGTCTCGTAGTTGTCCCGTATCGGATGAATCAGAATGCAGAGCAGGAAATGCGCGAACCTCATCCCCGCGTGACATCCGTTCAAGCGAGAATTCCCCGCATTAACTACATTGAACAAGTGAAAGACATTCGTCGTGACCTGGAGACAAAAAGCCATATCCAAACGCTTCATCATAACCAGCGTGATCGCAGTCATTATGTAGAAAATGAAGTTGTCGTGCGCTTTTCCCCTCGACCCAAGCAAGAAAAAATTGATGAGCTCGTTTCTTCGTTGGATGCCAAGATCAAGCGCGACTTTGACAAATTTCTCATTATCAAATCAAAGAGCATGACTACCAAGCAGCTCATGAAAAAACTGGCTGAACATCCTGACTCCGTATTTGCCGAGCCAAATTACCTTTTACTCCCGAACGTGAAACCAAACGATACGTACTACAAGGAATACCAGTGGAATCTTCCTCTGATCGGCATGGAGCAAAGCTGGGACGTCAGTGAAGGTAGCAGTGATGTCATCGTTGCAGTCGTCGATACAGGTGTGGATATGAAGCATCCGGAATTTGCCGGTAAGCTGGTCAAAGGCTATAACGTTTTGGATGGCAGTAACAAACCCGAGGATGATAATGGTCATGGAACCCATGTATCAGGTGTCATAGCGGCGAAAACGAATAACAGAGATGGCATTGCCGGGATGTCCTGGAATAGCAAGATTATGCCGGTCAAAGCCATTGGCGCAGACGGCTCGGGATCAGCTGTAGACATCGCACAAGGTATTTATTGGGCGACTGATAACGGAGCGGATGTCATCAACTTGAGCGTAGGCAACTATACCTCCTCAGCCGCTCTACGGGAAGCTTGTCGCTACGCCTTTGAAAGGAATGTCGTGTTGGTCGCGGCTTCCGGAAACGACGCAAGTGATCAACCTAGCTTTCCTGCAGCCTATGATGAAGTCCTGGCCGTTGCCGCTGTCGATCACCGCAAGGAACGCGCCGATTTTTCCAACTTTGGCGATTATGTAGATGTATCTGCTCCCGGGGTCGATATTCCGAGCACGTACATTTATAGCGACTATGCCTCGCTATCCGGTACTTCGATGGCATGTCCTCACGTCGCTGCACTCGCTTCGCTCATCCGTTCCATTCATCCCGACATGAACACCCGAGACGTGATGAATCTCATTAGACATTCCGCAACTGACCTCGGAGCTCCAGGTCACGACCAGTTGTACGGGTACGGTATCATTAACGTGAACCAAGCCCTTCGCCAAGCCCAACCGGTCGAGCAAGTCAAAACGGAACAGCCTCCAAAAACAATTGGCGGCTTACTTACCAAGTTTTTCCAACGTCTGCGTTTTGGGGCACAATAAATGCAGTAATAAATTTCGGTGAACAAAAAGGCGTACGTCCCCGTTTAAGGTTTGTACGCCTTTTTATATACATTTCGGAGCGATTCGAATAGAAAAAGGTGGCATCTAACCACCTTTTTCGTTACTCATGCCTTGGCATACCATATGCTTTGTACGCCTTGCGCAAAATCTCAAAGCTCAGCTTTTTTCGTTCATGGTACGTTGGCAAATCCCATTTGTCCCATTGGTACAAGAGTGGTTTGGAAGCTTCCCGAGAGAATGGCTTTTGATTGGAATGTGCAAATACTTCCACACCAACCCCTTTACTTTCGGTTGGAACGATTCCATTCGCCTCATACGGGTATTTCCAAACCTGTTTGCTACTCGGGTCAGTATACCCCAGAAACATCCAAGGAATACGTATTTCCAAAACATTGCCTTTTGCATACCAATCCGCCAATGAGTTGTACGTCGGATCTTCTGGATCGGAAATCCCTGGTTTCATGATGCCCACTTCCAACTCTTCGAAAGGCATTTTTTTCTTGGTTTCCGGTAAATACAATGCTTTGTTGAGTGTCAGCTTCCATGGCAAGAATATGCCCCTATCTGCTTGATCATAACGTTCATCCCAAGGCAGCATTCCCTTGATATACCCATATAGCCAACTATGCTGATCATAGGCGCTATTGACAAAAATGCGAGAATTGCTTTCCCCTTGCATTCGCAATAAAAATTCGATCTCTTGGGAAAATGTAATTCCTGGTGCTTGATCAGCTGTTCGACTCCCACCACTCAGCGTATCAAAGCCAATATCCAGCCTGTCCTTTGAGAAATCCCAAACCCCTTCGCTCTTCTTTAGCATGAGATACAGGTACGCTTCATCGTGTGAAACAGAGAGATCAAATCCGGGATAAGCACGTTTGACACGCTGAAGTCTTTTTTCCCAATCTGCTGTTTTCCCATCAAGGATGATCTGGTCAGATACGTAATTACCAGGTTCGACCGCGATGACGCCAAATTTCTCCTCGTTTGTTAACGGATTGTTCCACATTGCCCTCCGTTCCCAAGGCAGCTCCAGGTCAATCGTATTCCAAGTAAATTTGAACCATTCATCCTGCCATGCGAATAAAAGTGCACCATCGTAACCCTCTTCAAAAATACTGCGCAGCATATCGGCGTTCATCTCGCCTTGCTCTTGTTCCGTATGCATTCCCTGATTCCGTCCAGCAGGCCCATAATGAGTCATTCCTCGCGAGCTAGGTACGCCATATTCGGCAACTAACAATGGGATTCCTTTGTGGTGGGCACGCAAATCACGCAGGTAGCCGGCATACGGATTTATCTTGCCGCTTGAATCCCGGTACGTTTGATACTTTCCCTCATATCGCAAAAAGTCCGGGTAATACGGATAGACATGATATGCGGCAAAGTAACCAGCTGTCCATTCCGCCGAGGCTTTCAGATTCATCGGGTCAATCGAGACCATATCCTCTTGCGGCAGCGGCTCGTTGGGATGCGACAGCGGATCGGTCGTCAGCCAATTTGTAAACGATACCGGATGCTGCCATCCATATTTCATCTCTTCCTCAGCCAAATAATCAAGCATGGAGGCAAGCCAGCTTTCAAAAGGAGACGCTTTTTCCGTTGTTATGATATATTTTCCCTGATAAGGAGGCATGTCCAGATTTGTTGCATTCGTCACCTGTACCGTATACGGATGCCACTCGGTACCGAGTATCCACCCTACCAAGTATTCCGACACATCTGTTCGATATTCACCGCTGGCACGACCGTACCGCTCCGGGAGAGTCACGTCTCCATGGACTGCTTGTACAGCGTCTTTAATCTCCTGGCGAAAATCTCTGGTTATCTCGGGAGTAAATGCATCCCGTCCTTTCCGATCTTCACCCGCGAGCGCTTCATCCGGCGACCAGATTCCTTGCAGTAGGAGCAACGGCTCTTCCTGCTTTTGGTTGAATTCATGTAATGACTCATAAAAAATCGGAGGTAGAATTGTATAAATGCGGACGACTTTGTTATTCATTTCTTTCATCTGTGAAAACCAGCGCAAGTAATCTTCGCGGGTCGGGGAGAGCTCTCCAGGATAGTGCCCTGGTGTCGTTGCACCCAGGTTGATTCCCGCCCAAAACACGGGTTCCCAGCCTTGCCCGTTATAGAGGGCAATATCCCCGCCGTCTACTTTGGCAACCAGCTTCTTGCCTTCACCTTCGAATACAGGCATCGGTTTTGCCGCTTTGCTTGCTTCCATTTGGGCTTCGCTTTTTTTGACCAGTTCCTTCCACTTCTCGTAATCATGGATGGCGTATCCGGCGTAGCCTCCAAATTCTTCGAGATTATCTTCGAGAACGGCCAGCTGCTCCTCCAATCCGCCATGCCCTTCCTCATAAAAGGTTGTGTTTTCTCCCTCTGCGCTTTGCAGCAGGTTAAGGCCTACGACCACTTTGTTTTTGTGACCGTTCGCTTCGTTCATGATCGGGTTCACAATTTCCAATACCCCGTTCGGTCCCTCTATCCTGTCGCGGTAGGCCATTAACGTTACATGATCTAGCGTGCTGACCAGCCACTTGCTGACCGTTTCCGATTGGTCTGCCAGCGACAGCTCGTACATCCAAAACGGAATATCGACACTTAGCTCCAACGCTGGGTCCTTTTTGATTTCCGCGGACAAGTATTCGATATTGGCTACCCATTCGTTTTTGATTACTTCTTTATTCTCATTCCATTCGGGTAGTACGTGAGGTTCTATATCGAGATGGAGGCCGCTGAATCTTTCACCTTCTCCTGCTGATTTATTATAGGTCTGAACCCAGTTTAAGAAGGTGGTAATACTTTTTCGATTAGAAACGAGAGACCAGACCGGATCTCCCGCAAGAGCATCCACGCGAATGCCGGATGCATTTGCTTCCTTAATAAAGGAACGATAATCTTGATGGGCAACATTTTCTTGGTCAATATGCAAATAAATGAGATTGACGTCATGTTGCTTGGCAAATGCGATGATTTCTTCTCTTTCTGTAACAATGAGCTGCGTATTCCAAATCCAGGTCGCGATCATCGGCGGAGTCTTATACAAATAAGCGATGATTGCGATGACTGGTATGATGATGATCAAAAAACCAAGCAGTAGCTTTTTTTTGCTTGATCTATTTTGTTCTGGTTCTATGCTAGCTGTAAAAATAAGACATCCTCCTACTGACTGCGATTATGGGCGGGTTGTCATCAACCGTTTGGCATACTGCTCTTTAATGCTCTGACGTTCTCTGGCGATGGCCAAAGCGTCGTTCGGAACATCATCTGTGATCGTAGAGCCTGCGGCTACATAAGCGCCCTCTCCGATGGTAACTGGAGCGATCAAGTTGGCATTGCAACCAATAAAGGCGTGATCACCAACGATCGTTTTATGCTTGTGGACGCCATCGTAGTTGACAGTGATTGTACCGCACCCTACGTTTACATATTCACCAATATCAGAATCACCAATATACGAGAGATGAGCAACCTTTGCACCTTTCCCGAGACGTGAATTTTTCAGTTCGACAAAATCTCCGACTTTCGCCCCCTCACCTACATCTGAACCTGGACGAATATAGGCATAAGGACCAACCACAGCTCCATCTCGAATCGTGCTATTACATACATTTGAGTAGCGAATTTCTACGTTATCCCCTACGATACAATCACTTACGTCTGCATTTGGTCCGATGACGCAAGCCGGTCCTATCGTTGTTTTCCCGCGAAGGTACGTTCCCGGATGAATAACCGTATCAGGTCCGATACACACATCGGCATCAATATAGGTGGAGGTTGGATCAATGATCGTGACCCCGTTTTGCATATGCTGCTCATTGATTCGCATACGGAGCAATCTCTCGGCGCAAGCCAGCTGGATTCTGTCATTCACGCCGCCCCCCTCTTCCGCATCATCGGTCATAAAAGCCCCAATGCGCTCGTTTTGCTCGTTTAAAATACTCAAAACATCAGGCAAGTAATACTCTTTCTGGGCATTATCATTTTTCACTCGAGATATGGCTTGAAACAGCTTTTGGTTGTCGAAACAATACATTCCTGTATTGATCTCGCATACGAGCCGTTCTTCGGCTGTTGCATCCTTGTGCTCCACGACCCGTTCTACAAGACCGTTTGCGTTGCGGATCAATCGCCCGTACCCTGTAGGATCGTCTACGCGTGCTGTTAATACAGTTGCTGCTGCATGTTGAGTTTCATGTTGCTCGAGCAGTTGCGCCAGTGTTTTCTCCCTCACCAATGGTGTATCCCCGCTCAACACGATCGTTGTTCCCTGTTTGTCATGCAGGAGGTCAGCCGCCATCATCACTGCATGGGCAGTCCCCAATTGCTCGGACTGGTAAGCATAGCGGACAGAAGCACCGAATTGCTTTTTCACTTGCTCGGACCCATGCCCTACAATCAAAATAATCTCATGGATGCCAAGACCATGTAATCTGTCGACAATATGCTGGATCATTGGTTTGCCACAAACCTCATGGAGCACTTTGCATCGCGCAGACCTCATTCGTGTCCCTTTTCCCGCTGCCAATACAATTGCATAACGACTAGTCATGTGATCCTCCTATCAGATCGACTTATTTGGCTTCTTTGAAGTACGGCCTTACTCTGTTGACAATATCCTCAACAATATCTCTCGTTCCCATTGTCGTTGTCTGTTGACCTTTCTCGTAAACCTGAAGCATGATTTCTATCAACGTTTTTTGATCAAGAGTTTGGTCAGTGGAATCCATCATGGACACTTCAGCCCCTTACGGAAATAAATGTAAATCCGACAAGTCAAAATGGGGAAAGAATCCCGTTCACTCCAATAAGCTGGCTGTTCCGGGATTCTTCCAAATCATATTTTTTATTCAACGGTTACACTTTTGGCAAGATTCCGTGGCTTGTCTACATCATTACCCAATGCCAGAGAAGTATAATACGAGATCAACTGCAGCGGAATAACGGACAGGATGGGGGTAAATACAGGCAAAGTCGCAGGCACAAAGCACACTTCGTCAACATTTCGGTGCAATTCGACATTCCCTTCCAATGTGATCGCTAACACATTCCCACCTCGGGCCTTCACTTCTGTAATATTGCTAACCATTTTTTCTTCCAGCTCTTTTTGTGTCACCAAGGCAATGACTGGCGTACCCTCTTCGATCAAAGCCAGCGTTCCATGCTTCAATTCCCCTGCAGCGTATGCCTCTGAGTGAAGGTAAGAAATTTCCTTCAGCTTCAAGGACCCTTCCAACGCCACAGCATAATCAATGCCTCGACCGATAAAGAACAGGCTGGCATGATTTTGGATAGACTCGGCATAGACGCGAATATCATCCGCATGTTGGAGTGCCTTTTCAGCCTGCTCAGGCAGCTGTCGCAGATTGGCAATCATGAATTCCCGCTCTGTTTCGGTAAGCGTCTCCTTCACCTGAGCTAGATACAATCCGAGCAGGTAAAAAACGATTACCTGAGAGGAGTACGCCTTCGTTGAAGCGACAGCAATTTCCGGCCCGGCAAAGGTAGCAAGTACGTAATCGGCTTCACGGGCAATGGAGCTGCCCTGTACATTCGTGATGGCCAAGACCTTGGCTCCCAGGCGTCGACTCTCCCGCAACGCTGCCAGCGTATCAGCTGTTTCACCAGACTGGCTCACGACAATGACCAACGTTTTTTCAGATATAATAGGGCGGCGATATCTGAATTCTGAAGCGACATCGATCTCTACCGGTATCCTCGCCAGTTCTTCGATCACATTCTTGCCGATCAACCCTGCATGATAAGCGGTTCCGCACGCTACGATGAATATTTTCTCAAACCGATTGATTTGTTCTGGATGTAGTTGAAAATCCTTTAAAACAATTTGCTTTCCGTCCTCGTCAATCCGGTTGAGCAGCGTGTTCCGAAATGCATTTGGCTGCTCGTAAATTTCTTTTAGCATGAAGTGCTCAAAACCGTCCTTCTCCGTCTGTTCCACATTCCAATCTACGCGGAATAACTCTCGTTGAAGCGGTTCGCTCGTTTCCACTTTCATGAGAGAAACACTGTCTTTCTTGAGAACCGCCATTTCCCCATCTTCTAAGATGACAATGTCGCGTGTGTGCTCAAGTACAGCAGAGATGTCGGAGCCAATGAAGTTTTCTCCTTTGCCTACCCCGATAATTAATGGACTTGCCAATCGGACTGCCACCATTTTATCTGGTTCGTACTCGCAAATAACCCCGAGAGCATATGCTCCGCGCATACGCAGTACTGCATTTCGAACCGCGGTAACGAGATCGCCTTCGTATAGTACAGCAATGAGATGAGCAATGACTTCTGTATCGGTCTCGGATGTAAACGTGACACCATGGTCCAAAAGCTCCTGCTTGATTTCCAGATAGTTTTCGATAATACCGTTATGGACAACAGAAAACTTTCCCGATTCATCCGTATGCGGATGTGAGTTCTCATCGGATGGACGTCCGTGAGTGGCCCAACGCGTATGTCCGATTCCCAAACAACCTCGCATAGGAGATTGGACGAGCCGTTCTTCCAAAACGGCCAGCCTTCCTTTCGACTTGCAAATCTCCATTTTTTCACCGTTAAATATTGCGACACCAGCCGAGTCATAGCCGCGATACTCCAACTTCTGCAAACCATTTGTCAGGATTTTTTGCGCTTGCCCCTCACCAATATATCCCACGATACCGCACATACGATTGCCTCCCTATTCCGTAATGAGCATCCAGTTTCCGAGTTAAGCCAGGAGTACGACTCGTTCTTCTTCACCGTGCATCCTTGCCGGATTCCCCAGCTTGTAAATGTGTTGACCCGTTATACTGTCAAAAGCATTCCGTGTATCAATGATAGCTACACCCAGGTCAGCAAACTTCTGGTAGTCAAAGCTCTTATGATTCGTAACGAGTACCATGCAATCGTAATTTTTCATTTGTTCCAAGTCATGCGGAATGGAACGAACTGTGTTCCCGCGTTTGTCTACAAAGCTTTGTGCATAAGGATCGTAGTAATCCACACGTGCCCCGTTTTCCAGGAACAGCTCATATATATGCAAGCCTGGGGATTCACGTAGGTCATCAATGTCAGGCTTGTAGGCCATCCCCAAAATGAGAATCCGCGAGTTTTTGATTGATTTGGCATAAAGATTCAGTACCTGTGCAGTTTTATTGATCACATAGTCTGGCATATTGTCGTTAATCGATTGTGCCAGTTCGATGAATTTACTATGAAAGCGGAAGCCCTTTGCCTTCCAAGAAAGGTACATCGGATCAAGCGGAATGCAATGCCCACCGATTCCAGGACCTGGATAAAATGGCATGTAGCCAAACGGTTTCGTTGACGCAGCTTTGATAACCTCCCACACATCGATGCCCATTTTGTCGCACATCATAGCCATTTCATTGATAAAGGCAATGTTTACACTCCGGAATGTATTTTCCAGCAATTTAGACATTTCAGCGACCTTCGGAGAAGAAACCGTTACTACATTCGTAACCAAATTGCTATACAACAAGGCCCCCAACTCCAAGCACTTCGGCGTGGTTCCCCCGATTACTTTTGGCGTATTGTGTGTGTTGAAGGAATAGTTACCTGGGTCTACTCGCTCAGGAGAGAAGCAAAGAAAGAAATCCTTTCCGACGGTCAGACCCAGCTTTTCGAACTCCCATTGAATCAATTCTTCTGTCGTCCCCGGGTAAGTTGTGCTCTCAAGCGTAATCAGAAGGTTTTTCTTTTTATATTTAATAATTTCACGGACAACTCCCTTAATGAAGGACGTATCCGGATCTTGATTTTCACTGAGCGGCGTTGGCACACATATGCTGACGGCATCCAGCTCCTTGAGCACCCGATAATCAGTAGTCGGGAAGAATCGCTGAGCAGAAAGGCTTGATTGGATCACATCGCAAGGAACGTCCTGAATATACGACCTCCCTGCAAGCAAGGTTTCTACCTTCCGTTGGTCCAAATCGATGCCGTAAACAGAGAAACCGCTTTTTGCCATTTCCATAGCGAGGGGAAGACCAACGTACCCAAGACCAATTACCCCGACTTTTACGGTTTTTGATTCCATTTTTTGCTTCAATTTTGTGAAGTAGCTCATTTTTTTCTTCCTCCCTTTTATCTATGTTTAAGACAATAGACTTCTCACTCGTGCTTCCAGGTCCACTGGTGAAAATGGCTTCGCTATATAATCTGAGACTCCCAGCTCGAATGATCTTTTCTTGTCGTCTTCCAACCGTTTGTGGGTTAACACCACGATTTTGGTGCCATGCGTAACTGCATTGATCTTGCCGATGAGCTGGTAACCGTCTTCAATGGCCAAATTGACATCGGTGATAACAGCGTCCGGTAAAAATCGTTTGTATTTTTCCCACGCTTCTCTCCCGTTGTCCGCCAAATAAACGCAGTAACCTTTTCTTTGTAAATAGATGCGTAAAAACTCATTCACAGTTTCATCTTGCGAAACAAGCAAAAGACTTCTCTTTTCTTCCGATGATCTTTTACCGCTGTATATGTGAATCTCACCAGCGCTTCCCTTTCCAGCAGTAATCTCCTGTACCATACCACTTAGAACTTGTGCTGCTGATTCCCCCTGTTCAGGGAAGCTGGCGATGAATACTGGCCCTGCCAACAGTTGTTGGGTCTGTAGCTGTTCCTTGATGAAGAGAGAATAGAAATGAGTATTGCCTAGCATTTGATCGCCAAGGAGAATTCCCAGAATGCTGCTTTGTTTGTCGTAAAAACAATGGATATCCGTAAACCCCTCTGCTTTTGCCAAAGACATTTTCAAATCTTGGAGCTTTTCCTCACTGCTTCCATTCGTGACAGCCAGAATAATCCCGCATGGCAACTGACTCGACTCATAGAAGGTAAGCACATGTTCAAAGGCTTGAAATAAAGGAAACGAATACGCTTTTGCAATCTGACTCATGGTATCTCCCTCCTGTGCCTTATTTCTCTATGTTTTCCAGCTTGTTCTCGTCATGGTTCCCCATGTGTTATTGTTGCGCATAAACTCGATATGCCCCAGAAATCTCCAAATGACTCCCAACTGCTGATATCCAAGAAACATGAAGAAGAGGAATGCCAACATCTTGAGGTTGTCGCGAAATCTTGTGTAACGCTTGAAGGCCAGCTCTTCCATAAAAAGAGAACCGATCCCGAGCAGCACGCCAAACAAGAGATTCAGCAGCGCATAGATAGCCAGTATTCTCCATTGAGTCATGTCCATCAATGTATATCCCAGCAGAGCCAAAAAACCAGTAAACCTGAAATAAGGATTGAGCGTTTCGAAAATGATGTTATAGGGAAATGTAATCAGCCCTACAACTTTGTACTTGGGACGGCCTACTATATAAATACCGTACTCCAGCATGTTTTTAAGGTTGCCACGTCCCCATCTTCTTCGCTGGCTTCCAAGTATTTTCAAGGTATCAGGAGCCTGGGTCCAGCAAACGGCATCAGGGCAAAAAGCCACTCGATATGGAAGTTTATTTTCAAGCATATATTTATGAAGCTTGATGATAATGTTCATGTCCTCGCCGGGATATCCCCCTCGATAACCGCCGGCTTTGACAACGAAATCTTTTCGAAATACCCCAAAGGCACCAGACACAATAATCAGTCCGTTGATTGAGCTCCAACCGATCCTTCCCCCTAGGAATGCCTTTAAGTATTCGACACACTGAAACATAGGCAAAATTTTGTTAGGAAGATTGACTTTCTTTATCATTCCATCCTCGATTTCACAGCCGTTAGCGATTCGGACTATGCCGCCGATTGCGACCGTTTCTTCAGGGTTTTCCATGTACACCTTGGCGATGCGGATCAACGCGTCCTTTTCCAATAAGGAATCAGCATCGATGGAAGCAATCAATGGATAATGGGAAAGATTAATCCCCGCGTTTAGCGAGTCGGCTTTTCCTCCGTTTTCCTTATCAATGAGATATAAATTCGGATATTGCGGATTGTAATAAACGCCTCGTACGTTGGAGGTTTCCAATACTCTGGAGCCCCCTGCATACTCTGTGCGAGTTAACTGGAACTCCTGTAACAAAACTTGCAACGTTTCGTCTTTGGAACCGTCATTAATAACAACCACTTCATACTTGGGATAATCCAGCGCGAGAAGCGAACGAACGTTTTCAATGATGGTCAATTCCTCATTGTAAGCGGGAACGAGAATCGAAATTTGTGGTACGTACTCTGATCCAGAGAGTGACTGAAAGCGAGAATACATGGAGCTTTTGATGATGGAAAAAATATTTTTGATGGACAGGCTTAGAATCGTTAAATAGAGCGTCTCAATCACGATAACGTAATAAACAGCAAAGATCCCGTATGCTTGCAAAAAGTCCCTCATGTCAAACTCCTTTCAGGTATAGTTACACGGCATAAACATAACGGCTTTTCTTGTCCACCTGCTCATCCTCATTGATTTGCTTTTTGTAACTGGCATACGTCTCAATCATTTCAGTATTCTGACAAACTTCCATATCGTTCGTCTTCATCAAGGACTCGAACAATGCCGTTGCCAAAACAGCATCATATTTGAACAGCAACCTCATTGACTGGATGCGGACTTCCTTGTCTTCCGAATCGATCTGCCGATATACCAAATCGGCAATCTCCGCGGTTAAAGGAGCAGACCATCCAATCAAAGCGATTTTATTCAAATCCTTGTCCGTACTTCGCAAACATTCAAGCAATAATGGTGTGCAATCGAGATCTGTCTCTTTCATGATGTCAACGGCAAGGTAATGATTGCTTTTTCGATGTTTTACAAGGAGCATCAGCATGTTCCTTATATCCTCCAGATTTCTCGCACACTTAGCGATAGATCTCGCGATGATAAAATGAGTAGGATCGAGTTTTTTTGTCTGTAGCAATTGTAGAAGTCTTGGTACAGCTTCCTCCGACCGCATTGCTCCTAGAAAGTACGCTGCATCGATCCTTATCCAATGGAAGCGACTATACAGCCTTCGGAGGTTTTGCTTGACGAGTCCTGTATCCTCACATAGTGTAATCATTTTCTCTCGGTGGCTTCCTGTTAGAGATTCGATCCATTCAATGAGTTTTTGTTGCAGAACTCTCATTTCCAAACGATTTAATTGCCAGTAAGGCGGTTTCAATCTCTCAGGCGAGTCCATCTGAGACTGGATATACGTGAAGTAGTCTTGAAACTGTCTCAGGTAAACGCGCGTTCTCCTTTCTATCAACAAGTTCCTTGATTTAATCACCAAGATCCCCATAAAAAATAGTATAATTATTACAATTAGCAGGCAGATTACCGTTACTGCTTCTGACAAATTGGCATGCAGAATGGATCTCTCCTCTCCGATTTTTTTTGTACGTTTTTCTGTGCATCCCTATCCATTTCAAATCGACAGCAGTAAGCGCCGTTCAAATTCGAAACTTTCTTTATAGAGAACACTTTGTTCGCTTTGTTCTTTATAAAGAACGATTTGAAATTAGTATCCTGTACAAGCAAAAGAATGTAAAATATCAATTTTCTCTAAAAATAGACCAAAAACAGCGAAAATCGACTATTTTGTTGAATAACGTCTGAATATCTCGTTTTTGCTCAACCTTAATAACGAACAACGCGTTTCTTATAAAGAACAACCACAATTATAGATACTTAGCCATAATGGGGCTACATTTCATCTAGTAGAAAGGTAATTTTTTAGCAGTGTCAGTAGGTTCAATTCGAATAAATGAGCCAAACGACACAGGACTAGTCCCACAAAAAGTTGTGTTTCAGCTATGTTGACGTTATAATAAACGAAGAGATTTAAAGGGGTGGCTATTACATGATCGGCTCGCGTATACAGCAGCTTAGAATAGACAAAGGCCTTTCTCTTTCTGATTTAGCTGAACGCGCTGGTGTCGCCAAGTCTTATCTGAGTTCAATCGAGCGCGGCATTCAGCGAAATCCTTCTATTCAATTTCTTGAGAAAATCGCACTAGTATTAAATGTGACAGTAGACACATTGCTTCAGGAAAAAGATATTCCTTCAAGCGAGAATGTTGATGAAGAATGGTACAAGCTGATCGAAGAGGCTATGAAATCCGGGGTAAGTAAAGAACAGTTTCGGGAATTTTTGGAGTACAATAAATGGCGGTTAAATCGACATAAATAACATTGTTGCCAGCACTGAAATAGTGGTGGCTTATTATTTTTTGCATGAATTTAAAACAAAAGTCACAAATACTAGATTTACATATGAAACTGAATTAAGTATCATTTCTGATATAAGCTTTTTACCTATCTTTTTCCAACCATTTTTTGGGTATTTTATTTGTTTTTACAAAAGGAGGGTAAAAGGGGAACTAACATGAAAACCACTCCGTCTCCTAAAGATCTCCTGGATAAGGAATGGATCGATCTAATCCTTACAGCACGAAAAATGGGATTAAGCATTGAGGAAATTCGTTTTTTTCTCATGAACTCTCCTCTCTCTTTTGATGAGGAGAAAAGTGAGTACTTCGAAGCATAATGTACACAGCCATTATCCATTACGCTACACTTTTATAAATAATAGGACTTCCATCAGGGTTCATCCCTGATTGGGAAACCAAAGAAAAACACAGGCTTATTAGGCCTGTGCTTTTTCTATTTGCATACTTTTTTTCGCAATGTAGTCTGTCTCATAATATTGAAGATCATTACGCATCTGTTCGAACACTCTGGCCAGGGACAAGGTCAACTCCTGCAACTCAGGGACTACCTGCTTGCGGAAAATGATACAGTCCTGACCTGTATAGGCCAACCGCCCATCTTCTTCGTAGACCTCACCTTTTGGATAGTAGAAGTTATTTATACAGGTATGGTAGACCTGATACAATACTTCCTCGGCAAACTCCTCATGGAATCGTGCGCGTCGGAGTGATACTCCCAGCCTTTCGTATGCATTTTCGCAGTAGACCAAAAGGTGGCGCAAGTCGGAAAGATAGTTACGGTAATACGTTTCAAATTCTTCAGGATCACCTGACGCAGATACTAGAGCAGATAAGGTAACCTGATTCAAAAAACGTTCCACTTCCATGCTGACCTTTTTCAACTTGGTGTACGTCTCCTCGCACAATTGCTTTAGATGAGTCGCTGACATAAAGTCCCCCTAGTGTTGAAGAATCTGCCTTTTTTATAATAAGTATAAAGGAAGGATTATTTATTACACAAGGGTTATTTTTATGCAGCCTGACTGCCAAACAAGATGCATGTAAGTAAAAAAAGGCTACGCCATAGCTCTGGCGCAGCCAAATTCTCATATTTCTACAGCCGTTTGTTCTCTAACTTTCCCCTTCATTTTCCTTATCTGCAACAAATAAATCACATAGGCTGCGAACAACCCGATGAGTGTCATGAAGCCGAGAACCATAAAGTCGTCCATGACTGTTGACAGCCCGTGGCCCTTCGTCAAAATTTCTCTGACACCATCCAGGAAATAGGTCAGTGGCAAAGATTTTGCAATTGCAGCAATCCCTGTTGGCATCGACATCAGTGGCCATGTATAACCCGATAGCATGAAAGAAGGTACGGCAATCATCATCCCGATCTGTGTAGCTTGGAGCTGGCTGCTGGATACAAAGGAGATGGCATAACCGATAGCCAATACCGCCAAGTTAAACATGGTAGCCAGTAGCATTAGGTCAAACGTGCTTCCGTAATAAGGGATATCAAAACCTTTTAACATCAGAGTAAACGCAAGGAACATATTGAGTGTCCCTGCCAGAAAGTACGGCAACAATTTGCTCGCTGTGATCGCGAAGAAGCCATGGCGAGAGAGTGTATCCTTCCAGGTACCCTCTTCTTTTTGTTGGGCAACCGACAATACGATTCCGAGAAACAACACTTGTTGAAGCACTGTACCTGCAAGACCGAATACCATGAAGGACAGGTAGCTGAAGGTCGGGTTGTACAACACTCTGTATCGATAGTCGATACCCGTAAACATGTTTTTCCCTTCTTCTCCCCAGCCGCCGAGTGCTTCCATCTTCTTCAGCGTGGTTCCTGCTGAAACAGACTTAATCGCTGTATTTGCTGCTCGAACTGCCGTATTCGAAATCATGATGTTACTGCCGTCGATAACAGTCAGTACCTCTGCCTCTCTCCCAGCCTTCACATCCTTTTCTAATCCAGCAGGAATGATCAGGGCGATATTTGCTTCGCCCTTGTCAACCAACTTCATTGCTTCTTCTTCTGTTCCTACGATTGACGTGATCCGAAATGTATGATCGACCTCAAAGGCGCGATAGAGCTCACGACTCAATTCGGTTTGATCGGCATCCACCATCACAGTGGTGATCTCCATTACTTTTTTCTCACTGTACAGAAAGCCGAACATCGTCAAATAAATTAGCGGAACGAGAAAGAGAATATTGCGAATGGTTTTGTTTGCAAAAAGATTTTTCCATTCGCTCCAAAATAGGTGAGAGAAACTATTCACCATTACCAGCTCCTTCAAGTTGCCACTCAACCGTCAGACCTGGACGCAATTCCGGATCGGACACCAGCAGCTTCACCTGGAAGGAACGAATGTCACGATCACCGAGTTCTTGTGTCGCTTTTTTCACGGCAAAGTCAGCAGCAGGAGCTACAGTAACCACTTTGGCGTCTACTTCTCTGTTCAGGGCTGGGACAAACAATTTCACTTGATCGCCTGTTTTCACATTCGCAAGCATGTATTCATTCACATAAAATTTGACATAGTTGTCTGCTTTCGTTTGGATCGTCAAGACGGTGAAGCCTTGCGAAACCAGCTCTCCCTTTTGAACGGCTACTGATTTTACAATACCGTCTACTGGAGCTGTCAGCTTGGTGTTGTTCACATAGGCTTCCATTTCTGCCAGTGCACCTTTTGCCTGCATGACGTTCGCTTCTGCGGATTTAACATCCAGCTCCTTCAAGCCTACCTGACCTCTCCCTGCTACCGCTTGGTTGTATGCAGCTTTTGCTTGATCCAGTTGTGCTTGTGCGGCATCGACTTGCTCTTTGCGCGATCCAGTTTGAGCCATTTTCAACTGCTCTTCTGCTGCTTTAAACTCCGCTTGAGCTTTATCTGCTTGCATCTGCGCCTCTTCCACTTTCACTTGTGGAACGGCGCCTTCCGCCATTAATTTTTTCATTCGTTCCAAATTAGTCGCGGCAATTTGATTCGCAGTTTGTGCTGCTTGTAATTTCGCTTTGAGCTGCGTAATTTCTTCCGAACGCGCTCCATTTTTGTTCGCGTCAAGCTGCGCTTGCGCCGAGTTTACTGCTGCTTTTGCTTGGTCGACTTGAGCATTGCTGGAGTTATCCGTCACTGATACTCCTTTTTTTGCCTGATCAAGTCTGACGAGTGAGAGCTTGTAAGCAGCCTCAGCCTGTTCTTTCTTCGCAAGGATTTCCGCGCTGCTTAGCGTGGCAACTACTTGACCTGCCTTTACTTCGTCTCCTTCTTTTAAGGAAAGCTGTTCGATGGAACCGCCCATTTTAAAAGAGAGGTCTACCTCTGTTCCCTCGATTACACCTGCTAATTTCGTTGTATTCTGACCAGCCATGCTACTCACATTTGAACCAAACAATACAGTTCCAAGTACTGCAATGCTGACTACAAAGCTACCTACACCGATCCATGCACGTTTGTTCATCTGTCTTCTCCTCTTGTTTTACGTTTCTCTAGACGTTATTTTGAAACATTCCTGAAAGCATATAACGAAGCGTCTGTTTATCTGCGGCACTGTTCACTGGCTCTTTGCGAAACTGCTTGCGTAGTACAGTAAAACCAACCATGCCAAACAACGAGGAAGCAAGTGTGCGAATATCGATATCCGCCCGGATATACCCTTGCTTCTGCAGTTCCAGCATGTGAGACTCCATCGTGCTGAAATAGCCACCTAACAGATTGCCAACCATCCTGTCGCGCTGTCCATCTCCTGAAAAGGCACTCAGCAACAGGAAACACAAATCTTGATTCTCGGAAAAGAAGCGAAGATGCTCATCCAACACATTCAGAATGCGATCCTCCAAGGAAAGCTCTTCATTCTGCATCACATGATCTACATGGTAAATCAGCATCTTCACGCCTTTTTCTATCACGTACAAAAACAGCTCTTCCTTTGTGGAAAAGTGATAATAGAGTGTTCCTTTTGCCACCTGTGCCATTTCCGCGATTGCATCCATGGTCGTTTCGCTATAACCCAATTGGGCAAATGCGGTTAAAGCTCCGTTTGCAATTTGATCTTTTTTTGATGGTGCCATCACTCCTGTCCCCTTTCGATTTTTTGAACTGACTGGTCAGTACAAAGATTATATTACGAATACTTCCTAGTTTTGTCAAGCAGCCATTGCTCTATGTACAAAAAAAGATCGCTTTGTGGGCGATCTTTTACGACTCTATAATTTGAAGGTAAGTCTCCATAGTTGCAGGCATTGGTGCGACACCGAGGTTCTCCTTTAGTTTTACTACACATTTTTCATACCAGCGGATTGCCTGTGTCCGATTATTTTGCTGATAATACGCAGTCATAAGTAAGCGGTACGCCTCCTCCCAGCAATCGTCCACTCGCAAAATCGCCTCACACCAGCGGATCGTTTTTTCCAATTGCCCGTCCTCTAGCATGATTTTGGCTACCCTCTCTGCTCCGCGTAAAAACAGCGCCTGCACTCTCTCACGCTCTTCTACACACCAATCCTCATAACGGCATTCCGGCATGTAATCACCCAAGTAATACGCAAGCCCTTTTTCCAAAAGGATGGCCCCCTGACGCGGATCAGACTCTGCCAAGCCCAGTGTAACGAGCTTCTCGAACTCCTCGACGTCCATATGGTAGCCCGATGCCAGATTGAAACCGTAAGAGCTGCCATGGCGTTGAATGAAAAATGTGTCCGTTCTGGCCGCACGATCTGGCTCGAGGGCTTTGTTCAACGCATTCAACGATACTTTAAAATCACGAATTGCCGCTTCTTCAATACTGTCTGGCCATAGCCGGTTCATGATTTCTTCCCGGGCTAATAAATGATGTCTCTTCGTCAATAAAAGCTGAAACAACAGCTTGGCCGTCCCACGCTGCCATGCCTTTTCGCTCAGTTCCCGCTCTCCCAGCCATACACGGAAAGCACCGAGCGTCTGAATACGAAGGGTATACCCGGGGTGGAAAGTCACGTTTTGCAAGCCCAAATCATTTAACAGTTGAGAGACGTAATCCGGTGATACCTTGCGGCGCTCTGCCTCAATCAGAATTGGCATAAGCTGCTGTACATCATGCGGTGTAAGTAGAGTAGGTCTCTGCAAAAGGAATGAATATTCACCGGACTTCATCAAGGACAGCGCTTGCGTCACTGCAGGTACGAACAAATCCCATTGTTTCTTGCGATAAGCCAAGAAGCTCAACCACAGTTGACAAATGACGACGCTGTAGCTGTCCCCGCAGTGACTGAGTCGGTCGGCACAATCGATAAAGGTAGCCCATGCTTCCTCTTCTTTCCCGTATTTGGCATAAGCAATTCCAATCGCCATGCGTACAAGACTGCCTAACCAGTCGTCGCGCATTGCCTCTGTCTCTTGTATCCCCCTGTTGCCATATAAAAGCGCTTGGTCTAGTACCTTTTCTCTTGCATGAAGCAAGGTTAGTCCCAGAAGCGTTTCTGACTTTCCCCGTGTCGACTGGAGCTCCTCCATGATTTGCAAACCTTTTTCATAAAGCTGGCGAATCTCGTCCGTAGGCAATGTTTGACTGATGAGGGCCGCATGGGCTTTTCGAACATAACCATTCGCCTCTACAAAAGGGGAATGCGCTGCACGTCCGAGTTGTATGGCAGTTTCTGCTGCTTCCCACCCTCGCTCCCATTCGCCATTCAATGCATACACAAAAGATAGGAGCAAAGAGGTCTCCCGATACGATCTGGTCAAGGGAGGATGCTTCCTCTGTTCTACCTGCCACTTACTCTCCAACAGCTGAATGGAGGACTGTAGTCGGCCAGTACGAAACAATAGGCGCGATTCCAGCTCAACCTCCGTCTGCTGCTCTAATTCCTGACTCCGTTCATACCAAGCAGACGCCTGTTTGGCATCTCCGCGATTCGTATAAATCTCTGCCAACAAGCGATACAGCCTCGGCGCCATCTCATTCTCCTGTTCAAATGGGGGCAAGAGTTGAATCGCTCTTTTAAGCAGTTCTTCTGCCCGGACGCCTTGTACGCTGTCGAGATGAACGCGTGCTTGCCCTTCCAGCCCTCGACACAATCCGATTTGATCTTGCTTTTGTTCACATTGTTTCAAAAATTGCTCATAAGAAGAAAAGGCCTTCGCATATAGACAGCGATAGCGTTCTACTTCGCCTTGATAAAACAACAGCCAATGCTGTTCACACTTGATGTGATCTGGTAACAGCGTAATCCACTCATATAAAAAGTCCAGCTTCCCTTCTTGCAGCAACCTTTCCGATGCTTGGCACAGCCATTCGCCCAGCACCTCCCACTGTTCGACGAGACGCAACCGCCCAAAAGCTTTTGCCTCGTCCCCTTTACGTCTGTACCAACCTGCGGCCTTTTGATTGACCTGCAGATATGTCGCTTGATTCGCAGCCAGCTTGCTAGACAGGAGACGCTGGAAAAGTGGATGAAAGAAATAATGAGATCCTGTTTGGACATGAAGAAAAAGATTACAACGCTGGGCTTCCAACAGGTGCTCCATGCATCCTTCCCCAAGTACTTGCTTGCAATCCTCCAAATCGAATTGTTCGAGAACCGCTGCCTCCAACAAGAAGCCCTGCATACGTGCATCCAACTGTGTCCAGACTTCTACTTCCAGCAAGTGCAGCAATCGGGATAATTCACGCAGACTATCTGATACCGTCTGCCCCCTCGTTACCATTTCACCAAAAGTGCGCAGCGCCATCACCCAGCCTTGCGCCACTTCTTCGACTCGGCCCCAATCGTCTTCGGACAGTGTGATGTCGTATTGATCTGAATAAAAGGCCTCACTCTCCTCCAGCGTAAAAGAAAGGTCATTTGTTGTAAGTTCCAGACACTCCCCTCTGGCGGACAACAAGTCGAGATTGGACCATTTCGGTCGGGAACGCGTTAAAATAACCAGCTTGACCTTTTGTGGAAGAGCCTCGGCTAACCGTTGAACAAAACGATCAACTTCACTACCATTCTCAATTCGTTGGTAATCGTCCAAAACAACTATGTGGTCAGCCTGGAGCTGTACACACTCCCCGACAAACCAGTCAACCAGTACCTTACTGTCCAGGGAGGGCACCGGACTTTGCTCTGTGATACGTTTGAGTTGCTCTCGCAATACCTGTCCAAAATCAGAATGAACCTGACGAACGCTTTCGACGAGACAGATGACAAATGCAAGAAGGGCATCGTCTCCATCCTGAATGGTATACCAGGACGAAGCCAGTGCATCATCATGTAAAAATGTAGCCAAAGAAGTCGTTTTGCCGTAGCCTGTCCCTGCATGTATGAGACAAAGCTGCGTATATTTCAACAATCGTAATTTTTTTGCCAATGCAGGTCTCCGTAAGACATACGGCTTCTGTCCTGGAGGAGTTATTTTGGATATTGGGATGTGGATTGGAATCATACAATGTGCACTCCTTGCCGTTCTCCTGCTCTTCTTTGACTATTTCCCCATTTCTAACTATTCTCCTGCCGTTTGACCCTTAATCGACAAAAAGCCCACCCGGGAGTCCAGGTGGTGCTCTTTCAATCCACTAAATTATATCCAATAACAGTATATCCAATATCATTTAACAGGACTTGAAATTCCTCGTCACTGATGTGCTCTCCGTTCGAAATTCGTGAATGCAAATCTGCGATTCGGTCATAAACAGCGCGATTGGTAGACACATACAAAATGTTGAAGCGTGTTTCTGCTTGTAAACTTGACCTCATCCGATTCACAACACGTCTGTGCAGCGAATCTGGATGTCCATTATCGACTCGCACAATTTTTCCAGGCGTATACGGGATCGACGTCCGCGGATTGACTTCGTCAGGCTTTGGTGTATCGACTGGCAGCACACCTACAATCAAGTTATCCTTGTACGCTAACACCTTGATATCAGCTACACCGGGCAGCTTTTCCGCATGCCCCTCCAAGGACGTCACAAGCTGCGGTTCTCGCTGATGAACCCTCTTTTGGCTAATCATGGCTGCCGGTCCTTTGTCCCTACCGACGTTATCGTTCTGGAAGTTAATCCCAAGAGATTCAAATTTGGCCTGATTTCCGTTCTGATCTTCGGTGCCCTGTTCTTTGTTAGGCGAACACCCTGTCAGCAAGCCGGCAAACAGGAGTACTGCAATGATACTCCTACTTATTCGTCTCACAACAAAAACACCTCCTTGCACTTAGTGTGATGTGCAGGAGGTGTTCTTACTCAAACTTTAAGCCCCTAGATCATTGGAAATAAATTCGCCTTCATAAACATCTTTTTTACCCGCTTTTTCTGCTTTTAGCGTAAAAGTACGGATACCGTCATTCGTATGCATTTCAAAATTGAAAGTTCCATCTGAATTTACGTCAACTTCATACGTCTGATCTTCCATAACGATCACGAGCGATGCTTGAGGGTCAACCTTTCCTGTTACACCGTACAGACCAATTGTTAATACATTGACAGTTTTTCCTTCAATGCTTCCTTTATCAATCAAATCAACCTGCTCAGCCTTTTTCTCATCTGTTGCTGGTTTCGTCGGATCTTTTGGCTTTTCCTGTTGACCAACTTGATTAGGGTTCACATTATCCGCAATCAATACCGTTTGTGTCTTCGGATCCCATTCAACCTTGTAGCTCAGAGCTTCCGCGATGAAACGAACAGGTACTACAGTACGCTTGTTCACAATCTGTGCAGGCACGTCGAGGTTGATGGTTTGTCCATTTTTGTTGGCAATTTTTTGAGTAACCACCAATCTGATATTATCCTTTCCTTTGTTGATGGTCACGGTACGCGTTTGTTCATTCCATTTCACTTCAAATCCAAGACTCTCTGCAATCGGACGAATCGGAACCAATGTCCGCCCTTGGGTGATAATAGGTGCTTGGTCAGGAAACGCAATTTGTTTTTTATTGTACTCCACCTTAACAGCATTCTGTACGGCTTTAGGTGCTCCAGGTGCAGTCGCTGCCGCTGCAGAAAACGCTGCCATCGGTACCAAGGCAATCGCTAGCAGTAATGAGGTTACTTTTTTCAGCAAAACATTCACTCCATTTCCAAAAAGGTTCACACGATTCTTAATCTACTATAGGATGAAGGCTGTTTCAAGATTTTCCTGTAGACTCCCTTTCAAAAGAACATTTCTTCCTAATACCCCTCCCCTTTTCCGTTACCTTTTTCTGCTCCTTTTGACCTAATTTCAAATTGTTACAAAAATGCAACCATCTTGCATTGCAAAACCGTTACAATAGACAAGAAGCGACAGTATTTTATCTTGAAAGAGGCAATGAATGATGAACAAATTTCTCCCTTTCCTCATCCTGGCACTTATCTTAACTTTAATTCCTCCAGTAGGAAGCTCCGCCAATACGACTGCCATCCAATTGGGAAGTGATGTACTGTTCAATCAGTTCCACCATCTCATTGAAGGCAAAAAAGTCGGGTTAATTACGAATCAAACAGGTCAGAACAGTCAAATGGTTAGCACGATCGACATGTTACGACGAGATCGCTCCGTCCATTTAACCGCTCTCTTTGCACCTGAACACGGCCTCGACGGAAAAACGGTCGCAGGAAAACAAGTAACGAGCTTTGTTCATCCCGTCTACGCTATTCCCGTCTACGGCTTGTCTGGATCAACCCGCAAGCCGACACCAGAAATGCTGAAGGACATTGATATTCTTCTCGTTGATTTGCAGGATATCGGATCGAGAACCTACACGTACATATCTACCTTGCAATATGCCATGACAGCTGCAAAAGAACAAGGAAAAGAAGTAATGGTACTGGATCGACCGAATCCTCTCGGTGGAACGATTGTCGAGGGTCCTGTAGTTGAACTGCCATACCGCTCTTTTATTGGAGTGGATACCCTCCCGCTTGCACATGGCATGACCATCGGAGAGCTGGCCTTGTTTTTCAACCGTACCATCGGTGTAGATCTTACCGTCATTCCGATGCAAGGGTATACACGCAACATGATTTATCAACAGACAGGTTTGGCCTGGATTCCGAGTTCTCCGCACATTCCTAGCTTGACCTCGGTTTTCGGATATATGGCAACTGGTTTGGGTGAGGGTACCCCCATTCGTCAAGGCGACCATTTCACTTGGATCGGGGCAGAGGGTCTAGACTCGCACAAGTACGCTGATCTGTTAAATGGAAGTCTTCTACCTGGCGTCATCTTTATTCCTGAGAATAAAGGAACTGCAGGGGGAGTACGTCTTCAGATCAACGATCCATATCAGTTTAACCCGGTAAAAACAGGTATTTACGCGCTGGCATATGCCAAGCAATTACAACCATTCCCTATGCCAAAAAGTACGAGTATGCAAATCTCCATGTTCGACAAGGTAATGGGTACCAACAAAATCGCTCTGCTTCTCGAACAAGGCAAATCCCCGCAGGAGATTGTTTCTTCCTATGAAGCGGATCTGAAGAAATTTGTTGAGCTGCGTCAAAAATATTTGATCTATGGCAATGAACCGTTTATTCCGATGCAGCCGCTTCAACAGAAGCAGCCAAAGCAGCCTGAACAACCAAAGCAACCAGAACAACCGAAACCATCCAAGCCTGCAAAACCAGAGACACCGACTCCACCGCAGCCTGGCAATAACAAAGGAACCACCAATCAAACGAAGAAGCCTGAACCTGCTACAAAACCGATCCCTCAGACACCGAAGTCTTCTGAGAAGATCGCTTACTTAACCTTTGACGATGGACCCTCTCCTGTAACTCCGCACGTTTTGGATACGCTGAAAGCGCATCAGGTCAAAGCCACCTTCTTCATTGTGGGTCGTGAGGTAGCTGGTCATGAGGCCATTCTCAAAAGGATTGTAGCTGAAGGACATGCGGTGGGAGGACATTCGTATTCCCATAATTATCAGCTTGTTTACAAAAATATGGAGAGCTTTTTTGCTGACGTGGAAAAAGGCAGCCAAATGATTGAAAAAGCAACCGGCATAAAACCAACCGTATTCCGCTATCCAGGTGGCAGTACGAATACCGTCAGTTTGAAATATCAAGATCCCAAACGTTATAACAAGGAACAAACAGTTATGCATGCGATCAAAGCAGAGGCGAAACAACGTGGCTATACGTTTATCGACTGGAATATAACAAACGGCGATGCGAGGAGCAACAAATACACAGCCGCGCAAGCACTGGCAAATATAAAGCAGCAAGTAAAGTCACAAAAAGAAATCGTTGTCTTGATGCATGATTCAAGCACCAAATCGCCAACAGCTCAAGCTCTCCCCGGAATCATCTCGTACTTGAAAGAAAAAGGCTATCGTTTTGAAGTCATTCAAGCCGATCGCCCGACTGTTTCCAATGTAAAATAATTAAACAGCAAAAAGCCCGCTCCCTGAAAGAGCGGGCTCAGGCTGTCGAGAAAGTCGACAGCCATTTTTATTTCACTTAATCTTAAAGCGACACCGCGTTAATGTGTTATTATTTTTATAATATCATTTAACAGTAG